>NZ_JAVDSG010000001.1:2472500-3090000 GCF_031455225.1 Saccharothrix longispora
GAGGAGGCCCTTGACCATCGCCCTCAACCACCGACCGCGGCCAGGTCGACCCGCCACGTGCCGTCGGCCTGGCGCAGCATGACCCGGGTCGAAGACACCGACTCGACGTAGCGTCCCCCTGCGGCGGTGGTGATCACCCGATCGGCGGCGACCCGCACCACGACCCGCTGCGGGGTGCGGGGTGCGCTGGGCACGACCTGGGCGACGGGCGCGGAGCACCTTCCGGTCTCTCCGGCCGCGCCGGCCTGTTCCCAGCTTCGCGCGGTTCGCTCGTCGCCGGTGGGGTCGAACAGCGACCAGGCGACATCCGTCATCGCCGGCAGGGCTCGCCGTTCGGCGTCGCCGAACTGGTCCTCGCCGGTGTTGAACGGGCACCACCGGGCCAGCCACGCCCTCGCTGCGTCCTGCGGATCGGCCAGTTCCCGGCGTGCCGGTGGGCCTGGTGGAGCGGTGATCACGGCGATCGTCGCCGGGTCCGTCGCGGTCCGGGGGTGGGCTTGTGTGGGTGCGACGCCGGAGGGCGGGATGGGCGGTTGCTCCGGCAACGACCACGCGGACGACGGGATGACGACGGAAGGCGGAACCGTCAACGTCGTCGAGGTGGTGGGCGGCGCCTCGATGGGCGCCGATTCACCACGGGGTTCACCCGGAACCTCCACGGCGCCTGGCTCGTCGCCCCTCGACCAGGCCACGGCCACCACCGCGGCGACCACGGTGGCCACCGCGGCGAGGGCTGCGATGTTCCGGCTGGCCGGTATGGGTCGCCACGGCACGCGCACGGCGTCACCGCCCTGGTCGTGGCCGTGGGCGAACCGGCGGTGCAGCTCGACGCGCCGTTGCGCGCCGAGCGCGCGTACCTCGCGCCGCCGCTGGGCGCGGGCACGGCCACCCGAGCCCCACGGCCACCAGCCGGGCCGGGGGCCGAGCAGGTCACGTCCCCACAGTGCGCGGCGTACCTGTCGTGCGACCTGCACCGGATGATCGGCGTCGTCATCGAGCCGGCCGCCGACAGGGCTGGACGGCGCGGTCCCGTACGGCTCGGAGCCGTCGCGTGCCGGATCGGGATGTGCCATCGGTGCTGCTCTCCTCTCGCTGGTCAGCCGGTGTCGGTGTCGTCACGTCGGCGTCCGGGTGTACGACGCGGACGACGCGTCCGGGCCGCATCCGAACCGTCCTGCTTCACCTGTCGGGCCGGGCGCGGACGTCCGGTGCTGATCCGGTGGACACCACGACGACTGCGGGCAGGCGGCGGCGGGGTCTTGTCCGGCGCGGCGAGCCCGCGCCCGCCCGGCGGGATGACCCAGACCCGGTGCGTGTCGCCGGTGGCCTGCTCGGTGCCGCTTCCGCCGGGCGGTGCTACCCAGCGGCGCGGGCCGACCGCGGTGGCCCGTTCGGCGTCGAACGTTGCGCCCGATCGTGCTTCCGGGTCAGGACGCGGGCTCGGCTTCGGCCGCACCGCCAGGCCGGGCCCGGAGGTGATCGCGGTGACCGGGCCGGTTCCGTGCGGCCGCGGGCGTCGTCCGCCCGGACCGGGCGCGTAGGGCTGCACGGTGGTGGACGGGACGATCCGGGTGGCGTTCGCCTGGACCGGTCCGCGGTCGATGTCCGCCGCCGTGCCCGCCTGGGACTGGAACCGGTTACCGGCCGCGCGGGTCGCAGCGGTGGCCAGGCCGACTCCGCCGATCGCCGCTCCTCCCGCCACCCGTGCCGCGCCGGCGGCGACACGGGTGACGCCGCCTACCGCTTTGACCGCCGTGCGCGCCACCGAACGGGCGATCAGCGCGGAACCGACACCCATCGTGCGGGCGCCTTCGCCGCCGGTGAGGGAGTCCATCCAGGTCTGCATCTGCCCCGCCGAGGTCATCAGGGCGATGGTGAGCACGGTGACGATGAAGAACCCGTGGTGGCCGACGAGGGTGACGATGATCGTGGAGGTGACGGTGACGCCGGACACCGTCGTGGTGATGGTCAACGCCTGGAGGCTGCGGCCGACGGTGTAGACGAGGTAGCGGGTGCCGGTCGCCCGGGGCCAGCCGGGTATCGGCCACAGCGTGAGGAACACCAGCCCGGCGACCAGGGCGAGCAACAGGCCGACCGAGGCGTTGAGCCCGGCGATGACCAGGCGGATCAGCAGCAGCGCCAAGGGCAGCACCAGCAGGGCGAGCAGCAGCACGATGCCCAGCCGGGCCGGGTCCTGTCCGCGGATGTAGTCGCCGTGGGGACCGAACTCCGGCACGGCGCCCTGGGCGTCGAGGATTGCCATCCACCGTTTCCACGTGTCGTCGTTCGCGAGCGCGTGGTGACCGGCCTTGCCGCAGACGTCCAGGGAGTTGAAGTGCGCCAGGCACCAGGGTGTGGCGCCGAAGTTGGACCACATGCTGTCGACGAGCCGCCGTGTGCCCGCGTGCGGGCTTCCGTCGGTGATCGGCGGGGTCGGAAATCCGGTGGGGTTGTTCGTGGCGGCCACGAACTGGGTGGATCCGGCGATGACCCCGTCGGCGATCTGCTGCCGGGCCCCGTCCACGGTGGTCATCACGGTGGACGGGCCGGAGGCGAACAGCATCGCGGTGGCGGCGGTGGCGATGACCCAGCCCAGGTCGGTGGCGAAGCCTCGGCCTTCGCCGCGCCAGCGGGCGTAGGTCATGACCGCGCCGATCGCGACGGTGGCCATGATCAGCGGCCAGAACACGTGGTAGGCGACCATGTTGACCGCTTGGTCGATCCTGTCGCTGGATTCGGCGTAGAGGGTGAGGTTGAGCAGCCACTCCAGCAAGGTCAGCGCGCCTTCCAGCACGCCGAGCACGAGCCACACCAGCAGCAGCGTGATCACGCCCATGATCTGGTACACCGGCAACGCGACATCCAGCCATCCCGACACCGAGTCATCGGGTTTGACCGTGATGCCGTAATCGGAGAACGAGTAGGTCTCGAACAGCGTCCTCGGGCCGCTACCGGCGAGGTCCGGGCCGCTGATCACGTCGTCGGCGATCGCGCCGCGCGCATGCCCTGCGACGAGCAGCCCCACCAGCCAGGCCAGGGTCGTCATGCGCTCCGGCCGGGTCCACAGCCACCGCAGCGGACGCGGGGCGCGCTCCCGCACCAGCGCCACCAGCAGCAGCGCGCACCGGACCGCGTCGCGCACGACACCGATGAGCCGAGCGGACATGACGTGGCTGCTCATCGCCCCTCCACAGGCGTTGTCGCGTCGACCAACCACCGGTCCCCGGCCGGGACGAGGCTGACCGTGATCTGCCGGAGTGCCCGGTCGTGCGCACGGACCGCGATCACCGCGACCGTGGCTGCGGCGGCCCTGCTCGCACTGGGCACCCGGACCTCGGGTCGTAGGCGCCGCTCGGCGAGCAGGCAGCGCGCGTGACGGCCGAGCCGGGCACGCCATCGCGGCACCGTGAGCGTGCAGGCGTTCGGGTCGTGCACTTGAGGGCATTGCGCGAAGGCAAACGCCACCGACACCGGATCGGCGATGTCCAGCGGCACCGCGCGGGCCGAGGATGGCGTCCCGGACCACGCCGCCGAGATCGCTGGCGCGGTCGCGGATACCGCCGCCGTGGACCAACCGGTGCGACGCCGCATGGCTGACGCATGAGAAGGCAGCATGGCGATCACCGCGTTGGCTCCCGCTCGTCGGCGCGCAGACCCTCGACACCACGCTGGGCAGCGGCCTCATCCGGCGCTGTGCCGTCGACCGGTGTCCCGTTGCCGTGGTCGTCCCCGCGGTCGTCGCGGAGGCCGATGTCCGCCGGTTCGATGTCCGCCGGTTCAATGTCGTAGGCGTAGAGGCCGGCGGAGTCCTCGGCCGCGTCGGTGGACAAGGTGTCGGCGATCCACTCGGTCAGCCGGTCGAAGACGACCAAACCGAGCCGGTTGTGGCGATCGCGCATCACGCACTCGCCCGGCCCCACCATGCCCTGCGCCTGTCGCAGGCGCGGACCGGCGTCGGGCCTGTGCAACAGCACCGCCTGCGCTTGTTGTTCCTCCCGACCCAACGCCTCGAACGCGGCCGACATGACCAGTTGCTCGACCAGGCCCTCGATGGCGGCCATGTCGACCGCGGACTGGGAGTCCAGCAGCAGGTAGGTCTTGAGGGCGCGGCCGGTGCGGGCCAGCCACTGCACCAGCGAGCGGCCTTCCGGGTAGGTGGTGATGCGGTGCAGCTCGGTCAGCGCGACCAGCTTGATCAGCTCCCGCACGTGCCGCGACTGCATCAGCGCGTACGCGGTGGAGGTCCGGAAGGTGGTCATCGCGCAGCGCTGCGGAACCGTCCACTGCTCCGGCAGACTCCCGGGCTGCGGCAGGCCCAGGCCGTCCAGGCGCAGGTAGACCAGACCGCGGCCGGACAGCATGGGGACGGCACCGTCTGCCGATGTGCCCAGCACGGCGCGTACACCGGACTGTCGGGAGCGCACCGAGAGCGTCTCGCCCAGCGTCCGCGCCGCCTGCGCGGCCGGGGTGGTACCGGGGGTGGCGACGAGTTCGCCGATCACGGCGGTGGCCGACCACATCTCCCGAGGCCGGGCAAGGACCCGGTCGATCGCGGCCTCCAGCACCGCCTCGTTGCCGCGACGGTCCTCGCCGCTGAGCACGCCCAGCAGCGCATCGAGGGTCAGGGCGCGGGCCTCGTCGGCGGTCGGTGTCCACCGCATCGGGTCCATCGACCCGGCCGCGGCGGGTGTCGTGACGTCGAGGACCTGTACCGGGACACCGAGGACGCGGTCGGCGACCTCGACGATGCCGGCCAGGTCGCCCTTGGGGTCGGCGAGCAGGCACCAGGCGCCCTCGGCCAGCGCGGCGAGCACTGTCAGCATCACCGCGGTGCTCTTGCCCGATCCGGAGCGGCCGGTGAACGACATCGTCGTGGGCATCCGCCGGTCGTCTGCGGTGCGGGAGACCAGGTGCAGCCGTACCGGTCCCGGCGTCGCACCGAGGTTGCCGCCGATGTAGGGACCGCCGGCGTCCCCGACCGTCGAGCCGCCGTGAAACCAACTCCCGGCCAGGGTGCGCATCGGCTGGACCTGCCCGAACTCCGGCACGCGCACCCGGTCGCCCGGCAGCAGTTCCTTCCACAGCAGGTCCTGGATGTGGGGGGCGGGTTCGAGGGCGACGATGCCGGTGTAGCGGCGGCGCAGCGCCTCGACGCGGTCGGTCAACTCCTCCACCGTCTCGGCGTGCACCACCCACCGCGGGTGCGAGGTCACCAGCACGTCGACGCGCCGCCGCACCTCCCGATCACGCTCGGCGAGCGCGAGTTCGGCCTCGTCGATCTCCTCCGGCGCGGCGGTGCCCGCCTCACCGGCCTCCAGGGACTGCGACCTGGTCCACTTGCGGCCGGTGCGCAGCAGCGCCAACGAACCGGTGCGCCCGTGGTTGACCCCGCGCACCGACGCCTCCACGTCCGTCAGCTCGGTCAACAGCGCAAGCCATTCCCCACCGGGGATCTCCAGCTCGTCGGCCGGGAAACCGTTCACTGCGGGCACCAGCACCGCCACGTGCCGGGTGGCACCTGTGGCCGCGTCCCGGGTGGTGACGTAGCGGCCGTCAGGGCTGGGAACGACGTCGCCGTGCATCAGCGACACCAGCCGAGCACCGGACAACTCGTCCTCGCCGACGGGGCGGAGGTCGGCGGTGCGGCGCAGCTCGCGGGCGTAGGCCCAGGCGATCGTCGCGGCCGGCGCCGGAACACCCCGAAGAGGGCTGTCACGCACCTGGCCGAACCAGCGCCGCACGGCCGGCTCCAGTTCCTCGACGCGGTCGCGGGCGTCGCGCAGCACCGCCGCGCGGGAACGCAGCTGCGCGGTGACGGTCCGGCGGCGCCGTTCCCACGGCGAGGAGGCCTCACCGGTGGGCCAGCGGACACCGAGCAGCACGACCCGTCGGCGGAAGTGGCCGACCTCGCTGTTGCGTGCGATGCGGTGCGCGCCCAGCTCGATGTAGTAGTCCGCGCCCGGCGCGCGCACCCCGGACAGCGCCGTCCAGCTGTCGCGGTAGTCCTCGGACGAGTACCGCGCCCACATGATCTTGAGGTGGTATTCGGCGTCGACCGGCAGCAGCGTGTGCATCGCGGCCGCGGTGGCCCAGGTCGCGGCCTCCAGCTCGGCGTCCTCCATCAGCTCGGTGGAGCCGTCCGGGATCTGCGCCCACGTCCACACCGCGTCGTCGGTGACCTCGACGCCGTCCTGGATCAGCAGCGGCGCGGCGGGCGGATCGGTGATCCGACGCGCCTTCTGTCCCTTGCGCGTCATGACGCACCACCTTCCCGATCACGCTCGGAGACAGAGGTGACGAGGCAGGCGGTGACCAGCAGACGGATCGGATGCATCCGACGGCCTTCCAGGTACAGCAGCGGGTTTCCGATCGGCCTGCGTCGCACCGGCGCGCGGAACAGCAGCCGGTCACGCCAGGCCGCGAGCATCATCCGGCCGGTATCGTCGCGCCGGGTGCCGTAGAGCACGAACACCACCGGCGGCACCAGGAACAGCAACGGGGACAGGCGGTGCAGGACCGGCATGCCCAGCAACAGCAGTACCGCCCACCACAGGCCGGTACTCGCGGCCCCGATCAGCAGCACACGCCGTTGCACGCCACGTCCCAGCGAGCGGCCGAACAGCTCGTACTGGCGGGTCTGGAGTTTGAGGTGAACGGTGTCGGTGGGCAGCCTCATGCGGTGCCGCCCACGACCGACTGGATGACGCCCTTGAGGATGTTCTCCGCGGTGTCCGGGAAGAACACGAACACCCCGCACCCCATCGCGGCGATGATCTGCGCGACCATCCTGCCCGGTTTGTCCTCCATGTAGGACCAGAAGGCCCGCACCCCGAGCACGATCATCAACAGCACGCCCAGCAGCGCGAAGATCGCGTTCTTGATGCCGTCGAGGTTGACTTGCTGCAACGGTTGGGTCTGCGCCAACTCCAGCGCGGTCAGGATGGTCGTCGCGGTATTCATCACGGTGCTTTCCCGGTGTCGGTGTCGATGCCGGCCAACAGCCAGCGGTCGTCCTGGCGGTGCAGGTTCAGGCGGTAGGCACAGGTCAGTTGTCCGGCGTTCTCGGCGACCCGCCACACCGCGCTCGCCACCCCCGTGCGCTGCTCCGCAGGCGCACCCGGCTGTGCCTGCATGCCGCGCCACTGCCGCAGTTCGACGAGCACAGCCGCGTTGTGCAAGGAAGCGATCCGTGCGCGTGGAGCGCGCACGAAGTCCAGTTCGCCGGTGGCCAGCGCCTCGAAGAAGCTCTGCACGGCCTGCCTGGTCTCACGGGTGAACCGGTCGTCGCTGACCGCCTCGACCGCGGGCACGGGTTCGGGCAGTGTGGTGCCGGGGTCGCCGACCAGAGCGGGAGGCGCGGTCAACAGCACACGGCCGTCGTGCCGCGCGAGGGGAACCGCCAGGACCAGCCAGCGTGCCGGGTGCGCCCGCCAGCCCGGCGGGTCCGTGGGTGCGGGTTGCGCGGCCGCGACGCCGGGGTCGGTGACGGGTGACGAGGTGCCGGGTTCCTCCGCGGGCGGCTGCGTCGGTGGCGGGGGCTGCGATCCCGTCTGCTCGTCCGGGGCGTAGGGCACGACCCGCACCCGTACGGTCAGCACGACCTGGTCGACGCCTCGCCGTTCACGGGCGAGCACGGCAGGGCTGTCGGCGGACTGACGACCCTGTCCGTCCCACCCGTCGACCTCACGGTCGGGTAACGCCCACCGCCGCAGTACCTGTTCGCGTCGCTCCCGCTCGCGGGTGTCCCAGGACAGGTAGTCCACCGCCACGCCCTCGGCGACCCCGTCGAGCACTTCGTCGGGAATCCCGGCTGCCGGGGGTGATGGCGGCGGGCGTATGAAGCCCACCGCGGTGACGGTCACGTCGACCGCGCCCAGCACCGTCAGCACGGTGACCGCGCCCAATACGACCAGGCGACGTATCCGCGTCCACCACGGTTCACGGACACCGTCGACCACGTCGAAGGCGGACTGCCGCGCGGAAGCCCGCTGTGGTGGCGGTGCGACACCGGAGGGAGGTGCCGGAGCCGGAGCCTGTGGTGACGCCATCGGGTGAGGTGGCCTCCACAGCGCAGCAGCACCGGATGGCGCACCAGGCGCTTGTGGAGGACCGGGTGCGGCGGGCGTCCACGCCGTCGGTCGAGGCTGGGAGCCGCCCGGCGATACCGGTCGACCGGTGACCGCGCCTCCCCATCCGTCGTCGACCCCGGCAATGGCGTCGTCGGGCCGCCCGGCCGTGCCGGCGCGACGAGTACGTCTGCGGGCGCGAACCTCGCGGTGGTTCTTACCCGCCATCAGCCGCCACAGCAGATCACCTGCCATGACCCGGCCTCCGGACGGTCGACGGCCTCGCGAAAAAGCACACATAAAGCCCCCTGTGAACACCGCATCATGACGCCACTGCAACCTGGACGCGCGGAGCGATACCGGCACCATAACTGTCCGGCCGCCTCGCATACGAATTTTTCCCGCGCATCGGGAACTTGTATTTCGTGGACTGAAACTTTGATTCGCGCGCTCGAAGTAGTGCATTGAGCCCGGTGGCATGCCATGATGGCGACAGTGCACGATCTTGATCGTGCACTGTCGGGGGAACGAGCGGTCGGTGAGTCGTCGAGCCGTGGGGGCGTAGGCGACTTACCGACCGTTCGCATTGCCGGTCATTTCATATGCCGAAAGCGGGCACGTGGAATTCGCGTGCCCGCTTTCCGTCCTATTTGACACGAGCGTGTCGACACCGCCTGTCGATGACACCGTGTGGCGACGTCGCCTACCGGGTCTGGTCGCAGCGTTCGAGGGTGCTGAGGGCGGTGATGGCGACCAGTCGCTCACCGATCCGGTAGCGGCGGCCGACCCGTTGCACGGCGCCGCTGTCCTCCAAGACCCGCACGAGGCGGTGGACCGTGCTCAACGGCAGGCCGCTCAGCTCGCTGATCCGGGCCAACGTCGACGGCGCCGGTTGCGGGGCGACGGCTTCCAACACACGCAGGCAGCGCTCCAGGTAGGAATCGTGGTCCGACATCACGGGCCGGGCCGGAGCACGCTTGTCACCGGTCATCGAACTACTCCGAGGTCGGCCCTGGCTTCCGGCGCTCCAGGCGCCCCGGCGGCCTCTTCCATGATCAGCAAGGTCGTGTGCCCTGTCGGCCATGCCCGGATCGGTGTGCGGACTTTTGCGCTCGTCACGCGTGCAACGTCCGCGCGCCGATGCGCTTGCGCAGGCGTGGTCCGATCGGTCACCACGAAGGCCTCCTCACGCGGCCAGGGGGGCGTGAGCGAACTCCATCTCGATCACGCCGGAATCGGGCATGCCGAGTCGCGCCATCGGGGCGACGCGACGTAAAGGACCCGGGCCGCAGTGTGGGGCACCACCACCTGCACGCGTGGCAGAGTGCGGCTCACCGGGAAGTCATGACCACGCCCTGCACAGGACGACCCGCTCATACCGGCACGTCGCCGCACAACCGCTTGATCGGTACACCTGCTTGCCCTGCGGCATCAGGATGTACGGCTCGCGGGTGCGGGTGCGGGTGCGGGTGCGGGTGCGGGTGCGGGTGCGCTGTGATGGGCGGCCACGGTGCTCACCACTGTGCCCGCGCCGCGAAGAGCGGCACGGCCCGCGGTTCGGAACTCGGCGTGCGGGCCAGCAGGGCTCGCCAGAACACGGTCTCCTCGGTGAGCACGGCGGGCCTGCCACCACTGACCAGCGTCGCCCGCACCCGCAAAGCGGGTTGTTCGGGTTCGGGCTCGGTGTCCAGCACCGTGACGAAGTGGCAAGCGCGGTGCGCGTCCCCGGCCAGCACCCCGATCGGCGTGGCACCGTCATGCAGACTCGCACGCTGCGCCGCGCTCAGCCCCAACCTGCTGAGTTGGACCAGCGAGGTGACCGCGGCCAACGGCTCGCGGCCTTCGCCGACGGCGGGCACCAGAAACCCGTCGCGGCGCACGACCTTCCGTCCGGCGGGCAGGTCGAGCAGCAGCGCCTCGTCCGAGTCGAGCGTGTGTGCCTGGTCGGGTGCCCGCTGCGTGCGTCGCAGGCCGTAGCCGACCCACCAGGACAGTGCGTCGGTGAAACGGCCTGCGACGCGCAGCGCGCGGGCGAGCAGGTCGGCGCGGGCGTGCAGGTCGTCGGCGGCGACCGCGGACGCGGTATGGATCACTGACTGTCCTTTCCATGCGGTGGTGCTCTCGACAAGGCCCTCGTTCTCGTAGGCGGGGCCCGGCGGTGTTCGGATGGGCTGGTGACGGCCGAGGCAGCGCAGGAGGTCAGGCCACCGCGGGCGTGGACGCATTCAGCACCGCCGGTGCTGATCACGCTCGTGGCGGTGTCGGTTCCAGTGCCGGCGTGCGTGCCGGTGCCGACGCGGGACATGGTGGTACTCCTGCCTGAGGATCGGCGGTAGGGGCAGGGGCATGGCCCGCCCTCCTGGGAAGTGAGGGCGGGCCATGGGCTGAGGGGTGGTCATCCGGTGACCGGGTGCCGGGCGGTGACGAGCACCGGTGCGGGTGCGGGCATGACGACCACGCTGGTCGTCGGTGATCCGGTCGGCGGGCTGCTCGGTGCGGGGATGTCGGATGCTGTCGTCGACGGGGTGGTCGTGGGTCGGGGCGTCGTGGTGGTCGGCTTGGGGATGGTTGTGGTCGGCTGGGGCGTTGTGGTCGTGGGTTCGGGAGGGGCGGTTGTCGTCGTGGTGGTCGGTGGGATGCTCGCGCCTGCCGCTTCGGCGGATGGGCCGGTGGAGGTCAGCAGAGCGGCGGTGCCGGTGATGAGCGCACCGGCCGCCATGCCGGCCAGGGTGAGGCGGGCGGACTTCGTGGTGGACACGGTTTCTCTTTGTCGGTGAAGGGCTCTCGAATAGCCAGGGCCTGGCGTGGTGAGCGGCTAGCGGATGATCACGGGTGTTCCCGCGGGTATGGGACTTCCGTTGTAGGTGGTGGTCAGGGCGTGCAGCGCGTCGGCGGGGACGCGGATGCAGCCGTCGGAGCCGGCGGTGCCGAGGACGGTCGGATCGGGCCAGCCGTGAACGCCGACGGTGCCCGGTCCTCCGCCGTAGGTGGTGTAGGTGTCGGAGTGCGAACCCAGGGCCAGCAGTACCGGGGTGTAGGTGGCGACGGGGTCGTGGAGCACCGCGATCACGAACGTTCGCCCTGCGGGGGTGACCGAGTTCGCGGCCCCGATCCCGACCTTCCACCGGCCGATCTCGCGACCGTTCCGGTGCAGCGCCATGGTGAAGGTCGCCCGGTCGACGGTGATCAGGTAGGAAATCGTGGCGAGCGTGGTCTCCGGTCCCAGGTGCAGCCAGGCCACGCTGTTGTTGGGCCGTGACGGCAGGGCGACCAGTAGCCAGCCCGGTCGTCGCTCCAGCACCGGCAGCCAGGTGTCGACGCGGGTACGCGCCGGTTCGATGCCCAGTGGCTGCGTGCTGGGCACCGCGGCGACGGGTTCGCCACCCGGTGACGAGTACGCCGCGATGGTGCGCGTGGGGTGCGCCACCATGCCGTTCGCCGCCTGCTCGGGCGCCGGATCGCGTGGCGCACCGACTACCTCGGTGAAGGTGTCGGCCTGCGGCAGCAGGGCGAGCCGCTCCTCGGATACCGGCAGGGGGGTCGGTGAGACCTCATCGCCGCCCGCCGCCTCCGCGGCCTGCTCCGCCTGCCGGCCGGTCGAGGGACCGGGGACGGACTGGCCGTGTCCCCGGTCCTCGACAGCCGTGAAAGCAAAGGTGGCCACGGTCAGGACGGACAGTGCGAACCCGCAGAGGGCGATAGCTCGACTACGGCATGCGGCCGTGTCCGCGGGGTCGGTCGTCCTGCCGTGGCGCACGTGATCACCTCCTCGGTGAGGAACGGACGGTCGGATGGGAGGCAGTGGACGTGGTGCGCCGGACGCCCCCGACGACGGCGGTGCACGCATCCCCTGCCACTGCTGAGTGAACGGGAGGACGGCGGTGCATCAGCAGTTCTGGACGCACCACGCGTTGGTGACCATCCCCGCGCCCTGGAGCTGCCAGTGCGTGGAGAGGTTGGTGTTGTAGCGGCCCACCCAGATGTCGCGCGTGCTCCAGCCGTACCAGAAGTTGACCCTGATCTTGATGCTCGGCGACCAGCCGCAGTGGTTGTACTTCGCGTGGTGGCGGTCGCTGGTGTCGATGAAGAAGCCGCACGACGCCGCGGCGGACACACCCTGTGTGCTCACCGCGCCGTTCTGCGGACCCTTCTGGATCTGCGAGGCCGGGGCGTCGGTGCTCTGGATCTGCGAGCCGGGCGTCGAGTAGGGCGGTTGGAGGACATCGGGGCGGGTCTGGATCTGGGACTGTGGGCCGTTCTCGCCGGCGGGTCCGTAGGGGCCGCCCATGGCGATCTGTGCCGAGGCGCTTGCGGCGCTGACGGTCATCGTCAGTCCCAGTGCGAGGCCGACGATGCCGAGCAGACGCATGACGAACGTGCGTGTCATCGGTTTCCTTTGCTTCCGGTGGGGATGGTGTGCCGCGCCGCTCGCCGCGCCCCCAGGGGGTTCTGGGCTTGGGCGAGGGCGCGGCACACCCCGCCGATCGGGAGTGACCGGCAGTCCTGTGCTCACCTGCCATCCGGCGGTGAGATGCCGACCCGCGTGGCGGGGCCGGTGCTCTGTGGTTGCCGCCGAGCGGGGCGTTGGCGCGCGGACCGGTACTCGGCGGAAGTGGGGTGTTGCTGTCGAACGGGTTCAGTTCCCGTTCGCGGTCAGACTGTGTGCCCAGAAGGCGCGTATCGGGCCGCAGGAGGTGGCACCTACAGGCGGGATGTGCCCGGTGGCGCGCACGTCCTGCCGCGTGGGGCGGGCACCGGCTCGTCCCTGGCGTTCGCCGTCGTCGGCCGTGGTGCCCGTGAGTTGGAAGCGTTGCCCGCTGGGCAGTTCCAGCACCACGCATCCGGGCCGGTGAGCGGTCCAGTCGACACGTCCGGCGACGATGACCACCGATCCTCGTGCCTGCGGCGACGGGACCACCACCGAGGTGGCCACCCGTGGATCCGGGTGCTCGGCGCGCGTGGACTCCGGCGCGGAGACGTCTTCCGCCTGCGGAGTCGTGCAGGCGACCATCGTCAGCAGGCCGCTGGACACACCCAGTAGGACGCCGGCGCGCCGGTGACGCCTCACCGCGGATCGCCTTCGCAGGCCGGGACGTTCACGTCCCGGAACATCGACTCCGACAGCGGAACCGTCTTGTCGCGTGACCTCCACAGCGACGTGGAGTGGATCGTCCCCGCCGCCGTGATCAGCGAATTCGGCTGCCCCATCCGGGGGGCCAGGCCGTCGAGGAGGGCGTGTGCGGCATCGGATGCGAAGTCCCGGCCCAGCAGCCAGATCCTCGTCGGCAGTCCCGCTCCGCGCAGGACGGCGTAGATCTCCAGGGTGGAGGGCAGGTAACCCAACACCCATTGCCCGCACCGATCGGGTTGCAGGGCGGGGGAGAGGTCGTCGTCATCGCCGTCACGACGCCAGGCCCACCCCCACTCCTCGACTCCGTCCAGGACGAACACACCCAATCCGGTGGTGGCGGCCCGCCGGGGGTCGAGGGCGAGGAACGTGCTTTCGTCGCCGAAGACGACCACCTGGGCGGGTACGTCCGGTGAGCGGCACCAACCGTCGGCAGCCGCCCGTAGCGCGCCGATGGGTGGATCGAGCCCGACCACGAACTCGCGGAGGCCCTCGACCAGGGCACGTGCGTGTTCCAGGTGCCGCACGGCTTGGGTGTGGTCGGCCACCGCCTGCTCCAGCACGACGCTGTCGACTTGTGCCGCGGACCGGGCCGTCGTGATGCGTCTCTGCGCGGAGTCGAGCCGTTCCGACGCCCCGGCCGACTCCCGCCGCAGCGCCGCCTCCAGCAGCAGCAGGTCATCGGCGGCGTTCGCGGTCAACGGCTGCTGTGTTCCGTCACCGAGCAGGCGTTCGGTGAGCGCCTGAGGCACCGGGTCGGACCGGTGCCCGAGCAGCACCAACAGTTGCCCTTCCACGGTATGCCGCCACCGCGCTCGACGTGTTTCCACTGGTTCCCCCCTGTTCCACCCGTCGGCAGGCCGCGTTCGACCGCTCTGCCTGCCCTTCGTGCGACAGCCGTCCCCCTGGCAGTCCACGAGCGATTCACTTACCGAACAAAGGCGGATCACCCTGCGAAGGCGCCTTACGTCACGAGGGTGAACCTCAGACGCGACCGCGCTCTTCGGATTCGCCGGCAGCAACAACTAACACTGTCGCTGACAAAACGATGACACAGACCCGGTGCTGCGTCACGAGAAAAATCAAAGACGGGTAAAATAGGTCCTCTAACTGCGGTTATGCTCCGCCATGGGCGGCGCTACCGCTTTTGTTCGGTGAAACACTTCCGTGTCGCGAAAGTGCTTATTTCGTTCAATGGAAACCGGTGCGGCCGTGACGGTCGCGTCTGATTTCTGCCGGTGAAATAATTCCCTCTCCGTTCTCCGTCGGCTATCGTGTCGAGTGTGCGGCCGGCGTCCCCCTCGCATGTCGGCCTTCATGCGGCGAAACGAGAAGGGGACAGTCATGCGTAATTCAGCTCCAGAATCCATGCGTCCGCCGGTTCGATGTGCGGTCACACCGCGTCCTGCGATCGTCAGGCACGGTTCGGCCGAGCGAGTGCAGGCATGACCGGGGCCGATCGAGCCCTCCCGGCACGTTCAGTTCGGTTGTTCCGTTTGGCGGCGGGAACCGTGCTCATGGGGTTGGGCATCGCGCTGCTGGTGCGCGCGAAGCTGGGCCTGCTGCCGCTCGACGTGCTCCATGCCGCGATCAGCCGGCACACCGGCTGGACGATGGGCGGCGCGTTCCTCGCCGTGCAGGCGATCCTGCTGCTGGCTTACCTGCCCCTGCGGATGCGGCCAGGTGCGGGGACGATCATGGCCGCAACGGTGCCCGCGGTGGTGTGCGATGCGGCTCTGGCGCTGCTGCCGGAACCGACCTGGGGGTGGCGACTGGTGCTGCTGCCGGTCGGTGCCGCCCTGTTCACTGTGGGAATCGCCCTCTATCTCGAGGCCGGCATGGGCACGCTGCCGCGTGACGACCTGATGCTGGAGCTGCACCGCCGCCGACCGTGGATGCGCCCGGCGGTGATCCGCATCGTCGTCGACACCGGCTGCCTGACCGCGGGCTGGCTCGCCCTGGGGCCTGTCGCCGCGGTCCTCGACGGCACCGTGGGCCTCGGATCACTGCTGTTGGCAGGCGGGCTCGGACCGACCATCGCCGTCCTGCTGCGCCGGGCGAGCAGGTCGACTACGACGTCCGTGCCCAGCGACACAGGCAGGCCGCGTCACGCTCCTCCCTCGCCCACCTCCCGACCGGAGTCGCCCACCGAGCCCTGTCGGCACGCCGGGACCGACACCGCCGAGCGGGACCGCTCACGGCCAGGCCGCGCACAGACACCCGACAGGCCGGTCACTGATTCCACCCACCACCTCAAGCGCTGACCCATTCGTCGCGCTTTGTCAATCTGTAAGGACATCCATGTCGCGCGGTTTCTTCCGGGCCACCTCGCTGCTGTGCGCCGTAGCGCTCGCGGCGGTGGCATGCACCGGGGCACCATCCGACCAGCCCACATCCACCTCGACACCGGACCCGTCCGGACAAGCGAAGATCAACCCGTCCATACCGGAAGACCTGCGGTCCACAGCAGAGGCGTACGCCCACTACCGGGAGATCGACGCCTGCGCCCTGCACGACCCCGCCGCGGCCGAGAAGGCGTCCGGCGAGGGCAGCACCGCCGACGAACTGATGCCCTCCGACGACGGCTTCGACACCTGCACCCTGCGGCTGCACAAGAGCGAGTTCAACTCCACCTGGACGATGTACCTGCGGGTGGCACGGGAGTACGACGTCGCACTGCGTCACGAAGCGGCCCTCGAGCAGATCGGCGGCGTCGAGTTCTACGTCAAGGAGGAAGGCGCACCGCTGCCCTCCTGCGAGCTGGCCCGCCCGCTGGACGACACCTACGCCGTCGTGCTCGACGTGCATCCCGACGACCGCAACAACGTCGTACGGCCGGTGTGCGACTTCACCCGCGACTACGTCGAACAGGTCGCGGACCGGTGGCGTGACCTGCCTCGCCATGGTGCGGGCCACACGCAGCCCGCGTTGCCGCTGGCGCTGCGCGACCCGTGCCAGGCACTGATCGCCGTGGTCGACGACTTCGGGCCCGACGTGGAAATCAAGCCTCGCGAGGTCTACGAGTGCAGCATCGGCCCTGGTAGCGGCGGCACCGGCAACCCCACGGGCAAGAGCGCAGCCGGCGAGGTCACCGTCGTCTACGGTGTCGCCGAGCACCCCGCACGTAACCTGGCGGTCTCGCCCGACGAGTACCAGGCCGCAGACATCACCGGCTACCAGGCGGTCACGGGCATGCGCGCCGGGCAGTGCCGCACGGTCGCGGTCTGGGACCCGGACACCGCGATCGTCGAGGACCACCGCGACGACGACGCACTTCCGGCGGTGCAGATCGTCCGGATCGACACCCCCGACTGCGAACAGCAGTCGAAGAAGCTGATCGAGAAGATCCTGACCGCGGTGGGCGCACCGTGAACCACCCGCGACTTCGCGGAGCCGTGCTCCCGGTAGACGTCAGGACGCCGTCCGCCTGCACCACCACGGGTGGCATCGCACGACCTCGGGCGGACGGTGTCGCGTCGTGTCGCGACGGTTCCCGATCCGCCGTGTGTGACCGCGTATCCGACCCGGACGCCTGGAGCGAGTAGCGGCACACGGAACCGGCCACGGGCGGGCAGTTGTTCAAGGCGAGGGCGTCAGACGAGGCCGTGCGTCCGCAGACGCTGTGCAGCGCGCTGCCCGACCAGACCTGGCCACAGCGGCCGAGGAGAGGCTTCCACCGCTACGCCACCGACTCCACCTGGTACGAGCTGTGATCGGCCAACAACCAGGTCACGATCACACTCGGCCTGTTCGGCGCCGCACCGCTGCGCGAGTACCTGGCCCGATCTCGGTCCGGTCCGAACCTCGCCACCCTCACCCCGCCAAGCACCGATCGCCGGAGTGCCGGCGATGACTACCGGCCTGACCGGAGACTCCGACGGCGTCGGACACGACGGCAAGCAGATCACCCTCGTCCCGTACGGCGACGCCGAACGGCCCGGCGTGCTGCCGATCCACCTGGAGCAGCACCCACCGCGCGGACGTCCCTCCACCACCCCGGTCGACCGCACCCGCATCGCCTTCCGCGACGACCTGGCCGGCGCCCTGCTCGACGCGCTCTACCCGCGATGACCACCCGCAGACACGGAGGACCCCCTATGCGCAGCACCACCTTCACGAAGCTGACGCTCGCCGCCATTGCGGCAGCGACGTTGACTGCCTGCACCAGCACCATCCCGGGCACCGCCACACCGGCGAGCAGCACAGCAGGCCCCGGCGGCTCGTCGACCGCCGCGACAACCCCCACTCCCGGATCGGCGGCACCAGCGGAGTCGGATCGGCCGGACACGCCCATCGTCCTGGGCGACCTCGACCAACGCGTCGACGCCGCGAGCGTGGGTGCTCCCTACGATCCGTGCGCGATCGGCTGGCAGGCATTCCCCGCCGAGGTACGCCCCACCAAGGCCGACACGAAGCCGGTGTTGCGCCCACCACGAAACGACGATCCTTTCGCGGTCGCATGCCGCTACGACAACGGCGACACCGTCGAGGTCACCGTCGACGAGCACGGCAACGCCAGCGGCGAGACCGGCGAGGACTTCCTCGCACTGATCGTCTGGGCACGGCCGGGCCAGGTCTCCGCCAACCCCGCCGACCACACCGGCTCCTCCGCCACCACCTACAGCGGTAAGCAGGGCGTACTCAAACCGGGCCGGGACAGCAAGGGCAACGCGTTGTGCACCGCGATCATCCAGCTCGCCGACGGTGTCGGCGGCGTCAGCCTCACCAACGGCCGGTTCCCGGACATCGACACCTGCGTCATCGCCCGCACCGTCGCCGACACGATCGCCGGGGCCACCCCGTGAACCGGCAACGGCCCCGAATCCGTTCCTCATCGGGAAACGTCGCCGCCGACACGGTCGCCGTCCCCGACGAGGTGCCGGTCACGGCGACGGAGACGACCCTGCCCATGCGACCCCTGACACCGACACGATTGCGCGCACTCGCCACGCTGCGCAGTCCGCTGGTGCGGCTCGTCGCTGTTTCCGCCACGCTGACCATCCTGGTCCTGTTGCTGCGCGACCACGACGACAGCGCCGCCACCTCGCGGCCCACGATCACCGCCACCACCACAGTCGTGGTCGACACCACCTCGACCACGACGGCACCGAGCACCACCACACCCGCACCCGACCCGGCTGCGATCGCTCCGCACCGCTTGGACGGGGACCAGCTCGCAGGGCTTCCACTCGCCGTGATCGGGCAGTCCCTGCAGCACGCGCCCGCCGACCCGGACCCGGCCGGCGACCCCGGTCCCGAGGTGCTGCACCCGACGACGACCGCCGCGGTGTACGACGCACCCGGCGGCCGGCCGATCGCACGCCTGGCCCCCAGACAGGTCTTCACGCCCACCTGGGTCCCGGTCGTACAGCGCCGACCCGGCTGGGCCCGCGTCCTGCTGCCCACTCGACCGCTCGACGACGGCAGTGCGCCGACCGGCTGGCTGTACCTGGACCACACGGTAGTGCTGTCGCAGTCCCACCACCGCATCGACATCGATCACGCCCACGGCAGCGTGACCGTGCTGGCCCGCTTGGGCCGCATCACCACCGACACCGCATTGCGGGAAGCGGCTTCGGCCACCAAACCCCGCACCTTCGTCGCGGTCACCCCCACCACGACCGGTGACGGCTGGCTGTCCCGCATCTGGCAGCCGCTTCTGATCGACGCCGACCGGGTCTGCACGGGCATCCTCGGCGCACCCGTCATGCCCGCCCTGCCCCGGGTCTCACCGCTGGGGCAAGTGGACGGGCAGGGGTGCGTGCCCATACCCGACGATCTACGCGGGGCGCTGGCGTCGGCCGGCGCCGGCACCATCGTCCTGCAACGCTGACCGGCAACCAGTGCCGCTCGACGCTGACTCGCCGCGACCGATCACCACTTCCGGCCTCGGGATCGAACGGGTCACGCCGTCGCGAACCGCCTGACACGGACACGGCGCCCGCGCGACGCCACAGCACCACGGCGAGCACCGGACAAGACCGCCGCGGCGACCGGTCACAACACCGTCGCGGCACAACGCCAACAGCACATCCGTCACCGCTGTCGCGGCAAAGACCCCGGCCGACATCCGCAGGTACATCGCGGGTGCCGCGCCGGGGTCCTCGTCCTGTTCCACACACCGGGTGTCGAACCACCAGCGGCAGCTCGTTATCGCTCGTCACCATGCCCGGGACCGACTGGAAGACGTCCTGCACGGTGCAGGACCGCGTCGACACAGTGCACGACCACACCCAGCACCCACACCAGCCCTCGGTTGCGGCTGTCGGTGTCGGTCACGTCCAGCAGGGACGAGACGGACGAGCGCACCTCGGCGTGGTCACGGCACTGTGCCGCTTCGAACGCCCGCGCAGTCAGTTGCATCGCCTCATCGACCCGCCCGAGGTCCTCCACCGCCTCTCCGCAGTGGCCGCACCGCATGGACCTCACCGCGGTCACAAGCCCGGCATTGTCGTCCAGACACGCGATCGCCGTCTCGACCATCCACGCCAGAAGCTCGTCCAACTCCCGCGCGTCGGCATGAGCCCGAAGGGCCCGGATCGCTCCACCGCCCCCCCTCCGTTAATCCCGCACGCACCACCGCCTCGGTGACACGCCGGTAGCGCTTCTCCGCAGACCGGTCCAGGTGCTCGTCGCCGTCGTGTTCCGCATGGCTCGACCGCTCAGCTCCGCAGCCCACCACGGCCACGTCGAGGGAGCGGCGGGACGGTCTCGCGATCGCGAAAGGCGCCTGCCCCCGGAGTGCCGATCGAAGGTGCCCTCCATCAGTTCGGCGTGCACGGGTGTTCCCGCTCGGCCATCCCGCACCACTCCAACCACACAGGGCCGAGGCTGTAGCGTCCGGCGTCCTTCTCCAGCGCACCCAGCTTCACCAACGACTTCGCCAAGCGATACGTGGTAGGCAACGGCAACCGGGCCGCGCGGCTCATCTCGGTGAGGTTCAACGGCCGCGCACCACTGGCTACCTGCTCCAGCACCTGGAAAGCCCGCTCCAGCACCGAGCCCCGACCTGCGTTCTCGGCGACGTCGTCCACGTCGCCCGCCTCGTCCCTGTTCTGCGGCGTTTCCTCCTTCGCTTGCGCTTCCCCCTGCGCATGGTCGGACCGCCGGTCCCTGCCGCGGCCCTCGCCGGTGAACGACACGTGATCCCTCCCTTGTCCCACACGCGACCAGCACTCCGATGCTCGCCGCTTACTTCCGGCCGAACAGACACGACGCGCCCTCGAGGGCGCACCAGACGTCACCTCGGGACACCTCCGGCATCCCGCTGGTCCGATGACCGGTGCACGACGGTGACGATTCGCGCCGCATCCGCCGCGCGGGCAGGTCCGAGCGATTCGACACGATGCCGGCGCGGTCACCGATGAGTAGACAACCTCCCGCACCCTTCCTGCACCGCGTTGGGCGATCGATCAACACGCTCGCCCTCTGTGAGGGTTGCCCACGTCACTTCGTGCACCGTCACACCTTCACGACTGTGCTTGGACCCGTCCAGCGCTGCAGTTCCAAGCGCAACCATCCGGGATTCCGGTTCCTGTCTGTCAACAGGCGAGAGCATATGTCACTCGTATTTCATGTCAACGTGAACGCAATGTCCGAAGGTGTCGACGGATGGGAACCGAGTGGTCACCTAGTGCCCGTAGTTTCAGGCGCAACCATCTCGTAGATCGCGCTCCGTCATCCCGTAGTGCCAGCTCACGACGTTGCAAGCGGATCCGCAGCTCGCCCGTGTCTCCTTGACGGCGTGACGTGCCCTGGGGTGGAACTGTCTGAGGTACCCCTACAATGCGGCCGGGTCGCCCTGAAATGCCGGAATTCACATGTGAATAATAAGTGGATCCATATCCTGTCGTTCGGGAAATCTCATCCCGTACGGGACGTGGAGTCCGTGGAAGTAACCCGCTATCCATCTACGTGGTCGCACGCGGTGTACTAAGTGCCCTGCTACGTGGTCCGACAGCCCGCTACGTGGCTTCCCTGATGTGTTTCCGCGTCGCCTTATCGATACTTAATCCCAATGGCTTGATCCGGTGCTCCGCGCGTGGACGCGCAGCATCACGACAACGGGGGACTGGCAATGCAGACCGACACGCAGGTCCGCCTCTTCGAGGAGGACTACTGGCAGCAGGCGCTCGAAGTCGGGGACCAGGTGAGGGCAAGCGAGCCCGTGCACCGCACCCAGGTGGGCGGATACCTGCCGGTGTGGGTGATCAGCCGCCATGTCGACGCGCGCCGCGCGTTGACCGACCCACACCTGAGCAAGGACGCCCGCCTCATCCGTCCGGTCATGGAGCGGCACCTGCGCGCCGCCGGGCTGCCGACCGAGTTGTCCGGGATGTTCCGACCACACATGCTGTTCCAGGACCAACCGGCCCATGGTCGCCTGCGTCGTCTCCTGGCGGACAAGTTCACCCGCACTCGGATCGAGCAACTCCGCCCCCGGGTTCTCGACCTGACCCGGGAATTGATCGACGCGCTCCCCGCCGACGAGCCGTTCGACCTGGTCGCCGGTCTCGCGTTTCCGCTGCCGCTCACCGTGATCGGTGAGCTGACGGGAGTCGCGACAAAGGACCACGAGCAGCTGAGAGGCTGGACCGCCGCGCTGATGGAGGACGACCCCGCGCGCCTGCTCCCGGCGTCGCGGGCGATGGAGGACTACTTCGTCGGACTGATCAGGTCCAAGCGGGTGCGGCCGGGCGACGATCTCCTGTCGGCCCTGCTCCAGGGCTCCGACAGCGACCGCCTCGACGACGCGGAGCTGATGGGCACGATCTTCCTTATGATCGTCGCCGGTCACGAGACCTCGACCAACGCCATCACCAAAGCCGCGCGGTGGCTGATGTCCGACACCCGGGTGTGGCGCCACCTCGCCGACAACCCGCACAAGATTCCCCAGGCGATCGAGGAGGTGTGGCGGGTCGACTCACCGGTGCGCATGGCGACCCACCGGGTCACCGCGGCCCCGGTGGTCTACGGCAGCGTCGAGATCCCGGCCGGGGAGATCGTCCTGGTGTCGCTGATGAGCGCCAACCGCGACCCCGAGGCTTTCCGTGCCCCGACCGTGTTCGACATCGAACGTCGCGATGCGCGCCGGCACCTGTCCTTCGGCTACGGCATGCACCACTGCCTGGGGGCACCCCTGGGGCGCATGGAAGCCGAGATCGCCCTCGGAGAGCTCATCGCCCGGTTTCCCGGCGCTCGGCTCGCGGTCGAACCGCAGCGGCTCCGACCGCAGCGCAGCGCCATCATGGCCGGCATCGAAGAACTCCCCGTACTCGGCAGCCGACGTTAGACGACCGAACGAGGCAGCGACTCCAGGTGGGGCGACACGAGGCCGATCGTGTCGCCCCACGTGCTTACGCCTCGGCCAGCCCGGCAGCGATCTCGTCCGCAGACAGGCCCAGGAACCAGTCGCGGATGTGCTGGCGGCGCTTGACCCCGCGGTCGGGGTGCTCGGCGACGAGCTTGCGGATGATGTTCGAGACATGGACCTCCACCGTGCGGTGCGACAGTCCTTCCAAGGCCTCGCCGATCTCCCGGTTGCTCATGTCCCGGGCCACCAACGACGCGACCACGAACTCCTTCCTGGACAACTCCGCCGGGCGGCGGACGTTCACCATCGGCCGTCCGCGCAGTTCGGAGGCCAGCGCCATCACCCCGTCGGCGGCCACGCGCTCGCCCAACGCGGCGCTGATGTCGAACTCCTCGTCACCCAGCTCACCCCGTGCCTTGTTCTCGGCCCGTTGCTGCACCCGCAGCCACGGCAACAGCCCGAAAATCGAGGCGTTGGTGAGCTTGCGGGCGGCGGTGGCGGCACCCATCAACTGCGCGCCGCGCTCGTAGTCGCCCAACTCGACAGCGACCAGGAACAGCAGCCACTTCGTCCACGCGGGCCCCCACGTGTCGCCGATCGCCAGTTGGACCCGCAGCGTGCGTCGAGCCAGGACCAGCGCTTCGCAGGGATCGCCGTGCAGCAGTTCGGCCAATGCCGACGTCCACAACGCCCACGAGACCGACCACTCGGCCTTGGCCTTCTCGGCAGTGGCCAGCAGGCGCCGACACCAGGCGAAGGCCGTGTCGCCGTCGGCGACGAACGCCGCGCTCATCGCGCCGAACATCAACGCCATGAAGGCGTCGCCCTCGCACCCCGCGGCCAGGAACGCCCGTTCGGCCTTCCCGTAACCCTCCACCGCCCCCAGGGCCAGAGTCGGGTCTTCCTCGATCAGCCACAATCGAGTCGCCCGCGCGTACAGCAGCGGAGGGAACGTGTCTTGGCATTCCAGCGCTCGCGCTCCGTCCTCGGCCTGTTCCAATAGCGGCAGCGCGACAGCCTGACTGCCCTGGATGAACGCGAGCCACGCCGCCAGCGACAGGCCGCTGAGCCGATCCACGGTCGGCGTCTCGGGCGATTCGTCCAACGCTGTGGCCATCATGTCGCGGCCGTCGTTGATCCGGCCCGCGAAGACCAGCGCCCGGCTGCGTCCGGTGTTCACCGTCAACCGCAGCGCCGACCGGGTGTGCCCCGCCGCCAGCACGAACTCCTGCGCCGCGCGGATGTTGGGTAATTCCGTGCGCACGCGCTGCATCCACACCACCTCGTCGGGCCCCAACCACCGCTCGGCCGCCTGCTCGGTGAGCGAGAGGAAGTATTGCGCGTGCGCGCTGCGCAGCGTTGTCGACTCCCCGGACGCTTCGGCCAACTCCTCGCCGTAGAGGCGAATGGTCTCCAGCAGGCGAAATCGCGTACTCGCCCCGCGCTTGTCGACCACCAGCAAGGACTTGCGCTTGAGCCGGGTCAGCAGCGACCGCACCTCGGCCCGGTCGATACCACGGCTCTCCGCCACCGCAGCCACCGCGTCCAGGCCGAACCCGCCGGCGAACACCGACAGCAGCGCCCACATCTGCCGCAGCGGCTCGGCCAGTAACCCGTAGGACCAGTCCAGCGTGGCACGCACGGACCGGTGCTGTTCCTGGCGGGCATCCCCGCCGACCAGCGTGTCCAGCAGCGCCCGGCGCTGCGCCAGCATCTCGTGCAGTGTCATCGTCTCCAACTGCACCGCCGCCAACTCGATGTTCAGCGGAATACCGTCGAGCGCCTCACACAGTTCGATCGCCACGGGGTAGTCGGCCGCCGGAATCTCCACTCCGACCGCCCGAGCGCGGTCCACCAGCAGTTGAACCGCCTCCGGCGCGCAGCAGGAGCACTCCTCGGCGCAGGCGAAGTCGTTGTTCGCCACCGACAGCGGCGGCACGGGCACGATGTGCTCGCCCAGCACACCGAGGTTCTCCCGGCTCGTGGCCACAACCTGAAGTCGTGGCAAAGCCGCCAACAGGTGACGCAGCAGCCGCGGTACCTGCCCCGCACCCGGCTCGCTCCCCAACAGATGCTCGCAGTTGTCAAGTGCGAGCAGCACCTTTCCCCGCGTCGACAAGGCCTCGATCAACCTCGCCGCCGCCGGAGTGGGGGAGTTGTTGGGTAGACCCAGCGCCTCGGCGATCGTCGACGCCAGCCGATCCTCCGTGGCCTTGAGCCCCGCCAAGGCGACAAGCACGACTTCGTCGAACCCCTCTGCCAGGTCTGCAGCCAGGCGCTCCAGCAGCCGCGTCTTCCCGACACCGCCCGCTCCGGTCAATGTCACCAAGCGCATCGTGCCGAGCAACTCCATCGTCGTCTTGAGCAGCTTGCGGCGTCCGATAAAGGTGGTCATGTCCGCTAGCGCGGTGCCGAGCGCGACGTCTACGGCTGCCTGCTCCTGAACAGGCGCCGCCCTTGTCGTCCTGTACTCGCCATCGCTTCTCGCCATGTTTCTGGCCCCCCGGGCGGTTGTGCAGCCGGCGCCCTACAGCGCCGACCCGGTTACATGGGCACGACGATGCCTCCTCCGTCAAGCCTCCTACCAGGTAGGACTCCGCACAGACAGGAGGTGGTCACTCACCGTGCTTACGTGACCGTACACCGCAAAAGTGCGGCTTGGGATGGAATGGCGAAACGTCACCGTCTGCTGGCGGCGGACAACTCGTCTTGAACGACATCAACGTTCCTTGGCCAGCGTAGAACCACTCGTCCGCACGCTGGTGCACCCTCGACGGCACTGCCGACGGCAAGTTCGCCACGCCGCTTACCGAACTCGTGTACGCGGCCCAGCGGGGTGTGTCGGACGTGTCGAGCAGCCGCGCCACCTGTCCGTCGCGCAGTACCGCAGCGGGTGTCCGGCGTTGAAGTGGTGAAGTTCACTGGTGTCGATCGGGCGCGCGGCGGGCGTTGCGGGTGGCAGCCAGGGCGATCGAGGTGATCACGGTGACCAGGCGGCGTGCAGGTTGTGGCCCATCGCGTCGAAGAGCGCCAGTAGGCACGGCCCTCGTCCGCGGCGTAGTCGTAGCCATCGCCGCAGACCTGGTCATAGGGCTCCATTATCGCGGCGATGACCACCTGTTCGCAGGCGAACACCCTCGACGGCCGCAGCTGTCACGGCAGCTCCGAGGCCACCGACAACGGGCGGGTACACCGGACGCGGTGCTGAAGTTCGGCGTGCAGGTGCTCGACCGGTTCCTGCGCAACTCCTGACCGGGTTCCCGGCCTCGCGCTCGCGTCCGGGCCTAGGCATCCGGGCGTCGAGGGGGTGCGCGCCCTTTGGACACGTATCCCTGAGGGGGCAACGGTGGCCCGGCGGGCGGTGGTCGCCGGGTCCGGAGAAGCGGCCGCAGAGAAGTTCGTCCCGGCCGGTACGCGGCCGATGAGCTGCGGGTATTCCGCTGCGATTCGCCGTCCGAAACGTCCGTCGGACGGCCGGACGGCCTGGCGAGGTGTGCTGATCGGCCGGCTCGGACCATCATGGCGGCACGGGACTTCCCGCACGGAGAAGACCTCCGCGGCACCGACCCGGCGCGCGTCCGCGCGGGACGAGGTGCACGGGAAGCTGCCGCGGCTGCTCGCGGCGCTCGCGGCTGCCCCCGATCGGCGCGATCGCCATGGCCCGCTGGGGCATGCCGCTGTGGGCGATGCTGACCGCCGGCGCCACGTGGCGCTGGCGGCGTTCCGGCGGAGATCGTCTTCGCGGTCTACGGCGTGGTCGCGATCGGCAACACGTCGTGGGCGGCCGTCGCCCGCCACCACCGCGTCGAGGCCGGCGGTAGGCGCAGGGGTACGCCACGAACATCTGACCCGCCTGGGTCTCCTGCTCGATGAAGTCCTGGTGGTTCGCCTCGCACGCCGCGTCCGAGGCGAACGCGCCCGCGTAGTGGTAGATCCAGTACGCGTGGGCGGTTCCGCTCGTCGCGGTCATCAGCGTGCCGGTGAACGCCACCGCGAGTAGTGCGCCGGACAACTTCCGCAGAACCCGCACGTGCGCCTCCCCCGGAGAAACAGCAGGTGACGAGCGTATCGCCGGGTGACGGGCGGGAACCGCTGATCGTTCGGGCCGCGCGCCCGTCCGGACCACCGGTCGTTGCGCCGCATCGGTGCCCGCGTGCCCGCGCGTCCGCCGTAGGGAATGGAATATTCCGAAAGGACCGGCGAAAATCATTCCTCGCCGAGGTGGGGGCGGGCTACCGTCTGCACCTCGACGGGGGTGGGAGTGTGGCCGGTTCGGACCTGGTCGGTCGCGAGATCGAGCTCGCCGCGGCCGCTGACGTGCTGGTCCGGGCGGAGCGGCGCACCGCCCGGCTGGTGCTGTCGGGCGAGGCGGGCATCGGCAAGAGCGCGGTGTGGGAGCGGGTGCTGCGCGACGCCGCCGACCGCAGGTTCGCGGTGCTGTCGTGCCGCCCGGTGGAGAACGAGGCCCGGCTGGCCTTCGGCGGTCTGGTCGACCTGCTCGACCGCGTCCCCGACGACGTCCTGGCCGGCCTGCCCGAGCCGCAGCGGGCCGCGCTGGAGGTGGCGTTGCTGCGCCGCCGGGCCGACGACGGGGCGGAGGGCGGGGCGGGTGATCCGCGCGCGGTGTGCCTGGCCGCGTTGAACGTCCTGCGGGCGCTGGCCGCGCGCACGCCGGTCGTGCTGGCGGTCGACGACGCGCAGTGGCTGGACGAGGCCAGCGCGCGGGTGCTGGAGTACGTGCTGCGCCGGCTCACCGACGAGCGCGTGGCGGTCGTGGTGGCGGTGCGCTCCGCCGACGAGGACGAGCTGCCGCCGCTGGGCCTGGCCGGGCAGGACGACTTGGCGCGCCTGCGGCTGACCGGGCTGAGCATCGGCGCCCTGCACCGGCTGGTCCGCTCCGCGTTCGGCGCGCCGCTGCCCCGGCCGACGCTGATCCGGTTGGAGCGCACCTCGGGCGGCAACCCGTTCTACGCCCTGGAACTGGCCCGGGCGCTGGCCCGCGACGGCGCCGCCGCCGCGCCCGGTCTGCCGCTGCCCACGTCGCGGGCGTTCGACGAGCTGCTGGCCGACCGGGTGGTCGCGCTGCCGGCGGCCGCCCGCGAGGCGCTGCTGTACGCGGCGGCGCTGGCGCAACCGACCGTGGACCTGGTGCGGCGGGCCATGCCCGACCCGGACGAGGCCGAGGACGCGCTGGCCGACGCCGAGGACCTGGGCGTGGTCGAGGTGGTCGCCGGCGCCATCCGCTTCACCCACCCGCTGCTGCGCTCGACCGCTTACTCCGCCGCCCCGGCGGGCCGCAGGCGGCGGGCGCACCGGCGGCTGGCCGACGTGGTGGCTGACCCGGAGACCCGGGCGCTGCACCTGGCCTTCGGGTCGGGCGCCCCGGACGACGGGGTGGCCGAGGCGCTGGAAGGGGCCGCGCTGACCGCCCGGCAGCGCGGTGCGCCCGAGACCGCGGCCCGGCTGTGGGAGCTGGCCGCCGGGCACGCCGCGGACCCGGCCCGCGGCGCGGCACTGCTGGCGTCGGCCGCGCAGTGCCTGTTCTTCGCCGGTGACGCCAAGCGCGCCCGCGACCTGTTCGAGGCGGCCGTGGCCGGTCTGCCCGACGGCCCGGAGAAGGTGGCCGCGCTGCTGGAGCTCGCCGTGGTGGTGTTCTACGGTGACGGGCCGGGCGAGGCCACCGTGCTCGGCGACGAGGCGCTGGCCCGCGCAGGCGACGACCCGGTGCTGACCGCGACGGCCTACCTGCGCCGGTCGTGGTTCTGCCAGAACGACACCGCCCTGCGGTATCGCAACACCCGGCAGGCGCTGGCCGCGATCACCGGTCACGAGGACGCGGCGCCAGCCGACCTGGTGGCGTGCATCCTGGTCAGCAGCGCCTACTACCGGCTGCTGTCCGGCGAAGGGCTGGCCACCGACGACCTGTGCCGGGCCGCGGCGCTGGTGTCACCGACCGACCAGTCCCGCGACGCCCGGATGACCCGCAGCCTGCTGCGGGTGCTCACCAAGTACACCGACCCGGTGCGCGGCCGGGAGATGTTCGCGCAGGCGCGCCGCGCCTCGCTGGACTGCGGTGACGAGGCGGTCGCGGTGCACGAGCTGGTCCACCTGGCCGAGCTGGACGTGTGGCTGGGCGACTGGGACCTGGCCGGCCGGGAGGCGGCGGAGGCGGTCGACGCCGCCGAGCAGGCCGGGCAGCGGCCGTGGATCGCCTACGCCCTCTACTCCCGGGGGCTGGCGCACGCCCACCTCGGCGACGACGACGCCGCGCTGCGGGACGCCCAGGAGGGCCTGCGCATCGCCACCGAGCTGGACGACTCGTGGGTGACCGTGCACCTGCTGGGCCTGCTGGGGTTCGTCGAGCTGTCCCGGCACGAGCTGGGCGCGGCGCGGGCGCACTTGACCGCGGCGCTGGAGGTGTGCGCGACCGTCGGCCTGGTGGACTTCCCGATTAGCTCCCTCTACGGCGACCTGGTGGAGGTCGCCGCCGAGCTGGGCCTGGTCGACGAGGCGGAGGCGCTGCTGGCCGACCTGCTGGACCGGTGCGACCGCGCGTCGCGCCCGTGGCCGGCCGCCGTCGCGGCCCGGTCGGCGGCGCTGGTGCTGATGGCGCGCGGCGACCTGGACGGCGCGCGCGCGGCGCTGGCGGTCCCCACGCCGCTGCCGATGCCGTTCGAGCAGGCCCGCACCGACCTGGTGCGAGGCCGGGTGCTGCGGCGGCGCAAGGAGAAGCTGGCCGCTCGGGAGGTGCTGCTGGCCGCCAAGCGGGTCTTCGACGGGCTGGGCGCGCGCCACTGGTCGGCGCGGGTCGACACCGAGCTGGGCCGGCTGGGCCTGCGCCGCGGCGACGAGCACGACCTGACCACGACCGAGCTGCACATCGCCCGGCTGGTGGCGGCCGGCCTGAGCAACCGCGAGGTCGCCGCGGCCGCGTACGTGTCGACCAAGACCGTCGAGGCGCACCTGAGCCGGATCTACCGCAAGACCGGCGTGCGCAGCCGCCGCGAGCTGGCCCGGCTGGAGTTCCTGCGGGAGTGACCGGTCGTGCCGAGGGCGACCAGGCCGCAGGTGAGGCACAGCCACGCGAACCAGTCGCCGAGCCGGGTGTGGGGCCCGGGCCGGTGCGCACGTCGGCGACCACCGCGGTGAACGCGCCGTCCGGTCCGCCGGTGCGCGCGTCGGCGAGCACGCGGCTGCGGCCGCCGGAGATCATCAGCGCCCCGATGCGGGCCGACCACACGACCGGCATCCCGTGCTCGACCCCGCGCAGCAGCGCCACCCTGCTGTGCTGCCACCCGTTGTCGGTCTCGTCGGAGGCGGGCACGAGCAGCAGCCGGGCGCCGGGCGCGGCGTAGTCCCGGGCGGGGGTGGGCAGGTTCAGGTCCAGGCAGATTCTCCACGTCCGCGCCGGTGCCCGGGACGCGGACCAGTTCGGTGCCGAGCTTGTTCACCGGGTCGTGGTGCTTGAAGTACACCAGGGGCTCACCGCCGCCCGCGGGGAGGACGAGGGCGTTTCTCCTTGGTATCGCCGTCCGCGTAGGCCGTGCCGACCACGATGTCGAGGTCGCGGGACGCGGCGGTCCGGCGCAGCGCGTCGGCCGCCGCCGGCACCCGGTTCCGGGAGCGGAACGGCTGCTCGGGCAGCACGACGGCGCGCACCCCCTCGGGCAGCCGGTCGACCTGGCGCAGGTAGCCGTCGAGGAGCGCCCGCCCGGGTGGCGTGTCCAGGTCGGCGCCCACACCCGCTGCGTGCCGCCGCCCAGCGCGACGGCGACCACGACGGCGGCGACGAGCCCGGTGCGGGCACTGGCGCGGGCCACCGCGGCGACGACGGCGAAGGGGACCAGCAGCACCAGGAACTCCACGCCCCACATGCCGGTCAGCGCCGCGGTCTGCAGGACCACCGGCCAGTCGGCGACGTCGTTGGCGGAGGTGCTGGCCAGGCCCATCGGACTGGCGACGCCGACCACGTACAGCAGCCCGGTCCAGGTGACGGGGCCGGCGAGCGCCGCCACCAGCAGGCGGTCCCGTGCGAGTTGCCGGTGGAACACCCACACGGCCAGCGCGAACAGCAGCGCCAGTCAGGCGTTGACCACGGCCCCGGACGGCCACATCGGCAGGTCGTGCGAGCGCAGTTGCCACGGCCGGCTGTTCGCCGTGCCGAGGAGCCGCGCCAGGAAGGCCGTGGCGACGGCGGGTGCGGCGGTGGTGCGCGTGGTGGCCAGCAGCACCGGCAGCGGTGCGAGCCAGGTCAGCGCCGGGATCGGGCCAGACCCGTGCCGAGGTGGAACAGGACCGCGGACGCGGCCGCGGCCACTGCTAACAGGGGTGGTTCACGCTTCGAGCCCATCGAGGATCCTCCTGGTCGTCCGCTTGCACAGGGCGCGGAACCCCGGTTCCGGCAGGGCGACGCGTCCGCCGAGGTACCGCTGCACCAGGACGACGACGGGCATGGTCAGGGCAAGGACGACCTCCATCAGGTCGTCCCGCTTCAGCACGCCGTCGCGCATCGCGTCCTCGACGGCCGCCAGCGCCAGCGCGAACGCGGGCGAGCCGCCGTCGCGGAACCCGTCCGGGAACCGCAGCGCGTTCGACCGCCGCTCGGCGACCAGGAACAGGTAGAGGTTCGGCCTGCCCAGCGCGAAGTCGAGGAAGTGGTCGGCGAGCCGGTCGAACCGGCTGCGGAAGTCCCGGGGGTCCGGCACGTCGCTGACCCCGACCGCCGCCGCCACGCGCCGCATCGTGACGGCTTCGGCGCCCTCGCTCTCCAGGATCGCCAGTGCCGCCGCGGCGATGCGCGCCGCCGTGCCTGTCGTCATGTTTACAGCGTGCACGTGTGCCCGGCGGCCCTGACGGGGCAACTGTGGGGTCGTTCCCCGATTCGTCGGGGGGTGCCAGGGCCGCAGGCTTGGCGGCATGACGGAGACGGCGGAACAGTGGGCGGCCCGGCTGTTCCTGGTGGAGTGCTACCTGCCCGGCGCGGATCCCGACGAGGTGGCCGGCGCGGTGCGCGGCGTGCTCGTCGCGGGGTTGGGGGCGGTCGAGCTGGCGTGCTGCCTGGCGATACCGGGCGATGACAGCTACTTCTGCCTGCTCACCGGGAACGCGCCGGGCGAGCTGGAGACCGCCTTTCGCGGGGCGGGGGTGCCCTTCGAGCGGATCGTCGAGGTCAACCGGGTGCCGCTCGCGCCGACGGGGGCGGTACTGCCACAGCAGGGGGAGAGATGCGCAGTTCGGAGAGCCTGACCGTCCCGATCGAGCTGGACCGCACCGGGCGTCGCCCGCTGCAGGAGCAGTTGGCGGAGCAGTTGGCGGCCGCGGTGGACCGCGGTCTGCTCGACCACGGCTGCCGGCTGCCCTCGACGCGGACGCTGGCCGAGCGCCTCCACGTCTCGCGTGGGGTGGCGCTGGCCGCTTACGAGATCCTCTACGCCCGCGGCTACCTGGAGGGGCGGCACGGCTCGGGCAGCTACGTCGCCCGCCGCCCGGCGGGTCTGCCCACGCCCTGCGCGCCACCGGCCGCCGGCGCCGACCGCGTGGACTGCACGCCGGGCCAGGCGACTGGGGAGGGCTTCCCGCTGGCCGCGTGGCGCGCGGCGTGGCGGCACGCCAGCTTTCAGCCGCCGCCCGTGAGCGACCTGCCCCGCGGCGGCCTGCCGGAGCTGCGCCGGGCCGTGGCCGGGCACCTGCGGCGCACCCGCGGCCTGGTGTGCGGCGAGCACCAGGTGTTGATCACTGCGGGGTTGCCGCACGGGCTGCGGCTGGCACTGGACGCGCTGGGCCGCCCCGGCGGGCGCGTCGCCGTCCAGGACCCGGCCCCGCCGGTGCTGCGGCAGGTGGTCGGCGACGGCGGCCACCCGGTCGTGGCGCTGCCGGTGGACCGCGACGGCTCCTGGACCGGGACGGTGCCGCCCGCCTGCGCGGCGGTGGTCGTCTCACCGGACGGGGTGGCGCCGCACGGCGCGGTGGTGTCGGCGCTGCGCCGCCAGCAGCTGGCCGACTGGGCCCGTCGCGAGGACGGCCAGCTGCTGGTGGAGGTGGTGGGCGACCACGTCGCGCCGCGCGCCGCGCCGCTGCCCCGGCTGCTGCACCTGGCCGGCCCGCGCACCGCGCTGGTGGGGGACTTCCGCGCCCTGTTCGCGCCGTCGCTGCGCGTCGGCTACGCGCTGCTGCACCGCGACCTGCTCGGCAACCTCGACCGGGCGCCGCGCCGGGACGACGAGCAGCCGTCCCACGTGGCCCAGTCGGCCATGGCGCACCTGCTGGACGGCGGGCACGTCGTGCGCCGCGTGCACCAGCTCGGGCGCCTGTTCGAGCGCAAGGACGCGCTGGTGCGCGCCGCGCTCACGTCCCTGGCGCCCGCGGTCCGCCCGGCGCCGGCGGGCGCGCCCGGCGTGGTCGTGGCGCACCTGCCCGACCGGCTCGACGCCGAGCGGGTGCGCGTGGAACTGCTCGGGCGCGGCGTGGTGGTGCCCACGCTCGCCTCCTACCACCTGCCCGGGCGACCGGCGGGCAACGGGCTGGTGCTCGGGCACGGCCACCTGCCCGAGCGGGCGCTGCGCACGGCGCTGGACGAGCTGATCGCCGTGCTGAGCGCCGAGCACACCGCCGCCGACCGGGCGATCGGCCTGTGAAGCGCAGGCCCGGGGATTCCCGCGCGATCCGCGCGGTGCACGCACAACGACAAGGGGAGGGAAAGTCGATGAACATCCGCAAGGGGGTCGCCGGCGCCGCGCTGACGCTGGCCACCGTCGCACCCGCCGTCACGGCGGGCGAGGCATCGGCCGCGGCCGCGTGGATGACGGCCTACGGTTCCTACACCGCCGTCTACGACCAGTGGCACACCACCATGGGCGAGTCGTCCTGGGAGGACATCTACGTGTCCTGCCAGACGCACGGTCCCGGCGGGGTCTGGGGCACCCAGCTCTACCTGTGGGCCTGGGTGCCCAACGCCACCGCCTCGGGCGGCCTGTGGGGCTACGTGGACTCGCGCAACGTCAACAACTACAACCAGAACGGCATTGCGGGCATCTCGTGGTGCACGTACGGCAGCGGCAGTGGCGGGGGCTCCGGTGAGGGTGGTGGCAGCCCTTGGAGCACCGACGCGGTCGCGGCTCGCGACGACGACGGTGAGGGCGGTGGCAGCCCCTGGGGAACCGACGCCGTCCCCACTCGCGGGGGTGGCGTGGGCGGCGGCAGCCCCTGGGGCACCGACGTGATCGCCGCCGGTCGCGAGGACGACGGCGGCGGCGAAGGTGGCGGCAGCCCCTGGTGAGCCGTCGCCGGTGGCCCACCCCTGGTGGGCCACCGGCGAGCCGCCGCGCGTGAGCGGCGGTCCGGGTGGCACGAGACCGGGTGGCGCAGGAGACGAGGCCGGTGCCCGGCGGGCACCGGCCTCGTCTCGTCCTCGCTCACCCCTCCGGGTCACCCCGGCGCAGCTCGCGGCGCGCGTCCGAGAGGGACCGCGCCAGCTTCGGCAGCCTGCTCGCGCCGAACAGCAGCACGAGCACCAGCAGGATCAGCAGGACCTCCATCGTCCCCAGCGGCACGGCGCGCTCCTCTCACGGTCATCCCGACACGACTCTCACGACAGCGGCACGGTGTCGGTGTGCACCAAGCGGGTGGCCGCGAGGCCGCCGCTGCCGTCCCGGTGCACCTCGAACTCCTCGACGACCAGCCGCAGCGCACCGGTCCAGGTGGGCAGCGACACCGTGCCCGACCAGGTCAGCACGCCCCCGCTGGTGACCGGGGTGCTCATCGTGGTCGCGAACCCGGCGCCGGCCGGCTGCCAGCGCAGCACCGGGTCGGTCACACCGGCCAGCTCCCGTTCGACGCTCACCCAGACCTCGTTGAGCCGACCCGACTGGGTGACCGTCGCACCCGGTCCGCTCACCTGCACGGCGCGGGTGGCGCCGCTGCCGGTCACCACCACCGAACGGTCCGGCGCGAGCTGCGCGAAGTCGGCGGTGACCACCGAGGACAGGTGGCAGCCCGCCACCGACATGGGCTGGAACCGGGCCAGCGCCAGCCGCACGAACGGGAAGTAGCCCTCCAGCGGCGTCTCGCCCTGCCGGGTGACGCGGATGTCGCAGTACCACAGGCCGCGCCCGGCGTCGTAGGCCACGTCGTGCGCGGCCAGCTTCAGCTCGGTGCCCGGGAACTCGGGCACTGTCATGCCCGTGCCGAAGTGGGTGGCCAGCGGGAACGAGTCCTGGAGCACGTCGTCGGCCACCGAGGCGCCGTGCTGCGCCGGGTCGTTGCCCCACGTCGTCACCGCGCCGCGCAGGTGCTGCGGCACGTCGGTGGCCGGGTCCGGCCACAGCAGCACGGCCAGCTTCTCGCCGTCGCCGCTGGACCACCACGGCCGGTCCAGGTACACCCGCAGCCCGCCGCCGCGCCGCGCGCTCCGCCCCGGCGCGGGGTTCTCCCACCGGAAGATCGGCACCACCTGGCGGACCTTCGGCGCCGCGGGCCGGGCCGTGCTGCGGACGTCCTCCTCGACGACCGCAGCCGCGCTGCGCGTGGTCGGCCGGACGAACGCCACCTCCAGGGTGCGCGGCGAGGTGAGCCGCCCGCGCGCGGTGCGCTCGAACGTGCCGGTGGTCGCGTCGGTCACCACGTAGTCGCCGGTGGTGGCGTCCGCCGCGGTGGCACCGGGCGGTGCGGGCTGGTACTCCAGCCGGGTGGCCCGGTCCACCAGGGTCAGGTGGGCGGGGTCGACCGGCACGCCGAGGCTGTGCCGGTCGCCGCTGAAGGCGACCTCCCGGTGCTCCCGGAAGAACTCGCTGAAGCGGGTGACCGCCCGCGCCTCGTACCGCACCCGGCGGTACCGGGTGTCGCCGAACTCGTGCCGCCCCTGGAACGCCATGGCCTCGGTGGCGGGCGCCGGACCGTGCACGGGCTCCACCCGCACGGTGAACGGGGCGGCGCGGAACTCGCGCGGCGTCACCGGGTCGGGGCCGCCGTCGTCGACCGGCATCAGCCACCGGGCGGTGAACTCGACGCTGCCGGTGCTCTTGCGGCTGATCTGCATGCTCGACCCCACCAGCGCGTGGGTGGAGCCGACCCGGCCCTCGGTGGGCCGGGTGACCGCGACCCCGCTCAGGTCGGGGGCCGCCAGCGGCGTGCGCACCGCGTGCACCAGCGTGACCGTGCGGGCGGGCGTGAACATCCAGTGCCTGCCGCCGACGGCGGACTGCCGCACCGCGGGGATGTCCACCTGGTCGGTGGGGTGGGCGGCGTTCCACTCGGCGGCGGCCTGCTGGATCAGCGGCCACAGCGCCATCAGGTCCAGGTCGGCCGCGTCGAACTGGGCGGAGAGCTGGAGCCGGTAGCTGTCGCCGGGCATGAGCCGCACGGTCAGCAGGCGCGTGGACTCGCTCCAGGTCCAGCCGGGCGTGCCCTGCTGGAGCCGGATGCGGAAGCCCTTGGCGGCGGGCCAGGTGGTCTGGTCGACCGCGGTGATCGTGGTGGACGTGGTGGAGCCGGGCAGGCCGCGCACCAGGATCCGCCTGGCCAGCGGCTCGGGCAGGTAGGGCACGGCGAGCTGGTCGGTGTCGTAGTACCAGTGCCGGTCCGCGGGTGCGGGTAGGGCGCGGGCCGAGGTGTCCTGCTCCAGCACGGCGGCGTCGCGGGCGACCAGCTCGGCGTAGCGGGCGGCGTTCATCGGCCGGCCCGCGGTGCCCTGGTCGAGCAGGCCGTGCTGCTCGGCGACCTGCACGCTGGTGCGCGGTGGCAGCACGTGCCGGTCGGCGGCGCCCACCGCGGTGTCGCTGCCGGTGTTGCCGCGCAGCGCCACCACCTCCAGCGACTCGGCTTCGCCGGGCGACGAGCGCAGCAGCACCTCCGGGGCGGCCACCGGCTCGAACCGGCGGAAGGTCTCCGCCGCGGTGCTCAGCGCCGGGTCGGTGACGGCGTCGGCCTGCTCGGAGGTCAGCGAATTGCCCGCGATGTCCACCGCCCGCGCCCGCATCCGGTACCGCCTGCCGAACCGCAGCCGCGGCAGCGCGCGGGCGCCGAAGCGCGTGCGGAGCGGGAAGTTCGCGTCAAGCGGCTCCTCGGCGTCGTCGAGGCCGTTGTCCTCGGTCAGCGCCTTGCCGGGGCGCTCGGCGGCCAGGCTCCAGCCCCCCCAGTGCACCAGCGACTCCTGCAGGTACAGGTCCTCGTCGCCGGTGGTGCCGGAGGTCGTCGGCGCGGTCTGCGCCGCCGTCTCCTCCAGCACCTTCACCTCCTCGTTGCCGGACCGCACGAACACGTACGCGCCGTCGCGCCACATCAGGGAGAACCATTGCCCGGCGGTCTCGTCGCGCACGTCCCACCGGTAGCCGCGGACGACGTCGTCGGCGTCGAGCGCGATCTCGTCGGTGATCTTGTCGCCGCCCGCGGTGAACGCCGAGTCGTTGACCGCGCGGTTCCGCTCGATCTTGCGGGCGAGCCGGGCCGCGCGCGACAGCCTGCCCACCGAGAACCCGGTGGTGCGCAGCACCGGCAGCGCCTGCTCGTCCGGCGTGCTCGTGCTGCGCTTGCGGACCTGGCCGCCGCGCTCGACGCGCAGCCGGGTCACCGTGTCGGCGAACTGGCGCACGGCCAGCGCCGCGCTGTCCGGGTCCACCTGCACCACCGCGAACCGGTCGGTGTCACCGACCCGCAGCAGGCCGTCGCGCAGGTCGCTGTCGCCGTCGAGCGGGACCGCGCCGAACACGTGCCCGCTTGCCCCCTTGCCGATCCGGCAGCGCATCGTGGGCCGCACGTGCACCGCGGCCGCGGTGCCCAGCTTCGGCACGAGGTCGGTGACCAGGCGCACGCGGGTGATCCGCTCGTTGCCGCGCACCAGGTTCAGCACCAGCGGGTCGGTGGACTCGAAGTCCAGCACCAGCCCGAGCAGCCGTTGCAGCAGGTTGTGCTCGCGGGTCATCGCGACCACCTGGTGGAAGTCCGGCTTGGGCGCGGGCAGCGGCGGCAGATCGCCGACCACGGCGTCGCGCCTGCGGTGGAAGCGCTCGGCCTGGAGGAAGGTCAGGGCCATCCCGTCGGCGGTGCCGGCGTCGCCGGGGCGGAACGGCACCGCCCACTGGGCCGGGTCCTGCGAGCCGGGGTTCAGCAGGGCCTCCAGTTGGTCGCGCAGCACCCGCTTGCGCTCCCAGCCGGGCTTGACGCGGTCGCTGTCCAGTTCGAACCCGACGGGCCCGAACGCGTCGGCCGCGGTCAGCTCGTCCAGCGTCGGTGCCCGCTCGGGCGAGCGGGCACCGAACCGGCCGTAGCGCTGGTTGACGAAGTCGCGCACGTGCCGGGTCGGGTAGGAGCGGATGCGCCGGCGGGCGAACCTGGTCAGCGCGTGCCCGTCGACGGGCGAGGTGCCGGTGAACAGCGCCGTCCAACGCCTGCTCTCCGGGGTGGACACGCGCCGGGCGACGGCGCGCACCGGTCCGCCGGTGGCCGGGTCGGTGACGTCGGGGAACTCCAGCCGGAACGTCGCCCCGGCGACCCGCGCCGGCCAGTCGGTCCAGTCCGGGAACCCGGCCAGCACGCCGGGCGCGGGGTCGGGCAGCAGTCGCGGCGCGACGTGCACGGAGAACCGGACCACGTCCAGCGCCGGGGTTACCCCGTTGGGCAGGACGGTCCAGGTGATGGTCTGCTTGCTCATGATCATGCCCCCACGGGTGCGAACGCGGCGCAGTACTCGGTCCAGTCCTGCTGGGTGAAGGCCGCGCCGAACGGGTGCGACGGCACCTCCGGCGCGGCGGCCAAGGCCGCGCGGTCCCGGCCGGACGTGCCCCGGGCGGCGGGCGCGGCGGTCTTGGCCAGCTCGCGGCGGGTGCGGACGGTGAAGGTCTCGCTGAACAGCCACACCTCGATCGAGACGGTCACGCTCGCCTCGCCGACGAGCACCGAACTGCCGTCGGCCTTCTCCTGGTAGGTCAGGCCCAGGTAGAACTCCACCGACACCTTGACCAGGCCGAGGAACCGCAGGCTGCCGCGCAGCCGCAGGAACGCGGTCAGGCCGACCTGCTGGCGCACCACCTCCGCGCCGTTCTCGACGACCTTGACCCGTTCCAGCACGTAGCAGATGCCGCCGACGGCCTCGACCCCGCCGCTGGCGACGCCGACGTCCAGTGAGAGCGCCGCGCCGAAGGTGAAGCCGACCTCCAGCCGCTCCAGGCCGTCGGCGCCCAGCGCGATGCCCGCGTAACCGCCGCCGGTGAACCAGGAGATGCGCAGGTTGAACGGTCGGTCGCGGGTGTTCAGGTCGAAGGTGACCCGCACGGCGCTGCCGTCGAACGGCACCGCCACGGCCGCGTGCACCACCAGTTCCTTGAGCTCGAACACGCCCAGCGCGACGGTGGGCACCGCGAACCGCAGCCCGGCCTGGACGCCCCCGCTGCCGACCGCGATGTCCACCTTTCCGCCCAGGAACGAGCACATCTCGGCCAGTTCCTCGACGAACTTGAAGGCGTTGTGGAAGCTGACCTCCCGAATCCGGCAGTCCACGGTCGTCTTGGCGCCGGTGGCCTGGGTGAACCGCAGGTTGTCGAACACCAGCGAGATCACCCGCCACCTGCCCTGCTTGCCGAACAGGTGCAGGGCGAAGTCGCGGACCTCGCCGTGCACCCGGTAGGAGGCGTCGACGCCGGCCTTGTCCGGGCTGGTGTGGACGGCGAGCACGGTGAGCGTCCTGGCCGACGGCTCGCTCGTGGGCAGCGGCAGAGGCTCGAACACCGGCAGCTGCTTGGGGCCCGCCTCCACCTTCGGGGTCCAGATCACCGTCCACTCGCTGGCGGAGATGTCCTCCCGGTAGCGGTGGTTCAGCGTCGGCGCGGCGTCCGGGTTGGTGGTGTTGGGGTCGAAGACGGGCAGCAGGTCCTTGATCGGGATGCCGCCGAGGACCTTCGCCTTGTCCACGTCGCCGAACATCTGCGCCGGGTCGTAGAGCTCCTTGGCCACCTGGATCGGGTCGGCGGTGATCGGCCCCTTGGGCGCGGAAAGCCCGCGGATGGCGCCGCCGGGCGTGGCGACGCCGCCGGTGGCGGCGGCGGAGAAGTCCAGCGCGGGCGGTGACGCGGACGGGTGCACGGTCAGGTAGACCCCGCCGCGGTTGAGCGCGTGGTCGATGCCGTTGGTCAGGTAGACCGAGGCGTACTCGAACGCCGTGGCGGCCACCGACCCGCCGGTCAGCGCGGCGACCTCGGGCAGCCGCAGCACGGCCCGCTCCAGGTGCGGGTAGAACGGGGCCTTGCCCGCAGCCAGCAGCGCCGCCCGGTCCCCGAGGGCGGCCTCGGAGTTGAGCACGAGCCGGTCGGCGTTGGCCGTGGTGCTGCCCATCGGGTTCGGGCCGCGCGACGCCAGGGCGATCCGCCGGCCGCCGGTGTCGACGGAGCGCACGGCGACCGCGTCGGGGCTCGTGGAGGTGTTGTAGGCGGTCTGTATCGCGTTCAGCAGGGTGGTCGACCCGGCGGCCGTGGCGTCGGGCACGAACACCACCGGCGCGGTGAAGTCGACCTCGTGCCCGTCGTGGTCGGTGCCGCGCAGGTGGAAGGCGAACGGCGTGCCCGGCGCGCCGGCGACCCGCGGCACGAACGAGTTCACCGCGCCGCCGGGGTTGGCGAAGTCGATCCGGTCGGTGGTCAGCGGCGGGGTGGCGCGGGTGAGCACGCGGACCGCGGTGAAGGGCAGTTTGCGCCCCGCGCGCGGCATCGCACCGTCGCCCTGGTAGGTGCGCACCGGCTGCTGCACCACGACGTACTCCGTGCGGCGCAGGTAGGCGTACCAGGGGCCGGGGCTGCCGTCGGGGTTGGGGCGGCGCGCGACCTGCCGCTCGGCGACCTGCACCAGCGCGGCGCGGTGGCCGTAGGGGAACAGGAAGCCCGCGTTCTGGGTGCGCACGAAGTGGTCGCGGCCCCAGGTGGTGCGGTGCTGCCAGCCGCGCAGGTCCAGCGCGGCGTTGGCCGGGTAGTTCCACCTGGCGTCGGCGTCGAGGGTGGCTCCCAGGCTGCTCAACGTCAGCTCGGCCACGTCGATCGGCTTGGGCAGCGACGCGTCGAGTCCGGCGCGCAGGGTCGGGTCGCTCGACAGCCGCACGATCGAGAACCGCTGCTTCGCGGTGAGCAGGTGGTCGACGTCGTCGGTGTTGCCGGTGGGCACGGACGATGGGTTCTGCGCCCACGTCGCCATCTGCGGGTCGGTGAGCCAGACGGCCCGGACCGTGCGGCCCTCGGCGTGGTCGTCGACCTCGCCGCCCGCGGTCCGGGCGCCCATGCGGGTGTGCCACAGCTCGGTCCACCCGTTGCGGGTCACCGGGGTGGTGGAGTGGTCCCAGCCCTCGTTCTCGTTCGGCGACAGCACGACCCGCCAGGGCAGCTCCAGCGCGGTCTGCGTGTCGGTCGGGGCCACCAGCGCCGAGGTGGTCTGGGTGGTCGCGGTCGGCGCCAGGCGCGGCGTGAAACCGGTCCACCCCAGCAGCGCGTCGAGCGTGGCGGCCATCGGCAGCGCGGCGGTGATGTCGAAGGCCAGCCGGCTGGGGCCGGACACCCGGGTGGGCAGCGGCAGGTCGCCCAGCCGCAGCGGGTCGGTCAGCAGCCGCTCCAGCACCGCCTGCGGCGGGAAGTGCACCACCAGGTACGCGCTGCCGGCGGTGACCCTGCGCAGCTCCGCCCCGCCCGCCGTCTGCACCACGTCGGCGTTGAACAGGTCCACGCGCAGGTTGAGCGAGTCCTCGCGGCGGCGCAGGTGCAGGGTCCGGGTGGCGTTGGCGGCCAGGGCGAGGTCCCGCTCCGCGCCGGGTGGCCCGCCCGACGGGACGACCGCGAGCACCAGGCCGCCGGCGCCCGTCAGGTACAGGAACCGGCGTCGGCTGACGATCCGGTTCGGCTCGTCCTGCGGCGACAGGTCGTTCTCGCTCATCGCTCGTCCTCTCGAGTCCGGTGGGGTGGGCTGGTCGAGCGTCGTGCCCGCCCGCCGGTGACCGGCAGGTCCACTTCGGCGCGGCCTGCGCAGGACCACTGGGGGCGGGCACGGGACTCGGGGCTCGGGGCTCGGGGGAGCGGCCCGGGCCGGCCGGGGGCGGCTCAGAGGGTGGGCGAGATCTTCATGCTCCAGTCGGCGTACGGGGTCATGGTGTTGACGAAGTTGAGGTCGCCGTAGGCCCAGTCGGCCCACGCGTTGGTGTCGGTCACCCAGGGCGACTCGCAGTGCAGGGTGTTGCCCGGCTGGAGGTTCATCGGCGCGTTCAGGCACTGGATCGGCCAGCCCTCGACACTGGTGCCGACCTCCAGCTTGTTGATGGTGACCGCGCCGAACGACTGGCTGTTGGTCACCCAGTACTGGGCGCGCTTGGACGTGCCGCTGTACTCCAGGCACGCGATGGCCTGCACCCACGGCATCCACATGCTGTCGATCGAGCTCCACGCCGAGCACGTCATCGGCGCGGCCTGGGCCGAGGTCGCGGGCACGACGAGCGCGGCGGCGGCGACCGCGGCGCCGACGACCAGCCGGGTGAGACGGGACATGCGCATGGGTTCCTCCTGCGTGACGTTCCGGCGCGTGCTGCGCCGGGACGTCGAGGACACCACCCGCCCGCTGCGGGGCCGAGGGCCACTACCGGCCCACTCCGACCCGGGTAGTGGTCCGAAGTGGACTGGTTCGGCCGGAACGGGGCGTTTGTGGCCCTGGCACCGGGACGTGGCCGGTCGGAGGATCACCTGGCGCGGCGAGGGGCCGCACCACGAGGGGAACGAGCGAGGGACACGATGAACGGATTGCTCCGCAAGGCGGGGAAGGCGGCGGTCGCGGGGGCGCTGGCGGTCGGGGCCGTGGCGGGTGGGAGCGCGGTGGCGAACGCGGCGCCGCCCGGCTCGGTGATCCTGTCCACCCCCAAGACCAACATGTACTGCACCCTGAGCACCAGCGCGAGCCTGGGCTTCTACCACGGTGACGCCTCCTGCTACAACGGCTCGTGGGACGGCAACGTGGCCTGGTCCATCACGGTCACGTGCGTGGGCGGGTCCACCGCCGTCAGCGGCATCACCACCACGCCGCACTACCGGTGGGGGTCGATCAGCGCCGGCTGGTGCTGGAACGGCGTCCAGGACATCGCCATCCGCGAGTGGTGATCCCAGTGGTCGGGATGCGCCGGTGGCGGAGGGGGCTGGTCGGCGCGCTGGTGGCGGTGATCGGCGCGGTGGTCCTGTCGGCGGGCCCGGCGCACGCCGCGGACCAGCAGACGTGCACGCCGTGGACGACGATCATGGCTGGCACCAGGGGGAGCGTGTGCGTGGCGACCTCGGGCGGGCTGACCGACGCGTGGGCGGAGATCCGCAACAGCAGCGGGGTCGCCGTCCAGGCCGAACTGTGGGTTTACATCAAGGACTCGGCACTGCCGCACCGCGTGTGCGGCGGTGTGGTGGCCAACGGTGACGCCCTGCGGTGCAACGCGCCGCTGTGGACGTGGGTGCCCTCGCCCCGGTGGGCCAAGGCGTGGTTCAGGACCGGCAGCGTGACGCTCTGGTCCACCACCGCCACGCTGCCCTGAGGAGGGCACCGGGTCCGGCCGCCGCCTCCCGGCGGCCGGACCCGGCGGGGCAGGTGCTGCCGCCCCGCTTGGCCGGTTCGGGGTCAAACGAGCGGCTCTGTCACTGATTGCGTGATCAACGAGTTCGGGTGGCTGCTGGTAGGTGTCGCGGGTCCGTGATCATGACCGGGGTGTGATCGTAATTGGTTGACAGCCCTGCTGCCATACCTTGCCAGCGTGGTGGTGGAGCGGGTCGAGCGGACTTCTGCGGCTGTGCGGATCTGGACGTGCACGATGGTGACAACAGCGTGCGGCCTTCCTGTGGTGTCCGGTCGAGTTGGGTACATAGCCGCTATGACCGGAGCTGGACGATGCTCCGGTAGCCGGTGGGCCGGTGGTGGGGTTGACCCGTTTGACGGACAGGGTCGATGAGTGTGGTCAAGCAACCCGGTTCACCGGGTGGTGCCGGGTAGCTTCGAGGGCGGCGGGGCTGAGGTAGCCGAGGCTGGAGTGCAGTCGGCGGGTGTTGTACCGGGCGCTGACCCAATGCCGGGTAGTTAGGGCTTGCAGATCATTAACTCGCTGGTGTGGTGCTGTCCGGGATGGTGATGCCTGCGGTGTGGGCGAGGTTGTAGAGGTCGTCCAGGCTGGTGAGGCGGTGTTCGGCGGGGTGGATGGTCCGGCCTGTCTGGTCGAGCAGGTTTCGGATGTCGCGGATGCGTTTGTTGATGGTTTCGGGGCGCACGCCGAACAGGACGGCGACGGCGACCTGGGGCAGGCCCGACCTGTAGTGCAGAACGGTGGCCAGGAGCCGGTCGGCCAGGGTCAGGACCGGGCGTCGACCGGTGTCGGGACCGCCTTTGTGGCGGGGGCGGTGGCCGCGTCGTGTGGCCAGCAGGGCTTCGCGTTGCTCCTCGTGCGGGGCGGTGAGCGCGGTGATGAGGGTGTGCCAGTCGCGGGTGGGCAGGCCGGTGATGGAGGGGTGGCACAGCCAGGCCACATCGGGGCTGGGTCGGTCGAACGGGTCGGGGGTGGTGACGGGGATCCGGGGGTATGTCTCGGGTCGCAGGGTGTAGTTCCAGTCGCCGTGCCATTCGTGCCGGTCCAGTGGCAGCGCGTCCATCTGTCCGTCGCTGACGCGGACTCCGGTGTCGTAGGTGCCGGTGTCGAGTTCGGCGTGGACGGTCAGCCCGGTTCGGGTGGTGGTCGCGGCGATGGTGTTGACGATGACCTCGTGGCTGGTCAGAGGCCGGCCGCGCCAGTTCATGGTGATGTGGGAGAGCAGCCGGTGCTCGATCGTGTTCCACTTGGATGTTCCGGGAGGGAAGTGGCACACGGTGATCGTCAGACCGGTTTCCACTGCCAGGGCGGCCAGTTCGGCCTTCCACGCGCGGGTGCGGTAGCTGTTGGAGCCGCCCGCGTCGGCGGTGATCAGCAGGCGTCCGGCCTGCGGGTAGATGTTGCGGCCGGCCGTCTTCCACCAACGGCGGATCGATTCGACGGCGAACGCGGCGGTGTCGTGGTCGGTGCCGACGTTGACCCAGCCGGTGTTGGCGGCCAGGTCGTAGATCCCGTAGGGCACGGCCTTGCCCAGGGTCGTGTCGGGAAAGTCGTGGGTGTCGACCTTGACCGGGTCGCCGCCGGGGCGCCACTCGCGGCCCGCGTTCTCATACTGCCCGACCAGTTCCTTCTTCTTGGTGTCCACGCTGACCACCGGTTGCCCGGCGGCCTGGTGGTTCTTGACCTGTTCGTTGAGGTAACGGAACTGCGCGTCCCGGTCGGGATTCTGCTTGCCCTCCAGGGTTTTGGCGTTGCTCTGCAGGCTGAAGCCCTCTTCCCGCAGCAGGTCCGCGACGGTGTCGGCGGAGATCCGGTGGCCCCGGGCGGTGAGTTCGGCGGCAAGTTTGCGGGTGGACTTCGTCGTCCACCGCAGCGGCGACATCGGATCACCCCGCACGTCCGGTTCCACCAGGGCCAGCAACGCCGGACGCAGCCCCGCGTCGAGGTCGGCGACGCGTTTGCGGCCCCCGCCGGGACGGCGCACCCGTCCGAGCGGGGCCTCGCCGGACTCCAGCTCCGTGACCCCCAGGGACACCGTGGCCTCACGCACCCCCGCGGCGCGGGCGACGAGCCTGATCCCACCGTGTCCCAACACCCTGGCTTCCGCGGCCAGCAGCAGCCGCCGCTGACGCTCGTCCAGATGCGGCAACAGCACCTCGAACTTCGCCGCCAGCGCTGCCCCTGCATCCTCGACCAGGCTCACACCACAAGCATGACAGCCCAAGACCGAAATCTACGGGTTATTTCTCTGCGAATCCTAACTACGCAGCCTTGGGTCAAGTCCCTACTCCACGGTGATCGGTTCTGTGATCACACACCCGAGCAACTCGACACCGGCCGCAGCGGTGACGTGGTCCAGGTCGAGTCTGTCCACGATCCGCGCCCCGGACACGCGCACGCCGCGAGGGTCGAGCTCTCCATGACGCCCGAGGAGCAGGTCCCGAATCACATCGGCCCTGATCACGTGAGCGGGGTCGGTCATCTCGACGAGATCTTCGACGGTGAGCGCGCTGCACGCGTACTCGGCACCCTGCACGGCGACGGTGACAAGCAGGCGTTCCTGCGGAGTCGGATCCGGACACGCCAGTGCACCGTTATGGGAGATCGTCACGTTGTGTTCGCTGCTTGGGGTGGGATGGGAGTCTTGCGCGGACCTGGAGGAGGAAGCGTCATTCCGACGCCCTCCATCAACTCACGGGCGATGTCGACGAACTCCGGTACAGCGCTGCGTGCGCGCGCCATGAAGTCACTTTCGTGATCGTGAACCTGAGTGATCGCCAGATACAACGCCCTTGTTCCCACTTGGTGTTCGAGCGAGTTCAGACTGTTGAGTGCGTCGTCAACCAGGCGAGCCTCACGTGCGTCGACGGGCTTCGGGGCCTCCCGAAGTCGCGGTTGGGCGGGACTGTGCTTTCGTCGTTGATCGTCCAGGGATCTGACGGTGTGCTCCCCGGATCCGCTCTCGGAAGCGTTGGCCACGGTGACCTCCTGGTGGACGTTATGTTCATGGATGACCGGGTAGTGGTGGCAGGGGTGTTGTCTTGGCTTCCGTTGGCGATCACGCGTTGATCCAGTCATGCGGTACCAGTGCACCTTGGCCTTGTCGCCAGCGTTGTGTGACCGCGGTGCTGAAGACCTCGTGTTCGAGGTCGGCGTGTTCCATAACAATCACCTGGAAGGCACCGCCGAGACTGGTGATGGTGTCGGCGATGACCTGGTAGGCGCGCAGCAGGGAGATCCTGTCGGACTCGCGTGCGGGTTCCAGCCCGGCGCCTTTGTAGTCGGCGGGGAAGTACACCTGTGAGGGTTGGTCGAGGATGAGCAGCCGCGGCACGGGTCGGTCGTGTTCGGTGAACCATTCGTGCAGGCTCAGCAGCGTGGCCAGGTGGTAGCCGAGCCAGTTCTCGCCGCCGCCCATCTCGTTGAGAGGCACGGGGCCGGCGGTGGTGTCGGCCACGACGCTGAGGCGGCGCAGGTCCAGACGCACGGGTACCTGGGAGTGTTCCAGTTGCAGCGCGCGGGCCTTGGCGGAGATCTTCTGGTTGATCAGCGAGAGGCTGCTGTTCACGCGATCGGCTTGGACGTCATCGCCGAGAGTGTTTTCCAGCTCTTCGATGCGTGCCTGCAGCTCATTGCGCTGGTCCGCGATACGCGGCGCGGCCGTGAATCGGCTGGTGGTTTCGAGGAAGAGGCTGATCCGGCCCTTGACCGAGGCGGCGCGGAGGGTGCTGTCGCGGAAGCGTGAGGCGACGCGAATGCCTGCTTCGAGGGCTTCGCGCTCGTCGCGGTTGGTGTTCAGCGCCAGGCGTAGTCCGCGCTGCGTTTCCTCCTCCTGAGCGATCAGCGCTTGGACTTGGGAGGTGTCGTCGTTGACGAACACCACGTTGGCGTCGAGGTGTTCGAGGTCGGCGCGCAGGGCGGAGACGACCTCGTTGACGCTGGAGACGCCGTTGCCGCACACGGGGCACTGGTCGGTGGAGGTCTCGTCCTGGATGCGTAACAGGTTGAGCGAGGTGAGCCGCTCGTGCTGGTCCAGCGCGTGGGTAAGGAAGTCGCCACGTTCGTTCAGCGATTGCCTCAGGTCCGTCAGCCGTGCTCGTGAGCGCTGGTAGTCGGCGCGTAGTTGTTCTCGCTGTTGTTCGAGGCGTACGAGCGGGTCGTCGGTGTCCGCTGGCGTGTCGGGCACACCGGGAAGCGGGGCGCGTGTGGCGTCGGTGAGCAGTCGGAAGGCGTCCTCCAGCGTGAGGTCGTCCACCGGTTGTTGGGGGAGCAGTGATGTTTCGATCGCTTCCCTGACCAGGGCGCGTGCCTGTCCCGGTGCGGGTGCGGCGGCTTCCTGTTGGGCCAGGGCGCGTTCGTGGTTGCGCAGGTCGGCTCGTAGTTGGCGCAGTTGGGCGCGCAGAACGGCTTGCTCGGCGTCGACGGCGCCGAGGAAGTAGGGGAAGACGTCGCGGATGGCCTGGGTGTGGTGTTCGCGGCCTTGGGAATGGAAGAGCAGGTCGGGGTTGGCTACCTCGTTCTGGGCTTGGGCGCAGAAGAACAGGGCGTGCCGGATCGAGGGGGACATTGTGTTGCCCCTGGTGGTGGGCAGGCGCACCGTGCGGTTGATGCCGCAAAAGTCGGCGAGGATGCCGCGGGCCGCGTCCACGGGGAAAGTGAAGGACATCTCGTCGCGCCCGAGCGGCCCGGCACCCGGCTGTTGGAAGACCAGGCACAGCCTGGGTGCCGGTGTCGTGCCGCTGGACGGTGCAGGGCGGGCGACGAACAACTGTCGCTCGCCGCTAACGATTTGGATGGCGAACACGGCCACGTGGTCGCGCACGACGCCAGCCCCGACCGGGTAGTCGGTACTGGCCATGCAGTAGTCGGTGATGGTCCAGATCGAGGTCTTGCCGGTGCGGGAGTCACCGGTGACGATGTTGAGGGCACCCAGTTCGAAGTCCAGTGTGCGCACCTGGCCGGCCTGGTGGCCGTACACGGTCAGTGCTTTGATCTGCCACGTCACGGGCGTACTCCGAGCAGGGTGAGGGCTGTGGCGGTGGTGCCCGCGGTGGGTAGCCACCGGCCCAGCATGTGAGCGGCTTTCTGGATCGCGACGGTCTCCGGGGACGAGCCGGTGATGCTCGCGGGGATCGAGCGCCCGGTCAGACTCAACGCCGAGGACTCGAGTGTCAGCACCCCGGTCTGCAGCGCGAACAGCAATCCCGGGCGCACCACGTCGGTGAGCCCGGGGACGTTGGCGGCCATGTGGACCTTGACGGCCTCGTTGTCCTCGGCCCACTTGGTCATGCTGGCAGCGGTACTGCCCGGCAGCAGCTCGCGGACGGCCGGCTGGAAGGCCATGACGGCGGCCGTGACCACGATGGGCAACGGGCAGGCGGGGGTGTGTTTGACGGCGTGGCCTTGGACGACGCGGGCGCACACCAGGCCGGTGAACGCGGGGTTGAACAGCGCCCGCTCCTCCCTGCTCCAGGAGACGGCGGAGGTCATCGGCCCGCTGCCGGTTCCAGCAGGGCCATCAGCCTCGCCACGAAGTCGGGATGCCAGCCGACCTGCATGTCGTCGGCGAGCATGTGATAGGACCCCTTGGTGACGAACGGCTCGTCACAGCCCGGCCGGATCGCGAACCGGGCTTCCTGCTCCACCCAACGGTAGATCGCCTTCGCCTCGCGGAGCTTGTCCGCCTCGGCGGCCTGCTCGTCCAGCTCGTCGGACATGATGTCGAAGCGGGTCTCCCACTCTTCGACCAGGCGACGTTCGTACTTGCCCAACTCGCCCGGCCGCAGCAGGTTGTCGTTGGACCACCGTGACCGTTGGGTGAACGCCCGCAGGTAGTCCCGCACCGCCCGCCGAACACGATTATCGCTCACTCCCAGCAGGCGCAGCTGATGAACGAAGGTCTTGTCACCATGCTCCGAGCCGGTCGCGTCCATTTCGGCGATGTCGTCGGCGATGCGCAGGTTGCCGGGCCGGAACTCGTCACGGCGTTCGCTGAACACCTGGTCGAACTCCAGACCGGTCACCGGACCGGCCGACCGGTCGCGCAGTTGGGCCAGCACCCGTTGGAGGAACCACCCGTCCAGCCGCTGTACGAACCTCTCCGCGTGCTCGTGCCCCACGGCCAGATTGGCGAGGCCCGTCAGCTGCGCTGTCGTCTTCTCGATGTCGGGTCCGGCGTCGAGTACCTGCACTCGTGCGAGCAGGGCGCGCTTCTGCGGGAGGTCCAGGTTGTCCCATGCCTCGTAGGCTGCTTTGTTGGTTTTGCTCCTGGAGGTCGCGCGTGCCTGGTCGAGCAGTTCGAGAGCCGTCGTCTCGTCCCGGGCGCCGTCCGTGTCGGGCGGGCGCAGGTGATAGGCGGCACTACCCGGAGGGGCGTCCGCAGTCGTCAGCAAGAAGAAAGTCGGTGCGTCGGTGCTGTGATCGTGCTTGGTCCACTCCGTCGCCCAGATTCGCAGGCTCTTCCACAGGTCGGAGGCCGCGTCCGTGATCCGTGTACCGGGAGCGCGGTGCTTGAGCTGCCAGAAGTCGCGGCCCTGCTCGTGGCTCACCTCGATGTCGTCACCGGCTTCCACGGCGACACTCCAGTCGGGCCCCGACCGTAGTTGCTCGACGCAGAACAAGAGGGCTTTACGCAGTTGAAAGAGATATCCGATGGCGGAGGCCGACGCCTCGAACAAATCGAGCTGTTCTCCCATACGCCCTCCCGTGACCGACTCCCGGACGGAATCGTACGGTCTGGGCCGCGAAATGAAACGATCTTGACATAAGGGTAACCTGACTCGACTCGAACAGGTGAACGCATATCACTCGATCGGATGAGTAACGTTCAGTCGTGCTTTCCGATGGGGTTCCGTGCTCGTTACTGTGAGTCTTCTGTGTCCCTATCAGGGGGGCGGCCGGAGGAGGGCGGTGCCCTACTATCCCCGATATTCAATGACGAGCCGCTGGTATGCGCGGGCCCGACGCTCAGCACGTCGGCCGCGAGTCGCTCCCAGGCTTTCATTGCGGTCGGTTCCCGGGCCGGCGGACCTCCGCTGCGGGTGGGCGTTAGGGTGGGGCATGGCCTCTCCTGCTGCGTCGATGCCTCCCGGTGGCGATCCGGTGGTGCCTGCGGCCGATCCGGTGGCGATCCGGGCTGCTCTGACTCCGATGCTGGTGGCGGAGTTCGACCGCGAGTGGGAGTTGGTGCTGGAGCGGGCCAAGGTGTCCAAGGACCTGGCCGGGGTACGGGAGCTGTTGGGCAAGTGGCGGCACATCGCCTACGGCGAGTTGCACGACCCGGGCTCGTACTACCGGATGCTGGCCAAGGCTGAGCAGGTCCAGCGTCTGGGTGCCAACCCGGATGCGGTGTCGTTGGAGGAGATGAAGGCGCTGCTGCGTCAGCGTCAGGGGCGGGCCGAGTAGCCGGTGTATCGCATCGTGCCCGACGCTGCGACGTTGGAGCAGGTCGCCGCGCTGCCTGTGGAGGCGCTGTCGGCGTATGCCGAGGTGCTGGCGGTGTTGGAATTGCAGCCATGGAACGGCCGTCCGCAGCACGAGGACAACCCCGGCGCGGCGGTGCGCTACTGGAGCTTCGGCCCTGAGCGCGCCGGTCAGGTGGTGTACCTGATCCTGGAGGACCAGCGCGAGGTGCACCTGCTGCTCGTGCAGTGGCTGGCCTGACTCCGCCGCTACGCCTTAGGGAGTGACGGACTCCTGCGGTCTGCGCCACGCCTTGGGCTTGCGGAACTGTTCGGACGTAGGTCCTGCTCTGTGCGGGTGGTCGTCGATGGTGCCACCGTCATGGTCATGGTGTAATCCAGGAGGGCCGCGTTTCTCCACCGAAGGTGAGCTACTCCGACTCGGTCGCGGTCGACCTCCTCCTGTCGGATCCAGTGAGCCTTTACCAACCTCATCCAGTGTTGAGGTGAAGTGTGAGGACGGCTCTGGTCAGGTCGGTGATACGGGTGGTGGAGCGGCGGAATCTGCGCAGCAGCCGCCAGGCTTCTGATCACCAGGGTGACTCGCGGTCGACGTGAGGTCCTGCTTGTTCTGTCGCCGGTGCCTGGCCCGATGCGTTCGATTACTGCTGGTAGTCGCGCGCTGGAGGCTGGATCATCCGCACGTTCGAGATACCGCCCTGGTTCACACAGTCCTGGGCGAGGTCGTGGACGTGCCAGTAGTAGTCCAGGGCGGGCTCTACCGCGTTCACGGTCGTCTCGACGGGCGCGTAGCGGTGCAGCGGGGTCGATACGCCGTCGTAGGTGTGACCGAAGCCGTCTCTCGTCAGGATCGTCAGCGGTTGCCCGCCGGTCCACTCGATTCCTACGCGTACGTCGTACTCGTCGTTGTCGGTCGCTTCCGCGGTGGCGCGGATGAGCGCCATGACGTCCGCGATCGCGCACTCGAGGCTCGAGGCGTCGACCTCGCAACCGGCGAAGTGAGCGGTGCTGCTCGCGCGGTGCCCGCCGACTCCGGTCGCCAGCGACACCGAGCCGTCGTGGTGAATGCTCATCCACGACTCCTTCCACGTCGAGCGCTCATCTGTCGCGGTGTTCACCGCGACCCACCGGCGCAGACCCGGCCGCGGGTTGAGCCGGTCCACGCTCTCCAACGGATGGATGCCGCCGCGACCCGCATAGACCAGTGCCAGACCCTCGGTCTTCGACAGGACCTCTCGGGCCTGATCACGGGTCAGGCGATCCCGGAAACGAGGGAGACGAGGGTGGGCCACTGCGATCAGCCAGGCCCGCTGGTCGCAATCGCGCCCGGCAGCCGCTTCCGCGTACAGGTTGTCCAGAGCCTCGGTGGCGTGCCGGCGTTCGTCGAACCGTGCCCGGTACATGGCCTCGATCTGCCGCTCCTTCATCCACACGGTGTCGGAGTCGTTGCGGACGGGCGCACCGAAGTACTCGTTCCTGTAGATCAGATGCGGCCCGTCCACGCTCGCGGGGACCTCCACCGCAACGGCCCGGTTCCCCTCGGCTCCGAGGCGGTGCACGGTCAGGCCGAACACGGGCGGGGAGACGGCGGTGATCGCGGCGCTGCGCAGCGCGCGCTCGTAGACCTCGTCGAACCCGCCGACATCGACCCGCCCGGTCGCGGCCTTCTGCGACTCGCGCACCCCGTAGACGATCACGCCTCCACCGCTGTTCGCCATCGCGGCGACATCCTTGGGGAAGTCCGTCAGCGGGAGACCTTTGAGCGGAGGCAGCTCAAGCTTCCAATCCAGGTCGTTTGCCTCCACTACACCGGTGGCCACCGCCGCATCGAGCAGTTCGTCGGTCAGCGGCCCCGGTGCGACCCCGAGAGCACGGTGCAATGCTGTGAAAGTCATGACTCGAGTCTAGGGGCAGCCGATCGAGCGACAGGTGACGAAGCTCGCGATCGATACCGACAGGCAGATCCGACGTCAGGTCGACATGGCATTGGGTAAGTAGGTCCGGCGTAAATTCAGGCACATACCAAAGCTGCGAGCTGTACGGAAACGCCCGGTCATGCGTCACACTCGCTCACGTCCGTGCGAAATGTAGAAGGTTCTACTCGACAAGAAGCCCTCTGCATTCTACGATCGGCGTGAGATCGTTGGAAAATAGACGAACAAAACTGTTCGACTCGCGGGCGTCCTGGCTTGGCTCTTGCACAAGGGGGAGTGAGGGGAAAAGGGTGCTGACGTCTCGTCGTTCCCCGATGGGTATGCTTAGCCAAGAGCTTGCATCGCCCCACCCTTGCCCGTCGAGGTAAGTCGATCCTTCGTCAGTTAAGTTCCAGGCTAGCGGCGGGAAGTAGACTGCCGCGTCGGATCGTAGGTATTCGATGACACCGCTCTTCGTGTCAGCGACCTTCATGGAATGCAGAGCCCCGGTGAGACGTCCTACCGTGCCCCGAGCAAGGGCTAGTCGGAGCCGGAGTTCCCGCGGAAGAGCAAGGGGCTCGGTACCTGCCAGCAAACCTGCTGCGAGGTCCGGAAACCGGTCATGAAGAACATGGTTGGCGCCGAACAGGCCCATGAGGACAGATCGGGCCGCCTCGCCGGGACTGCACTCCACGGCGGGGAGGCGCATCCGGTCGCCAGGCACCAAGATGGATCCCGTCGCCCAGCAGTGCTTCAGTCCATTGGCCAATTCCGCGTACGAAACGTCCCATTTCCCGGCGGTCGTGTTGCACGTTTGACACAGTCCGTAGACGTGCATTCCGCCATCGGACTTCCTGTCGACCGTCTGTGTCTGCAGTCCATTCACAGTCATCGATCGCAGGTAATTTCGTTGAACGCCATGATCATTTCCCGCTGACTGGGGCGGCACATGGGTTCGGCTCAACTTCCCGACAACGCCGCACAGGCCACAGGGACCTTTGTCACCTTTGCGACGCAGCAAGCCGACGTCGGCGGACACGCCGATGCTGCGGTTGGCGCGGTTCCTGGCACCCTTGCCCATGAGACGGACCCTACCGGATGAGCGTTGGGTGTCTTGTGGCCCGGCGGTACCTCGGGGCTGTCGTCGGCGCCGACCTGCGGGTGGAGTCCTGCGGTTCAGTCGGCGATCAGATCGGGTCCTCCGTCCGTGCCTGAACGAGAACTGCGGTGGTCGGTCTGATGCGACGGTGTTGGTCACACAGACGCTGCCAAGATCGGCCCGACCGGCGTCAGGAAAAGGGCTAGCGCCGTCGCCAGGACGAATTTCACGAACGCAGGCCGATGCAGTACAGAAATGCCACGTCGTACCGGACACTTCGGTCGTACGATCTCCGTGAGGTGGTGACAATGAGCGTTTTCCAACCTGGTGGCGTGGGCTGCGCGTCGCGGTAGAGACGTAGCGAAGCTCCCGGTAAATGACTTCTCGACCAAGAGCAAGGCCATCGCCAAGAGCTTCGAGTGCTTGTCTACCCATCCGCGATCGACCTGTCCAGTTCACACCTCCGCTTCCTCACCCGGCAGTTGACCGCACACCGCCGTCAGATCGGCAGCAGGTGGCGCAAACTCAACCCCGGACGCCAAGCACTGCTGGTTCTGGCGCATCTGCGTTACGGCGACACCCACAGCCGCCTGACCGCCGGATTCGACGTCGGCCTGGCCACCGTCTGCCGCTACATCCACGAAGCCGTCCGGCTCCTGGCCGCACTGGCGCCCGACCTCGCCGAGGCGACGCGGGTCGCCTCGCGCAAGGCCTACGTCATCCTCGACGGCACCCTGCTCCGGATCGACCGGATCGCCGCCGACCGCCCGTACTACTCCGGAAAACACAAGCGACACGGCATGAACGTCCAAGTCCTCGCCGACCCCGCCGGGCGACTGATCTGGACCTCGCCCGCACTGCCCGGCTCAGCTCACGACCTCACCGCGGCCCGCACCCACGGCATCATCAACGCCCTCACCGCAGCGGACATCCCGTGCTGGGCGGACAAGGCCTACCGAGGCGCGGGCGGCCCCATCCGCGTTCCGTACCGCGGCAAGTGGCACAACCTCTCGCCCGGTCAGCAGGCGGTCAACCGGGCACACGCCCGCATCCGCGCACTCGGTGAACGCGCCGTCTCGCTACTCAAGGGCTGGAAAATACTGGCCAAGCTCCGCTGCTGCCCACGCCGAGCCACCGCGATCGTCGCGGCCATCCTCGTCCTGCACCACATCGAGACCCGCCGCCAACCACGATGAAAAGGCTCAGTGGTCGAAGGTCGTCGAGGTGTCTGCACCGCGAACGCCGTGCTGCACGGCTTTCGGCACCTGGTGTCCGTAGCCGGTGGAAGTCGACCGCTGATGCTCGGCCTGCTTGCCGGCGCAGCTGTGCGAGTGGTACGGCGCCAGGTTGGCGGAGTTCCCCGCTTCGTCCACCCGGTCGCCCGCGAGGCCGTGCTGCGGGCCCTCGACGCGGCGGACGAGGAGGGCCTGCACGTCGCGGCCGCGAAGGCCCTGCACAGGGCCGGCCGACCGGCCGAGGAGGTGGCGGCGCACCTGCTGGCCGTGCCGTCGTTCCAGGACGTGTGGGTCGTGGACTCGCTGCGTGACGCAGCCCGCGCCGCCGTGCGCCGGGGTGCGCGCGACCAGGCCGCTCGCGTGCTGCGTCGCGCCCTGTTCGACACGCCCGTGCAGACCGCGCAGCGCGGTGAGCTGCTGGTCGAGTTGGCCGAGGTGGAAAGCGCCGCCACGTTCGTCGCGGCGACCCGTCACCTGCTGGAGGCCCTGCCTCTCTTGCGGTCGGCCACCGCCCGTGCGACTACGCTCGTCCGTGCCGCGACCACCTGCCTGCGGGCAGCGCCGGACGAGTTCGCGGGCGCGGCGCGCGCTGTGCTGGCCGACGACGTGCTGCACCCCGGAACTGCGGTTACCCAGGCAGTGCCGTGATTCCGCGAAGAGCTGAGCCACGAGACGGGCTTCGCCGCGGGACAGTCGAGCAACCCGGCTATCGCCGCGCTGCTGGTGAGCATGGGGACGACCTTGCTGTGGAAGGTGGCCGACGCGGCCCCTCGTCGGCCCCGGTCGAATGGTGCGCACTACCGGTGGGTGGGGGTGGGGGTGGCCGTCCCAGCGCGACGGCCACCCCCACCCCCACCGGTCGCTTCCAGGAGGTGTGTCAGGCCTTCTCGCGGGCGGTCTTGAGCAGACCCGCGAGTCTGGTCAGCTCCTGCAGCAGAACCTGCCGGTCCGGCTGGGCGGGGAGGCGCCGGAACTCCAGGCGCCGCTGCTCCTCGGGAGTTCCCTCCTGCATCGCCGAGAAGTTGAGGGCGTGGTACTTCTCGGGGTTGGCCTGGTCGGTGTTGCTGGTGTTGAACACGTTCGCGATGAGGTGCTTGACCAGGACGGGGATCGTCCAGTTCTCCGCGTTGAACTTCTTGATCACCGTTTCGTAGTCGACCTGCTTCTTCCCGGTGGTGTCGAGCTCCGACAGGAACGGGGCGTTGACCTTGTCCGGGTCGCGGGCCTGCCAGTACTTCTCGTCCTTGTAGACCTGGTCGATGAACCCGGCCAGCACGCGCGCCGCCTTCTGCGTGCTGTGGTGGCCGACGGAGGTCGTCTCGTCGATGTTGATGTGCCCGCCGCCGATGTTGATGTCGGTCTTCAGACCGACCGTCTCGGCGACGCCGAACACGTACTGGTCCATGAGGTCGCCGACGGCTCCCGCGTACACGTCCGCCGCCTCCGCCTTGTCGGTGATCACCTCCACGCACGCCTGGTCGGCGGTCACCTGGTAGCGCCAGTCCACGCCGTAGTCCTCCGCGGCGAACCGGTAGGTCAGCATGGTCATCCCGTTGCGGTCCGACGCCACTTCCGGGTCGGGGCCGTCGAGTCGGTCCACGGTATCGGCCCACCTCTGGGCGGCCTGGTTGTAGGGGCCCTTCATCAACTTGTAGATGTCGCTGTTCTTGTTCTTCGCCGCCTTGTCGGCGGCTGTTCGGAGGGCGTCGTCCACGAAGGTGAACTCGTTGCCGATGAGCGTGCGGGCGATGGCGGGGGGAGCTGCCTTGTGCTCGTCGACGACCGTCTCGATCTGGTGCAGGATGCCGTTCAGCTCGCCGATCTGAGCCCAGGTGACCTCCTCGTCCAACTCCATGGCCGCCACGCTGGGTTCGATGCTCTTGACCAGCGGGTCCACCCGGCCTGCGACTCTCGCGTTGGCCTCCTTCCAGTTCTTCCAGTTCTCGCCGGTCCACTTCGGCATGCCGAGCGTCTCGGCCAGCTCGGCGTAGACCAGCTTCCTGAGCCACGTGCGGCGCGTCCCGGCGTCGGCCGCCTCCGTGTTCCCGGGCTGCTGGACGGCGGAGTAGTCCAACACCCGTTGGACGTGCGGCACGTCGTCCCGCGCCGGAGTGTGGTCCGCGCAGCGCTGCACGGCGCCGTGCCCGTCGGTGGTCGCCCAGGTGGTGGCCGGCCCGGTGGTGGGATGGACTCCCGCGTCGTGGGTGCGCTGCGCGGCCATGGTGCGGCGGGCGTTGTCCTCGGCGGCCTGCTCGAAGCGGTCCGAGGGGTCGCTGACCCGCACCCCGCCCCCGGTGTCGGTGCCTGCCACCGGTCCGGAGCGCTGCTGGAGCACGTGGGTCAGCTCGTGGGCGAGCCGGTGCTGCCCGGTCGACGACGACGGGTCGTACTGCCCCTGCCCGAACACCACGTGCGAGCCGGTCGTGAACGCCTCGGCCCGCACGGACGCCGCCGCCTGCGACGCCGCGCCGTCGGTGTGCACGCGCACGTCGGAGAAGTCCGCCCCCATCCGCCTCTCCATGTCCTCGCGCACGGGTGCGTCCAGGGGGCTGCCGGGCGTGCGCAGCACCTCGTGCACCGCCGAGCGCTGCACGCCGACCGGCGCGGCCCCGTCCCCGTTCAGCATCCGCGCCACGGCGGCGTTGCCGACCGCCCGCTGCATCGCCAGGATCCTGTCCACGGGGAGCGGACCCGGGCCGGTCACGGTGCGGTGTACTGCTCCGGTGCCCGGGCGCGTGCCGGGTGCTGCGCCTCGCGGCGGTCCGGTTCGTGCTGGTGCGCGGTGTACGACATGGGTTCTCCTTCGCTGCCTTTCCCGGCAGCGTGCGCGGGCGCACCCCTGGCCGACCAGGGGTGCGAGGGCACCATCGGCGCCGGTGTTCGGACCGAAAGGGCACCGGACCCGACCTCGTCGCGCAGCCACTCGCCGCACAGAAAGTCCGCGCTCGCCGGGTAGCGCCGGGACGGATTTCCGAGTGCACCACGACGGTGAGTTCCACCGTTCCCGTTTCGTTCCAGTTCCGGGGCCGGAGATCCGCAGCAGCCCCCGCACGAGCGCTCGGCGTTCGCGGTCGTCGAGGTTGTGCTGGGTGACGAGGGACGTCCGCGTCACCGGCCGGTTTCAGGCCACCGCGCACCGCGGAGCCGTGCAGGTAGGCGCCGATGGCCTTCGAGCCGAGGGCACCGTCGACCAACCGCACGATCTTGGCCGGATCCACCAGGTCGGCATCCGGGAGCACGTCGACCGCGCACATCCCGATTATCGCGACCACGTGCGAGGATCAGGGTTGTGGAGGCGGGGATCGTTGCGCGTGCGGTGGCCGCGGCGACGGCACTGGCTGCAGAGCTGCGCCTGCGGGTCGACGACGCGGTCGTGATCCAGGATTCGAACGTGCTCGCTCTGCATCTGGTGCCGTGCGGCGTCTTCGCCCGAGTGGCGCCGGTGGGGCAGGAGGTGGCCGCGTTCGAGGTCGAACTCGTGGGGCGGCTCGCTGCGACCGCGAGCCCCGTCGCAGCGCTGGAGCCGCGGGTCGAGCCGCGTGTGCACGAGCGCGACGGCTTCGCCGTGACCTTGTGGACCTACTACGACGTCGTGACTTCTGTCCCGGACTTCCCGGGCGCGTACGCGGACGCGCTCCAACGCCTGCACGCCGGCATGCGGAGCGTCGAGATCGCGACCCCGCACTTCCTGGACCGGGTCGCAGAGGCCGAACGGCTGGTCACGCACCGGGATGACACCCCCGCGCTCACCGAGGCCGATCGGCATCTCCTCCTCGGCACGCTGCGGAGTGCCCGTGAACGGATCCGCGGCCGCGGTGCCGCCGAGCAGTTGCTGCACGGCGAACCGCATCCCGGCAACCTCCTCAGCACCCGTGACGGCCTGCTGTTCATCGACTTCGAGACGTGCTGCCGCGGACCCGTCGAGTTCGACGTGGCCCACGTGCCGGAGGAGGTCGGCGCGCGTTATCCGGGCGTCGATCAGGCCCTGCTCGCGGAATGCCGGCGGCTCGTGCTCGCGCTGGTCGCCGCCTGGCGTTGGGACGTCCGTGACGAATTCCCGGACGGGCGTCGGCACGGCCGGAACATCCTGTCCGCGCTTCGCGAGGGTCCGCCGTGGCCCGCACTCGGTGCTCTCGTCACCGAGTAGCGGGACCGCACTCACATGCCGCGAGCAGTTGCACGTCCGCAGTCCCGCCGAACGGGGTCTGCGTGGAGTCGGCGCCGAACAGGACGCGCACCGGCTCGACGGTGACGTGGGTGGCGAGCGCGAAGGGCGACACCGCGATGACCTTCGGCGCAGCTCGCGCGTCTCGGGATCGGAGGACCGCCGGGCGACCGCCGGCGGGCGGGCGCCATGTCGTTCGTCAGCCGTTGTGGGTGGGGGTGGCTTCCTTGGGGTGGTGGCGGCGCAGGTTGGCGGCGAGGACGCGGTCGAGCGTGCGGTCGGACAGCATCCGGGTCAGGCGGGTGATCAGGGCGGCATCCCGGCCGATGGTGTAGCGGGTGCGCGGTCTGCGGGTCGTCACGGCCTTCGCGATGACCCGGGCGGCGGCGTCGGCGGTCAGGCCCGATGCGGTGCCGGAGGCCATCAGCGTGTTGGTCGCCCGGACCAGGCTGCCGTAGCGCTCGTGCTGCTCCGGTGTCATCCGGGCGGCCAGGGTGTTCGCCGTCGCGATCCCGCGGGTGGCCATCTCCGTGCGGACGCCGCCGGGCTCGACCACGACCACCTGCACGCCCAGCGGCGCGACCTCGCGGCGGAGCGAGTCGCTGACCGCCTCCAGGGCGAACTTCGCGCCGGCGTACGCGCCGTACGTGGCCATGGCGACCTTGCCGCCGACCGAGCTGATGTTGATCACGCGCCCCTTGCCGCGCAGCAGCGCGGGCAGGAGCGCCCGGGTGACGGCGACGTGGCCGAACAGGTTGACTTCGAACACCCACCGCCACTGCGTCATCGGCAGGGCTTCGACCGGGGCGTTGACCTGGATGCCGGCGTTGTTGACGAGCGCGTGCAGCGCGCGCGGGTCGCCGGCGACCCGTGCGGCGAGTGCTTCCACCTGCTCGGACTCGGTGATGTCGAGGATGATCGGCTCGACGCCGGTGGATCGGATGGCGTCGGCGTCACGGTCGCGTCGCACGCCTGCCAGGACGTGGAATCCCCGGCGGGCCAGTTCGCGGGCGGTCGACGCGCCCATGCCCGTGGAGGCTCCGGTCACGACGACCAGCTTCCGATTTTCAGATGACGTTGTCACCTTGGTGACGCTACCAGTTCGGATGACAGCGTCAACTGTATGATGGGCGTCATGGCCACCCGTGCGGAATCCGCCGCCGCCACCCGCCGCGCCCTGCTCGACGCGGCGGCCGAGCTCCTCGACCTCGGCGGCCCCGAAGCGGTCACCTTGCGCGAGGTGGGCGCGCGGGCAGGCGTGACGCGGGGAGCGCCGTACCGGCACTTCGCGGGCAAGGACAGCCTGCTGACCGCCGTCGCGACCGAGAGCTGGGAACGGATCGGCGACCGGGTGCACGCCCTGCGGACCGACCCGGCCCTGCCGGCCTCCGAGAAGCTGCGCGGCGCCCTCCGCGCCCTCATCGGCGTCGGCCGGGACCAGCCGCACCTCTACCAGGTGTTGTTCAGGCGGCGCGGAGACCGTCCCGGAGAACGCGGTGAAGCCCTCGAACGCGTCCGGCTCCAGCTGTGCGGACCGGAGGGCGACCCGGCCGCGGCCGATCGCGCGGCCGGACGCTTCCAGGACGAGTTCCTGGCCATCGTCGCCACCCTCGTCGGAGAGCACGACGCACCGCACTACGGCGCCCTGCTGCTCGGCAGCGCCCACGGCATCGCGGGCATGGAACTCAGCGGCCACCTCGGCCCGGACAAGTGGCGCACCACCGCCGACGAACTCGTCGACACCCTCGTCCGCGTGGTCGCGGACGCCGGCGAAACGACATGGCAACGCCCTGCCCCGCACTCGAGTCAGCCGCCCTGCTGACCGATGCCTCGACAACCGTTGCGCTGAACTCCCATCCGGCGGACGTCCGCCCATGCCGCTGAGCGAGTGCCACGACCACGTGCCCGTGCCGACGAGCGGTTCCACACCGGTGCGACGCGTGCATCGTGGGACGCGGGCAGCCGGTCCGTGTCACGTCGAGGGAGTGTGCCCGTTGCGCCAGGGTTCGGTGGCCCGCCAGGTCTCCAGGGTCGTGGACAGGCCGTCGAGCAGCAGTGGGAGTTGCGGGGCCATCGCCAGGCAGGCGACCGCCTGGAGGTCGCGCAGGCGCTCCATGGCGCGCAGCACGCCGGTGTCGACCGCGCGAAGCCCGAGTTCGGCCGCGGCGGTGTCGTAGGCGGCGATCGCCTCCTCGCCGGTGTGCGCGAGGTCCCACTCGACCGGGGCGACGCCGACGTGCTCGTAGTCGGAGTACAGCACGGCGTCGGGGGTCTCGATCAGGTTGTAGAACGGGGCGTCGCCGTGGACCACCTGGACGGGGACGCCGGGGAACGCGTGCGCGAAAGCGGCGGGCGAGGCGGTGACGGGCGAGAGGACGGCCCACTCGGCGCGGGCGCGGGCCAGGTCGGCGGCGGGCAGCAGGTCCTCGCGGCCTTCGAGGTCGTCGAAGGCGAGGTCGACATAACCCTGGATGCCGGGGAAGAAGCCGGTCTCGCCCGGGTACCCGGCCAGGACCGAGTGCAGGCGGGCGACGGCGGGCATGCGCCTGACCGCGTCGTAGTCGTTGGGCAGCACGCCCTCGACCTTCTCCCAGAAGGTCATCGTGAACCCGTCGCGCTCGACGGGTTCCGCCGGGACGAGGCCGCTGGGCACGACGGTCGGCTCGCCGCGCGAGGCCATCCACCTCGACACGGCCAGCTCCGTGCGCTGGAAGCCCGTCGAGGTGGTGCCGCGCGGGGTCACCACCGGCACGCGCGCGACGACCGGCGACGGCGCGAGGTCCACCACCACCGAGAAGACGTCGTAGACGACCTCCGCCCCGGACGCGTCCAGGCCCAGCGCCGTCGCGGCGGCGACAGCGGCATCACGGGCGCGTCGCGAGCGGGCGGCGCGTTCTTCCTCGGTGATCATGAATGCCACTCTAGGACTTCACCCTCTGGGTCTTGAACCAGCATCGGCCGTGTCAGCAGCCACCGAGCAGGCGATGAGCGGTAGTGGTCAGGAGACCGCCGGCGGCCAGCGATGCCCGCGCCACTCGTCCCAGGAGGTGAATCCGGCCGGTGGATCATCGATGGGTTCGCTGCCGTCGAGTTCACCTCGCGTCGGGACCTCGATGATGCGGGCCCAGTCGGCGAGTTCCTCGTCGCGCATGGGCCAGGTGGTGCCCGGTTCGTCGGCTTGGCGCCGGTCGAGTCGCCTGCGCTGCTCGGCGGGGGGCACCTCGAAGTAGTGCATCGCCACGCGTGCGCCGCGGTCCGCCGCCGCCTGCCGCAGCGCGGAGCGCTCGTCCCGGCTCCACAGCCCGTAGTCGATCACCACGTTGTCGCCGAGTTCGAGGGCCCGCAGCCCGATACCGATGAGCAGTCCTTCGATCACGTCGGAAGCCGATGACGGGTTCTCGGGCCCGTAGAGGGCCTTCACCCATTCGTCCTTCGTGAGGCGGAGCGCGTTGTGCTCGACCTCCAGGCGTCGCGCGGCGGTGGTCTTCCCGGTGGCCGGCAGCCCGACCGTCAGGAAGAGCGTCGGCCGTCCCCGCTCGTGTTCTGGCCGAGCAGGAGCCGTATCGTCACCGATCGCGTGCTCCGAGGTGCGTCCATGCCGCTGGTGGGGCATCGCCGAGGCCGTTTCCGACCTGTCTTTGCCCAGGCGGTAGCGCGTGGGTGGTGCGTGGAGTTGAGGCTGTGACGTTCCGCTTCCCATGCCCGGCCCTTGGTCGGTGATCTCTTCGACGGTCTTGACCAGGGTCGCAGCACCGGAGGTGCTGTCGCAGGGCGGTACCCGGTGCTTGCAGTAGGTGATCTCGCACTCGATGGCATAGCGGGTGCGACTCCGGGAGATCCGGTTCCCTGCCACCGGAAGACGCTGCAGAGCCCGCCGGCGATGATCACCGACACGCTCAACAGAATGCCGATGGCCGGTTCGTTGACGGTTGTGAGCTGTCGTGGGTGAGGTGCAGAAGCCCACGCCCAGGGCGAACAGGGCGACCCGACCGATGAACACGAAGTACCGGTGGCGGGAGCACCTTCGCCCGTATGGGGAGCAACGGCTCTTCTGAATCGAGTACCACCTCGAAAGACGGGCCACCCCCGCCTGTGGGACGACTTCGTGCCGCGACTGCGGCGACAGGACGGATCTGACCATCTCCGCGTTGGGGCGAACGTCATTCGACGAGGTGACCAGCACGTACTGGAACGCACCGCGCAGAGCGGATCTCGCCGGGGGTTGCGCGTCGCGGTCGCGGCTTCATGAGCGCTGCGGGACCGCTGCCGTGTTGGTGTCGTGGTGCGGGCTGGTGACGGCGAGCATGACGTGGTGCGTCCTCGTCCACTACGCGGCCGATGTGCCCGCAGGCGCCGTTGTGTCGGCGTTGTTGCTGCTGGGCAGGATTGCATTGCTGTTCGCACAAGCGAATAGTTCCGTGTCGTTTCGGCTGGTCCGGGCTTAGCTTCGGGCGGTGGCGAACGAACTGACCATCCCGCTCCTGCCCTGTCCGTCCATCGACGAGATCGCGTCGTTCTACGAGATGCTCGGCTTCGAGATCACCTATCGGCAGACGCGGCCGAACCCGCACGTCGCGGTACGACGGGAAGACATCAACCTGCACTTCTTCGGGATGGACGACTACGACCCGGCGCAGTCGTACAGCACGTGCCTGGTCATCGTGGCCGACCCCGGCGAGCTGTTCGAGGCCTTCGCGGCGGGGATGCGGTCCGTGCACGGAAAGCTGCTCGTCTCCGGCATCCCCCGCATGACCAGGCCGCGGCTGCGCAACGACCGGTACACCGGATTCACCGTCGTCGACCCGGGCGGCAACTGGATCCGGATCAACAAGGCCGCCCGGGAACCCGAGGCGCAGACCACGCTCGCCAAAGCCCTGGAGAACGCCGCGAGGCAGGCGGACGCGCGCGGCGACGAACGCCAGGGGCTGAAGATCCTGGAAGGCGCGTTGAAGCGGGCGACCGGCGACGAACCGGAGTTCCAGGCGGTGCGGGAGTACCGCGACGAACTCGTCGAACGGATCAAGGGGGTCTGAGCCGCGCCCGGGCGCGTGAGCGCGGTCCCGACCACCTGGGGGGTCGTAGGTCGTCCGGAACGGGGGAAGTGAGGCGCGCGGGAAGCCGTCGCAGCGGGCCGTGGCCGGCCTCGAATCAAGGGCGGCCACGGCGCCCTCGTCCGACATCGACCACGGCAACCGGCCGGCGCCCTGGGGCAGCAGCGGTGCCGCCCGGGTCGCCGGACCGTCGGGAAGCCGTTGCCTCCCTCGAGTCGACGGCTTTCGGCGCGCGGACGCCAGCGGGTCGTCCGTGCGGGAAGACCCGACCATCTACACCGACGTCCGAAGCGCGCACGGACCACTTCCCGTTCGCCCGGGGAAGACCCGGCGGAACGCAGGCCGTTCACGAGTGCGGTCGGACCACCCCGTTCGCGCGGGGAGGACGTCCTACCCGACGTCGTCACCCACGACGGCACCAGCACCACCTGCTCCCCGAGTTCACCGGGTCTCCCCTCGACGTCACCCTCCCGGCGCACGGCGGCCCTGCCCGCGCGGGCACCGGGTTTCACCTGACCGGTGACGGGTTCACCTCGATGGCGCAGTACGCGCCGATCAGGCGGCGGCCGAACGGGCGACGCGCGGCGGGCGTTACCGGCAATCCCTCACACGGTCGAACGGTTCGCGCGGCGGGCACCTCCGCTGTGCGACAGGCGCGAGCCGCGGTATCGATCATGCTTGCTTGCGCACCCGCGCCGACTGACCAGTATGGACGGACGGCGACCTCCTACCGATCCCGAACCGGAAGCGCTGCACGGCACCCGTTCCAGAGGCCGTCGCCGCCAACTCCACTCCGGAGGTATCCCATGTCCACCGCACCCTCGTCCACGCGCGCCGCAACCGACCTCGACAGCGAAGCCGATCCCAACAGCGGAGCCGGCGCGGCTCTCGGCACCGGTCCCGGCACGACGCCCCTGATCCCCCTGTACCGCAGACCGTTCACCGTGGTCTCCGACAGCGTGCTCGTCAGCGAACCCGTCACCGGCATCGACCTGGTGTTCAACGCTTTCGGGAAGCCCTCCTACTCGCTGAACGCGGTCGCCCCTTACCAGGACCCGGCCGGTGGGCTCAGGGCGTCCGTCGTGCTCGACGGACGGGTGCGCACGCTGCGGCGCGACACCACGAGCGGCTACTGGGTACTGGGACCGCCGGCGGCGGGCGGCGCCTGGATCGGCGCCGTCGTGCTGCAACTGCCGGACGGTCGGTTGTGGACGGTCGCGCAGGGCGCTTCGACCACGGCCTTCTTCCGGCACGATGGCGACGGGTTCGTCAAGGTGCACGAGGAGAAGGTCGGGCTGGTCGACCCGGTCGTGATCTACCCGCCCGCGGCCGGCCCGCGGTCACCGTCGCTGTTCGGGGTGGACCCGCACGGCAACCTCGTCCGGTACGAGCACGCCGGGGGCGACAAGTGGAAGCGCTCCGGGTACGACTTCGGCGGCAAGCTCAAGAACAGGCGATACGTGGTCGTGCCGTTCGACGCCCGGTCGCTGGAGGTCGGTTACTGCGACGGGGGCGACCTCGTGCGCGTCGGAGTGGAGGGCGACAAGAAGCACTCGACGAACAAGAATCGGTTGCCCGCGCCGGACGCGGTCGCCTGGGGCGGCTTCGCGGACTGCGCGTCGAACGCCGGGTACCTGTGCATCACCCCGAAGACCTGGCGGCTGTACCAGTTCGCGGGCGGCCGGTGGGCCGACCTCGGGATCACCGCGTATGCCGTCACCACCACCGTGGACGGCGCGGGGCTGCTGAGGGCCTACGTGAAGAGCGACGACCTGTCGCTGCTCAGGCAGACGGGGTGGAACGCCGACGGCCCGGTGTGGTCCGCCGGCGCGGACGGCACGCCGGTCGCCGTGCCCCTCGACAAGTCGCACGGCGCCCTATTCCCCGACCCGCTGCACCAGGGGGCACCGGTGTTCTTCGCCCTGGAGCCGAACAGGTTCCTGGTGCTCCTGGGCCAGGACCCGGATACGGGGCAGTGGCGCCGCGAGACCGTGCGGCTGGCGGACACCTACTCCGCGCAGACCCGGCGCTGGCGCACCAGGGTCACCGTCCGCGACGCCGCCGGTACACCGGTCGCCGACCACCCGGTGCGGGTGCGCACGACGAGCACGGCCGAGGTGATTGTCGGCTCCCGGACCGCGCGGCTGGGGCCGCGCAGAGACGAAGTCCTGACCGCGCGCACCGACCGGTTCGGCGCGCTGACCGCGTCCACCCGGGCCCACAGCCTCACCCCGCCCGCGATCCTGGTCACCGGCGACGGCATGCCCGAGGGCGCGCAGATCCACCCGGAGCAAGGGATTCGCGACTACCTGTCGGGCCTCGCGCCGCTGGCGGACCGCGGTCTGCTCACGGCGGAGGCGTTGCGCGCCGCCAAGGTCGACGGCACCCCCCTGGTGCCGAGCACGACCTGGTCGGCGTCCCTGACGCCGCAACTGGCCGTGGCGCACCTGCGCGACCTCATGGCGCTGGGCAACCCGAGCATGCCCCGCCCCACGTCGTCGTGGGTGCTGGAGACCGGCGCGGGCGGCGAGGTGTCGCTGCGCCGGGTCGACACCGTGCCGGAGGGCTTCCTCGGTGACCTGGGGCGGCGCTTCGGCGACGTGGTGAGCGGTCTGCTCGCCGGTGTCACCGACGTGGCGCGGCTGACGCTGAACGCGGCCGACGGCACGGTCTCGCTCGGCCTGCGGATCGCCGGGAAGGTCGTGGACCTCGGCCGGTTCGCGGTCGTGACCGCCTCGGACGCCGTGGACCTGTTCCTGAGCGCGATGCGGGCGCTGGGCGCGCTCACCGCCCGGGTGGTCGACTGGCTGGTCCACCGGTTCCCGTTCGCCGACATCTGGGCCACCGCCCACGCCGTCGAGGGCGTGCTCGACCGGACGCCCACCGAGGTCGTCGCCCAACTGCAGCGGGTCAGGGCCGTCGCCCTCCAGCGGATGACCGACTTCGCCCGGACCGACCTCGCCGGCCAGTTCGACCGGCTCATCGGGAAGGTGCGAGGCAGCACGGTGGGGGACGTGAAGGGGTCCGGGCACGACCCCGTGCCGCCGGTCGTCGGCAGCGGCGGGGAGCGGGTGGGAGCCGTCACCGACACCCTCGATCTGAGGACGTCGGTGCCTGCGCACTTCCTGTTCGACCGCGTCCAGGGAGCCGAGGGCGAACTGGGCGCGCGACTGCTCGCCGAGGTGCCGGCCGGCACCGGTGACCTGCGGAAGGCCGTCGACTCCGCGATCGCGGTGGTCACCGGGCAGCTGTCCCGCTTCCACGACGCCGGTCGGGCCTTCGCCGATGCGGTGGCGGGCGAGCTGGACGGTACCGGCGGCAGCCTGGAGCAGGTCACGCTCACCGCGCTGCTGACGGCGCTGCGAGAGCTGGCCCTGACCCTGGTGGAGATCGCGAAGGCGCTGATCGACGCGTTGATCGACGTCCTGGTGAAGCTGGGCGGGATCGCCGCGGGGCTGCTCGCCGCCAAGGTCGACGTCGCGCCGGTCCGGGACGTGGTGACATGGATCGCGGACGAGGCGGGGGTACCGGTCGAACAGCGCGGCCCGGTCACCCTCAAGACCCTGGTCGGGCTGCTGGTCGCGTTCCCCGCCGTGGTCGCGCGGCACGCCCTCGGCGGTACGCCCGACCGGTCGCTGCCCGACCGACCGGGGGCGACGGCGTCACCGGTGACGGGCAAGGCGCTCGACGTCGCGACGACGGTGGTGGCGACCGCCCTGGAATTCGGCAGCGACCTGCTGCCGCCGCCCACGACCCCCGTGGACAAGGCCGTGACGAGCACGATCAGCGCTCTGCTGCTGGGGAACACGGCGTTGTCCCTCGGCTTGGCCTCGCCGTTCACCGCATCCCCGCCCGACGCGCCCGGCGACGCCCCGACCGACGCGCCCGACGACACCGCGGCCGGCCTGGCAATCGCGAAGTGGTCGGTCGAGGGCCTCTCGTGGCTGGTCGACGCGCTCACGATGTACGCGAGCGGCAAGCGGGGCAACGTACTGCTGGTGGCCAAGCTGGAGGACGTGTACGGGGTGTGGCTCGACACCGCCGCCGGCCTCGGCTCCCTCGCCCTCGGAGTGGCCGAGTGCGCGGCCCGGCCGTCGGCGTCCTGCGCGCGGTGGGGCAACAGCGCCGTCGCCCCGGTCCCGGTGGTCCTCGCGTTCCTGCGCTCCCCACTGTTCTGGGAGGAGATGCTCGCGGTCAAGGTCGGCGTCAGCTACGCCGCCGGTGTCGCTACGGTCGTCACCCGGGTCCTGGTGGACGACTGAGTCGTCACCGGTGGGTTCGGGCCTGGTCGGTCGGTGCGGGCGGTTGCCCTCCGGGCCGCCCGTACCGGGCAGCATGACGCGCGGAAGACGTTGCCGCACCTCACCGACGGCCCACGCGACAGATGACGTCCGACTCCACGGAACCCAGGACACATCAGAGTCTCCATCGAACCCGGCGCGGTTCAATTCCCGATCCGGGCCAGGGAACGCGCCGGACGGTCCGTTCCGATGACCGGGGACGTCCCACTTCCGCGTTCGAGAGGCGGTGGCGACGTCACGCGCCCGAGGGCAGGAGCCTCCGGTTCCCGGGTTCGGTGAGCGGTGTGCGCGGTTCGCGGAAGGCCGTGGCGGCCTGGATGAGCGGCAACTTCCGGGTGATCCGAGGCGCTGTCGACGAGCGGGGGAACGCCTGCGCGGAACGTGCAGAGGTGGTCGTCCGCGCGGTTCAGGTGATCGGCGGCCGTGCCTCGACCCGTCGAGTGACGGCGAGCAGGTGAGGTTCGCGCAGGTGGCGGGCGCGGATGTTGGGCGAGTCCGAGCCGTGGTGGTGCAGCATGTAGGTCGACCGGTCGTGGACGGACACGCGGCGGTCGGGCCCAGCCCAAGCCGTGCAATCAAGGAATGATCGAGGCCGTCAAGTCTCCCGTGCGTGGGTGCCAGGTGTCGGCGAGAACGTAGGCGCCGCGGTGGACTTGCCCTGGACAAGCCCTATCCTCGCAGCTCAGAGCACCTTTCTCTATGTTTCGCCCACTCTCATGTCAACCCCTCGTGAAAGCAGCGGGCCACGGCCGGCCTCACGACCGGCGCGTACGGGACATCGCGCCCGCACATCAGCAGGTCGGTGCCGGCGCACCACCGACCACCCTGCGGCGTTGCCAGCCGACGGGCTGAGCGGAATCGATCACAGCGGTCGTGACGCCACGCCTCACGATCATGTCCCCGCGGTCGCGTGATGCGCTCTCGCCGCAGATCGACGCTCCACGTCGAGGCAAGCTCGCAGACGGCCGACAAGCTCTGGTACTGGATCGACACGGCGGGTGGCCAGAGCGGCTCCCCGGTGTACCACCACAACTCCGTCACGCCCGGCCTGTGCGGCGGTTGGTGCGTGACCGGCATCCACACCAACGGCGTGGCCGGCGCCAACCCGACGAACAGCGGCACCCGCTTCCGCCCGGACGTCATGTCGTTCATCGACTACGGGATCTCCCAGCCGTGACCGCCACCGGCGCCGGGTGCGATCGCCTACCCGGCGCCGGTGCAACCCGGGAGGCCCCGTGCCCCGTCCTCGGACCATGAGGTACACCGCGTTCCTGATGGCAGTCCTGCTCCTCACCGCGGCCTGCGGCCGGAAAGTGACGCCTGTCGGCGACAGCACACCGACCGGGGACGACCTGCGCGGCCTGACCTTCACCGCGTCAACCGGCACCGAGCAGGGCCGACCACGTGCACTGGTCGCGGGCACCACCGTGCAGGTGCGCTTCACCGACGACGGCCGCCTGGTCGTCAGCGGCGGCTGCAACACCCTCTCCGGCCCCGTCGACGCGGGTGAGGGCAGGCTGACGGTGACGGACCCGAGCGTCACCGAGATGGCCTGCGACCCCGAGCGCACCGGACAGGACGAGTTCCTGGTGGACCTGTTCACCGGCAACCCCGCGTGGCGCCTGGACGGCGACACCCTCGTGATCGGCTCACCGGACGACAACCTGCGACTGGTCCAGGAGCGGGCCGTGCCCCTGGCCGGCGCGGTGTGGAGGGTCGACACCCTGATCCGGGACACGACCGCCGGCGCGGCTCCGGCCGGCGTCACCGCGACCTTCGTCTTCACCGGTTCCGAGGTGGCGATCACGGGCCTGTGCAACCTCACCGCGGCCGAGTACCGAACCACCGACCAGAAGATCGTCTTCATTCCCGGCCCGGTAACCCGCAAGGCGTGCGAGCCGGATGTCATGGCCCTGGAAGAGGCGGTACTGGCCGTGCTCGACGGCGAGGTCGCTTACGCGCTCGACGCCCGGACGCTGACGCTCAGCAAGGGCAGCAGGGGTCTGCGGCTCATCGCGGAACCGCGATAGGACAGGTCGGAGCACGCGCGAGCGCGGGTCATCGGGCTCACCGCAGACGGCGCGGTCGCTGACGGTCCTGATGCCGTCACGGCGCCGGTACCGGCGCCAAACCCGATCGGTCGTGACTTCACCGCCCCGGCACCGCCCCGGCTGCTGGTCGGGGACATCACGTACCTGCCCGCGCGAGAGGAGGGCCGGCTCCGCCTGGTCGCGGTGATCGACCCGCACAGCGGCGAGGCGGTCGGTCACGGCACCCGGCTGTCGGCGGGCCGGGCCGGTCGTGCTCCGAGGAAGCCGACGATGGGGAGGGCCGGGTCGCGTGGTGCGCGACCCGGCCGGAGGGTCAGTCCCAGTCGAGGGTGCTACCGGAGGCGTACTCGGTCACCCGCGTCTCGAAGAAGTTCTTCTCCTTCTTGAGGTCGATGGCCTCGGACATCCACGGGAAGGGGTTGTCGGAGGGGCCGAAGACGGGGGTGAGGCCGAGTTGGGCGCAGCGTCGGTTGGTGATGAAGCGCATGTACTGCTCGCACTGGCCGGCGTTGAGGCCCAGCAGGCCGTGGGGCATGGTGTCGCGGCTGTAGGCGATCTCCAGTTCGCACGCCTCGGCCAGCATGGTGCGGACCTCGGCCTGGAACGCCTCGGTCCACAGCCCGGGGTTCTCGATCCTGATCTGGTTGATGGCGTCGATGCCGAAGTTGAGGTGGATGGACTCGTCGCGCAGGATGTACTGGTACTGCTCGGCGATGCCGACCATCTTGTTGCGGCGGCCGAAGGACAGGATCTGGGCGAAGCCGGTGTAGAACCACATGCCCTCGAACACCACGTAGAAGGCGATGAGGTCGCGCAGGAACGCCTGGTCGGTCTCGGGTGTGCCGGTGCGGAAGGCGGGGTCTTCGAGGTGTCGGGTGTACTGGAGTGCCCAGGCGGCCTTGTCGGTGATGGAGGGGACTTCGCGGTACATGTTGAACAGCTCGCCCTCGTCGAGGCCGAGGGATTCGCAGATGTACTGGAAGGTGTGGGTGTGCACGGCCTCTTCGAAGGCTTGGCGCAGCAGGTACTGGCGGCACTCGGGGTTGGTGAGGTTGCGGTAGACGGCGAGCACGACGTTGTTGGCGACCAGGGACTCGGAGGTGGCGAAGAACCCGAGGTTGCGCTTGACGGTGTGCCGTTCGTCGTCGGTGAGGCCGGTGGGGGAGCGCCACAGGGCGATGTCGGCCTGCATGGAGACCTCGGTGGGCATCCAGTGGTTGGCGCAGCCGGCGAGGTACTTGTCCCACGCCCAGTGGTACTTCAGCGGCAGGAGCTGGTTGACGTCGGCGCGGGCGTTGATCATCGCCTTGTCGTCGACCCGCACGCGTCCGCCGTCGCGGTCGATGGAGCCCAGCCCGGTGGTGTCGGGGATGTTCCTGGTCACTGGCAGGCCTCGCAGTCGGGGTCGGTGACGGAGCAGACGAGCGCGTCGTCGGAACCGCCGGTGGGGACCGTGGCGATGGGTGTGGGCGGCGGTGCCGCCGGGGCGGCGACGGGCTGCACGGCGTTGAGCTTGCCGTCGGTGCCGCGCAGGGTGGACTTCTCCACGCTGGTGGCGGCGGTGGAGCGCAGGTAGTAGGTGGTCTTGAGGCCCTTGTGCCACGCGAGCCTGTAGACGGCGTCGAGCTTGCGGCCGTTGGGCGCGGCGATGTAGAGGTTGAGCGACTGGGCCTGGTCGATCCACTTCTGCCGCCGCGACCCGGCCTCGATCAACCACTCCGAGGACACCTCGAACGCGGTGGCGTAGAGGGCCTTGAGGTCGTCGGGCACCCGGTTGATCGGAGCGAGCGAGCCGTCGAAGTACTTCAGGTCGGCCACCATCGCCTCGTCCCACAACCCGAGCGCCTTGAGGTCCGCGACCAGGTGCCGGTTGAGGACGGTGAAGTCGCCGGACATGTTCGACTTGACGTACAGGTTGCGGAACAGCGGCTCGATCGACTGACCCACGCCGCAGATGTTGGAGATGGTCGCGGTGGGCGCGATGGCCATGGTGTTGGAGTTGCGCATGCCGCCGCGCACCTTCTCGCGCAACGCGTCCCAGTCCAGGGTGGTGGAGGCGTCCACGTCGAGGTCGCCGCCGCGTGCCTCGGCGAGCAGCGCGATCGAGTCGATCGGCAGCACGCCCCGGCTCCACAGCGAGCCCTCGAACGACTCGTAGCTGCCGCGCTCGCGCGCCAGGTCCGCCGAGGCGGACAGGGCGTGGTAGCTGATCGCTTCCATGCTCCGGTCGGCGAACTCGACCGCGTCCGGCGAGCCCGGGACCAGTCGTTGGACGAACAGGGCGTCGGTGAAGCCCATCAGACCCAGGCCGATCGGCCGGTGCCGGAGGTTGGACCTCCGCGCCTCGGGGATGGTGTAGAAGTTGATGTCGATCACGTTGTCGAGCATCCGCACCGCGGTGCGCACGGTGCGCTCCAGCCGCGCGGCGTCTACGCCGTTGGCGGTGACGTGGTTGGCCAGGTTCACCGACCCGAGATTGCACACCGCGACCTCGTCGGCACTGGTGTTGAGGGTGATCTCGGTGCACAGGTTGGAGGAGTGCACCACGCCGACGTGCTGCTGCGGTGAGCGCAGGTTGCACGGGTCCTTGAACGTGATCCACGGATGACCGGTCTCGAACAGCACGGTCAGCATCCGCCGCCACAGGTCCACCGCGCCGACCCGTTTGAAGACCGTGACCTCGCCGCGGTCGGCGGCCGCCTCGTAGGCGCGGTAGCGCTCGGCGAACGCCGTGCCGTACAGGTCGTGCAGGTCCGGTGTCTCGTCCGGGGAGAACAGGGTCCAGTCGGCGTCGGCCTCGACGCGGCGCAGGAACTCGTCGGGCACCCAGTTGGCGGTGTTCATGTCGTGGGTGCGGCGGCGGTCGTCGCCGGTGTTCTTGCGCAGGTCGAGGAACTCCTCGACGTCCACGTGCCAGGTCTCCAGGTACGCGCAGGCCGCGCCCTTGCGCTTGCCGCCCTGGTTGACCGCCACCGCCGTGTCGTTGGCGATCTTCAGGAACGGCACCACACCCCGCGATTCCCCGTTGGTGCCCTTGATGTGCGCGCCCATCCCGCGCACCGGCGTCCAGTCGTTGCCCAGGCCGCCGGAGAACTTCGCCAGCAGCGCGTTGTTCCGGTACCCCTGGAAGATCGACTGCAGGTCGTCGTCCACGGTGGTGAGGAAGCACGACGAGAGCTGTGGACGGGTGGTGCCGGAGTTGAACAGCGTGGGTGTGGAGGCCATGAAGTCGAACGAGGACAGCAGCTCGTAGAACTCGATCGCGCGTGCCTCGCGGTCGTCCTCGCGCAGCGCCAGACCCATCGCCACCCGCATGAAGAACGCCTGCGGCAGCTCGTAGCGGGTGCCGTGGTCGTGCAGGAAGTACCGGTCGTAGAGCGTCTGCGCGCCGAGGAAGTCGAACTTGCCGTCCCGCTCCGGGCGGATCGCCGCGGCCAAGCGCTCGACGTCGAACTCGGCCAGCTCCGGGTCGAGCCGGTCCAGCTCGATGCCCAGGCGCACGTAGGCCGGGAAGTGGTCCGCGTAGGACATCTGCCCGCCGGTGGCCTCCGCCGGGCGTCCGGCGACGCGGGTCAGCACCTCACGCCGCAGCTGGTCCAGCAGCAGCCGGGCCGCGACGTAGGAGTAGTCCGGCTCGGTCTCCACCAGCGCCCGCGCGGCCATCACCAGCGCCACGGCCAGCTCGTCGACCGTGATGCCGTCGTAGAGGATGCGCCGCACCTCGGCCAGCACGGCGCCGGCGGAGGTGTCGGCCAGGTCCGCGCACGCCTCGCCGACCACGACGCCCACGCGGTCCCAGTCCAGCGGGACCAGCTCGCCGTCCACGTCCTTCACCCGGAACTCCGCGGCGGCGGGCGCGACCTCACGGGCTTTGGCGTGCTCCTCGCGGTAGAGCACGTAGGCGCGGGCGACCTTGTGGTGGCCGCCGCGCATCAGCACCAGTTCGACCTGGTCCTGGATCTGCTCGACGTGCAGCGCGGTGTCCGGCCGCGCGTGCTTGAGCAGCGCGGCCTCCACCTGCGCGGTCAGGTCCTCGACCAAGGGGTGCAGGCGGGAGGACGACGCGGCGGCGTCGCCCTCCACGGCCAGGAACGCCTTGGACATCGCCACCGCGATCTTCGTGGCGTCGAACGCCGAGGCACCGCCGTCACGGCGGATCACCCGCACCGGTGCGGTGGTGCTCGTGGTTGTGGTCGACACAGCCCTCTCCTCGCGAGCCTGAGCGGCCCGGAGCACGAGGGGATGCCACAGATGCGCGCGCACGACGGCACGCTGATCCGCGTCGGCCCGCCCACGAGGCCCCGGACACGCGCGCGCCGGCCGGCGCGCGCATCGACGGCAGGTCTTCGGACTCGTGGACACCCGGCTGACGCCGGACCTACTGGCCGTCGCTTCCCACGCGAAACGCGCAGTGCTTCATGACGGCGGTCGTTTCCACTCACCGCTGCGGGGCAGTCCCGGATTCGCACCGGGTTCCCTCTTGCCTCCGCGACCCCGGAGGGCCTCGGAACCATCGACGGCAGGAACACTACATGTTGTAGATCGACGCGCAACACACCCCACATGGGCACGTGTCCGACGCGTCCACCCACCTCCGAGTCGTAGAACCGGCGAGTCGCGAGGAGCGCACAGCCGAACGCGTTCGCGGCCCGCGGTGATCTGCCCGAGCAGCGTCGGTCCGAGTGCGCACCAGGTCGATCCGAATCCTGCCCGGCGTTCCTCGGCGCGCCACGCCCCGACCGCTGGTCGTTCGCCCGTGTCGCGACGGCCGGCGGAAGCGAGCGCGATTCCCGTGGTGCCACCGTTGACGAGCGGTCTCGGTGAGCTTCCCGGCGCAGCCCGTGGCACCGCGCGATCCGGTAACGGGATGCCCGACAGGACCCGCACGGCGGTGTCCCGCCCGACCGCGATCCCAACGACGGCGGCACCCGGGCGGAGGCGCTTCCACCGGTCAGGTCCGCATCGATCCTCCGGTGCGCGCCTGACGGCGTTCCTCCACGTCCGACGAAGCCTCTCCACGGCCGGAATCACCTACCGACTCCAGCGGGAAGCCCGACCCGACTACGGAGGACGACACGCGGACGTCTCCGTGCCGGATGTCCCGCACCGTCCGGCACGGAACCTTCGGCGACTCGGAATCATCCCGCCAGGCTCACCACGGGGGCCACACCTGGCTCTGCGTGACCTGGCACGGGAAGATCAGCGCGGGCGTGTAGTCGGTGTAGAACTGGACGTCCAGGCAGATGCCGCCACCGCCGCCGACGTTGCGGACCTTGTTGCCCGTGGTCACGGTCCACTGCTGACTGGCCGTGTTGTAGCACGGGTACAGCACCACCGGGGTGTAGTCGGCGTAGGAACTCACGTCCAGGCACATGGTGCGCCCCGACCCGAGGTTGCTGATGCTCCCGTTCTCCTCGCGCACCCAGGTCTGGCTGACGCCGCCGTAGCAGCCGTACAGCGTCGCGGAAGTGCCGGTGGCGTACGAGGCGACGTCGAGGCAGCGCTCGTCGGACCCGGCGTTCTCGAACACCACCTGGCCCGGGACCACCTCCGCGCTCCCGGCCCCGGCGCCGCCCATGAGCGCGGAAGCGACGAGCACCCCCACCCACGCGATCCGCATTAATCGTCCGGCCACGGCTGCCTCTATTCCCTGTGATGCGAAATCAATTCTCGGAACGTTCCTTGCCAGCCTCCTGTGTCAGGGTGTGCGCGTCAATCGGCAAAAGGGTGGGCCATTTCCGCCCTGGCCATGTGGGCGGTGACCGTCGTGGAGACGCGGCGAAGCTCCTGGATGACTTCTCGACCAAGAGCAGGATCTGATTCCAAGTGATCCTGTAGTGGATACCCAAACGAAAAGGGCTTCACCGGCCAACGGCTACCGGGCGCTCGGCCAGAAGCTCTGGCCCGATTCTCCGGGTCGGCGACTGCTACGACTCAGAGTCCGCTCGGCAGCCGGGAGGAGGGTGGCAGCCTGCTCAGGCGCTGTCGCCGGCGGGAAGGACATCGGTTGGACGCGCCACGTGGTCTTCCTGGGTTCGGATCGCGGGTCGGTGAGGTGGGCCTCGTACCGGCACGCGAAGTGGTCGCCGGCGGGCTCGTCCCACCTGTCCGGTGTGATGCCGCTGTCCCGCAACCGTTCCGGCAGTGCGCGGTCGGCGCGACGTGCGCGGTCGACGTGGGCGAGGCCGGCGTACCGGCCCGCCGGCAGGACGTCCGCGCGGACGCGGTCGTCGCCCTCGATCGCCTCGTGGGTGACGACACCGGTCTCGACGTCCCCCAGGCCGTCCATGTCGATCACGTGCAGCTGGGGCCGATGTCGGGCACGCCCCGCCCGTCGAGCAGGGCGTGGGCCTCGTCCATCAGCTTGTCGCGGACGGCGTGCACGCCCCGGAACGGTGTGAGGACCCGGATGCCCGCGTGGTGGCTCGCGGTTTCGGCACGATCCTCGGGCCGTCGACGATCTCCACGCGTGCACGCCGGCACCGCGGCGGTATCCGGTCGGCAGCCGCTGATCGCGCGGTGCCGACAGCCTCGGGGAGTGCTTCCACTCGCCGGGCTTCGACCGGCGTCGGCAGGTGGCGGACCGGCTGCGCGACGAGTGACATCGCGTCGGCCGCCGGGCGGTTGCGGAGAACGGCATCACCGGACTGCCCGAAGCTCGCTCCGCCTCCTTCGCCCTGCCTCCAGGCGGACGCCCACGAGCCGTCCGCCTGTCGCTCCGTCGACGACGGTGGCCTGCTCCGTCGTGAAGCCGCGGATTCGACCAGCTGTCACGACTGGCTCACGTGACGGACTCGATGTGTTGACCGAACCGGGACCGCTGCGCTGCTGGTGGGTGTTGGCGACGACGGCGCCGCGAACGCGATCACACCGAAGGGCTTCGCGGTGACCTGGCGAAGTTGCGAAACAATCGAACTACCGGCGGACAATGTGCTCCGGGGCCGGGGCCGGCCCCATGGCCGCGGGCGACTGGATGTCTGACGGCTCCTGCGCAGATTCCGCTGCTCCACCAAGCGCTCGCGCGCGACGGTCCACCGGGCGACGTCTAAACTCGCCTGAGTGCCCGCGCCCGCTTTCGGCGGGCGCGGTTGTTGATCACGATGGAGGTGGTGATCCCGACCACGGCCACCACCAGCAGCACCGGGGGCAGCGGCACCGGTGAGCCGAGGTCGTCGACGAACCACTGGCCGAGGTCGGAAGAGCGGACTTCGTCGCCCGCGCCCATGGAGACACCGAACAGACCCGTGAACGGCAGGATCCACGACCTGGCGGCGGCCTCCGCGCGTGATGCCTCGATCCTGCCGAGCGACTCGGGGAGAAACGCGCCCGCCAACCCCGCGAAGGGGAGCACGACGAAGAAGTACCCCACCGCGCCGAGCAACGTCGCGGCCACGCCGAGCAACGTGAACAAGACGATCGTGGTGGTGATGCCGAAGTCGTCGGAGCCGGAGGAGGCCCCGGAGGGGGTGAAGGCCAGCATTGCGGAGCAGTTGACGATGACCGGTCCGAAGAAGGCCGCCGGGCGGAGCCACTGCCCGTACGGCCTGCTCCGCGCAAAGCGGTCCCCGCTGGCCGTGCCGTCCAACTGCCCGATCACCAGCCTCACCCGCAGTGGGTGGCAGGCGCGCAGCAGCAACAACAGGGAGGTCTGCACCAATGCGTTGACGAGGTACGAACCCATCAGGACGGCCACGCCCAAGCCGCCGCTGGAAACGTGATCGCCGACGAAAAAGGCGAAGTAGCCCCACAGGCCCGTGGCGGACGCCGCAGCCGCCACTACGATCTCCGGGCCTCCGGCGTCGTCGAACTCGTTCAGCGCCCGCGCCACGTGCCCCTCCAACGGCTACCGCCCGGTCGGGCGAGAAGAGTGGCATCGTAGTGACGACGGTGTCGAGCAGCGCGCAGAACGCCGACCCGGTCACCTCATCGGCCCAACGACGCTGCCGACAGGAGGGAAGATCGGCGTCGTGGGGAACGAGCACGACGGTGCTTGACCGTACGCGCCCCACGAGGTCCGTCGCCACCGGCACATTACGAGCGAGGGTGTCCCGTTCGTCCAGCGGCACGGTGGCGCGCCGACCGAGTCCTCCCCGCGCTACCGGTTCGGCCCGTACTCCCTCGTCAACCGGACCAGGCCGTTCCGCCTGCTCATCCGGGACGGCCGGTGACCGAAGCGGGTCGTCGGCCCCGGCCCTGACCGAGCAACCCACGCCCTTCTCGACGGACTCCGCGAGATCCTCGCCCTGCTCCCGCTGCCTCGGCGACCACGCAGCAATTCCCGCGTGGTCAGTGCCAGGTGTCCCACTGCAAGTCCAGACGCACGCTGGACCGGGACTGGCCGCAAGCCGCCCGCGACCCCGCCGAGGAATCCGGATCGCACCGCACTACCGCACTGCCTCCGTCAACGAGCAGCGCGAACCACTCCAAGTCGCCGGTGTCGCCACAGGTCGCCGAGGCGCCGGACGGCCTTCCACGTAGGTGGGGTTGGTGTCGTTCGGCGAACCGGGGATTTGGTGTGGTGCCACGTCGTCCAAGATCGCAGTGGCGTCCGGCAAGCGGTGGTCCGCACGGATTCCGCCGAGAAGGCGTTCACCAGTGGCCTGGGGTGGGTGGAGTCGACCTTGCCGAGCCGAGCCCGGCGCGAGCAGGCCGGACCGCGGCTTGCCGGGGGAGCGCTACGTGACCAGCGACGTTGCAGGCCGGGGTGCGTATCTGCGGTAACGCAAGCGGCACTACGTCCGGTGCCCTCCGTGCGACGCGGCGACTCGCCGATCAGAGGCCAGGCGGAGAAGGTGTTCGAGGCGTGACGTCCGAACCGCAGCGAACCCAGCGAGTCGACGTCTTGGCTCCTGACACGCCCCGGCCCGTCTCGTCAACAGCCGGTTTCGCGACCGGCGCGTCGATCTGCCCGGAAGGGAGGAGAGGAATGCCCGAACGTACAGCCACCCGTTCCCCCACTGCCCCGATTCCCGGTGACGTGGTCTACTCGGTGACTCCGGGGGGCGACACGGACCGTGTCCTGTGGTGGGGGAAGGTGCAGACGTCGCCGTAGTCCGTCTCGAATGACCTGCGGGAGCCGCCGCTGTTGCCGATGACGTCATCGCCGATGTGGGTACTTGTCGCCCTGCGCCGCCGGTTCGAAGCGCAGTCCCCGCGACAACACTGCTGCCGAGTGCCTTCGGCCGCGCGGAACGACTGCCATCCCCTTCGCGCCCGTCCCGGTCGGTACCGGGCTGCCGCCTGCGGGCCACGACCGTGCTGCCCCTCCCGGCCAACTCGCCAACCCCGGATCACGACCTGGAAGGCCATCGCGATGGCGGTTTCCCCGCAGGGCTCCTCACTGGTGACGGCGCGTGGCGGTGTGCCGGTCGTCGGACATCTTCCGCGCCTCGTTCGCGACCCGTTGGGGTTCGTCCAGTCGCTTCGCCCGCAGGGCGATGTGGTGCGCGTCCGACTCGGCACCAAGTCGGTGTACGTGGTGAACCACCCTGATCTGATCCAACAGCTCTTCATGACCGACGCCCGCCATTTCGACAAGGGGCGTTTCTTCGAGAAGCTCAGGGCGATGACCGGCAACGGGATCGGCAACTCGAAGGGGGACTTCCACCTCCGTCAGCGTCGACTGATGCAACCGGCCTTCCACCGGCAGCGGATCTCCGGGTACGTCGATCTCATGCGGGAGCAGATGGAAGCGCTGACTTCGCAGTGGGAGGACGGTCGGAGCGTGTCCGTGAACGGCCAGATGCTGGACACGGCGTACACCGTCGTCACCAAGGCGATGTTCGCTTCCGACGTCGCCGTCGGAGCCGTCGACGTGGTGCGGGAGACGATGCCGGTGCTGATGGCCGGTGTGGCTGTCCGGACGCTCTCGCCCACCGACCTGGTGGAGCGCCTGCCACTGAGGTCCAACCGGGATTTCGACCGGGCCAACCGCCGTCTGCACGACATGATCGACCAAGTCATCGCTCACTACCGGACGCACGGACGCGCCGGCGACGACCTGCTGTCCACGTTGATGGCGGCGCGGGACGAGCGGACGAACGAGGCGATGACGGACCAGCAGGTCCACGACGAACTCATGACCATCATGATCGCCGGGACCGAGACGATCGCGTCCGTGCTGGCGTGGATGGTCTACGAGGTGGCCCGCCGCCCCGAGGTGCAGCAGCGGGTCCACGCGGAACTGGACGGTTCGATCGGTGGGCGACCTGTCACCGCGTCGGACCTCAACGGACTGGTGTACTGCCGGCAGGTGGCCACAGAGGCGCTGCGCAGGCACAACCCGGCTTGGCTGTTGACCAGGCGGTGCACGACCTCGACCACGCTGGGCGGTCACGGGTTCCCCGCGGGGACCGAGTTCCTGATCAGCCCCACCACGATGCACCGGGACCCCGGACTGTACCCGCGACCGTACGCGTTCGACCCGGATCGATGGGCCGCTGACCGGGTCGGCAGCATTTCCCGCAATGCCTACATGCCGTTCGGTGCCGGCGTGCACAAGTGCATCGGGGAAGCATTCGTCCAAACCGAACTGATGGTGGCGTTGGCGACGATCATGGGTGGGTGGCGACTTCGTCCGGCCTCGCCCGACGCCGTGCGGGAAGTGGTGCGGGCGACCACCAGGCCCAGTGAAATAGTGCTCATCCCGACAGTTCGGGTGCGGGGCGGTGGGTCTTGATTCCGAAGGACCCGAATCGGTTGAAGGAAATGCGGAAGGCGATCGGCGTGACACGTGTGGAAGATTTGCGCGACAGCGCGATGCGCAGCTTCGGGATCGATGATTCGCAGATCCCGACGTCGCGGGCGCGGTTTACCGCGGAGGCGCACGAGAACGTCAAGGAGTGGGCCTCCCGGTTCGGACTCATTTCCGGTCCGGATCAGCTCCGCGCGTTTGACGACCTGGCTTACACGGCTCTTTTCGCGCGCGGTTGCCCGCACGCGACACTGGAAGACCTCACGCTTTTCTCGCAGTGGTTCGCGGTCTTGTTCTTCCTGGACGACCAGCAGGACATCGCTGTGTTCACCGGCCGGAGCGGGTCGTTCGCAGCGCTCCAGGACGAACTGGGCGACATCCTGCTCCAAGGCGGCACAGGAGCGAACGAGGATGGCATCGGACTGCCGGCCGCGGTCGCCGACCTGTGTCGGCGCACACGACCGGTCGTGTCCGACAGGTGGTGGAATCGGTTCACCGCCCACGCCGAGTCGGTCTTCGCCGCCCAGCGCGCGGAGAACAGGCACCGCCTGGAGGGCACCGTTCCGTCGGTCGGTGAGTTCATCACGATGCGTCGCGAGGCCAGTACGGTCGAGATCTGCTTCGACCTCATCGAGGCGTGTGAGCGAGGCCGGTTCCCGAACGCCGTCAGGTACAGCCCGGCCGCCCGCGACTACGTCGCAGCCCTCAACGACTTCACGACATGGACCAACGACCTGTTCGGGGTCGAACGGGATGCCGCCAACGCCGACCCGAACAACTACGTGCTGGTCCGTCAGCACGCGGACGGGTGCGACCGCCAACACGCCGTAAAGACCGCGACGGAGGACGTCCGTCGACTGTTCGGAACACTGGCGGAACTGAGGCGGCGGGTCGAGGACACCGCGTTCGCCCTGGGGTTCGACGAGGAGGTGCGAGGAGGTGTCCGCCGGGTCCTCGACGGGTGGTACGCGTGGGCGGTGCACGTGCCGCTGTCCTACCTCGCGGAGAACAGTCGGCTGATCAAGATGGACGAGGTCCCGAGCGGGACGCCGCCGAGGTTCACCGAGGACGTGTTGCCGGACGGGCGCGTGGTGGAGCGAACCCCGTGATGAACGCGGTCCTTCACTGCTGCGATTGTTCTGCGGCGTGACCCGTCGTCGCGAGCACGCGCGGGACGAGGGTGCCTGTCGACAGCGGAGGCGCGCTTCCCCTGAACCGGCACGTCCTCGTGACCGGTAGCGTGGTGGTCGGGCGCCCGCGTCGCCGCGCTCGGCGTCGTTGTCGCCGGTGGGGCCCGATCGCGGCTCGGGGTGTGGCACAGCGGCCCGGCGACCGCGTGTACGTCGACACCTCGCACAACGGGACCCGCAGGTTCTGTTCGACCGCGTGCCGGAACCGCGTGAAGACCGCGGCGTTGCTCTACGCGTGAACCCGAGGCCCATCCCGCCGCGATGATCCCGGGGCGTCCTGCGGCGGGTGCCGTTGACCTAGGCTCTTCGGGTGAGCGTCTCCCTGTACTACTCCGCCCGCCGCCCCGCCCCGCTGACCGAGGCCGAGCAGGCCGAGGTGGCGCGCATCGTCGCGATCCGCCACGAGTCGTTCCCCTACGACGACGAGGAGAGCCTCTACCTCTACGACCGGCTCGACGGCGGCGAGGTGCTGGCGGGGTCCACCAAGATGCCGTTCGACCCGGGGCACCTGATGCCGGTCGTCGCGCACGTGCTCGACTCCCTCACCGGACTGCGCCGCGCGCTCCCGGACGCCGAGTGGCGGGTGCACCTGGACGACCTCGACGTCGAGTGGGACGAGGAGAAGGGGTACGAGCTGCCTGGCATGCGGGACCCGGACCTCATCGCCGAACTGGGCGGGCTCTGAACTCGGCGGGCTCTGAACTCGGTGGCTTGGCCTCAGCCGGCTCCGGCCGGCTGCGCGTTGCCGAAGTCCGTTCGGGATCAGCGCCTCGGTGGGGGACGGCCGAACCGGTCCGGCGAACCGCCCGTCCACCAGCGGCGACAGCTCCGCGATTCCACGTGGTGGCGAAGTGACGGGGCCTCATGTAGCGTGTTGTTACGCTGAGTGTTCCCCTGGTTCCGCTCCGGGTAGCGTGGGGAGGACTCGCGCAGTCGACACTGGAGTCCTTGCCGATGACGGTGCTCTGGGGTGTTTCGTTCGACGCGACCCCGCTGTCCGGCGTCGTCGTCGAGTTCCTGAAGACCGCCCGCCACCTGAGGGGCGGCAACCGCTACCGCGTCCACCTCGACCTCGGCTATGACATCAAGGCCGACAAGAACGCGTTCTTCCGCCCCTACCGCGACGAGGCCGCGCTCCTCCCGGACTGGGTCGTCCTGGACCGGGTAGCCGGTCTGGAGGACGTGCCCGGTTACGACCGCGCGTTCGTCGGGCGGGTGCTGACCGAGGTGGTGCAGAACGACGACCCTGCGCTGTTGGAGCAGGTCGGACGGATCGCCGCTGACATCGCCGACCGCATCGAGGAGACCTGGGAACGCCTCGGCGTGACCCTCGTCGTCGTGGAGAACGGCACGCTGCCGGAGAACATCACCTACACCAGGGCGCTCTACCGGGCGATCGAGCGCTACGGCGCGCGCCACCGGCTCGGCCGGTTCGTCCTGTGGCGCGACCACGACCTGATGTGGCAGAGCGAACCCGGCGCGGCCAAGTACGGGCGGTTCCCGTACCCGGCGACGCCCGCGCCCCGGAACTCGCCGCACGTCCACTACTTCGCGCTGCACGAGCAGGCCAGGGCCCGCACCCTGGAGTGGGTGCCGGACCTGGCGCACATCGACGTCCTGCCCAACACGTTCACCTGCCGCACCGCCGAGGTGGACGGGCACAACGCCGCGTTCCGGCGCGACCACGGCATCCCCGGGAACGCCGCGCTGCTGGCCCGGATCACCCGGATCATCCCGCAGAAGCGCGTCGACCGGGACGTCCACCTGCTGGCGATGCTGGCCGACCGGCTCGACGCCTACCTGTTCGTCGCGGGCGACGTGGGCGAGGCGCCGGGGGAGCACGCCCGGTTGGCGGACCTCGCCTCCCGGCTGGGGGTGCGCGAGCGCGTCGTGTTCGGCGGGTGGCTGACGCCGTACGACACGCGGCTGGAGGGGCGCTACTCGGTCCGCGACCTGCTCGCGCACGCCGACCTGGTGACCTTCCTGACCTCCTACGACTACGAGAGCTACGGAAACCCGATCAGCGAGGCCGTCGCCTCCGGCACGCCCTACGCCACCAGCCGGTACGAGCTGTACGACGCCGTGTACGGCGACCGCGGTTTCCGGGCGCCGGTGCTGGACGTCCGCGTCCACGACCTGCCGACGCGCGCGTTCGCCGACGAGGTGGCGGAGCTGATCACGGACGAGGGGAAGCGAGGGGAAGTGGTCGACTCCAACCGGGAAGCGGGCGAGGCGCTGTTCGGCGAGGGGGTCGCGGCCGGCCTGCTGGACCGCCTCTACCCACCGCCGATGAAGCCCCGCGCGCGGATGAGCGTCGTGCTGCCGGTCTACAACGAGGCCGCCAACCTCGACGAGGTGCTGCGCACGCTGCACGACCAGCGCGACGGCGACGGCCCGCTGGACAAGGACCTCTACGAGGTGGTGCTGGTCGACAACAACTCGACCGACGACACCGTCGCCATCGCACGCGCGTTCGCCGCCGCGCACCCCGACCTGGCCGTGCACGTGATACACGAGCCCGAGCAGGGCGTGTCGTGCGCACGCCGCGCCGGCATGGAGTTCGCGGCCACGCGCAGCCGCAACCGGCCCGGGACCGACGTCGGGGAGCGCTTCTACCTGGTCTCCGCCGACGCCGACTGCCGCGTGGACCCGCACTGGCTGGCCGAGCTGCTGGCGGCGATGGAGACCTCCAAGGCCGCCATCGCCGTGTGCGACTACTACTACGACCCCGACCACTTCACCGGCCGACCGCGGCTGTGGGACGCGATCCAGCGGACCCTGCGGTGCCGCGCCGTGACGTTCTCCCTGTTCGGGGGCTTCCCGGACGGCAAGGGGTTCGCCGTGGACCGCGACGCCTACGAGCGGGTCGGCGGCATCGAGGTCTTCTACCAGCTCCAGGACGGGAAGTTCGTCAACCACCTGTCCGACGACTGGGACTTCGGGATCAAGGTGGCGAACGCGGGCGGCCCCGTCACCTACGCGCCCCGCTCCCGGGTGGAGATCAACCCGCGGCGCATCGACCACGCGATCGACGAGGTCGTCACCGGCCGCGCGTACGGGTCGGACGGCATCATCGTCATGCGCGACATCCGCCCGCAGCCGCCCGCCACCGCCGGCGACGACCTGACCGAGGAGCAGGCTCGGCTCGCGTGGGACTTCTCGATCAAGGACTTCACGCCCAAGAACACGATCCTGCCGGTGCTGCTCACGCCGTCGCTGCTGGAGGACGAGCCGGTCGTCGCGTTCTTCGGACCCGACCTCGCCGCGCGCCTCGGCCGGCGCATCGCCGAGATCCGCGACGAGATGCGCGTGACCGACTTCGCGCCGATCCACTCCTACAAGACGCCGTCGTACCGCCTCTACCTGGAGTTCGCGGACGACATCCTCGCCCGGCTGCGGCTGCACGTCGGCGAGGACATCGGGTTCCCGCCGCCGCTGCCGCCGTGCTTCCGGGACGTGCCACCCGAGCGGTTCACCGAGTTCGTCCGCTACTACTGCGAGGACCGGGAATCGGGCGAGGCGCACAACTACTTCGGCAACGGAGGGGTGTTCTGATGACGCTGACCTACGAGCAGGCCGTCGACTCCCTGCACGTGCTCGACTCCGCGTGGCCGCGCCCGGCGGTGCTCGACGCCCTGGGCGCCCCGGCGAACCGGCACCTGCTGGACTACGTCAAGGAGGACCCGTTCGGGGCGCACGTGTTCCCCGGCAACGTGCCCGGCCACGCGCCCGAGGCGTTCCTCGCCGACCTCGACGCGCAGCTGCCGACCAGCGGCCCGATCCACCTGTGGTCCTACATCCCCACCTGCGCCTACCGGTGCCGCTTCTGCCAGTACCCGGTGGTCGTGGTCAAGGGCGGCCCGGAGGTCACCCGCGAGCGGGCGGCGCACTGGGTGGACCTCAACATCGCCGAGGCCCGGTTGTGGCTGGCCGCCGTACCGAACCTGGCGCGCGCCGAGGTCGGCGAGTTCAACGTCTTCGGCGGCACGCCGTCGATGCTCCCCGAACCGGAGATCCGCCGCCTGCTGGACTTCTACCGCGAGAACTTCGGCTTCACGACGGGCACCACGGTCCGCTTCGAAGGCGACCCGAGCACGTTCACGCAACCGAAGCTGGAGCTGCTGCGCGAACTGGGCTGCACCAAGCTGTCGAGCGGCGTGCAGTCGTTCGACGACCACGTGCTGCGCGAGAGCGGTCGCGAGCACACGGCGGACATGTGCGTGGACTTCGTGCGCAACGCCCTGGCGGCCGGGTTCGAGTGGGTCAGCATCGATCTGATGTACGGCCTGCTGGACCAGACCCTCGACAGCGTCCGCCGCGACCTCGACGTCGTGCTGGAGAACGAGGTGCCGGCGGTCGTGTGCACCAAGCTGCACCTGGCGTCCTACGCGGACTCGCGCACCGGGGTGACGGGGGAGAAGCCCGCCGCGTGGCAGCTCCCGGAGTACCGCGACCGCCTGGTCCGCAAGGGGCACCGCTGGCCGACGCTGGGCGAGCAGTACCAGATGCGGGAGGTGCTGACCGACGGCCTGCGCGCCCACGGGTACACAGAGCACCCGACGATGTACTTCGCGCGCGACGGCCTCGGTCCGGAGAAGTGGAAGTCCATCATGGTCGACCAGGACCGGCAGGAGCCCGAGGTGGCGATCGGGCTGGGCGGCAGTTCCAGCTGCCGCGCCTCGGAGGCCATCACGGACGTGAACTCGAAGCGGTACGCCGAGACCGTCGCCGCGGGCCGCATCCCGCTGGGCTCCGCGACCCGCTTCACGCCGGAGGGGCAGGAGTCGCGCGCGGTGAAGATGGCCCTGTCCACCCTCCAGCCGCTCGACGACGCCGTGCACGGACGCCGCTTCCCCGGCCGCTCGCTGTTCGCCGAACCGTGGCTGGGCCGCTTCCGCTCGCTGGAAGCGCGCGGCCTGGTCCGGCTGGACCAGGCCGCGCGCACCGTCGCGCTCACCCGGGACGGGGAAGTGCTGGTCGAGGCGATCATCAACACCGAGTGGTAACGGTGAAGAATGCGGGACCACGAATTCCCGGCCGGTGCCCGAGCCGAAACGGACGTACTTCCAAAAGGGGAAGCGGTTCGCGGCGGGGGCGTTCCCGTGATGAGGCGGATTTCCCGGATCAGATGTGGTCGATGAAGAGCAGGTCGGTCGGCTGGTGGATGACACAACCGTCCGGGTCTTCCTGGCCCGGGTGGCGGTGGCACACCATGGTGCGCCAGTAGAGGACGCCCCACGTATCGGGCCGCCCCACGTTCTTGAGGTTGTTCCACCCCTCTTCGGGCATGGGGTACTGGCCGGACGACTTCGTGAAGTTCTTGTACGACCCCCGCGCCGTGTCGGTGTCGTACGGCCACGAGGTGCTCGCGTTGCGGAGGGCCTCGTCGTTGAGCGCCGCCTCCGACGTCGCCCAGACGCCCAGGACCTCCAGGTCGATGGCCTGACCGGCGGCGATGGGGACCAGCCTCTTGGTGGTCGGGCGGTAGCACATGAGCCGGATGTTCAGCACCGGCGGGGCGTCGCTGCTGGTCACCTGGAGCGGCCCGGAGGCGCTGGACACGGGCACGTACCCGGACTCGCAGGGGTTCTCGGGGGTGGCGGCGAGGCGGCTCGCCTCCTGCGCGTGCGCGGCGGTGGCGGACGACGCCACGGCGACAGCGGCCAGGACGGCGAGCAGGATTCTCTTGACGATCACGTCGGCCTTCTTTGTTCAAGGATTCCGAACGGGGTCGCCAAGAAATACCCGCTGTCGTCGGGAAGCGAATTGCTCATCTCCCCGAGAAAGCGGGCACGTCACCGGTCCCCCCGTATTGCATTCACCACGGAACCAGAGCCGAGTCCTCGTCGCAATAGCCCGAACGGTCACGGCGGGTCGGCCGGAAGTCGGTAGTGAACGATTTCGGGCGGAACGTACAGGCTCGCCCGGGAAACGTCCACGTGATTTCCGCGGCGTGGTGCGCGCCACGGTCGGCGCGGCCCGCGCGCGGCCTAAGGCACGATCGAGTCCACGTAACCGCCGTCCACCCGCACCGCCGCGCCCGTGGTCGCCGACGCCAAGGGGGACGCCAGGTAGGTGCAGAGGTTCGCGATCTCCTCCGGTTCGATCAGCCGCCCCAGGAGGGACTGCGGGCGGTGCAGGCGCATGAACTCGCGCTGCGCCTCGTCCCACGGCAACGACCTGTCGACCAACTGGTAGACGAAGTCCTCCACGCCGCCGGTGTGGGTGGGGCCCGCCAGCACGCAGTTCACCGTGACGCCGCTCGCCTTCGCCTCCTTGGCGAACCCCCGTGAGACCGCCAGCAGCGCGGTCTTCGACATGCCGTAGTGGACCATCTCCGCCGGGATGACGACGGCCGAGTCGCTGGCGATGTACTGGACGCGCCCCCAGCCCCGGTCGCGCATGCCGGGCAGGAACGTGCGGGTCAGGCGGACGGCGGCCAGCACGTTGACCTCGAAGTAGCGCCGCCACTCGTCGTCGCTGATCTCCAGGACGGGCTGCGCGCCGAAGATGCCCACGTTGTTCACCAGCACGTCCACCTCGGGGAGCGTCGACGCCAGCGCCTCGGCCCCCTCGGCCGTGGACACGTCCGCCGGGGCGGCGACCAGGTCGGCGTCGGGGGCGGCGGACCGGATGCGCGCCACGGCCTCCTCCACGGCGTCCGGCTTGCGGCCGTTGACCGCCACCCGCGCGCCCGCGCGGGCGAGGCCCGTCGCGATGGCCTCACCGATGCCCTGCGTCGAACCCGTGACCAGCGCCGTCTTCCCGCTCAGATCGAGGTGCATGGGGCCATGATCGCTCAGGCGGCGCAACGCCGCCGTGCGCGGACGTGTGCTCGGCGGGCCGGCTATCCTGCCGGGATGGCGGCGGAACGGCGTCCCGGGCACGTCTTCCTGTCCTACGTCCGGGAGGACTCGGAGCGGGTGGACCGCCTCCAGCGCGCGCTGGAGGCGGAGGACGTGCCGGTCTGGCGCGACATCGGCAGCCTGTGGCCGGGGCAGGACTGGAAGCTGGAGATCGCCGACGCGATCGGGCACGGCAGCTTCGCCTTCCTCGCGTGTTTCTCCGAGCACAGCGCTGCGCGGGGCAGGTCGTACCAGAACGAGGAGTTGGTGCTCGCGGTCGAGCAGATGCGGCTCCGGCGTCCCGGGCAGCCGTGGCTCATCCCGGTGCGGTTCGCGCCCGTCGCCCTCCCCGCCTTCCCGCTCGGAGCGGGCCGGCTGCTCAGCGACCTGCACGGGGTCGACCTGTTCGGCGGTGACGACGAGGTCCGGGTCGGTCGCTTGGTGGGCGCGGTCAAGTCGATCCTGCTGGCACAGGCGGCTACGGCGAACGACTGACACCACGACGACCGACACCACGACCGGCGCGACGCCGTTCTGCGACGGCCCGCAGACCGACGTCAGTCGCGGGAGAGCGGCCTCATGTCCCAGAGGTACAGCACGCCCTCGTGGTCCCCGACGGCCAGTACGGTCCCGTCACGGTTGAACGCGATGCTCGTGATCCTGGACGAGCCGTGGCCTATCTCCACGGCGGGTGACGCTTCGTCGACCGTCGTGCTCCCCGAGCCCACGTGCACGTTGTGCAGTTGGAGCGTCCGGCCGGAACCCACGGCGAACAGCCTGCCGTCGGGCCGGAAGGCGACGACGAGTTCGGAGTGGGAGTAGTCGGATTCGAGCATCGAGGCCACCCGCTTCTCGGTGCGCACGTCCCACACCTCCACGACGTGCTTCTCCGGGTCGACCGATTCCTGCCTGGTCGCGACGAGCACGGTGCCGTCGGGGCTGAGCATCGTCGGACGGGACGACTCGGCGAACTCGTGCAGCACCTTCGCCGACGTCGCGTCCCACACGACGACCCCGCGCGTTCCGCTCACGTCGGTCCGCAACCCGCAGCTGATCACGTGCCGGTCGGCGTCGAACACCACGGCGTCGACGATGTGCGGTGCGGTGGTGACCCCGACGGACTCGGGCGCGGTCACGTCCCACGTCTCCAGCCTGCCGCTGCCGCTGCCGCCCACGACGCGGTCGGTGTCGGGGGCGAACGCGAACCACATCAGGTTGTCCGTCGGGAGGGCGTCGCTGCTGCGGAACGAGGACACGTCCCAGAAGCGGACCTGAGAGTTCGAGGTCCCGGTCGCCAGGTACTGGCCGTCCGGGCTGAACGCCACCGGCGCCGCCCCACCGGTGAGGATCTGCACCCGCTGCCGGTCGGCGACGCTCCACAGCCTGGTGGTGCCCTCGATGGTCTCGTTCCCGCCGGTGGCGACGAGCCTGCCGTCCGGGCTGAAGTCGATCGCGGCGACGCCCCGCAGGCCCCAGTGATCGGTCGTCCACTGCCTGAGGTTGCCCAACTCCACCACGTGCGACGCGTTCGCGTTCCGCAGCGGCACGTCGAGTTGATCCGACCGCCCGGCCGCGGTGGAACTCAGGTAGACGAGTGCCGCTCCGGCCGTGGTGGAGAGCAGTCGTCGACGCGTCAGCAGGCGCGACGGCCGTTCCGATTCCAGGGCGTAGACCACCACGCGCACGAGTTGGGCGATCCCCTCGTCCCAGTTCTCCTCGAAGAGGTCGATCCGCTGGAGCGATTCCAGGCTCTTGCCGGCACCGAGGTCGAAAGGGGGCAGGGTGCACTCGGCGAACCTGACCGGGATTATCCAGGGGTGCCCCGGTCGGCGCATGCGCATCTGCTCGACGGCCTGGTTCAGCTCCTCGTGCTGGTAGGAGATCTGCCGCTTCTCGCTGACCTCGGAGAAGCACGCGAGGAATACCAGGCTGTCGGCGCTGATGGCCCGGCGGATCTCGATCTTCCAGTCCTGACCGGGCCACAGGTCGCGGGTGTCCCGCCACACGTTCACACCGGCGGCTTCGAGTGCGCGCTGGAGGCGATCGGCGCGTGCGGTGTCCTCCCGGACGTAGGAGATGAACGCGTGTCCGGGTGGACGCCTCACCTCGATCGATTCCACCTGCGCAGCCTAGGGCGGGGGGAGAAGTCGTCGAAAGATCCCTTCGAGTGCCGTCACGGCCGCAAAAGTGCGGATTCGCGTTGTTCTCATGCGAATCGAGAGGCGGCGCGTGATTGTCCTTTCACGAGTACAAAGCGCCCAGGAATTCCACCAGGAGGCGTTCGCGCAGTCGTGGGGAGGCGGCGGCGAGCAGGGTGTTCACCGTCGCCATGCGGTCCGGCAGCCCGGCGTCGCCGGTCATGCCCGCTGCGGCGAGCAGCCCGCCGAACTCGTCCGGGGTCAGCGTGTCGGGGTCGAGGGAGCCGATGAAGGCGACGACCTCCGGCGCGACCCGCACCGGACCGGCCGCGACGGCGGCGGCGACCGAGTCGCGCAGGTCGGCCAGCAGTTCGTCCTCGTGGCCCGCGTTGGCCGCCGTCACCGTGAGGTGCAGGTTGGCGGGGGAGGCGCCGAACGCGAACTGGGGCTGCACGTACCAGTTCCGCGCCTTCATCTCGTCGGCCACGGTGAACACGTCGAAGTCGTCGCGGGACGCGGTGACCGCCAGCAGGGTGGACACCGGGTCGCCCAACACGCGCAGGCCGTCGATCTTCTCCACGCCCTCCCGCAGCACGCGGGCGCTCGACAGGGCGGCCTGCGCCAGCGACCGGTACCCGTCGTCACCGACGTGCCGCAGCACCGCCCACGCCGCCGCCAGCGGACCACCTGAACGAGTGGACTGCGTCGTCGAGTTGAGCATCGTGTAACCGGGCCACGCCGCGCTCGCGAAGTACTGCGACCGCCGCAGGTCGGCCGACGCGTGCAGCAGCACGGACGTCCCCTTCGGCGCGTACGCGTACTTGTGCAGGTCCACCGACAGGCTCGTCACCCCCGGCACGGACAGGTCGAACGGCTCGACGTCCGCCGCGAACGGCAGCACCCACCCGCCGATGCACGCGTCCACGTGGCACCGGACCCCGGCGGACGCCGCGATGCCCGCGATCTCGGCCACCGGGTCCACCACGCCGTGCGCGTACGACGGCGCGCTCGCCACCACCAGCACGGTCGACGCATCGATCGCCGCCGCCATCGCCGACGGCACCGCCCGGTAGGTCACCGGGTCCACCGGCACCGACACGACCCGCAACCCGAAGTAGTGCGCGGCCTTGTGGAACGCCGCGTGCGCCGTCTCCGGCAGCACGATCGACGGTTCCCGCACGTCGGGCCGGGCGTCGCGGGCCGCCACGACCGCCAGCAGGCAGGACTCGGTGCCGCCGGAGGTCACCGTGCCGACCGTGGCGTCGGTGCCGCCCAGCAGGCGGGCCGCGGTGCGCACCACGTCGTTCTCCAGCCGCAGCAGGCTCGGGAACGCCGTGGGGTCGAGCCCGTTCACCGACGAGGCCAGCGCGTGCGCGGAGGCCGCCAGCTCGTCCAGGCCGGGCACCGCGCTGTCGTAGACGTAGGCGAGCGTGCGACCGCCGTGCGTGGGCAGGTCGCCCTCGCGCAGCGCGCGCAGCTCGGCCAGGACGGACTCCGCCGACGTCATGCGGACCTCTCTTCACGCAGCAGGGGCAGTGCCGCGACGGCCAGCACGGCCGGGATCGCGGTGAAACCGAGCAGCGCGGCGGTCACCGCGCCGGAGGGCTGAGCGGCCGACCCGTCGGTGCTCGCGACGTACCCGCCGAGCGCCAGCACGAGCCCGTACACGCCGGGGCCGAGTGCCAGGCCCAGGGTCTCGCCGGCCGTCCAGACGCCGGAGAACAGGCCGGCCCTGGTCGCGCCGACGCGCCGCTCCTCGGCGGTGATCACGTCCGGCAGCATGGCCAGCGGGAACACCTGCATGCCCGCGTACCCGACGCCGACCACGGCCATCAGCGCGAGCACCGCGCCGACCGGCAGCACCCGGGAGAACAGCAGGCCGAGCACGGCGACCGCGAACAGCAGCGACGCGGCCACCAGCCCGACCCGCTTGCCCCACCGCGCGCCCACCCGCTGCCACAGCGGCATGACCAGCAGGGCCGGTCCGACGAACCCGGCGAACAGCAGCGTCTGCAACGACCGGTCGCCCAGCACGAGCCGCGCGAAGTAGTCGACGCCCGCGAGCATCGTGCCCAGCCCGACGGCCTGCACCACGAACACCGCCAGGAGCAGCCGGAACGGCCGCGAACCGCGCACCGCCGCCCACAGCTCCCCGAACGACGCCGACGACGCGACCCGCCGCGACACCGGCACCCCGCGCGTGCCCACGTACGTCACGACCGTGCCCAGCACCATCAGCGCCGCCACCGACGCGCCCATCCCGGGGTAGCCGAGCAGGTCGCGCACGGCGGGCGCACCCGCGCCGCTGACCAGGATCGCCAGCGCCAGGAACGCCATCCGCCACGCCATCAGCCGGGTGCGCTCGTCGTAGTCGTCGGTGATCTCGGCGGCCATCGCCACGTACGGCACCTGGAAGAACGCGTACGCCGTCGCGCACAGCAGGAACACCAGCGCCACGTACACCGCCGCGCCCGTGCCCGTGAACGGCCCGGCGAACAGCAGCGCGAACAGCACCGCCGTGGCCAGCCCGCCGCGCAGCAGGAACGGCCGCCGCACGCCCGCCGCGTCGCTGATCCGGCCGGCGACGGGGTTGAACAGCACGTCCCACGCCTTCGGCACCAGCACGAGCAGCCCCGCGACGGCGGCGGGCACGGCGAGGCCGTCGGTCAGGTAGGGCAGCAGGAGCAGCCCGGGCACGGTGCCGAACGCGCCGGTCACGAAGGACCCGGTCGCGTAACCGGCCCGGACCCCGCCGGTGACACCGCTGATCTGCCGCATAGGCGGAAGATCTTCGCATTCGACGGCCGTGGAAGCGAGCACCACTTCGGGAGCCCGGACGGTGGGACGCGCTCCCCGTCGGAGAGAGGCCTGACGCCGCGGCAGGTCAGGTCACGACGGACGCCCGTTACAGGCGTCTCCGGATGGTCCTCCACAGTGGCACAGCCATCTCAGCCAGTGCACTGACCGGCCACTCCGTAGTGGGCGACGAGTGCGCCGAAGTCCTTGCCCCGTCGTCTGGGGGCGCGGTCGACCAGGGTCCTCATGGTCTTCACCGCCAGCGGCTGGCGGCGAACCCAGTCAGGAGCCAGTCGACGCCCTTCGGCGAGGTAGGCGAGCGCCAACCGGTCCTGGCGCAGTCGGGAAGCCGCGTGAGCCAGGTGCAGCCGGTGACCCGCCTCCCAGAAAGCGGGCACGGCACCGTGCGCCTTGGGCACCCGCTCGGCGAGCCGCAGTGCCTTTTCATGATCTCCCAGGCGCATGGTGTGGTCGATGAGCTGGAACGCGGCTACGCGCGGGCCGAAGATCGCCGCTTCACTCGCGCTGTCGCGTCCTGCTCGGACAGCGACGGCCTGCGCTATCGCCAAGAGGTCGTCCGCGCGGCCCTCGTTGCCGGATCGCAGGGCCGCGCTGGCCGCGTTGAAGATCAGGTTGCCGAACACGCCGGCGCGCTCCGGAGTCCGGTCGAGCATCCGCGGTTCGATCTGCTCGGCGGCGCGGACGGCAACCTGCTCGGCATCTGCGGTGCGCCGTTGTCTGACCAGTGTCCACGCGAGGTAGCGGAGCGAGACAGCCGTCTCCATTTCGATGTTGTCGGACTCCCTCGCAGCGGCCAAGGCGCGTTCGGCGGACGTCCAGGCGAGATCTTCAAGCTCGAACCGTCCGACGAGACCGGCGCCCAGGCGGTAGGCCGTCGACAGGATGCGGTGCGCCACAGCGTTGTCGTCACCGGATGTGCTGTGCACGAGTCGGCGTGCGTCCACGAACAGCGCCGGCAGCAGGTGCAGCAACGTCGTGTGGTGGCCGTCCACGTAGGCCCGCCAAGCTTCGTGGGCCGTCACCGCCAAGGTGGCTGGGGCCTCCAGTTCGGAGGACTCCGCGAAGTCGGACAAGCCGGGAATGGCGGAGGTGGCGGTGATCGCCCGGCGCAGGGTCGCGATGCCCTGGACATCCCGCTTCTCGTCGGCGGAAGCGAGGCCCAACAAGGACTCGGTGGAGACGCCGAGCGCTTTCGCCAGCTTGGCGACGGTGGACGGACGAGTCATGCGGGTTTCGCCGCGTTCGACGCGCCCCACCGTGTCCACCCCGACATCAGCCGCTGCGGCCAGTTCTTCCTGCGAGAGGTCGCGTGCCTTCCTCAACCTGGGCAGGTTCTCCGAGAGCGCGTTGTGCATGGTTGCCTCCGGCTGCGGCTGGGTCAACGACGCCCTTGCACGGTGACGCGGTGGCCCGACTCGCACAAGACCAGTCCACCTGTCGTGACAGCGTCAAGAGCTGCCTCGATCCGGCGTGCCAGGATCGGTTTCACCAGATCCCGGGCGGCTCCCGGGGTGTAGAGGCCGACCGAGCGGATTTCGGGATCGGTCGGTTCGATCCCGGCCACCTCCTCCTCGGTGATCAATCCGCCGTCGAAGATGAATGCCAGCCCCTCGGGCATCGGTCCGTCGGTCGGCACGTAGTCGATGAGCAGGAGCCGTCCGAGCGGACGGTCGAGGTGAATCTCTTCGGCCACCTCGCGCACAGCCGTCCGCCAGGGTGCTTCGTCCGCGTCGACGGAACCACCGGGGATCTCCCAGGCCCTCTTGTACGTCGTCTCCACCAGGAGCACCCGGCCGACGCCATCCCTGAACAGGACGCCTGCGGACGTGCGCTTCCGGTTCAGCGAGGCGGCGTACTGCTCGAACGGTAGGAGGTCCACAACGCGAAAGGCTACCGGGCGCGCGGCAACCGCCGGTTCTCCGCACTCAATGCCGGATTCACGCCGCATCGCCGGCCGAATTCCGCAGTGGAAGCTGTGTTCCTCCGGCCCAAGTGCCTGAAGACTGATCGACGACGAATGACGGGGCTCGATGGTGCGAACGCCGGGGAGTGGCATGGTTTGCGGTGGGTGGGCGTTTCAAGGCGGGGCCCGGGAATTGCGCCTCGTCATGGTCCGTCCAACCGCTTGTTGCCTGTTCGCAAGGCTGTAACGGTTCAATCGACTGCCGATCGTCGTCGACGGCGGACTCGCGTGACACAAGCAGGAGAGTCGAATGGAAACGTCCACGTTCACGAGGTCACTTGGGCACGGTCTGGTTTCGGCCGAGGTGCACGGCCGGTTGGTGCGACAATTGATCAACGAGCACGCGGGGATGACGGGGGACGAAGCAGTCAGGATCGTGGACGCCACCGTCGCTTTCCTGAAGGTGTGCGCCGACAAACCCGGGTGCCACCTCCGGCCGAGCCGGCGCGTGGACCTCGGCTGGCACCAGTTCATCCTGAACACCGTCGACTACGCCGAGTTCTGCAGGCGGGTGGCCGGTCGCTTCCTGCACCACGTGCCCGAGGAGTTCGCCTCGCCGCGCGCCACGCCCGCCGATACTGTGGCCGCGCTCGCCCCTGCGGTGGAGGCGTTGCGAACTGCGGGGTTCGAGGTGGATCCCGCACTGTGGGCGACGAACGCCGGGCAGTGCACGCAGTGCCACGCCGGATGCACGAACTGCGGTCAGGGCGGCGACGGCGACGGCGCGGCGTCCCGCCGACTGATGACGATCGGGCAATAGCCCGAGAACGAGGAGACCATGGCTGACCGCCGTGACTGGCACGAGTTGCCCGAAGGCGTCAGACACGCCGTAGAGCGCAGGATCGGAACGGTGCTCACGGCGGAGTCGCCCGATGCAGGACGAAGCTCCGAGCTGTCGGCAACGTTGTCGACTGCGCGCGGCCGCGTGTTCTGCAAGGGGGTCACGGTGAGGTCTCCCTTGGCGTGGATGCACCGCAACGAGGTCGTGGTGAGCCCGTTCCTGCCCGAACAGCTCGCCCCTCGCCTGCTGTGGGACATCGAGGTGGACGGTTGGCTGGTGCTCGGATTCGAGCACGTCCCCGGGCGGCACGCCACGCTGTCCCCCGATTCGGACGACCTGCCGCTGGTCGTGGACGCGGTGGACGAGGTCAGCCGCACCGCACCGCCGCCGTCATCCACGGCCCGACGCCCGATGTCCGCTCAATGGGCGAAAGCACTCGAAGTGGAGATCGGTGTCGCGCCACCTGCCGATGCCGATCCGTGGTCCGTTGCGAACGCCGGACTGCTGGTCGAATGGGCCTCTCGCGCACCCGAGCACATGGGCGGGGACCGGTTGATCCACTCGGACCTCCACTCGTTGAACTTCCTCGTGTCCGATCGAGCACGGGTGATCGACTGGGCGTGGTGGCGGACCGGGGCTGCCTGGATCGACCCTGCACTCCTGGTGATCCGGCTGATCGCCGGAGGGCACGACCCCGACGCGGCGGAGAAGTGGGCTCACAACTTCGACGGGTTCGCCACCGCTCCACACGACGCGATCACCGCGTTCGCCGCATCCGTGCTGCGCGTGTGGGAACGCAGGTTCGCGGGCACACCCAACACGAACGCGGCTCGTCGTTGGGTTCAGTACCGGCTGGCCTAGAGGGCGGCACCTCGTCCACTCCCACGTCGGCGCATGGGGCCACCGTGCCGCACCGCGAGCGTGACAGTCGGGCATTGCCCCTCATCGGGTGAACTCACTCGTGTCCGGCTGAGCCGCCGCGTCCTCCCCGGCCCGCTCGGCGGCAGCGGGCCGGGGAGGGATGATCAGCTCGCGGGCACCGTGTCGACGTGCGCGACACCCGACGAGCGGTAGCCGCCGACGCGCGACTGCACCTGCGCCGGGCTCAGCACCTGGTCCTTCGCGAAGTACACGTAGTCCACGTGCTGCTGGTAGGCCCGGTCACCGGGGGCGCCGGCCAGGCCGCCCGCGATGAACCACAGGTTGAAGTTGATCGACATCGGCGTCTCCGGGTAGTACTTGTCGCCGTGGTCGGCGACCAGGGTCCCGTCGATGAAGTACTTCACCCGGCCGTTCGCGACCTGGAAGACCAGGTCGTGCCAGCCCACGTAGCTCTGCCGCTGCTCGCTGTGGATGTTGTCCGCGAGCCACGGCTCGTTGCGGTAGGTCTCCCACGTCGTCTCGTACATGATGTTCGCGGGTTCGCCCCAGCCGCCGTTGGGCAGGTACTCGAAATCGATCTCGCCGTAGTTCGGGTCGAGGTCGCTGTTGAGCGGCGTGATGGTGAAGAACGTCTGCACCACGTGGTCGCCGTCCGGCCCGTAGACCGGGGTGTCGGAGAACTTCACCCGGGCCGCGTACGTGCCCTCGAAGAACTTCCGCTGGTGGTACAGCTCGGTCTGCCGCGCCGTCGAGCCGTTGTTGGACGACTCCAGGCGCATCGACTTCTGCCCGTCCACGGTCGGGAACGTCACCTGCGACGGCTCCCAGGTCGCGGGCACGCCGGGGCCGCCACCGCCGGAGCGGACGGTCCAGCCGCGCTGCGCGATCCGCGAGTCGGACGACGAGGCGTAGTCGAAGTCGTCGAACAGCGCCGGACCGTTCGGGTTCGGCGGGTTCGTCGTCGTGGTCGTCGTGGTGGTGGTCGACGAACCACCCGGCGGGGTGCCGTACAGCAGGGTGCCGCCGCGGTGCACGGTGACGCGCGACCACGGCGAGTAGGAGCTGGACGCGCGGAACGAGTAGTCGTCGGTCTGCGTGATCCGGCTCCAGTTGCTCCGGTAGAACCGCAGCTGGAGGTCGCCGGAGTCGGCGCCCGGTGCGAGCGAGCCCGCGCCGGAGGTGAAGCCGACTTCCAGGTACCGGTCTGCCGCGCCGCCGGTGAGCGTGCCGAACGTGCCGGTCACGTTGCCGCAGCCGCGCACGGCCCACGAGCAGGCGAAGCGATAGCCCACGTCGGGCGTCTCGCTCGTGAAGTAGTAGCGGACCTTGAGGTCGGCCAGCGGCACGGTGGTCGACCCGGAGTTGACCAGCTTGAGCCACGGCTCGACCTGGTCGGTGGTGTTGGCGGACGCGCTGGTCCGGTATTGGGCGGTGACCACGTCGGCGGCCATCGCGGTGGGCGCGGTCACCAGGGCGGCGACCGCCACGGCGGCCGAGCCCACGGCGGCGATAACGCGTGCGGACAAGGTTGTTCTCCTCGTGTCAGCAGGGTGGGACAGGGGAGCGGGCTTCGTCCTGGGTGCTGGCCTCCTCTCGGGCGGTCGGCGGCCGACGGGTGTCCAGGGGGCGGTGCGGCACGGCGAGCGCCGTCAGGCGGCTCCCGTGCTCGCGCATCCGGTCGGTGAAGTCGGTCCACGAGGGGCGCTGCGACCACAGCGCGTCGGCCAGCGCCGCGAGCCGCGGGAACGCCAGGCGCTCCAGGTCGTGCGGGGTCGGCGCGTACTCCGTCCACAGGGCGCACTGGGCGCCGAGCACCCCGGTGGGCAGCGGCAGGTGGTAGACGTCGTGCGCGGTGACCACCAGGCCGGGCTGCCCGGCGGGCTCGTCGGGATCGGCGGTCTGCGGGTAGTCGAGGTAGGTCGAGCGGTGCGGCGCCATCACCACGTCGTGGCCCCCGTCCAGGGCGGACCGGGCGTCGTCGGCGTCGCGCCACGGCATGACCACCGCGCGCGGGTCGCCGATCCGCTCCCACGACACCGGCACCCGGCCGCGCTCCACGAGGTGGTCGGCCATGGCCCGCAGGAACCAGCCGTGCAGCTCGTGCGGCCCGGCCAGGCCCTCGCGCGCGATCCGCTCCGCCGCGCCCGCGCCGGTCTCCCACTCGGTGGTGGGGCACTCGTCGCCGCCCAGGTGCACGTGCGGGCCGGGGAACACCTCCAGCACCTCGTCGAGCACGTCGCGGCAGAACTCCAGCGTCGCGTCCCCCACGCCGAAGACCTCGTCGCTGACGCCCCAGCGGGTCCACACCGGCAGCCGGCGGCCCGGGTCGTTGCCCAGGTGCGGGTAGGCGGCGAGCGCGGCGCGGGCGTGGCCGGGCATCTCGATCTCCGGCACGACCCGCACCCCGCGCTCCGCGGCGTAGGCGACCAGCCCCGCCAGCTCGGACCGCGTGTACGCGCCACCGTGCGGCACGCCGTCGCCCGCCGTCTCGGCGCGCCTGCCGCCGACCTCGGTCAGCAGCGGGTAGCGCGGCACCGGCATCCGCCAGCCCTGGTCGTCGGTGAGGTGCAGGTGCAGGACGTTGAGCTTGTGCAGCGCCAGCAGGTCGACGAACCGGCGCAGCACCGGCACCGGCTGGAAGTGCCGCGCCACGTCCAGCAGCACGCCCCGCCACGGCAGTCGGGGCGTGTCCCGCACGTCGACACCCGGCAGCGCCCACTCCACCCCGGACGCCGGGCGCGACCCCAGGGCCCGCGCCGGCAGGAGCTGCCGGATGGTCTGCACGCCGTGCGCGAGGCCCTGCCGGGTGGCCGCGCGCAGCACCACGGCGTGCTCGTTCACGGTCAGCGCGTAGCCCTCGTCACCGAGCCCGACGAGCCGCTCGTCGAGCGCGAACACGACCCGCCCGTCCTCGTGCAGCGGCAGCGGCAGGCCGGTCGCGGGCCGCAGCAGGTGGCGCAGCAGCCGGGCCGCGCCCTCCGCGCCGGGCGTGGCGCGGATCGCGGTGTCCTCGTCGAGCGCGAACCGGCCGTGCCTGCGGACCAGCCGCGTCGGGCGTGGGACGATCACGAGCGGAACCCCCTGGTTGGTCAGCCCTTGACCGCGCCACCGGTGATACCGGTGGTGACGCGGCCCTGGAGCACGAGGAACACCAGCAGCACCGGGAGCATGAACAGCGTCGAGGCGGCCATGGTGGCGCCCCAGTCGGTGCCGAAGGTGTTGCTGAACGAGGACAGCCAGACCGGCAGCGTGCGGTCGTCCTGGTCCTTGATGATCAGCACGTTGGCGAAGGCGAACTCGTTCCACGCGGTGATGAACCCGAACAGCGAGGTCGCCAGCAGGCCCGGCGCGAGCAGCGGGAACACCACCCGCCGGAACGCCTGCGCGCGCGAGCAGCCGTCCACCAGGGCGGCCTCCTCCAGGTCCACCGGGATGGCGGCGAGGAACCCGCGCAGCGTCACGATCGTGAACGGCAGCGTGATCATGAAGTAGACGAGCGTGAGCATCCAGAGCGTGTCGAGCATCCCGGTGTCGCGGGCGATGACGTAGACCGGGATGAGCAGCGCCTCCCACGGCGTCATCTGGGCGACGAACACCATGAGGATGAACCCGCGCCGCCCCTTCCAGCGCAGCCGCGCCACCGCGAACGCCGCCAGCAGGGCCACCACGAGCGACAGCAGCACCGCCCCGCCCGCCACGAGCAGGCTGTTGCGCCAGAACGACCAGAAGCCGCGTGCCGCCACCGCCGTGCCGAAGTGCTCGAACGTCACGGACAGCGGCAGGAACGTCGGCGTCGCCGCCTGGATGTCCTTGGCGGGCTTGAACGCGGTCAGCACCATCCAGTACACCGGGAACACCGACACCGCGAACACGACCAGCGCGGCGACGGTCCGCAGCACCCGCCCGGTCACGACACGCCCTCCTGCCGGTAGAGCTGCCGGAAGTAGGCCAGCAGGGCGAGCACCAGCAGCACGACCATGAGCATCGACACCGCCGCGCCGAGGTCGTAGCGCTGCAACGACTGCGCCACCTGGAACGCGTACACCGGCAGCGTCGTCGTGGCCTGCCCCGGACCGCCCTGGCTGATGACCCAGATCTGCACGAACGCCTTGGCGACCCAGATCACCTCCAGGCACGTGATGAGCCCGAACATGGCCCGCAGCACCGGGAACGTGATCCTGGTGAACACCCGCCACGCGCCCGCCCCGTCCATCCGGGCGGCCTCGTACAGCTCGGACGGGACGGTCACCATCGCGGCGTACAGCGACAGCGCGGCGAACGGCACCGACTGCCACACGATCAGCACCACCAGGATCGCGAACGTCGCCGGCCCGTCGGCGAACCACGTGTAGTCGCGGTACGACTCGAAGCCCAGCTCCACCAGCACCCAGTTCACGACGCCCAGCCGGGACTGGAACAGCCACTGGAACACCGTGGTCGCGGCGATCACCGGGGTGGCCCACACCAGCACGAGCCCGGACATCACCAGCAGCCGCAGCCACCGGCCCAGCCGCACCAGCAGCAGCGCGACCAGCGTGGACAGCAGCATGATCAGCACGACGTTGAGCGCGGTGAACAGCAGCGTGCGCCGCACGACGGCCCAGAACTCGGGGTCGGACAGCACCTTCGCGTAGTTCGCCAAGCCCGTGAACCGCGCGTCGCCGCGCACCAGTTGCGGCAGGCCGAACTCCTGCACTGACATCACCACGTTGCGCGCCAACGGGTACAGCAGCAGGTACGCGGTGGCCACCAGGGTCGGCGAGATCAGCAGGTAGGGCCACCAGGACCGGCGGCGGCGCGGGGGAGGGGTGGTGCGCGGCCGGTCGTCCACCGGCCGCGCCAACGTCGCCGTCACGTCCCGGAGTTGAGCGCCTGGGTGATCACCTGGTCCGCCTCGGCCGCCGCGGTGGCCGGGTCGGCGCCGGTCAGCACCTCCGTCAGGAACTCCTTGATCGGGTTGCGCGCCTCGACGGCCGCCCAGTTCGGCGAGTTCGGCGTGGCGTGCCCGTTGACCGCGCCCGCCGCCATCGCCGCCGCGCCCGGGTCGTCGCCGACCGCGCTCGCCAGGCTCGTCCGGTTCGGCACGTAGTTCATCGCCTTGGCCAGCTCGACCTGCCACTTCTCCCCGGCCAGCGCCTTGACCACCTCGTAGGCGCCCTCCTGGCGCGGCGAGGCGAGCGGGATGATCAGGTCGGAGCCGCCGGTGAACACCGCGCCGGGCTCGTCGGCGGTCTTGCCGGGGATGGGGAAGAAGCCGAGCTTGCCCGCCAGCGCCGGGTTGGCCTTCTCCACGAGCTTCGCCGCGCCGGGCACCGCGATGAACTGCGCGACCTGCCCGGCGGCCACCACGTCGGTCTGCTGCGGCTTGGCCTCGTCGGAGTCCTTGGGGCCGTCGCCCAGCGCCTGGAGCCGTCGGTAGAAGTCCGCGCCGGCCAGCGCCTCCGGCGTGTTCAGCGATCCGGCCCACCGGTCGCCGGACTTCTCGGCCAGGTCGCCTCCCTCGTCCCAGACGAACCCGGACAGCACGTACCAGTTCTGGCCGGGCAGGTAGATGCCCTGCACGTCGCCCTCGTCGAGCCGGTCGGTCGTGGCCAGCCACTCGTCGCGGGTCCTGGGCGGCGTCACGCCCGCGGCCTCGAACAGGTCCTTGCGGTAGACGACCACGCGGTTGGCGGCGTACCAGGGGACGCCGAACTGCTTGCCGTCCACCGCGCCCGGCTCGGCGAGGCCGGGGATCCAGTCGTCACCGCCCAGTTCGGCCTTCTTCGCCGACAGGTCGGCCACGCCGTCGCTGGCCGCGTACTGGGCGACCTGGGTGTTGCCGACCTCGATCACGTCGGGCGGGTCGGTGCTGGCCAGCGCGCTGGTCACCTTCTGCGTGATCCCGTTCCACTCCTGGACCTGGAGGTCCAGGTCCAGGTCGGGGTGGTCGCGCTCGAACTCGGTCTCGAACCGGCTCGCGAAGTCCTCGGTGGTCGAGTCCTTCATCAGCCAGACGGTGATCTCCTGCTTCCCACCGGCGTCGCCGGCGTCGGTTCCGCAGGCGGCCAGGGCTAGTCCCAACGCGAGGACCACGGCGACGGGGCGGTGCGACACGTCTCACCTCTCAGCTGACCAATTGGTAACCTCCGGTGGAGCGTGTCGAAGATGGCATAGACCAATCTGTCCGTCAACACCCACGTCACAGCCGTGAGAGCGCTCTCGATCTTTGTGAAGTGGTAACTGACCACTGGTCTGACATACTGGCCCGGCGACGCGGCAGAACGAAGCGAGGCGGCATGGCCGAACCGATCCTCAAGCGTGAACGGGTGCGCGACTACCTGCTGGAGCTGATCGAGACGCACCCGCCGGGCGCGCCCATCCCCGCCGAGCGCGTCCTGTGCGCGCGGCTGTCCGTCTCCCGGCCGACGCTGCGCTCCGCGGTCGACGAGCTGGTCAACACCGGCCTGCTCGTCCGCCAGCACGGCCGGGGCACGTTCGTCGCGCCCGCCAAGATCACCCAGGAACTGGTGTCCGGTGACCGCGCCATGACGCTGCCGCAGGCGGGCGGCGCGTGGACCAGCCGCGTGCTGGAGCACGCCCGGATCCCGGCCGGCGCGCGGGTGGGCCGCAAGCTGCGCGTGTCACCGGCCGCCGAGGTCAACTACACCGCCCGGCTGCGCCTGGTCGACGGCCAGCCCATGGCGATCGAGTACCTGCACGTGCCGGTCGCCGTCGCACCCGGCCTCACCCAGGAGGACATGGAGTCCGGCAACTTCTACGACCGGCTGTCCGACCACGGCGTGCACGTCAGCGACGCCGTGCAGTCCATCGAGCCGACCGTCACCAACGACTCGGAGGCCGAGCTGCTCGGCGTGCCCGTCTTCGCGCCGGCCCTGCTGTTCGAACGCCTCACCAACGACACCGCCGGCCGCCCCGTGGAGTACGTGCACTCGCTCTACCGGGGCGACCGCTACCGCATCGTCTCCCGACTCTCGCTGGGCCGCACCGCCCCCGGCGACCGGGCCGACCACTACCCGGGCATCCCACCGGGCTCCGCAACGACGGTCCGCTCGGCCACCACGGGGGACGTCCAGTAGTCCGCCGACATGACCCCCACGGGGGTGTGCCGGCCTCGGCGCCGCTGCCACGGTGGGGGCATGACCTACCTCCTCGACCCGACCGGCCGCGACCTCCAGGGGGAGGCGGCGCGGCTGCGCGAACTCGGCCCGGCCACCCGCGTGGAACTGCCGGGCGGCCTCACCGCCTGGTCCGTCACCGGCATCGACGTGCTGCGCCGCCTGCTGAGCGACCCCCGCATCTCCAAGGACGCCCGGCGGCACTGGTCCGCCTGGGCGGCGGGGGAGGTGCCCGAGGACTGGCCGCTGCACCTCTGGGTGTCCGTGCGGAACATGTTCAACGCCTCCGGTGACGACCACCGCAGGCTGCGCTCGCTGGTGTCGAAGGCGTTCACCCCGCGCCGGGTGGAGTCGCTGCGGCCCGAGGTGGAGCGGATCGCGACGGGGCTGCTCGACTCGCTCGACGCCGGTGGGGACACCGCCGACCTGCGCGAGGCGTACGCGAACCCGCTGCCCATCGAGGTGATCTGCCTGCTGCTGGGCATCCCCGACGACACGCGCCCGGAGCTGCGCGCCCTCGTGGACGCCGTCTTCGACACCACGTCGGCCCCGGAGAGCGTGGTGGCCAACCAGGAGCGGCTCTACCGCACCCTCGGCGAACTGGTCGAGGCCAAGCGCGCCACCCCCGGCGACGACCTGATCAGCGGGTTGATCGCGGCGCACGACGAGGGCGACGGGAGCCTGACGGCGACCGAACTGGCGGACACCCTCGTCCTGCTGATCTCCGCCGGGTACGAGACGACGGTGAACCTGCTCGACCACGCCGTCGCCGCGCTGCTCGCCCACCCCGACCAGCTCCGGCTGGTGCGGACGGGCGAGCGGGGTTGGGGCGACGTGGTGGACGAGACGCTGCGCTGGCAGGCGCCCGTGGCGAACCTGCCGCTGCGCTACGCCGTCGAGGACGTGGAGGTCGGCGACGTGGTGATCCGGCGCGGCGAGGCGATCCTGGCCGCGTTCGCGGGCGCGGGCCGCGACCCGCTGCACCACGGGTCGACCGCCGACGAGTACGACCTGACCCGGCCGGACAAGGCGCACCTGGCGTTCGGGCACGGCGTGCACTACTGCCTCGGCGCCCCGCTGGCCCGGTTGGAGGCCGAGGTGGCCCTGCCCGCGCTGTTCGCGCGGTTCCCGGACCTCGCCCTGGCGGTGCCGGTGGAGGACCTGCGGCCGGTCCGCTCGTTCATCTCCAACGGCCACCTGGAGCTGCCCGTCCGCCTGCGCTGACGGTTCCCGGACTTGCCGGGAGTGGCCCGGGTCACTACCGTCCTCGACAAAGGTGAATCCCTTTCGCGTACGTCGGGGAGTGGGAATGCGGAGCTCACGCCGGTCACTGGTGTCCTGCGCGCTGGTCGGAGCCTTGGTGCTGGTCGGGTTGCCCGCGGCCGGCGCGCAACCCGGCCCGGCCGCGCCCTACCTGGTCGGACGGGGGATCTCGGACGTCACCGGGCCCGCCGCCGAGAACGGCATGATGGGCTACTCGTCGTTCGACCAGAAGACCACCGGCATCCACCAGCGGCAGCGGTCCCGCGCCTTCGTCGTGGTCGACCAGGCCACCGGCAAGCGCGTCGCCTACGTCAACGCCGACCTGGCGATGGTCTTCCGCGCCGTGCAGGAGGCCGTGCTGTCCCGCCTCCAGGCCCGCTACGGCGCCACGTACACGCGCGAGAACCTGCTGCTGTCCGCCACCCACACCCACGCCGGCCCCGGCGGCTACTCGCACAACCTCGCCTACAACCTGTCGGTCCTCGGCCTCCAGAAGCAGACCCTGGACGCCATCGCCGACGGCATCACCGAGTCGGTCGTCGAGGCGCACGAGGACCTCAGGCCCGGCACCATCACGCTCGGCCGCGGACAGCTCACCGACGCCAGCGTGAACCGCTCGCGCACCGCGTTCGACCGCAACCCCGCCGCCGACAAGGCCCACTTCCCGAACGCCGTCGACCCGTCGATGACCGTCCTCAGGTTCCGCCAGGGCGCCACCGACGTCGGCGCGATCAGCTGGTTCGCCACCCACAACACGTCGATGACCAACAAGAACACCCTGATCAGCCCGGACAACAAGGGATACGCGTCCTACCGGTGGGAGCACGACCACCACGGCGTGCGCTACCTCGACGACCGGCCCGGGTTCGTGGCCGCGTTCCCCAACACCAACGCGGGCGACATGTCGCCCAACCTCAACCTGAGGCCCGGCTCCGGTCCCACCGAGGACGAGGTCGAGAACACCCGGATCATCGGCGAGCGCCAGAACCGCGAGGCCCAGCGGGTCTTCGCCGGCCCGCAGGCCGCCGTCACCGGCTCGGTGGACTCCCGGATGCGGTTCGTCGACATGTCGGCGGTCACCGTGGACGGCCGGTTCACCACCGACGGCCGCCCCGGCACCACGTGCTCCGGCGTGGTCGGCGCGTCCACCTTGGCGGGCAGCGTCGAGGACGGTCCGGCGATCCCGCTGTTCCACGAGGGCATGACCAGCCCGTGGAAGGCGCTGTTCGAGCCGTTGCAGGTCGAGGTGCCGCAGTGGCTCAAGGACTGCCAGTACCCGAAGGCGTCGCTCGTGCCCACCGGCCTGATCGGCGCGACCCCGAACGTCGTGCCGCTCCAGGTGGTCAAGATCGGCCCGCTGCACCTGGTCGCGGTGCCCGGCGAGGTCACGATCGTGGCCGGCCTGCGCATCCGGCAGGCGGTGGCGGCGGAGGCGGGCATGCCGCTGGAGAACGTGCTCGTGCAGGGCTACGCCAACGACTACGCGCAGTACGTGACCACCCCGGAGGAGTACGACCTCCAGCAGTACGAGGGCGGCTCGACCTTGTTCGGGCGCAACACCCTGCCCGCCTACGAGCAGGAGTTCGGCAAGCTCGCCGCGTCGCTGCGCACCGGCGCCGCCCTGCCGCCCGGCCCGACGCCCGGCACGCCGCCGTTCACCGGCATCAACCTCCAGACCGGCGTGGTGTTCGACGACAAGCCGATCGGCACGTCGTTCGGCCAGGTGCGCACCGAACCCGCCGCCTCCTACACCCGCGGGCAGACCGCCACGGCGGTCTTCGTCACCGGCCACCCCAAGAACGACCTGCACCGCAACGGCACGTTCCTGGAGGTGCAGCGCCTGGTGGACGGCCGGTGGACCCGGCACGCCGACGACGGCGACTGGTCCACCCGCTACCGCTGGCAGCGCGAGGGCATCGCGAACTCCACGGCCACCCTCACGTGGGCGATCCCGGCGGACACCCCGGCCGGCACCTACCGCATCGTCCACCACGGCGACTGGAAGAGCGGCTGGACCGGGGCGATCACCGGCTTCACCGGCGCGACCAGGAGCTTCACGGTCGGCTAGGGCGACTCCCGCCCCTCCCCGCCGGCGGAACTATGATCCACTTCCGGATTCGGTACCGGCAAGGGGGAAACGCATGGGCGGGACGGGGATCGGCACCGGCAAGGTGGTCGTGAACAGGGCGATGTCGCTGGACGGCTTCATCGCCGGTCGCGGCCACGAGATGGGCTGGGTCGGCGAGCACCTGACCCCGGACACGTTCCCGGAGGTCATGGCGGCCGCGGGCGCCATGCTCGTCGGCCGGGGCACCTACGAGGTCGCCAAGCGCATGGCCGCCCAGGACACCCCCTACGACGGGGGACCGCAGTTCGTCCTGACCCACGAACCCCCCGACGAGCCGGACCCCACCGTCACGTTCCTCACCTGCGGGATCGAGGAAGCCGTCGCCACGGCCCGCGCCGCCGCCGGCGACAAGGACCTGGAGGTCCTCGGCGCCGACGTGGCGGCCCAGTGCCTGGAGCGCGGACTCGTCGACGAGATCCTGGTGTACGTCGTCCCGGTGCTGCTCGGCGACGGCGTCCGCTTCACGCCCCCGAGCCTCGACCGGATCGACCTGGAACCCCTCGACAACACCCGGTCGGGCGACATCACGATGCTCCGCTTCCGCGTGCGGAAGTAGGCGCGACCCGGCGGCCGGTGCGCGCCGGCCGCCGGGACAGCGTCACCCCTCGCGGTCGAGCGGACCCCACGGCGTGGCGGCGGTGGCCAGGACGAGGCGCTCGCACTCGGCGAGCGCCTCGTCCGTGATCCACCCGATCGGGCGGCGGCACTCGACCAGCGGCTCGTTGTCCGGGCCCCGGCCGACCTCGGTGCCCTCCAGCACCCACGGCCGGGTGCCCGTGCTGCGGCGCTCCCGCAGGTGGCGGTAGTCGTGCAGGCGGCGGGCCACCCACAGGCGCAGCGGCCGGTCACCCCACCAGGGCTCCACGGCCAGGGCGTTCGCGGACAGGCCGGGCAGCGCGAGGCCGGTCAGGCCGTCCCGGCTGCACCGGCCGCCGTCCGCGTCCGGGCCCAGCGACCAGCGGACGAACAGGTCGGCGCCGTTCCGCTGTGCGACGAGGGCCACGAGGTCGTCGAGGTCGGCGAAGGTGCGCATGGCCCGGGGGTAACCAGGGGGCGGCGGTTCGAACTCCCGATTCCGGGTACGCGATCACCATGACCGATTCGACCACCACGGCACGCGAGTCCCTGTGGACCGCGGCGATCGCCGGGAGCCGGCACCCCGCACTGACCTCCGAGGAGACGGCCGACGTGGCCGTGGTCGGCGGCGGCATCACCGGGGTGACCACCGCCCTGCTGCTCAAGCGCGCCGGCCTGCGCGTCGCGCTGATCGAGGCCGGCCTCGTCGGCAGCGGCGTCAGCGGCAACAACACCGCCAAGGTGACCGCGCTCCAGTCCACCCAGTACTCCACGATCGTGAAGCGGCACGGTGAGGACGCCGCGGCCGTCTACGCCGCCGCCAACCGGGCCGGCGTCGAGATGGTCGAGACGATCGTCGCGCGGGAGGGCGTCGACTGCGACCTGCGCCGCCTGCCCGCCTACACGTTCGCGTTCACCAACGACGAGGTGCCGTCCGTCGAGGAGGAGTTCGGCGCGGCGCAGGCGGCCGGGCTGCCCGTGGTGCGCGACCGGGGCGAGAAGATGGGCGTGCCGTTCCCCGTGGCGGCGGCCGTGCGGCTGGACGACCAGCTCGCCATCCACCCCGCCAGGTACGTGCGCGCGCTCGCCGAACTGGTCGACGGCGGCGGCTCGAAGGTCTACGAGAACAGCCGCGTGCTGCGCGTGGAGGACGGCGACCCGGTCCGGGTGCGCACCGAGGGCGGCGTGGTGGTCGCCAACCGCGTGGTCATCGCCACGCACTACCCGATCCTCGACCGCGGCCTGTACTTCGCGCGGCTGGAGGCGGTCCGCTCCTACTGCATCGCCGTGCGGCTGAACGCCGGTTCGCCGCCGCCCGGCCTGTCCATCAGCACGGGCACCCCGTCGTGGTCGCTGTCGAACTACCACGACCTGCTCATCGTGTCCGGGCAGAGCCACGTGACCGGCTCGGAGGAGGGCGACCCCTACGGCGAGCTGCTCAAGTTCGCCGCCGAGCACTGGGACGTCGCCGAGGTCACCCACCGCTGGTCCGCGCAGGACGCCGTGCCCTACGACCACCTGCCGATGGTCGGCCCGTACACGCCCGGCTCGGACCGCCTGTTCGGCGCGACCGGGTTCATGAAGTGGGGCCTGTCCAACGGCACCGCCGCCGCGATGCTGCTCGCGGACCTGGTGCGGGGCGAGGAGAACCCGTGGGCGGACCGGTTCAGCCCGCACCGCGTGTCGCTGAAGTCCGCCCCCACGCTGGCCAAGATGAACGCCAAGGTCGCGGTGGACCTCGTCGGCGACCGCCTCAAGCCCGCCGAGGTCTCCTCGGCCGGCGAGGTCCCCGCGGGCGAGGCGCGGGTGGTGCGCGACGGCACGGGCAAGGCGGGCGTGTACCGCGACCACGACGGCCGCGCGCACGGCGTGTCGCTGCGCTGCACGCACATGGGCTGCCTGGTCCGGTTCAACCAGGCCGAGGTCAGCTGGGACTGCCCGTGCCACGGCTCGCGCTTCGACGTCGACGGCGAGGTCCTGGAAGGACCGGCGACCGAGCCGCTGGAACGGCGGGACCCCGCTTGAGCACGATCGGAGCGGAGGAGGAGTTCCTCCTGGTCGACCCCACGACGCTGCGCCCGGTACCGCGCGCGGCCGAGGTGCTGGCCAGGGTCGAGGAGCTGCCGCCGGGCGCGAAGGCGCACCCCGAGCTGATGGGCACCCAGGTCGAGTTCGCCACCGGCGTGTGCGACGACCTGGCCGGGCTGGGCGCGCAGCTGGCCGCCGGCAGGCGTGCGCTGGCGGACGCGGCGAAGGCGTCGGGGCTGCGGCTGCTGGCCTCCGGGACGCCGCCGCTCGCCGACCCGGCGCCGGGGTTCGCGCCCGGCGGCCGGTACGGGCGGGTCGAGGAGCTGTTCCGGGCGCAGGTGACCGACTACCAGAGCAACGGCTGCCACGTGCACGTCGGCGTGCCCGACCGGGACACCGCCGTGCACGTGGTCAACCACCTGCGGCGCTGGTTGCCCACGCTGCTCGCGCTGGGCGCGAACTCGCCGTTCTGGGCGGGCCGCGACACCGGCTACGCGAGCTGGCGGATCGTGGAGCAGTCGAAGTTCCCCGGCTCGGGCGTCACCCCGCACCTCGCGGACGCCGCCGCCCACGACGCCGCCGTGGCCCGCCTGGTCGACCTCGGTGTGCTGGTGGACGAGAGCCAGACGTTCTGGTTCGCCCGACCGTCGCCGAGGTACCCCACCGTGGAGGTGCGGGTCGCGGACACCGCGGCCACGCCGGGCGAAGCGGTGCTCCAGACGGCGCTGACCCGCGCCCTGGTGGCCGTGACGCCGCTGGGCCCCGCGCCGGAGCTGGACGAGCAGGTGCTGGCGGCGGCGGTGTGGTCGGCCGCGCGCTACGGGCTGACCGGTGACGGGGTCGATCCGCTGGCCGCGCGGCGCGTCCCGGCGCCCGCGCTGCTGGAGGCGCTGTTCGACCACGTGGCCGACGCGCTGGGGGACGACCGCGCCGCGGTGCGGTCGCTGCTCGACCGGGTGCTCGCGGAGGGCAACGGGGCGGTGCGCCAACAGCGGGCCGGTTCGCCCGAAGCGGCGACGATCACGTGCATCGAGGCGGGAATCGGGTAGTCCACCCGCATGACCACTGTGGACCGGGCCGTCGAGTCGGCCGTGCTCCCCGCGCCGCGCGGGCCGTTGTCGGAAGCAGTCCTCGACGCCCTGCGCGGCGCGCCGCCCGCCGTCGCCCTGCCCTCGTCGGTCGCGGCCGACCCGTACGGCGATGACCTCCAGCTCGCCCTGCACCTGTGCTACGAACTGCACTACCAGGGCTGGGCCGGCGTCACGGACGAGTGGGAGTGGGACCCGGAGCTGATCCGGTTCCGCGGCCTGCTGGAGACGGTGTTCCTCGACGCGCTGCGCGCCGACGTGCCGGGCGGCGCCGACATCACCGGTGTGCTCGACGAGCTGCTGGTGGAGCCGGTCGACGGTTCGGGCGTCAGCCACTTCCTCAAGGACCGGGGGGAGTGGTGGCAGGTGCGCGAGTACTTCGCGCTGCGCTCCATCTACCACCTGAAGGAAGCCGACCCGCACTCCTGGGTGATCCCCAGGCTGCGCGGCCGGGCCAAGGCGGCGCTGGTGGCCGTCGAGTTCGACGAGTTCGGCGGCGGTCGGGCGGACCGGATGCACTCGCGGCTGTTCGGGGACCTGCTGGTCGGCGCGGGCCTGACCGACGACTACCTGGGTTACCTGGAGAACGCGCCCGCGGTCATGCTCGCCACCGTCAACCTGATGTCGCTGTGCGGGCTGCACCGCTCGCTGCGCGGCGCCCTGGTCGGCCACTTCGCCGCGGCCGAGATCACCACCGCGCCCAGCGCCGCCCGGATGGCGAAGGCGCTGGAGCGGATGGGCGCGCACCCCGACTGCGTGGAGTTCTTCACCGAGCACATCGAGGCCGACGCGGTCCACGAGCAGATCATGCGGCGCGACGTGATCGGCGACCTGCTCGACCGGGAGCCGGAGCTGACCGGGTCGGTGGTGTTCGGCGTGCAGGCCACCGAACTGCTGGAGGCACGCCTGGGCGAGCACCTTCTCGGTGCGTGGCAGGAGGGGCAGACGGCGTTGCGCCTGCCCCTCCCCGGGGAATCCGCCTAACGGCGCTTGCGGTGGCTCGTGTCGCAGAACGGGTAGCGCTTGCTGCGGCGGCACGAGCACACCGCGACGACGAACCGGTCGGACTCGACCAGCGTCCCGTCGTCCAGTTCCACCTCGACCGGTCCCTCCACCAGGAGGGGGCCGCCGGGCACCACGGTCACCTTGCGCGAGTCACGCCGCGTCGGCACGGACCACCACCAGTTCCTCCTCCGTCTGCCCCGGCGCGATGAGCCCCTGCTCCTCCAGCCACCGCGCCCGCCCGCGCATCACCGGTCCGAAGGGAATGGTGCGGCGCGCGACGACCGACGCCTTGAGCCCGCCGCCGCGCAGCTGGTGCAGCGTCGTGTCCGAGTCGCACAGCGTCGAGTGCACGATCAGCCCGACCCCCTTGTCCGCCAACAACAGCGGCATCACCGCGCACAGCCGGTCGAGCACCGCACGGCCCCGACGGCCCGCGTCCCACGCCCGCTCCGGTCCGCTGTCGGGCACCCCGGTGCTCGGCACGTACGGCGGGTTGGCGGTGATCAGGTCGTAGGGGTCCTCGCCGACGAGGTCGCCGAAGTCGCCGTGCCGGGTCTCGACCCGGATGCCGCGCACCGCGCCGTTCACCCTGGCGGCCAGCACGGCGCGGCGGCACCGGTCCACCGCCGTCACTTCTCTCGCACCGGCGCGCGCGGCGGCGACCGCCAGCGCGCCCGTACCCGTGCACACGTCCAGGGCCCGTCCACCCGGCGGGACGCCCGCGTCGGCCAGGGCCTCGACCATCAGCCACGTGTCGTCCTGCGGCCGGTAGACCCCCGGCGGCCTCCACATCCACATAGGAGTGTGGTTCCCACCATCTCCGCCGGCAAACGGACCGGGCGCACCGGGATTGGCCGGCGCGGAACCGGGAACCCTCCGGTCCCGGACGAGGCGGGAGAGGGGCGAGGCCGGAGAGGGAGGTGCCCGTGGGTGTCGTCGACAGCGCTCGGGCCATGGCCAGGGAGCAGGTGCTGCTGGCCGTGCTCGGCATTCCGCGCCTGCTGTCCCACGCGGCCTGGCGCGACGCCGACCCGGACCAGGGCCGGGGCACCGGTGTGCTGCTGGTGCCCGGGTTCGGCTTCGGCGACCTCAGCCTGCGGCTGACCCGCACCTGGCTCGCCCGTCGCGGCTACGTGCCGATCGGGGCGCGCATCGGCCTCAACGTCGGGTGCACCACCGCGCTGGTGGACCGCCTCGAACAGCGGCTCGAAGCGCACCACGAGGCCACCGGCGGCCCGGTGGTGCTGTTCGGCCAGAGCCGAGGGGGAGGACTGGCCCGCCTCCTGGCCGTGCGCCGCCCGGAACTCGTGCGCGGCCTGGTGATGCTGGCCAGCCCCGTCCTGGACACCCTCGGCGCGCACCCCAGCGTGGTCCGCGTGGCCCGCACCCTGGCCCGCCTCTCCGCCGCCGGCCTGCCGGGCCTGCTGGACGAGGACTGCTTCGCCGGGCCCTGCTACGACACCAACTCCACCGCCATGGCCGACCCGCTGACCGTGCCCGCGCTGGCGTTCTACTCGCGCCACGACGTCATCGCGCCGCCGGAGCTGTGCGCCGACCCGTGCGCCGAGTGCGTCGAGGTCGGGAGCACGCACACCGGGATGGCCCTGGACCCGCACCTCTACGAGCTGCTCGCACCGCGCCTGGCGGAGTGGGCGGCGGCCCGGGAGGCGGTGTCGCCGGCGCGCTGACGCGGGCACGTGCGAAGATCACGCCGTGGTCGAACCACCCGCCCGGCTCGTCGCCTTCGGCAACCAGCTCGTCCAGGTGCACATCGCCCTGCGCGAGCGGGTCGAGGAACTGGGCGACGCCCTCAACGCCCCCGACCTGCGGGACCTGCGCGCGCACTGCCTGTCGTTCTGCGCCGCCGTGACCCGCCACCACACCGCCGAGGACGACGGCGCGTTCCCCGTCCTGGCGCGGGAGCACCCCGAACTCCGGCCGGTGCTCGACGAACTGGCCCGCGACCACGTCATCGTGTCCGACGCGCTCGACGCCCTCACCCGCCTGGTCGGGGAGGCGGGTGACGACGAGGCCGCGCGTTCGGCGCTGCGCACCGAGGTCGACAGCGTGGCCGCCCTGCTGGAGACGCACTTCACCTACGAGGAGCGCAAGATCGCCGCCGCGCTGTCCGCGTTGACCGGCGAACTCGGCGCGGCGGACGCCGAACTCGTCGCCCGCGCGACGGCGGTCCCCGACTGACGGGCTAGAAGCCCCGCGCGATGGCGATGTTGCCGGACAGGCGCTCGCCCGCCTCGTAGACCATGTACTCCGCGCCGCCGTCGCTGCCGAACGACGGCGCGGCGCAGCGGCCGTCGTCCGGGAACCCGGCGAGCGGGGCGTGGAAGGTGCCCAGGTGGTTGCGCCGGGTGAAGTCGTTGCCGACCTCGGTGATCAGCATCCGGCCGCCCGCCTCCTTGTTGCAGTGGTAGACGACGTACGTGGTGCCGTTGCGCCGCACGACGTGCGGCGCCCCGACGTCCCGCACGCCGACGTCCTGCGGCCGGACCAGCGGGGTCTTCGAGAACGTCCAGTTCCGCGCGTCGGTCGACCAGCCCCAGCCGATGGACCGGCGGTTCGTCGTGTCGTTGACCATGAAGACCATGACGTACCGGGCCCCGTTGGGCAGGTCGTGCCGGAACACCCGCGCGTACGACGCCTCGGTGGCGCCCGCCTGGAGCATCGACGTCGTCAGCACGACCTTGTCGTAGGTGAAGCGGATGCCGTCCTTGGACCGGGCCAGCCGCGTGGTGGTGTTCTCGCCGTGGAAGTAGAGCCACATCTCCCTCACGTCCTCGTTCCACAGCACGTGGGGCGAGGACACGTGGCTCACGTCGTAGTGGCCGGCCCAGGTGCGGCCGACGATCGGGTTGGCCGCGTACTCGGTGTACGGCCCGCCGAGCGAGTCCGCGTAGGCCAGGCAGATGCCGCCGGGTGCGTCGTGCGGCGCGTAGTAGAGGTGGAAGCGGCCCAGCGCGCCGGACACCCGGCCGACCGTGCCGCGCACGCAGGGGAAGATCAGCTCGCCCGTCGGGTTGTACCGCAGCCGCGCCTTGTCGAGGGCGAGGCCCTGGTAGCGGTAGGTGGGGAAGCCCGCGGGCTCCGCGCCCGCGGTGCCGGTGCCGAGGGTCGTGCCGGCGGCCAGTCCGATGCCGGTCACCGCGGCTGCCCGGAACACCTCGCGGCGGGACAGGTGGGTCATCGAGCGCTCCCTTCGTCGTCGGAGCGGTGCGCTGTCCGGCAGTGAAGTGACGTGACCTGAACCACGTCAAGGTGCTAATACGTATTAATCGTTTTTCAGGTCGATCCACGCCCGAAACGTTGACTTGGTGCGGATCGCCACCGAGTCTCCTGCTAATCCGCATCAGCACGAAGGAGAACAGGTGCCCAGACCGAGGCAGTCGGACATCGCCAAGCTCGCCGGCGTGTCGCAGGCGACCGTGTCGGTCGTGCTCGGCGGCAACCGCTCGGGCCTGCGGATGGCCGAGCGGACCCGGCTGCGGGTCCTCGCCGCCGCCGAGCAGCTCGGCTACGTGCCCGACCCCGTCGCGACCAGGCTGGCGTCGCGCCACAACAGCCTGCTCGGCGTCTACACGTTCAAGCGCACCTTCCCCACCAACGTGGCCGACTCGTACTACCCGATCCTGGTCGGCGTCGAGGAGGAGGCCGCGGCGCTGGGGCAGGACCTGGTCCTGTTCACCGGCGCCCGCGACCACGACGCGGCCGAGCTGCGGCGCACCCGCATCGCCGACGGCTGCCTGTTCTTCGGCCGGCACGTCCCGGCCGACGCGGTCGCGCCGCTGGTCGCCGACGGGTTCCCGCTGGTCTACATCGGGCGCCGCGACGAGCCGGGCATCCCGTACGTGGGCGCGGACTACGTGACGGCGTCGGCGGCGGTCGTGCGGCGGCTGGTCGGTCTCGGCCACCGCGAGATCCGCTACCTGCGCGAACCGGACGAGGCGCCGTCGTCGGCCGACCGCGAGCGCGGTGTGCTGGACGCGGCCCGCGAGGCCGGGCTCGACGTCGGGGTGGTGCGGACGGACGGCCCCGCACCCGTGCGGCGGTGGGTCGAGCAGGGCGTCACGGCCGTCGTGGTCGAGGAGACCGACACCTCGGCCGCGTACCTGTCGGTGCGGCGGGCGGTCGAGCAGGCGGGCTTGTCGGTGCCGCACGACCTGTCGCTGGCGGTGCTGGGGCAGCCGCCGGACGAGGACCCGGCCGTCACCGGCTTCCAGGTGCCCCGCTACGAGATGGGCCGCGCCGCGGTGCGGCTGCTCGTGGACCTGGTGACCGGCGTGGTCACCCCCGATTCCCCGCAGGCGCACCGCCTGCTGCCGTGCACACCCGTGCCCGGTCGCAGCGTGGGCGCCCCGAACACCGCGAACAGGCAGGGCACATGACTTCCCGGTACCCGACCGAACTGCGCACCGAGATCCTCGTCGTCGGTGGCGGACTGGGGGGTGTGGCCGCCGCGCTGGCCGCCTCCCGCGCCGGGCACCGCGTGGTGCTGACCGAGGAGACCGACTGGCTCGGCGGCCAGCTCACCGCCCAGGCCGTGCCGCCGGACGAGCACCCGTGGGTGGAGCGGTTCGGCGTGACCGCCTCCTACCGGGAGCTGCGCGAGGGCATCCGCGACTACTACCGGCGGCACTACCCGCTGCGCGCGGAGGCCCTGCGGCTGACCGAGCTCAACCCCGGCGCGGGCCGGGTCAGCAAGCTGTGCCACGAGCCGCGCGTCGCGCTGGCGGTCATCGAGTCGATGCTCGCGCCGCACCGCAGCTCCGGGCGGCTGACCGTGCTGCACCACCACCGGCCGGTGGCGGCCGACGTGACCGGCGACCGGGTCGACGCGGTGGCGCTGGAGGGGCCGGACGGGCGCGTGGTCGTGTCGTTCGACTACGTCCTGGACGCCACAGAGAACGGCGACCTGCTGCCGCTGGCGGGCGTGGAGTTCGCGGTCGGCGCGGAGTCGCGCGACGAGTTCGACGAGCCGCACGCCCCCGAGGTGGCCGACCCGGCGAACCTCCAGGGCATCACCTACTGCTTCGCCCTGTCCCACCACGAGGGCGAGGACCACACGATCGAGCGGCCCGAGATGTACGACTTCTGGCGCTCCTACCGGCCGGACTTCTGGCCGGGACCGCTGCTCGGCCTCCTCGCCCCGGACCCGCGCACCCTCGAACCGGTCGAGCGGACGTTCCGCCCGAACCCGGAGGGCGACCCGCTGGCGGTCAGCGCCGACCAGAGCGCCGACGCGGGCGACAAGGAGCTGTGGGGCTTCCGCCGCATCCTGGCCCGCGGCTTGCACCGGCCGGGCGCGTTCGACTCGGACATCACGCTGGTGAACTGGCCGCTCAACGACTACTGGCTGAAACCGGCCCTCGCCGTGGGGGACGAGGCGGCCGGCGACGCCGGGGACGGCGCCGTGGAGCGCGCCCACTTCGAGGCGAAGCAGCTGTCGCTGTCGGTCCTGCACTGGCTCCAGACCGAGGTGGGCTTCCCCGGCCTGAAGCTGCGCCACGACGTGACCGGCACGGCCGACGGCCTGGCCAAGTCCGCCTACGTGCGCGAGTCGCGGCGCATCAAGGCCGTCACCACGGTCACCGAGCGGGACGTGTCGCTCGACCTGCTCGGGCCGCACGGCCGCAAGTCCCACCCGGACTCGGTGGGCGTCGGCGGCTACCGCATCGACCTGCACCCCTCGACCGGCGGCGACACCTACATCGACGTCGCCAGCACGCCGTTCGAGATCCCGCTGGGCGCGCTGCTGCCGCGCCGGGTGGAGAACCTGCTGCCCGCCGGCAAGAACATCGGCACCACGCACATCACCAACGGCTGCTACCGGCTGCACCCCGTGGAGTGGAACGCGGGCGAGGTCGCCGGCCACCTGGCGGCGCACGCGCTGCGCACCGGCACGACGCCGCGCGCCGTGCGCGAGGACCACTACGACGACTTCGCCCGGGTGCTCGACCGGGCCGGCGTGCAGCGCCACTGGCCCGACGTGAGGGGGTACTGATGCCCGGCATCCGCATCGGGATCGACGTGGGCGGCACGTTCACCGACGCGGTGGCCGTGGACGCGACGACGTTCGAGCTGCTGGGCAAGGTGAAGGTGCCGACCAGCCACGACCACGCGGACGGCGTGGCGCACGGCATCCTGGCGGCGCTGGAGAAGCTGCGCGCGGAGACCGGGGTGGGCGCCGAGGACGTGTCGTTCCTGGCGCACGGCACCACGCAGGCCACGAACGCCCTGCTGGAGGGCGACGTCGCGGTGGTGGGCATCGCGGGCGTCGGCACCGGCTTCGACGCGTGGGCCACCGGCCGGCTGCGGTCGCTGCGCAAGCTGGAGCTCGCACCCGGCCGACCGCTGCCGATCCGGTACGCGGCCGTGCGCGACCCGGCGGACTGCGACCGCGCCCTGGCCGGGTTGCGCGACGCGGGCGCCGAGGTCGTGGTGGCGGTGGAGCCGTTCAGCGTGGACGACCCGGCCGGGGAGCGCGCGGTGGTCGACCGGTCGCGCTCGCTGGGCCTGCCCGCGACCGCGACCAGCGACATCACCGGCCTGTACGGGCTGGCCAAGCGCGCCCGGACGGCCGTGCTCAACGCCGGGATCATGCCGCGGATGGTGGAGACCGCGGACCTGGTGGACCGCAGCGTCGCGGCGGCGGGGATCACCGCGCCGCTGATGGTGATGCGCGGCGACGGCGGCGTGATGTCCGTGGCCGAGATGCGCAAGAGGCCGCTGCTGACCGCGCTGTCCGGCCCGGCGGCCGGGGTGGCGGGCGCGCTGATGGGGGACCGGCTCAGCGAGGGGGTCTTCCTGGAGACCGGCGGCACGTCCACCGACATCAGCGTGGTCCGGCGCGGCAAGGTTCAGGTGCGGCACGCGCGGCTCGGCGGGCGCGAGACGTACCTGCCCGCGCTGGACGTGCGCACGGTCGGCGTCGGCGGCGGGTCGCTGGTCCGCGCCTCGCGGCACGAGGTGGTGGACGTCGGCCCGCGCAGCGCCCACATCGCCGGTCTGCCCTACGCGTGCTTCGCGGCGCCGGGCGCGCTGGACGGCGCGGTGCTCGTGCACCTGTCGCCACGACCGGACGACCCGGCCGACTACGTGGCGCTGGAGGCGCCCGACGGGCGGCGGTTCGCGCTGACCACCACGTGCGCGGCCAACGCCCTGGACGTGGTGCCCGCGGACAGCTACGCCAAGGCCGACACCGGTGTCGCGCGCGCGGCCGTGGAGGTGCTCGCGGAGGCGTTGGGCTCGTCCGTGGAGGAGACCGCGCGGATCGTGCTGCGCAAGGCGGTCGGGCCCGTGCTGGCGGTGGTGGACGAGCTGGTCGAGGCGTACGGGCTCGACCGCGGGGCGGTGACGCTGGTCGGCGGTGGCGGGGGAGCGGCGGCCGTGACCCCGTTCCTGGGGGCGGAGTCCTCGCTGGACTGGCGGATCGCCGCGCACAGCGAGGTGATCAGCCCGCTCGGCGCGGCGCTGGCGCTGGTGCGGGAGTCGGTGGAGCGGATCGTGCCGAACCCGTCGCACGCCGACGTGCTGGCCGTCCGCGCCGAGGCCGAGGCGGCGGTGGTCGCGCAGGGCGCGGACCCGGCCGGGGTGGACGTGGACGTGACCGTCGACCCCCAGCGCAACCTGATCCGCGCGGTCGCCACGGGCGCGACCGAGCTGCGGGCCAAGGACCGGGGCGGCGAGGTGTCCGAGGACGACGTCCGCGCGGCGGTGGCCCGGTCGCTGGGCGTCGCGCCCGGGGAGCCGGAGGAGATCACGGCGACCGCGCACCACGCCGTGTGGGGCGCGCTGGTGCGGCGGCCGGGGCTGCTCGGGCGGCTGGTGAAGCCGGTGCGGCGCGTCCGCGTGGTGGACCGCGAGGGCGTGGTGCGGCTGCACGGCACGGGCGCGCACGTGGCGTCCACGACGGTCGGCGCGGCCGGGCAGGTGCTCGCCGCGCTGGTGGACGAGCACACCTCGCACGGCGACGGCGGCTCGCGCGCGCCGGCGTTGACGCTGCTGGTGGGGCCGAAGATCGCGGACCTGTCGGGTGTGCTGGACCGCGACCAGCTGGTGGCGCTGATCGGCGCGGAGCTGTCCTCGCGGACGCCGGAGGAGCCGGTGGTGGCGATCGTGGAGGAGCGGCGATGACCCGTTCGGATGAGGAGTTGGCCGTCGGTCTCCTCGCGGCGACCCCGACGCACGAGGATCGGGCACCGGAACTGCTGCTCAGGTGGGCTCGGGTGGCCCTCGCCTACGGCGACGAACTGGTACCACTGGTCCCTATTACTTCAGTGTTGACCAAAGATGCACGTGGTGGGGTGACCGACCGGCAGGTCACGCTCGCCGAGTACAACCGCCGCACCGACGTGGTGACCGTGTACCGGGACAGCGTGGAGCTGCTCGCCTCGCTCAGTGGCGAGGACCCGGCCGCGCTGCGCACCGCCGCCGTGGCGCACGAGGTCGTGCACCGCCACCTGCACGGGCCGCCGGCGCGTGAGCTGAGGCGCAGGCTGGACCACTGCGCGTTGCGCGTCGGACGGCTGCGCGTGCGCGGCCACGTCGCCGGTGCCGACGAGGTCGTCGCGCACCGGTTCGCCCACCGGGTCGGCGGCCTGCGCCGCTCGCCCCTCTCGTTGACCGCGTTGCTCGCGGACTCGCTCGTCGTGCAAGGAGGCTGATCGATGGGGATCGCCATTCTGGTGGTGATGGCCGTGGGAGTGGTGCTGATGCTCACGCGCGTGCTGCCGACCGCGTTCGCGCTGGGGTTGATGGCCGTGGTGATCGCGGCGGTGGCCGGTGCGCCGTGGGTGGGGAAGGAGGGCAGCATCACGGGGACGGTGCTGCAGACCGGGTCGGCGCTGCTGGCGGCGACCATGGTGGCGGTGCTGCTGGGGTCGTGGCTGGGCACGTTGATGGCCGAGACGGGGATCGCGGCGACGCTGGTGCGCAAGATCGTCGAGTTCGGCGGTGAGCGGCCGGCGGTGGTGGCGCTGGGCGTGTACGTGGTGGCGGTGCTGTGCGGGAGCATCACGGGGTCGGCGCCGGCGGCGATGCTGGCCGGTGTGGTGGGCATTCCGGCGATGATCGCGGTGGGCGTGCCGCCGGTGGTGGCGGGCGGGACCGTGCTGATGGGGTTGGCGACGGGGTTGCCGGTCGAGTTGATCGGGTGGCAGTTCCTGGCCGACGCGGTGGGGCTGCCGCTGGAGCAGGTGCGGTCGTTCCAGTTGAAGGTGTTCCCCATCGCGCTGGTGGTGGGGGTGACCTACGTGCTGGTGGAGACGCGGCGGCGGGGTGCGCGGCACGCGTGGGCGGTGCGGGCCCCGTCGGCGGCGCCCGCGTCGAAGCGGGTGCGGCGGGGTGACGCGCCGTGGTTCTCGTTGGTGGCGCCGCTGCTGCCGATCGTGCTGGCGCTGGGGTTCGAGTTGCCGATCGTGCCGTCGTTGTTGGTGGGGGTGGTGTTCGCGCTGGTGACGTCGACGCGGCCGGGGCGGTGGGGTGAGACGGCGATGCGGTCGCTGTACCGGGCGTTCGACGTGGCGGCGGCGCCGTTGGTGCTGTTCGTGGCGATCGGGATGTTGTTGTCGGCGGTGCGGTTGCCGGGTGCGGTGGGCGCGTTGCGGCCGATCATCTCGGCGGTGAGCCCGTCGGGGCCGGTGTTGTTCGTGGTGGTGTTCGCGGTGCTGGTGCCGTTGTGCCTGTACCGGGGGCCGTTGAACGTGTACGGGTTGGGCGCGGGGGTGGCGGGTGTGCTGGCGTCGGGTGGGGTGTACCCGGTGCCGGCGGTGCTGGGGTTGATGTCGTCGTACGGGCAGGTGTTGTGCGTGTCGGACCCGACGTCGACGCAGACGGTGTGGAGCGCGCAGTACGCGGGGGTGCGGCCGGAGCGGGTGATGGCGTCGACGTTGCCGTACACGTGGGTGATGGCGGTGGGGGTGTTGGTGTTGACGTCGGTGTTGTTCGTGGCGTGAGGGTGCGTCAACAGTTCGTCGGTTGGTCAACAATGTTCGGTGATCATTCACTCTGAAGTGTTGTTTTTCGTGCGATCCTGCCCGAGTGCGGCCACCCTGCGACGCCGCACTCGGGGAGGAGACACCCATCGTGCGATACAAATCCCTGCTGCATCCCCTTGCCTTTGTCGTGTCCGTCGCGGTGGTCGCCACCGCGCTGCTGATCCCGAGCGCCGCGGCCGGTGCCGCGCCGATCACGGTCGCCCAGGCGATCGGTCAGCAGAACGGCGCGTCGGCGACCGTGCGCGGTTACGTGGTGGGGCAGCCGACCGCCACCAGCACCGTGGTGCGGTCCGGTTTCCCGTCCGACTACGCGCTGGCCCTGGCGGATTCGCCGGGGCAGACCGCCACCGGTCAGATGCTGTACGTGCAGATCACGTCGTCGTTCCGCGCCCAGTGGGGGTTGAGGACGAACCCGTCGCTGCTGGGGCGGCAGTTGGACGTGACCGGTCCGCTGGGCGCGTACTTCTCGCACCCCGGGCTGACGTCGCCGACGGCGTTCGCGTTCGCGGGGGCGTCGCCGCCGCCGACGACGACGGTCCGGCCGACGACGACGGTCCGGCCGACGACGACGGTCCGGCCGACGACCACGGTCCGGCCGACGACCACGGTCCGGCCGACGACCACGACGTCCGCTCCCGGTGGCGGCTACGACGAGACCTATTACCGGGCCGCGGTCGGCAAGTCCGGGACGGCGCTGAAGACGGCGCTCAACGGGATCGTCAGGAACCAGACCAAGCTGGGCTACGACCAGGTGTGGGAGGCGTTGAAGGTCACCGACCAGGACCCGGCCAACAGCGCCAACGTGATCCTGCTGTACTCGGGGCGGTCCCAGGCCAAGACGACCAACGGCGGCAACGCGAACGACTGGAACCGGGAGCACGTCTGGGCCAAGTCGCACGGTGACTTCGGCACGGCGACCGGGCCGGGCACCGACGTGCACCACCTGCGGCCGGAGGACGTGTCGGTCAACGCGAACCGGGGCAACAAGGACTTCGACACGGGTGGTTCGGCGGCGGGCGAGGCGCCGGGCAACTACACCGACGCCGACTCGTGGGAGCCGCGCGACGCGGTGAAGGGTGACGTGGCGCGGATGCTGTTCTACATGGCGGTGCGCTATGAGGGCGGTGACGGCTGGCCGGACCTGGAGATGAACAACGCCGTGAACAACGGGACCGCGCCGTACCACGGTCGTCTGTCGGTGCTGCTCCAGTGGAATGCCCTGGACCCGCCGGACGCGTTCGAGAAGCGGCGCAACCAGGTGATCTACGAGAGCTTCCAGCACAACCGCAATCCGTTCGTCGACCACCCGGAGTGGGCGACGTCGATCTGGGGTTGAGCCGTTTCGCGGTCCGCCCGGTCCTCGCTGCGCGGGGGCCGGGCGGACCTGTTCCTCCGGTGTTCGCCTGGTCGAGTGGCGGGGTTCAGAGGTCGGTGCAGGCGGTGATCAGGGCGTTGTGCACGGTGGTGACGTCGGTCGGCAGGGTGCGCCAGTTGCTGAACGCGGCCCGCAGCGCCGGTTGTCCTTTGTGGACGGTAGTGGCGAGGAAGGTGTCGCCCGTGGCGGCGATGCGGCGCGCGGCTTCGGCGACGCGTTCCCGGGTGGGGTCGTGGGTGAGGGTGAAGCAGACGACGTTGAGGAGGACGGGGGAGAGCAGGCGCAGGGCGGGGGTCCGGGCGATGCGGTCGCCCAGGTCGTGCGCCAGGGCGGTGCAGCGCTCGACGACGTCGCGGTGGCCGTCGCGTCCGTAGGCGGTGAGGGTGAACCAGGTGGCCAGGGCGCGCAGGCGGCGCGAGTTCTCCGGGGTCAGGTGGACGAAGTCCGGGTTGTCGGTGGGCTGTCCGAGGTAGGGGGCCGCGTTGCGGAAGACCTTCAGCTGGAGGTCGCGGCGGCGGGTGAACTGGACGGCCGAGTCGTAGGGGACGTTGAGCCACTTGTGCAGGTCGACGCACACCGAGTCGGCTTCGGCGAGGCCGTCGACCAGGTGTGCGTGCCGTGGTGACAGGGCGGCGAACCCGCCGAACGCGGCGTCGACGTGCAGCCAGAACTTCTTCCGCGACCGCAGGTCCACCAGTGCGCGCAGGTCGTCGAAGTCGACCGTGTCGACCGTGCCCGCGTTCGCCACGACGATCGCGGGCGTGCCGTCGAGCTCGTCGGCCAACCGGTCGACGTCGATCGCCTCGCGACCGGGCAGGGTGGGCACCGGGCGCAGGCTGTCGCGGCCCAGGCCGAGCACCGACAGCGCCTTGGACACGCTGGAGTGCGCGGCTCCCGAGTGCACGCGCACCGGTCCGAGCGCGCCGACGCCCTCGTCGGCCACCGACACCCCGAGCTGTTCGCCGAGCCACTCGCGGGCCACGGCGAGGCCGACGAGGTTGGACGTGGTCGCCCCGCTGACGAACGCGCCCGAGTGCTCCTCGCCCAACCCGAACAGGGCGGCGAGCCACCGCACGGTCTCGCGTTCCAGGTCGGGGGCCGACGAGCCGTCCGAGGCGGCCGGGTTCTGGTCGAACGCCGAGGTCAGCCAGTCGCCCGCGATCGAGGCGGGGGTGCTGCCGCCGGTGACGAACCCGAGGTAGCGGGGACCGGCGGCGGCCGAGAAGCCCGGTGCCCACCGCCGGTCGAACAGGTCCAGCGCGCCCGTGAAGCCGATGCCCGCCTCGGGCAGCGGGGACGGTGCGACCGGCGCGGCCCGTACGACCGGGCGCGTGGGCAGACCGGTCAGCACCGACGCGGCGTAGCGGCTCGTCGTGTCCAGCAGGTCGGGCAGGTCGGCCAGGTCGTCCAGCACGGTGGCTCCAGTCGCGGGGAGGGGCGGGCGACGAGGACCCTAGGCGTGGCCGGCCGGCTGTGTCCCGGTCCACTTCGCCGAAACCGGACACCTACCGCATCGCCGACCAGGCGATGACCAGCGGCACGGGATCGAGGAGGACGACGGCGGACGGGACCGATCCCGCGATCACACCGGTCCGCTGCGGGATGACGGTGGTCGTCGTGTCCAGGTCGTGCTCCGCGTGGCGCAGTCGGCCCGTCGGACCCGCCGGCCCGCGCGATCGGTTTCGGCCCGGCGGCTCGGCGGAGGGTGTTGTCGCGGCGCCACCGGGCGGTGGTCGGTGGAATTCGCGCGGCGCGCACCAATGCGCGAACTCGTCGACCGCGCCCATTCATCCCGAAAAGCGGGTCACCGCAACCGGGCCGCCACCCGGCCGGGTGTCGATTCACCCCGTGCTGCGGGCACGACGGGCTCCGCGCAGATGTTCTTGGCAACCGACAGCAACTGCACCACGTCGGTGGCGAACGCGAACCCGCGCGCGTGCTGGTCGCCGGAACCGTGGAACAGCCGGTAGGCGCGGATCACCCATTCGGTCATCGCGTCGTCCCGCATGATCTCGTGTGCGCGGTGCCCGTTCACGAGCACCGTGAGCTGCGCGTGGTCGTCCTCGTCGCTGACCGCGAAGTGCCCGACCGCGCTGCCCCGCTCGAACTCCACGGTGATCCGCCGCTCCCGCACCGGCGAGGTCAGGTCCGAGCTGATCTCCGTGCGCACCCCGCTGTTGTGCCGCAGCCCGATCCGCGCCCCGCCCATGCGGGGCACCACCACGTCGTCCACGACCAGGTCGAACCCGGCCGCGTGGGTGACCCGGGCGCTGCCCGCCAGCCGCAGCGCCAGGCCCACGCCGTGCGGCAGCTCCACGTCGAACGCCGTCGACTGGTCCGGCACGGACAGCGTCCGGCGGAACCGCGGCTTGTTCAGCTCCATCGACACCGACCGCGGCTCGCCCATCGACCCGCCGCGCACCAGGCCCACCAGTCGCTCGGCGAGCACGCTGGTCAGCCACGGCTCGGCCACCGCGACCCGGAGGCCGTGGCGGCGGCGCAGCCGGATGACCCGCGCGAGGTCGTCGGTGTCCGCGGCCAGCGGCTTCTCCACGACCACGTTGCGGAACCCGCGTTCGGCCAGCTCCGCGACCACCTCGGCGCGCACCGCCGGCGGTGTGCACACGTGCGCCACCGCGTCACCGGGGTCGAGCAGCGCGGCGGCCTCCGCGAGGCTGCCGACCACCGTCACGCCGGGCAGTTCGGTGAGCGGTCGGCGGGGGTCGCACGCCACCACCGGCCGGTCGTCGAACAGTTGCCGGACCGAGGCTCGTGCCCTGGCCAGCGCCGGGAGGTGCAGTTCCGCACCGGCCCGGCCCAGACCCACGACGAGTGTGCGCACCAGATGAGCCCCGTCTTGTCTCGAAGGCACCGTGAATAGCGATCCAATTGATCCGGTCCGACGTTGTCCCAATCGTGCCCGGACTGTCAACACGCATCCGGCGAGTTGACCAGGAAGAGTGAACTGCCCGGTGTGCGGAGGCCCCGCAGGTCACCTGCCATACGCTCGGCCCGGAACGACGACCGCGGAGGTGAGTGCGCTGACCGTTCCATTCTTCCCGCAATCGGCACCATTTCCCGACGCGCCCGCCGATAAGCGCGGGGCGCATTGTCGGGCCACGCGAGAACGGGGGAGGTCCGCGTGACGGCCCAGATCACCCGCGGGGCCCCGGCGCGCGCCGCCGTCCCGTGGGCCGGGCCGGTGGACCTGCCGCTGGCGGGCGAACTCGACGTCCAGGCCGCCTGCGGCCTCATGCACGTCCACGGCCGCCGCTTCGGCCGCCCCACGCCCCTCGGCCTGGACTACGCCTCCGTGGTCGCCGCCGAGCTCGCCGCCACCGGCACCGCCGCGACCGGCCTCGGGCACCTGCGCGGGCTGCCCCGGCGCGTCGCGCGCACCTCCGTCGCGCAGGCCGCGCTGCTCGCCGTCTCGCCCTACCTGGCCGCCGCCACCGCCGACGACCCCGAGGGCCCGTTCCACGTCGGCGGCCCCCCGTTCGTGTCGGCCGACGGCGTCGCGTTCGAGGTCGTGACCACGGACGCCGACGCGTGGTGCCGCTTCTGGACCGCCGCGGGCGTCGCCCGGGACACCGCCCGCGACGCCTGGCGCCCCTATGCCGCCCGTCACGCCACCGCCACCTGCCCGCTCCCGCCCGGCCTCACCGCCGTCGCCGCCCGCACCCCCGTCGAGTTCCTCGAACGCACCGCGACCACCGTCCGCGTGCCCCTGGTCCGCGTGTCCCACCGGACCGTGGACCGCGTTCCGCCGCACGACCTGCGCCCCCACGCGGCTCCCGCGCCGCACCCCCTGCGTCCCGCGACCGACGGCCTGCCGCTGTCCGGCCTCGTGGTGCTCGAATCGTGCACCCGCCTGCACGGCTCCCTCGCCGGCCAGCTCCTGCGGCACCTGGGCGCCACCGTCATCCGCGTCGAACCGCCCGGCGGCGACCCCCGCCGCGACGCCGCGCCCCGCGCCGCGGGCGTGTCCGCCCACTTCCACGCCCTCAACCGCGGCAAGCGCTCGGTCGGCGTCGACCCGGCCACGGTCGCCGGCCGCCGCGAACTGCTGGACCTGGTCGCCGCCGTCGACGTCCTGCTGCACGACTGGTCGCCCGCCGTCGCGCCCCTGCGCCCCCGTGACGCCGCCCGCGTCCACCCCGGCCTGGTCCAGGCCCACGCCGCCACCCACCTCGACGCCCCGCCGCACGCCGCCGGCGAGTCCGCCGCCCAGGCCCGCGCGGGCGTCCCCGGCTCCCTCGTGACGATCGTCGAGACCTACGGCGCCGTCGTCTGCGCCCACGGCGTGGTCGACGCCCTGACCCGCCGCGCCACGAGCGGCGCCGGCCACACCCTCACCGCGCCCCTGCTGGGCGCGGCCTCCCGCCTGAACAGCCGCGCCGCCCGCCGGGACACCGCCCCGCGCACCGCCGAGGTCTGCACGGACCTCGCCGCCCTCGCCCGCGACGACCGCTTCGCCCGCGCCCTCACCCGCGACGGCTGCGTCGTGCCCACCTCGCCGTGGGAGTTCACGTGACGGAACCCCGACGGCCTCACGCCCGGGGCCACGACGTGCCGATCACCGAGTCGGAGCTCTCGCCGCCTCCGGAGGTGTCCGGTGACGGCCGAGGTCGGGACCGGCCTCGCGGAGTGTCGCGGACGTGCTGGAACTCGCCCGTCGGGTGTCGCCCGACCGTGGGGCAGAATCCGGTGGGTGAGCACCAACTGGGCAGGCAACGTCACGTTCTCCGCCACCCGCACCGAGCACCCCGGCTCGGTCGACGAGGTCCGCCGGCTCGTGGCCGGCGCGACGACCGCGCGCGCCGTCGGCACGGGCCACTCGTTCAGCCGGATCGCCGACACCACCGGCACGCAGGTCGCGCTCGACGCCATGCCCGAGGTGTTCGAGGTCGGCGACCGGGCCGTCCGGGCCGACGCCGGCATGCGGCTGGCGCGCCTCGCCGAGTTGTTGCAGGCCAGGGGACTGGCGCTGCCCGCCATGCCGTCGCTGCCGCACATCTCGATCGCCGGCGCGACCGCCACCGCCACGCACGGGTCCGGCGACGACGTCCCGTCGCTGGCGAGCCTGGTGCGGCGGGTGGAACTCGTCACCGCCGAGGGGGAAACGGTCACCTTCGCCCGGGGCGAGGAGGGCTTCGACGGGGCCGTGGTGGCCTTCGGCGCCCTGGGCGTGGTCACGCACGTGGAGCTGGAGGTGGTCGACACCTTCGACGTCGAGCAGCGCGTGTACGACGACGTGCCCCTCGACGCGCTGGTGGAGGACTTCGACGCGATCTTCGGCAGCGCCTACAGCGTCAGCGCCTTCACCGACTGGCACGGCCGGGCGCGGGTGTTCGCCAAGCACCGGGCGGGCGACGAGCGCAGGCCCCTGCGGGTGGGGCGGGACGCGCCCGAGGCCCGGCACCCCGTGGAGGGGCAGCCGCCGCACCGCTGCACCGCGCAGTTCGGCGTGCCCGGACCGTGGCACGAGAGGTTGCCGCACTTCCGGGCCGACTTCCTGCCCAGCGTCGGCGAGGAGTTGCAGGCGGAGTACTTCGTCCCGCGCGAGCACGCCGGGCAGGCGCTGCGCGCGCTCGAAGGGCTGCGCGACGAGCTGGCGCCGTTCCTGCTGACCTCCGAGATCAGGACGGTCGCCGCGGACACCCAGTGGATGAGCATGGTGCACGACCGGCCCAGCGCGGCGTTCCACTTCACCTGGCGGCCCGACGAGGTCGGCGTGCGGGCGGTGCTGCGCCGCGTGGAGGAGGCGCTGCTGCCCTTCGACCCCCGGCCCCACTGGGGCAAGGTCACCGAGCTGCCGGACGTGGCCGGCCGGTACCCGCGCGCACGGGATTTCGCCGAGTTGTGCGCACGGCTCGACCCGACCGGGAAGTTCCGCGACAACACCCGCGACGGGCGCTTTACCGGATAAGCGCGCGGCGGTGGTGAAAGCGGGGTCGACCATCCGGGAACGAGGTGCCGCGGGGTCGGAAAGGGAAACGGGAAGGGGTGGGCCGGACATCCGGCCCACCCCGGTGACGCACCTGACGTCCCGGTGCCGTCACAACCGCGCGAAGCGGCGCAGCGCCTCCAGGTCCGGCACCACCACGTCGCGGCGCAGGTGGCTGACCACCACGCCGGCCTTGCGCAGGTCGGCGAACGCCTTCTCCGCCGTGCGCGGCTTCATCCCGGCGATCGAGGCCAGCTCCACCTTGGTCAGCGGGATGCCCAGCACCCAGCCGCCGACCTCCTGCCTGCCGTGCGCGCGCACCATCTCGGCCAGCACCCGCGCCACCCGCTCCGACGCGGTGTGCGACAGGAAGTCGCGCCGCCGCCGGTTGGCCCACCGCAGCTGGTCGTCGATCACGCCGATCAGCTCCACGAACCCCTCGTTGCGGCGGTGCAGGAAGCTGTGCAGCTCCGCGCTGGTGATCAGCTTCGCCACCACGTCGCCGCAGGTCACCACGGTCGCCGAGCGCGGCTTGTGGTCCATCGCGGCCATCTCGCCCACCAGGTCGCCCGCGACCCGCACGGTCAGCACCGCGGTGTCCCCGGTCTCGTCGGCGACCATGACCTTGACGACGCCGTCGAGCAGCAGGAACGCGTGCGTGTCCTTCGCGTCCTGGACGATGATCTCCCGGTCGGCGGCGTAGCGCACCGTCGTGCCGAGGTTGATCAGCTCCTGGCGGCTGGTCTCGCGCAGCCGCGCCAGCAGCGTGCCCACCGGCCACTCCGGGACGACCGCCCCCGTCGGCTGCCGCGCCGCGGGAGAGGTGGGTTTCGCGGTGGCCAGCGAGCGGCCGGCGTCGGCGAACGAGGCGTAGCCGCGCTCGAACGACGGGTCCGGCCCGACGCCCGACAGCAGTGCCTCGCACGCCCGCCGCTGCTCGTCCAGCGCCGCCACCGCCGGGTGGTCCGCGCCCAGTGCCGCCACCGACCGGCCCGCCGCGTCGCGCACCACGTCCAGCAGCCGCTGCGTCTGCGCCCGGGTGCCCTCCACGTGCGCCAGTTCCAGCTCCGCCGACGCCAGGTTCGCCGTCGCGATGACCGCGTGCGGGTGGTCCGAGCCGAGCCTGGTGGCCGTCCGGTCGGCGGCGGTGCGCAGGCTGGTCAGCGCCGGTCTGGCCCGCTCGACCGACCGGTGCGCCCGCGCCAGCTCGAACTCCGCCGACGCCAGGTTCGCCTGCGCCACCACCGCCCTGGGGTGGTGCGCGCCCAGCGAGTTCAGCGCCCGGTCCGTCGCCTCGCGCAGGTCGGTCAGCGCCTCCGCCAGCTCCTCGGTGTCGGCCTGGTCGCGGGCGATCCGGAACCGCGCGCACATCAGGCCCAGCCGCGCCACCACCGTCTGCGGGTGGTTGACGCCCAGCACCGCCGCGTTGCGCTGCAACGCCAGCTCCAGGGCGCCGGTCCCGGTGGCGTGCGCGCGTTCGAACGCCACCGCGACCGCGCCGACCGCGACCGGGTCGGGCGAGGGCTCCAGGAAGTCGCCGACCACCTGGCGCGGGGGAGCGCACCGCCCGAACACCGTGCCCGGCACCCGCCGGTGCACCGACCGCACGACCGGGGCCTCGCCCCGCCCGCGCGGTTCGCCCCGCCCCCGACCCCGGGCCACCGCGACCAGCGCCTGCTGGTCGCGCACCCGGGCCGCCTCGGGACCCGTCGGGTCCACCAGGGCGAGCATCGAGATCAGCAGCGCGTCCGCGGCGTCGGCCGAGCCGAGCCGGGTCAACGACGACGCGCAGCGCAGCAGCCGGTCCACGTCACGTCGCGCGCTCGGGGCGTCCAGCGAGCGCGCCAGCTCCACGGCCAGGCGCCTCGCCGCGGCCCGGTCGGGTGCGGAACGTGACAGGACTGCTTCCAGTTCGACCATTCGGCTGTTCATCCGGCACCCCATGTGGTTGCTCGGTCCGCGACGGTGCGGTTCAGGCGTTCGGACGCAGTGCTCCGTCGTTCGGGTGCGGTCACTCGTACCGCCGGAGTGGAATCGTCGTCCATAGCGGCGATATCGGTTGCATCGGGCATTCGTTAGCGCATCCCGTGACATCGTTACGGTGCGAATGGTCGGATGATTCGAGATAGTCCGCAATAGTGCGGAAAACCGGGCAAGCAGCCAGGTGGTTCCGTCTCCGGTCCTGCAAGATTGCCATCGAGAACCAATGAGTTCCGTTACGGTGTGGACCGCGGGCGGGAACATTCGCGGAACCGGTCACCAGGTGATCATGCCAACCCTTCCCGCCGCCCCCGCCGGGGGATGTCCCGGGCGGGCGGGCACGCGCCCCGGCGCGATCACGAGAACGTGAACGGATTCACTCGAAAGGGGAGCGAGCGCGGGTGGGACCGCGCCCCGCCGGCGGGGCTAACGTGGGGCGCGTACCGACCGGAGGAAGGTGCAGGCCGTGCTCACCACGAACTACGTGCCCGGCGTCCCGAGCTGGGTGGACCTCGGAAGCCCGGACGTCGCCCGCGCCGCCGAGCACTACCGCGGCGTGTTCGGGTGGACCTTCCACCCGCTCGGCCCGCACGCCGGAGAGTACGGCGTGTTCCGGCACGACGGCCGCACGGTGGCCGCCGCCGGACCGCTCACCGGGGACGACGCGCGGTCGGCGTGGACGGTGTACTTCCAGACCGCCGACGCCGACACCACCGCGGCGGCCGTCGCCGAGGCGGGCGGCGAGGTGCGGGTCGACCCGTTCGACGTGTTCACCAACGGGCGCATGGCGCAGCTCACCGACCCCGGCGGCGCGGACTTCGCGATCTGGCAGCCCGGCGACACCGCGGGCCTCGACGAGGTCACCGGACCGGGCTCCCTGGGCTGGGTCGAACTCCAGACCCCCGACCCGGCGGGTGTGCACGACTTCTACCGCGCCGTGTTCGGCTGGACCGTCACCACGGTCCCCGCCGACGCCGATGACGGCGCGTACACCGTGTTCACCCCGGAGGACGGGGACGAGAGCACCTCGTTCGGCGGTGTCGCCGACCTCCAGGAAGGCGAGCGGGCGCACTGGCTGCCCTACTTCGAGGTCGCCGACACCGACGCCGCCGTGTCGCGCAACGCCGCCCTCGGCGGCCGCGCCGTCCTGCCCACCGCCGACCTCGCCGGCGTCGGCCGCATGGCGTGGCTGGAGGACCCGTTCGGCGCGCGCTGCGCGGTGATCACCAGCTCGCCCGCCTGACCCGCCGCCCGACCTCCGCCGTCGGACCGGCCCGACGGTCCGCGACCGCCCGCGCGTGCCGTTCCGCCCCCTGTGAGGCACGAGCCCGGACGGGGGACCCGGACACGTCGCGCCGTCGCCCACCCGCACGGGGGCACCTCGCGGGAACGGCGCAGGTGGAGCCGCGCGGGACCGGCCGGGCCAGCGGGACCGGTCCGACGTTCACAGCCCTGCGCCGCGCCGCACCCGGAACGGTCCCGCGACGACGTCCGGCGTTCCGGGTACCGCAGCGGAACACGCGGCTTCGTTCCGCGCCGGACCTTTGTGAGGCATCCTTCGGTATCCGATGACCCCCCGTTCGGCGGTAACGCCTTCCGGGGACGGGCCTCGTCGGCCGCGATCGCTGTCGGCCGACTGTCACGATGACCATGAACGCAGGAGGCGGTCGATGACTGTTGCCCACGACGACCCCCACGTCGCGCGGCTCGTCGAACAGATGGCGCTGCTCGTCGCCGACGAGGTGGGAAACCCGCTCGACCTGCACGAACAGCTGGTCGAGCTGGCCGTGGCCAACTCACCCGACGTCGCCAGGTACTGGAAGCAGGTCGGTCACGGGGTAGGCGTCCCCGATGCCGCCTACAAGGACGGCGGACCCCACCTGTTCCCCGACGCGCCCGTGGCGCGGGTGTTCCGCACCAGCGGCACCACCGGCAGCGCGCGCGGCGTCGTCCGCTACACCGCGCCGGGGCTGGAGCTCAAGGCCATCGCCCTCGGCGCCCGCGCCCGGCGCGTCATCGACACCGGGCCGGTCAGGCCCGTGGTGGTGGCCTTCGCGCCCACCGAGGAGGCCGCACCCGACATGGCGATCGCCTTCGACATGGCCCGCATCCTGGAAGCGTGCGGCGACCCGCGCCTCAGCACCGCCGTCGTCGGCGCGGGCGGCGTCGACTTCGGGCTGCTGGAGTCGCGCCTGGACGCCGCCGTCGCCGAGGGCCTGCCCGTCGTCCTCCTCGGCGGGACCTTCGCGTTCGTCAACATCTGCGACGCCCTCGACACGCGCGGGCGGATCTGGCGGCTGCCGCCGGGCTCGGCGGTGTACGAGGGGGGCGGCTTCAAGGGGCGCTCCCGCGTCATGAACGTCGCCGACCTGCGCGCCACCGTCGGCCGCGTCTTCGGCGTCGAGCGGTTCGTCAACATCTTCGGCATGACCGAGCTGGCCAACCAGCTCTACGACGCCGCCGACACCCCCGTGGGACCGCTCGGTGAACGCCCCAAGGCCTCCCACGTCGCCGGCGGCCCCAAGGTCCGCGACCCCCGCACCCGCGAGTACCTCGCCGAGGGCACCGGCCTGCTGGAGATCACCGACCTGTCCATCCTCGACCGGCCGCACGTGCTGCTCACCGGGGACCTGGGCATCGCCACCCACGAGGGCGTCGCCGTCGCCGGCCGCATCGCGGGCAGCACCAGCCGGGGCTGCTCGCTCACCCTCGACACGATGACCGGAGGTGCCGCGTGAGCGTGTCGTGGACCCCGCGGTGGATGCCGCCCGGCGGAGCACCGTTCGTCCTGCGCTCCGGCGAGCACGAGTGGCGCGGCGCCAGGCCGACCGACTGGGCCGCCCTCGGCGAGGGCCTGCGGGCCGCCCGCGAACGGCTGCGCGCACTGCCCGTGCGCCGCATCGTCGAGGCGATCGACACCGCCGCCGAGCGGTGGGCCAAGCGGGACCTCGCCGAGCGCCGCGCCGCCGTGCGCGACGCCGCCCTGGTCACCGGCATGTCCGAGGAGACCATCGACCGCGCCCTGGACGCCGAGCTGGGCAACCTGCGCGCCGAGTCCCTGCTGGCCGCCCTGGAGCGCGAACTGGGCGACCCCGAGGTGCTCGACGGGTTCCGCGGCGGCACCACCGCGATCGGCCCGCGCACCGTCCTGGCCGTGTTCTCCGGCAACGTGCCGGGCCTGCCCGCCCGCTCGCTGGTGCGGGCGCTGCTGGTCAAGGCGAGCGTGATCGCCAAGGTCCCGGCCAAGGAGCCGCACTTCACCGCCGCGTTCCTGCGCACCCTGCACGACGTCGAGCCGGTCCTGGCCGACGCCGTGGTCGCCACCTACTGGGACCGCGACGACCACGCGTCCCTCGACGCCGCGCTCGGCCAGGCCGACGCGGTCATCGCCTACGGCGGTGACGAGGCGTGCGCCGCGATCCGGGCCAGGGTGCTGCCGCACCAGGTCTACGAGGAGCACGGCCACAAGCTGTCCTTCGGCGTGGTCGGCGACGCCTACGTGGAGCTGCACGGCCCCGCCGAGGTCGCCCGCCGCATCGCCGCCGACTGCAGCGACTTCGACCAGCACGCATGCCTGTCGCCGCAGGTCTACCTCGTGCAGGCCGGGCACGCCCGCGCGGTGGCCCGGCACCTGGCCGACGCCATGCGCCGCGCCGCCGCCGACAGCCCGCCCGGCGCGATCGACGTCCACGACGCCGCCGCGCTCCAGCGCCGCAGGCTGGTCGCCGAGTGGCGGGCCGCGACCACCGACGACAGCGAGGTCTGGTCCCCCGACGGGCTGGAGTGGACGGTCGTGCTCGACGACGTGCTGCTGCCGCTGAGCGGATCGGGCAACCGGGTGGCGCGGATCGTGTCCGTCCCCGACCTCGACGCCGCGGTGGAGCACATGCGCCCCTACGCCGAGCACCTCCAGAACTGCGGCCTCGGCGCGGTCGGCGAGGAAGCCCTGCGGGTCGCCGGCGAGCTGGCCCGGCTGGGCGTGAGCCGGGTGTGCGCGCCGGGCACGATGACCAGGGCGGGCTTCACCTGGCGCCACGACGGCCTGCCGCGGATCGCGGGCCTCGTCCGCTGGTGCGACGTCGAGCTGCACCCGGAGCTGGAACCCGCCACGAGCTGAGGCGGGCACGCGGAACACCGCCGCGCCCCGCGTGCGATCGCGGGGCGCGGCCTCACCCGGAGGACAGGACGTGCCCCGAGGACAGGACGTGCCCCAAGAGGACGTGCCCGGAACGGTCACGGGTGCGCGGCGGGCGCTGGCCGACGCCGTGCGGTTCGTCCGCGACGCGGGCACGGCGGAGGCGCTGGCCCGCGTGCCCCGGGCACCGGCGGGGCTGGCGCGCCACCTGGAGTTCACCCACGCCGCCCTCGCGGTCACCGGCGACGTGCGCGACGTGGTCGACGCGCTGGTCGGGCTGGGCGTCGCGGTGCACGCCCCCGGCGAGGCGCACGTCGTGCGCGGCCGGGTCGAGGGGTGCCCGCGCGGGTTGGAGGTGGCGGTCCTGCCCGGACCCGCGGCCGACGGGCACCGCCTGGTGTTCACCGCCACCACCGAGGACGACGTGCTGCTGCGCGGCCTGCACGCGACGCTGCTCGACGCGGGCCTGCGCCCCGACGGCGGCCACCACGACGGGGACGCCACCTCGCTGCGCTTCCGCGGCCCGACCGACGTGGAGCTGCGGCTGCCCGGCCCGCGGCCCGCCCTGCTGGCCCGGCACGTCGGCCCGCCCGACCGGCCCCAACGCGCCATGCTCGACCTGATGACCGGCGCCTGGCGCACCCGCGCCGTGGCCGCGGTGGCCGAACTCGGCGTGGCCGACCTGCTCGCCGACGGGCCGCGCACCACCGCGGACCTGGCCGCGCGCACCGGGGCGCTGGAGAGCCGGCTGCACCGGCTGCTCGCGTTCCTCGCCGCGCTCGGCGTGTTCCACCGCGACGGCGACCGGTGGTCGCTCACCGATGTCGGCGCGATGCTGCGCCGCGACGCGGAGGGCTCGCAGCGCGACCTCGCCCGCATCTACGGCGGGCTGTTCTACCGCTCCTTCACCGGTCTGGAGCACACCGTGCGCGCCGGCGGCAGCGCGTTCGAGCACGTCCACGGCGTGCGGCCGTTCGAGCACTTCGCCGCCAACCCGGCCGACGCGCGTCTGTTCGAGGGTGCGATGGCGGCCGGCACGAGCTTCCTGGACCTGGTGCCCCGCCTGCTCGACCTGCCCGAGCGCGGCACCGTGGTCGACGTCGGCGGCGGCGACGGCCGGCTGCTGGGCGCCGTGCTGGGCGCCGGCCCCGGTCTGCGCGGCATCGTGTTCGACCGGCCGCACGTCGTGTGCGCGGGGCGGCGGGTGCTGGACGAGCTCGGGTGCGGCGACCGCGCCGAGGTGGTCGCGGGCGACTTCTTCCACGACCCGGTGCCCGCCGGGGCCGACCTGTACCTGCTGTCCCGGATCATGCACGACTGGGCCGACGAGAGCTGCTCGGTGATCCTGCGCAACGTCCGCGCGGCGATGCCCCGGGGCGCGGTGCTGGCCCTGGTGGAGCGGCCCATCCGGGAGGACCGGCCGTCGTCGCTGCCGCTGGCGTTCAACGTGCACATGATGGTCAACACCGTCGAGGGCGGCGAACGCACCACCGAGCAGCACCGGAACCTGTTGGCCGCCAACGGGCTCACCCTGGAGGACGTGCGCGACCTGCCGCTCGACATGGCCGTCCTGGTGGCCCGCGCGACCGGCTGAACCACGCCGTGTGACCGCTCTCACGGGCCGCGGGGCGGAAATCCGCTTCCTGCCCGCGCACCCGGACGACGAGGATCGGTATCCGTGGCCGTTGTGAGCGAACCTCGTGTCTCCCGCCGTTCCCGGCCGTTCGTGCCCCTGGTGTCGGTGAGCCTGCTGTCCGGCACGGGGTACGCGCTGGTCTCGCCGTTCATGGCGCTGTTCCTGGTCAAGGAGTTGCACGCGGGCCCGTTCGCGGTCGGCGCGTTCCTGCTCGTCGGCGCGCTGGCCTCGATCGTGCTCAGCACCCTGGTCGGGCGGTTCTCCGACACCCGCGACGTCCGGCGCACGCTGATGTTCGCGGCCTCGGTGGTCGGCGCGGTGGCGTTGGCGCTGTTCGCCGTGCTGCGCGACTACTGGCTGCTGCTCGCGGTGTCGGTGACGCTGTGGGCCTTCTCGGCCTCGCACATGCCCCAGATGTTCGCCTACGCGCGCCAACTGCTGGACCGGTCGCGCTCCACCAGGGGCGCGTTCGCGATCAGCGGCCTGCGCACCACCCTGTCGGTCGCGTGGGTCGGCGGCCCGCCGCTGGGCGCGCTGCTGATGACCGCCGCCGGGTTCACCGGCCTGTTCACCGCGGCCGCCGCGATGTACGTGCTCACGGCCGTCGCCACGCTGATCTGGCTGCCCCGCCTGGGCCCGGACCCGGTGGTCGCCGCCGACGTCGACCACCGGCCAGGCCCGCGCGGCGGGTTCCTGCTGGCCTCCGCCGCGTTCGTGCTGCTCCAGGGCGCGACTGCGGTGGGCGTGGCGGCGATGCCGCTGTTCATCACCGAGGACCTCGGCGGCACGGCCGGCGACGCGGGCCTGGTGCTGGGGCTGTGCGCGGCGCTGGAGATCCCGCTGATGCTCGGCTTCGGCGCGCTCGCAGTCCGGTTCGACCACCGCGTGCTGGTGCTCGCGGGCGGCGCGCTGGCCCTGGCCTACTACTCGGTCATGGTCCTGGTCCAGGCGACCTGGCAGGTGATGGCCGCGCAGGCGCTGCACGCCGTCGTGATCTCCGCGGTGATGGGCGTGGGCATCTCCTACTTCCAGGACCTCGCGCCGGACCGCCCCGGCTACGCCACCACGCTCTACACCAACACCGCGAGGCTCAGCGCCATGACCTCGGGCCCGCTGCTGGGCGCGGCCCAGCACTTCGGCTACCGCACCGCCTACGGCATCGGCCTGGTGATGTCCGCGCTCGGGCTCGCGCTGCTGCTGGCCGACCGGCGGCAGCGCCGCGGCGCGGTGCCCGAAGGGGCATGAACCGACCGTTCGGTTTGCGCTGTTCGAGCGGTTCTCCGCGAAAGTCGGGTCACGACCACCCCCCGCGTTGCTACACCTTCCCGGGGGAGGGGGTCATCGTGCCCAAGGGTTTCTACACCGACGACCGGGGCCGGGTGCGCCCGGTCGCCGGCGGCGGGGGGAAGGGCGGGCTGCTGCTGGCCGGACTGGTCGCGCTCAGCGCCGTCGGGTACGGCGGCGCCGTGGGGCTGAGCGCCGGTCCCGGTGAGGCCTCCGGGGCCGGTGGTTCCGGGTTGGGCCTGGCCGCGCGCAAGGCCGAGGGCGCCGACCTGGCCCGCCGGGGCGACGCCGAGGGCGCCTGGCTGCGCATGGGGCTGCGGGCGCACGCGCAGAGCCCCAGGGAGGGCGCGGACTGCGTCACGGCCTCGTTCGGCGGGGTGCGGGAGTTCCTCCGGCGCACCCGCTGCGTCTCGATGGACCGCGCGCTGTTCACCGTCGGCGACGACGCGGGCAACACCATGGTCGTCTCGGTCGCCTGGGTGGAGTTCGCCTCGCGCGCCGACGCGCGCGAGTTCCAGGCCCTCCTGGACCAACCCGGCTCCGGCGACATCAGCCCGCTGCCCGGCGCGCTGGTCGGCCTGGGCGACGTGGCGTTCACCGGGGCCAACTACGGCGCCGAGCGGGAACGCGGCACGGTCACCGTCGCGGAGGCCGAGCCGGTCAGCGGGTTCGTCACGCCGGAGGTGCTGGACGCGGTGGCGGAGGTGGCGGCGCTGCTGCCCCGCTGACCCGGCCCGAGGCCGCGGAACCAACCGCCGGACCGGCGAACACCGGATCGGCGAACGAGGCCCGCCGCGCCGCCCGGCGCAGCGTGCGCAGCAGCACCGGACCGGTCGCCAGCACCAGGACCGTCGTCGTGATCGCCCGGCCGACGTCCCAGCCCAGCGACGTGGCCAGGCTGAACAGCACCAGCCGCACCAGGTTGTCCGCGAGCGGCCCGCCGGGCTGGTAGGACAGCGACGTGCTCGCCGCACCCAGCGCGAACGGCCAGAACGACAGGTTGAGCAGCAGCCCGTACACCAGCGACGCGACCGCGCTGTACGCGGCGAGCAGCGCCAACTCCGCCCCGCCGCCCGGCTTCACCCCGCGGGGCTTCGGCAGCAGGCCCGCGCCCAGCCCCACCCACGCCGCACCCAGCATCTGGTACGGCAGCCACGGACCCACGCCGCCGGTCAGCAGCGCCGACGCGAACAGCATCGTGTTGCCCAGGACGAACCCGAACCCCGGCCCGAACACCCGCCCGCCCAGCACGAGCAGGAAGAACACCGTCTCGATGCCCGCCGTGCCCGCACCCAGCGGCCGGATCGCCGCGCCCAGCGCCGAGAGCACGCCCAGCACCGCCACGGCCTTGGCGTCCAGCCCGCCCTCGCTCAACTCGGCCAGCACCACGGCCAGCACCAGCGGCAGGAGCAGCGCGAACACCCACGGGGCCTCGGCACCGCGCGCGATGCCCGCGTCGGCGGAGACCAGCAGCGGCCAGCCGAACGCCACCACGCTGATCGCCGCCGCCACGGCCAGCGCGACCGCGGCGCGCGGGCGCACGCGCAGGGCGTTCACCGGCCCTCCTCCAGGGCGTCGGCGACGTCCGCGACCGTCAGCCACCGGCGCGGCGCGAGCACCTTCGCCACCTGCGGCGAGAACACCGGTGAGGCGGTGACCACCTCGGCGGTCGGCCCGTCCGCGACCACCTCGCCGTCGGCCAGCACCACCACCCGCGTGGCGTACTCGGCGACGAACTCGACGTCGTGCGTGGCCAGCACGACCGCGTGCCCGTCGTCGGCGAGGTCGCGCAGCGCCCCCGCCAACCGGGTCTTCGCCGGGTAGTCCAGGCCCCGGGTCGGCTCGTCCAGCAGCACGACCCGCGGACGCGGGGTGAGCGCGACCGCCAGCACCAGCGCCAACCGCTGCCCCTCGGACAGGTCGCGCGGGTGCCGGTCGTCGGGGACGCCCGGCGCGAGCCGGTCCAGCAGTTCCCGGCACGTCCCGCCGGGTCGTCCGGACTCCCGGTCGGCCTGCTCGCACTCGCCGCGCACGGTGTGCAGGTACAGCAGGTCCGCGGGCTGCTGCGGCACCAGGCCGACCGCGGCCCGCCGGGGCCCCGGCTTGAGGGAGGCCGGGTCGACGCCGTCCACCGCGACCTCGCCGCCGGACCGCTTCCCGGTGCCCTGCACCGCCCACAGCAGGCTCGACTTGCCCGCCCCGTTGCGGCCCATGACCGCCACCCGCTCGCCCTCCCCGACGGTCAGCGACACCCCGCGCAGCGCGTCCACCGAGGAGTGGCGCACCCGCAGGTCGCGGGCGGTCAGCACGGTCGCGCCGGGGGAGCGGGGCACGTCGGGGCGATCGTCGAGGCGGTCGCGCAGCGGGCCGGCCAGCCGCCGGGCGTCCCGGATGGACACCGGCACCGGCTCCCACCCGGCCAGCCGGGCCAACCGCACGACCGGCGGCGCGACGGGCGCCCGCGCCAGCACGGGACCGGGCGCGCCGGCGACGGGCGCGCCCCCGTCGCCGGGCAGCCACACGACCCGGTCGGCGTACTGGGCGACGCGCTCCAGCCGGTGCTCGGCGATGAGCACCGTCATGCCGACGTCGTGCACGAGCCGGTGCAACGCGGCCAGCACGTCCTCCGCCGCACCCGGGTCCAGCGCCGACGTCGGCTCGTCGAGCACCAGCACCTTCGGGTGCGCGGTGAGGGCCGCGCCCACCGCGACCCGCTGCTGCTGGCCACCCGACAGCGCGGCCAGCGGCCGGTTCCGCAGCTCGGCCAGCCCCAGCAGGTCCAGGGTCTCCTCGACGCGCTTGCGCATCACCGCGTTCGGCAGCGCCAGCGACTCCATCGAGTACGCCAGCTCCTCCTCGACGGAGTCGGTGACGAACCCGGCCTGCGGGTCCTGCGCCACCACGCCCACCACGTCCGCCAGCTCGCGCGGCGGGTGGGTGCGGGTGTCGCGGCCGTCGACCAGGACGCGCCCGGCGAGCGTGCCGCCGGTGAAGTGCGGCACCAGCCCGTTGACCGCGCGCAGCAGGGTCGACTTGCCCGACCCGGTGCGGCCGACCACCAGGCACAGCTCGCCCTCCGGCACGTGCAGGTCCACCCCGGACAGCACCGGCCGCGCGGCCTCGCGGTAGGTGACGGTGACGTTCTCGAACCGGATCATGTCCTCTTCCCCGTCGGGCGGCCCGCGATCAGCACGGGGGCCAGGGCGCACAGCACGCCGAGCGTCGGCAGCAGCGGCAGCCCGGGCGCGGTCAGCGGCACGGTGCTCGCCGACAGCGCCGCGCCGCCCAGGTCGGCCGGCGCGAGGAACGCGGCCGACACCGCGACCAGGCCGGAGGCCACCACCAGCAGCTCGCGCGGGCCCCAGCGGTCCGGGCGGTACCGGCTGCGCCGCACCCGCCGCGACCCGCTCCACAGCCCGGCCACCGCCAGCGCCGACCCGACCGCCAGCACCGGCGCGCCGACCAGCGGCGACGACGTGCCGTCGAGCAGGCCGTACGCGCCGACGCACAGCCCCGCCAGCCCGCCGAGCACGAGCCCGCCGGTCAGCAGCCGGGCCCGCCGCGACTGGCCCGCCGTGCGCCCGTAACCGCGCGAGTCCATCGCCGCGGCCAGCACCAGCGACCGCTCGAACGCGTCCTCCAGCACCGGGGCCAGCAGCACCCGCACCGCCCGCACCCCGCGCACCGCGTCACCGCGCAGCGCCCGCGCCCGGCGCACCGACCGCGCGCTCGCCACCAGCTGCGGGGCGACGGTCAGCGCCACCACCACCGCCACGCTCACCTCGTACAGCGCGGCGGGCAGCGACCTCAGCAGCCGCTTGGCGTTGGCCAGCGCGTTCGCCGCGCCCACGCAGCACAGCAGCGTCGCCAGCTGGAGGCCCTGGTACACCGCGAACGCCAGGCCCTCGGCGCTGACCGGCCCGCCGAGCCGCACGCCCCGCGCCCAGTCCGGCAGCGGCACCTCGGGCAGCACTAGCAGCACCGTCGGCCCGGTGACGCCGCCGAGCAGCACGTGGAACAGCACCCGGATCGCGATCACCACCAGGCCGAACTTCAGGAACACGCCGTACGCGCTCGCCCACGGCGTGTCCTGGCGGCACGACACGGCCACGTACCCCGCGACCACGACGACGAGCACGAGCAGCAGCGGGTTGTTCGTCCGGCCGGAGACCGCGCCCAGCGACAGCGCCCACAGCCACCACGCGCCGGGGTGCAGCGTCACTCCGCGGCCTTCGCGCGCCGCCGCGCGGTCCACACGCCCAGCCCGGCCAGCAGCGCGACCAGCACGATGCCGGTGACGAGACCGGCCGTGCCGCCGGACGACGTGCCCGCGGTGGGGTCGACGACGACGGACGTGGCGCCCGGCGCGGTCGAGGCGCCGGCGGACGTCCGGGACGGCGCGGACGTGCCACCGGTCGGGGCGTCCGACGAGGACGGCGGCGCGCCGGCGGCCGGGGTCGTGGTCGGTCCGGGCTCGACGGTCGGCTGCCCCGGCTGCCCCGGCTGGACGGGCTGCCCCGGCTGGTCCGCCGGCTGCCCCGGTGCGGGCTGTCCCGGGTTCGGCTGTCCCGGGTTCGGCGCGGGCGGCTGGGGCGCGGGCGGCTGCGGCACCGGCGGCCGGGGTGTCGGCACGGGCGCGGGCGGCGCGACACCGGGCGGCTCGCCCGCGCCGAAGGACCAGCCCTCGACGGTGCCGACCGCCGGGTCGTACGCGCTCGCCGACGTGCTGCTGTAGGCCCACGACCCACCCGGTCGGGCGTGCCAGTAGGACCAGTGCGCCGAAGTGGGGGAGGTGCCGACGCACGGGTCCGCGGCCTGGCCGGGCAGGCCGTTGATCCGGCACACGAACCCGGGCTGCCGGGCGGCGAAGGTGAAGCCGAACCCGGCGGCGGTCAACGCGCCCGTGCCCGACGCCGGGTCGCCCGCCGCGCAGCCCGTGCGCACACCGCCGCCCAACGAGCGGAAGTCCACGACCACCGCGACCCCGGCGCAGTCGGCCGCCACCGCGTGCGGGGGAGCCGCGACCGGCGCCAGCCCGACCACCGCCGCGACGGCCAGGACCCGCCGCCACCCGCCGGTCACGGTGCGACCGGTGCGGTGGCGCACCAGCGTCCGGTCATCGCCGCCCTCCCCGCGCCACGTGCCGCTCGCGCGCCAGCGCCAGCACCAGCGCACCGCCGACCACCAGCAGCGAACCCAGCCACAGCGCCGGACCGACCGCCACACCGGTGCGCGCGAGCGTGCCGCCACCGCCCACCGCGACCACCTCGGTCGTCGTGGTGGGCGTCGCGGGAGGCGCGTCCGTCGTCGTGGCGTCCGGAGTGGACGACGCGGTCGTGGTCGTCGTCGCGGTGGTGGCCGCCCCGGTGGTCGTCGGGGTGGTCGTGCCGCTGCCCGGCGGCGTGCCCGCGCAGTCGACCACCGGCGCGCCCGTGCGGTCGCCGACCGACGACAGGGCCGCGTAGCCGACCCCGGCGACGCCGAGCACGGCCTGCGTCGTGGCGCGCGTCGCGCTGCCCGTGGCGAACCCCGTCCGGTCGAACGCGAACGCGCCGCGGTCGGCCTCCGGGCCCGAGCACCCGACCTGCAACGACTCCAGGAAGGCGACGGCCTTGTCGGCCGCCCCGGTCCGGCCGCCCATCCGCAGTGCCTGGGCGGCGAGGCCGGTGCTGTTGGCGTTGCCCTCGGCGGAACCGTCCTCGCCGGCGAACCCGCCGCTGTCCGCCTGCCGGCGCTCCAGCCAGGTCAGGCCCGGTGCGGCGTCGTCCGGTCGATCGGCGGCCAGCAGCGCCTGCACGGCCATCGCGGTGGCGTCCACGTGGGGCGTGCACGGCGTGGCCGCCGGCACCAGCGGGTAGCCGCCGTCCGGGCAGCGGCCGCCGGCCAGGAAGTCGACGGCGTCCCGCGGCGCGCCGCCCGCCCGGTCGAGCGCGAGCACCGCGAACGCCTGGGTGAAGCCGTTGGAGTAGTCCTGGTACGCCGTCCGGTCGGTGAACCGGCCGGACGGGGCCTTGAGCGCGGTCAGGCCGGCCACCAGGTCGACGCCGCCGAAGTCCGCCGGGTCCGCGCCCGACACCGAGGCGAACAGGGCGAGCTTGGCGTGCGCGCCCGCGTACGACTCGCGCTCCGGGGCGTCGAAGTGCAGGTAGTTGGCCATGACCTCGGGCCGGGAGACCCACGCGCCGATGCGCTCCACGCCGTCCCGGGCGACGTCGGCGGCGGCGAGGGCGAACCCGAGGTCCAGCGTCAGGCCCTGGTCGGGGTAGGCGACGCCGTCGAAGACGATCTCCAGGTGGTCGCCGCCCACGAGCTGCCGGGTGAGCCAGCCCCCGGCGGTCCCGGCGCGGTCCTCGGTGGACCACGCCTGCGCGGCGGGGGCCGCGGCCAGTGCGGCGAGCGCGACGGCGACGGCGGCGGCGGTCCGTCTGAGCGGCATGGTCGACCTTTCCGGGGCGCAAGGCGCGAGCGGGCCCCGGGCGGCCGTCGTCGGCCCCCTGGGCTCCCACCCGTTGACCTCGACGGTGTCAGGAGCGCGGTGCGCACGACAGGCGTTCGGGCTCGTTCCCTGCGGGAACCCACCGTTGCGGGTCAGCGCCGGATTTCGACCGGCTTCCCCTGTTCACGCGCGATTGCCGATGGTCTTTCACCAATCACGGCGTGTCAATCCGCCTCAGGCGCGATGCTGCTCACCCCTACGTACGGTTACCGTCAACCAGTTCAAACCTGGGGAATGAGGGGTGTGGGATGTCGACTCTGGCGTCGGTGCGCGACGGCTTGGTGGCGTGGGTCGCACGGCGTTCGGCGACGCGGTGGGTGATGGGCAAGATCGGTTCACGGGCGTTGTCGCTGCTCCCGGACCGTGCGCTGGTCCCGCTGAAGCGGGACGGCGTGGTTCCGGTCGCGGAGCTGGAGCGGATGAGGGAGGCAGGGGCGGTGCACCGCCTGCCCGTGCCGTTCGGGGTGCGGCTGTGGTTGGTCACCGGCCACGCCGAGGCCAAGAAAGTGCTTTCCGACACAGGGGCGTTCAGTAACGATTACGCACGCCTCGGCGCCGCGGTCGGCCGCATCGAGCAGTCGCCCGGTGGTCTCGGCTTCGCGGACGCGCCGGACCACACGCGCTTGCGCAAGCTGCTCACGCCCGAGTTCACCATGCGCCGGCTGTCCCGGCTCGTGCCGCGCATCGACGAGATCGTCACGCAGCGGCTCGACGCCATGGAGGCCGCGCCCGGTCCGGTGGACCTGGTCAAGGAGTTCGCGCTGCCGATCCCGTCGCTGACGATCTGCGAGCTGCTCGGCGTGCCCTACGAGGACCGCGAGCGGTTCCAGGAGCTGGCCGCCGCCCGGTTCGACCTGTTCGGCGGCGGCGCGGGGCAGGCGCTGGGCGCGATCTCCGAGTCGCTGAAGTACATGCAGGAGATCGTCGAGCGCGAGCGCCGCTCGCCCGGTGACGGCCTGATCGGGATGATCATCCGCCAGCACGGCGACGACGTGAGCGACGAGGAGCTGGCCGGTCTGGCCGACGGCGTGCTCACCGGCGGGTTCGACACCACCGCCTCGATGCTCGCGCTCGGCGCCATCGTGCTGCTGCGCGACGAGCGGGCGCGGGCCTCGATGCGCGACGACGACGCCGCGGTCGCGCCGCTGGTGGAGGAGCTGCTGCGGCACCTGAGCGTGGTGCAGGTGGCGTTCCCGCGCTTCGCCCGGCACGCCCTGGACGTCGGCGACCAGCGGATCGAGGAGGGCGACGTGGTCGTGGTGTCGCTGTCGGCGGCCAACCGCGAGGGCACGCCCGACTTCGACCACGCCCGCGGGTCCTCGGCGCACCTGGCGTTCGGCTACGGCGCGCACCGCTGCGTGGGCGCCGAGCTGGCGCGGATGGAGCTGCGCGCGGCCTACCCCGCCCTGCTGCGCCGGTTCCCGGACCTGCGACTGGCCGACCGGCAGCCGGGGTTCCGCGCCGCGTCGATCGTGCACGGCGTGGACGAGCTGCTGGTCCACACCCGCTGACACCCGGCCCGCCGCGGTGGCCGCGCGCCCCGCGGCGGGCCGGGCGGCCCGGCCTGATCGTGAAGCAGGGCTTAATCGGGCTTGAGCAAGTTTCACTTTTCTTGAAGCGTCGGTCGCGGGACGGTAGTCCCATGACCGGACGGAGCGCACTGCGGACGGGGGTGCTGGCCCTGCTGTGGGGGTCGGCGTTCCTCTGGATCGAACTGGCCCTGACCGGCTTCTCGCCCGCGCAGGTGGCCGTCGTCCGGTGCGCCCTCGGAGCCGGCGTGCTGCTGGTCCTGGCCCGCCGGTCACGGCAGCGGCTGCCGCGCGGGCTGTGGCCGCACCTCGTCGTCGCCGCGCTGTTCTGCAACGCCGTGCCGTTCCTGCTGTTCGGCATCGGCCAGCAGAGCGTCGACTCCGGCGTGGCCGGCGTCCTCAACGCCACCACGCCCCTGTGGTCGCTGCTCATCGGGCTGCTGCTGGGCTCCGAACGCGGCACCACGCCGACCCGCGTGCTCGGGCTGGTCCTCGGCTTCGGCGGGGTGCTGCTCATCTTCGCCCCGTGGCGGGGCGGTGTGCCGGGGTGGGGCGTGCTCGCCCTCGCGGCCGCCGCCGCGAGCTACGCCGTCGCGTTCGCCCACATGGGGCGGACCCTCGTCGGGCACGGCGCGCCGCTGGCCGTGTCCGCGGCCCAGCTCGCCGCCGCCACCGGCCTGAGCGCGCTCGCGCTGCCGTTCGACCGCGCACCCGCCACGCCGAACGCGACGGCGGTCGTGGCGGTCGTCGTGCTCGGGGTCTTCGCCACCGGCGTCACGTTCGTCCTCAACTACCGCGTGATCGAGGAGGAGGGGGCGACCAGCGCGGCGACCGTCGGCTACCTGCTGCCCGTGGTGTCCGTCGCCCTCGGCGCGGTCGTCCTGGGCGAACCGCTCACGCCCCGCGTGGTCCTCGGCGTGCTGGTGGTGCTCGCGGGCGTGGCGATGACCCGGACGGCCCCGGCCAAGAGGCCGCCCGAGCGACGTCCCCCTTACCAGTTGTCGGTTATGTCCACCCAGCGTGACGTGCCGCGCGGCCGATCGGCCGACCTCGGTTGACCACGTGATCACCGCTGGTCAGGCTGCTGGGGTGACCCCGGACGAGTGATGTCCGCTCCGTCAACCCTGCGTCGGAGCGCACCGGCCCGGGGACCGCCCGAGGAGCCGACACGTGCGTCCTTCCACGCGAACACTCGCCGTCCTCTCCGCCGCCGCCACGGCCATCGGCCTCACCGCCGGGGCGGCCCAGGCCGCCCCCGCGCACCAGGCCGACGTCCACCACGCCACCTCGTCCGCGACGGTCCGGCCCGTCGCGGACACCTACATCGTCAGCCTGGACACCTCCGCCCTGGCCCGCACCGCGCGCAGCGGGCAGGCCGTCGCCGCCACCGCGGGCGTCACCCCGACGCACGTGTGGGACAGGGCGTTCACCGGGTTCTCCGCGAAGCTCACCCCGGCCCAGCTGCGCAAGCTCAGCCGCGACCCCGCCGTCACCGCCATCGAGCAGGACGTGCTGGTCACCGACGCGCTCGACGCCACCCAGGCCAACCCGCCGTCGTGGGGCATCGACCGCGTCGACCAGCGCACCCTGCCGCTGTCGGCGAGCTACACCTACGCCTACACCGGCGCGGGCGTGCACGCCTACGTCATCGACACCGGCATCACCCCGAGCCACCCGGACTACGGCGGCCGGGCGACGTTCGACTTCAACGCCGTGGACACCAACAACACCGACTGCCACGGCCACGGCACGCACGTCGCCGGCACCATCGGCTCGAACACCTACGGCGTCGCCAAGGGCGTGCGGCTGCACGGCGTGAAGATGATGAACTGCTCAGGCGGCGCCACCACCACGGCCGCGATCAACGCCATCAACTGGGTGACCGCCAACCACGTCAAGCCGGCCGTGGCCAACACGTCGTGGAACTTCACCCCGTCGGCCGCCCTGGAGACCGCGATCCGCAACATGATCGCGGCCGGCGTCTTCCTGGCCACTTCGGCGGGCAACACCGGCGGCAACTCGTGCGACCGCCTGCCCCGCAAGGTCGAGACCGCGTCCGTCGTGGCCTCCTCCGAGCGCACCGACGCGCGGTCGTCGTTCTCCAGCACCGGCGCGTGCGTCGACCTCTACGCGCCCGGTGGCGCCATCACCTCCACCCTGCGCACCGGCGCCGCCGGTGCGATGAGCGGCACGTCGATGGCCACGCCGCACGTGGCCGGTGTGGCCGCGCTCTACAAGCAGCGCCACGGCGACCAGCCGTCGGCGACCGTCCACAACTGGCTGAACTCCGGCGCCACCCCGAACGTCGTCACCAACGGCGCGACGGGCGGCACGGCCAACCGCCTGCTGTTCACGAACGGCCTGTGACCGTCCCCGGCGCGCGGGGCCCTCTTCACCCGCGCGCCGGGGCACCCGTTTCGTGACCGTTCATCCCGTTCACACCGCGCAGACCCCTTCGTCGGAACCACCGTTGCTGCGCTCGGCGTATTCCCCGTTGGTGACGGGATCGTTACAGTCAGTTCTGGGAACGCTCCCAGAAACGACAACGAAGGGGTTGTTGTGCGAAATCTGCTGGCGGCGCTGGCCGCTGTGGTGTCGACGGCGGGGCTGGTGGTGATCGGCGGGAACAGCACCGCCGGCGCCGCACCCGTCTGCGCGGTGGACTACAAGCTGAACCAGTGGGCCACCGGGTTCACCGCCAACGTGACCGTGACCAACCAGTCCGCTCCGGTCACCTCCTGGCAGCTCTCCTGGACCTTCGCCGGGAACCAGGTCGTCAGCTCCGGCTGGAGCGCCGACGTCAAGCAGTCCGGCAACCGGGTCACCGTCTCCAACGCGCCGTGGAACGGGGCGCTGGGCACGGGCGCGAGCGCGCAGTTCGGCTTCCAGGCCACCTACAGCGGCACGAACGCGGTGCCCACCGACTTCTCGTTCAACGGCGTCTCGTGCAGCGGTGACGGCCCCACCACGACCACCACCACCACCACCACGACCACGACCACCACGGACGTGCCCCCGGTCGACTGCGGCACGGCGACGCTGTGCGACGACTTCGAGCAGCAGACCGGCGGCCAACCGAGCGGCAAGTGGACCGTCGGCGCGGCCAACTGCACCGGCCAGGGCACGGTGAGCGTCGACAGCTCGGTCGCGCGCAGCGGCTCGAAGTCCGTGCGCGTCAACGGCGCGGCGGGCTACTGCAACCACATCTTCTTCGGCACCCCGCTGACCGGCACGGGCACCGTGCACGGCCGGTTCTTCGTCCGCCACACCACGGCCCTGCCGATGGCGCACGTGACGTTCGCGGCCCTCAAGGACAGCGCCGACAACGGCAAGGACCTCCGCATCGGCGGCCAGAACGCGGCCCTCCAGTGGAACCGCGAGTCCGACGACGCGACCCTGCCCGAGCAGAGCCCGCAGGGCGTCGCGCTGAGCAAGCCGCTGCCGGTGAACCAGTGGAACTGCGTCCAGTTCACCATCGACCCGTCCGGCAAGCTGTCCACCTCGCTCAACGGCGAGGCGGTCGCCGGCCTCCAGGTCGACGGCGTGCCCACGCGCGACATCGACCAGCAGTGGCTGAACAAGGCGTGGCGGCCCGCCGTCACCGACCTGCGGCTGGGCTGGGAGAGCTACGGCGACGGCGGCGACACCCTCTGGTACGACGACGTCGCGGTCGGCTCCTCGCCCATCGGCTGCTGACCCACCGGCCGACCCCGGCCACGGTGCGGCGCCCGGCCCCCGACCGGGCGCCGCACCCTCCCCGCCGTTCGGGCGGTCGGGTGAATCCGGCCGATGTCGGCCGGTCACCCGGTGGGGTGGTGCGACGCTGGCGGCTCCGGTCGTGGGCGCGACCGGGGGAGGTGGCCGCGTGGTGACGCCGAAGCCGACCGGGTCCGACGAGCCGGGGGCCCGCAACACCGCCTCCGGGACGGTCGCCGGGGTGGTGCAGGCCGGGGTGGTGCACGGTGACGTGCACCTGCACGCACCGCGGCCGGCCGCGCCGGCGGTGCCGCGCCAGTTGCCCGCCGCGCCGGCGGCGTTCGCCGGACGCGAGGCGGAGCTGGCCGCGCTGGACCGCGCCCTGACCGCCGCACCGGACGACGGGGACGGCGCGGCGGTGGTGATCACGGCGATCGGCGGGGCGGGCGGCATCGGCAAGACCTGGCTGGCCCTGGCCTGGGCCCACCGCAACCTGCACCGGTTCCCCGACGGCCAGCTGTTCGTCGACCTGCGCGGCTTCAGCCCCGCCGAACGGCCCACCGCGCCGGGCGACGCGGTGCGCGGCTTCCTCACCGCCCTCGGCGTCGCCCCCGACCGCCTCCCGCCGAACCTCGCCGCGCAGGCGGCGCTGTACCGCAGCCTGGTCGCGGGCAGGCACGTGCTGGTCGTGCTGGACAACGCCGCCACGAGCGAGCAGGTCGTCCCGCTGCTGCCCGGCAGCCCCACCTGCACCGTGCTGGTCACCGGCCGCACCAGGCCGGCTTCCCTGATCGACCGGCACGGCGCCCGACACCTGCCCCTGGACGTCCTCGCCCACGCCGAGGCGCACGCCCTGCTGACCCGGCGGCTCGGCGGCCCGCGCGTCGTCGCCGAACCCGACGCGGTCGACACCCTGATCGGGCTGTGCGGCCGGCACCCTCTGGCACTGGCGATCACCGCCCGGCACGCGGCCACCCGCCCGCACGTCCCGCTGGCCGAGTTCGCGGACGAACTGGACGAACTCGGGCTGGCGATGCTCGACCACGACACCGACCCGGCCGCGAGCCTGCCCGCGGTGCTCTCGTGGTCCCTGCGCCGGCTCGCCGACGGGCAGCGCCGGGTGTTCGCCCTGCTCGGGATCGCCCCCGGCCCGGACACCGACCTGCCCGCCGCCACCTCCCTCGGCGGCCTGCCCCGCACCGAGACGCGCAAGGTCCTGCACGCCCTGGAGGACGCGTCCCTGCTCGACCGGCACCCGCGCGGTCGCTACGCGATGCACGACCTGGTCCGCGCCTACGCCGCCGGCCTCGCCGACGACCTGGCGGAACCGGTGCGGCGCGCGGCGCTGGACCGGGTGGTCGACCACCACCTGCACACCGGGTTCGCCGCGGCCCGCCTGCTCAAGCCGCACCGCACGCCGATCCGGCTCGACCCGCCCGTCGACGGCACCCAACCCCACCCGCTGCCGGACCACGCCGCCGCGCTGGACTGGCTGGACGCCCACCACGCGCACCTGCTGGCCGCCCAGCGGACCGCCGCCGGCCTGGAGCGGCACGCGGTGGTGTGGCAGATCGCCTGGACCCTGCACACCTTCCACCAGCGGCGCGGGCACCGCCACGCCGACCTGGCCGCGTGGCGGGCCGCGGCGGACGTCGCGGACCACCTGCCCGACCCCGCCGCCCGCGCCCTGGCCCACCGGCTCCTCGGCCGCGCCCACGCCGCGCTCGGGCAGCACGAACAGGCCGTCCTCCACCTGCACGAGGCGCTCGCGCAGGCCGAGCGGCACGGCAACCCCGCCCAGCGGGCCCACGCCCACAACGCCCTCGCCCGGGTGTGGGAGCGGCGGGGCGACGACCGCCGGGCGCTGGAGCACGCCCGGCACGCCCTGGACCTCTTCCGCGCCCTCGACCAGCCGGTGTGGGAAGCCGAGGCGTGCACCGCGGTGGGCTGGTGCGCCGCCCGGCTCGGCGACCACGACACCGCCCGCGACCACCACCGGGCCGCCCTCGCGCTGCACCGCCGGCACCACGACCCCGAGGGCGAGGCGGACGCCCTGGACGGCCTGGGCTTCACCGACCACCGCACCGGGCACCACGACCGGGCCGTCGACCACCACGAGCGGGCCCTCGCCCTGTACCGCTCCCTCGGCCACACCACCGCGGCCGCCGGGGTCCTCGACCGCCTCGGCCACCCCCACGTCGCGCTCGGCCACCGCGAACGGGCCCGCGCGGCGTGGCGGGAGGCCCTGGAGCTGTACCGGCGGCAGGGCCGGGACGGCGAGGCCGAGGCCGTCCGACGGCGGCTCGACGACCTCGACCGGACCGGACCGGCGCGCGGGGACGGAGAGGTGGGGGAGGAGGAAGCGGGGGAGGCCCCTCAGAACGGCAGGCCCGCGTAGTTCTCCGCCAGGCCGGTCGCCGCCGCGGTGGACGAGCACACGTACCGCAGTTGGCTGAGCTGGAGCTCCCGGTCCAGCGCGTCACCGGTGGTGTGCAGCATCGTGGTCATCCACCAGGAGAAGTGCGTGCACCGCCAGACCCGGTGCAGCGCCCGCTCCTCGTAGCCGTCGAGCAGGTCCGTGCGGCCCGAGCCGAAGAACGCCTCCAGCGCCCGCGCCAGCACGGCGACGTCCGCCACCGCCAGGTTCAGCCCCTTCGCACCGGTCGGCGGCACGATGTGCGCGGCGTCGCCGACCAGGAACAGCCTCCCGTACCGCATGGGGGTGCTGACGAAGCTGCGCATCGGCGTGATGCCCTTGTCCACGATCGGGCCGCGGTCGAGCGCCCACCCGTCCAGGCCGAGCCGGGTGTCCAGCGCGGACCAGATGCGCTCGTCGGACCAGTCCTCGATCCGCTCGGCCGGGTCGACCTGCAGGTAGAGCCTGCTCAGCACCGGCGACCGCATGCTGTGCATGGCGAACCCGTCCGGGTGCCAGGCGTAGATCAGCTCGTCGGTCGACGGCGGGACCTCGGCGAGGATGCCCAGCCAGCCGAACGGGTAGTGCCGCTCCCACTGCGTGCGCAGCGCGGCGGGGATCGTCTCCCGGCTCACGCCGTGGAAGCCGTCCGCGCCCACCACCACGTCGGCGGTGAGCCGCCTCGGCGTGCCGGAGGAGTCCGTGAAGGACACCGACGGCCGGTCGGTGTCGAGGTCGTGCAGCGCGGTCCCGCTGACCTCGAAGTGCACGTGCTCGTGCCGCGCGGCCAGCAGGTCCTTCACGACCTCGGTCTGCCCGTAGACCCACACCGAGCGCCCGGTCAGCTCGCGGAAGTCGAGGCGGTGGCGGGTCCCGGGCCACTGGAGGTGGATGCCGTCGTGCCGCAGGCCCTCGGTCTTGAGCCGGTCGCCGAGCCCCGCGTCGGTCAGCAGGTCCGCGGTGCCCTGCTCCAGCACGCCGGCCCGGATGCGCGCCTCGACGTAGGCGCGCGAGCGGTTCTCGACGACGACCGAGTCGATGTCGTGCAGGGAGAGCAGGTGGGAGAGCAGCAACCCGGCGGGACCGGCACCGACGATGGCGACCTGTGTGCGCATGGCGGCCAAGCCTGCTCCGCGCCCGGGGCCCGGCCAAGGCGGGGCTTCCGCTCAGCGGCAGTCGGCCGGGCGGAGCTTCCGCGGAAGTCCGTCACGGGCGGGCGAGCACCCGTGAGATGCCGCCCGCGGCGACGCGCAGCGCGGTGACGTGCCGCTCGGGGTCGCGGTGGGTCGCCACGACCAGGCCGAGGGCCGCCACCACCGCGCCGTCCGCGGTGCGCACCGGCACCGCCGCGGAGCACGACCCCAGCGTCATCTCCTGCGCGGTGCGCGCGTGCCCCCGGCGGCGCGCCTCGGCCAGCTCGCGCAGCAACCGGCCCGGCTCGGTGATCGTGTACGGGGTGCACCGCTCCAGCGCGGTCACCACGCGGGCGACGACGTCCTGCGGCGCGTGCGCCAGCAGCACCTTGCCGACGCCGGTGGCGTGCAGCGGCAACCGGCCGCCCGCCCGGCTCACCACCGGGACCGAGCCGTGGCCGTGGATGCGCTCCAGGTAGAGCGCGGCGGTGTCGTCGCGCACGGCGAGGTGCACGTTCTCCCGCGTCGCCTCGTACAGGTCCTGCATGAACGGCAGCGCCGCCTCGCGCAGCTCCACCTGCACGCGGGCCAGCAGCCCGAGCCGCCACAGCCGCCTGCCGACCACGTACCGGCGGTCCGGGAGGCGTTCCAGCACCTGGTGCGCGACCAGGTCGCCGGCCAGCCGGTGCGCGGTGGACAGCGGCAGGCCGCTGCGCCGGGCCAGCTCGGCCAGCGGCAGCCCGTCCGGGTGCCCGTCGAGGGCGGTGAGCACGTCGAGCGCGCGGGCCACCACGCTCCTGCCCGAGGACCCACCAGCCACCGGCTGAACGTAGGAGGCGTCCGGGCGCGCGTCAACGCCGCGGGGGTCGGCGGGCGCCCGCCGACCCCCGCGACTACCGGATCACGCCGCGGTGACCGAGACGTCGTCCAGCACGAACGAGGTCTGGTACGACCAGTCCTCGGCGCCGGTGAAGCTCAGCGCCACGGTCTGGCCCGCGAAGGCGCCCAGGTCGAAGGAGCGCACCGCGTAGCCCGACGGGGTCAGGTTGGTGTAGGTGGCCAGGGTGGTCGACCCGGCCTTGACGGTGAAGGTGTCGAACACCGCCGGCTCGTACTCCGCCGTGCTGACCTTCAGCCAGAACGACAGCGTGGTGCCGGTGCAGCCCGCCGGGACGGTGACGGTCTGGCTCAGCGTCTCGGTGTAGGTGTAGCCGTAGCCGCCGATCCAGGACGACCGCGAGCCGGTGCGCGGCGCGCCGGCGCCGGTCCACGGTCCGATCGTCCAGGTGGCGTTGGACCAGCCGGTGGTGCCGCTCTCGAAGCCGCCGTTCGCGAGCTTCTCGCCGGGCGCGGAGCAGGAGCCGCCCGGTGGGGTGATCGTCCAGGTGAACGACGTGGAACCGGTGCGGCCCGCCGCGTCGGTGGTCGTCGCGGTCACCGGGTGGGCGCCCGCGGTGGTGGGCGTGCCGGAGATCAGGCCGGTCGGGGCGTCGATCGACAGGCCGGGCGGCAGGCCGGTGGCCGACCAGGTGTACGGCGGGGTGCCGCCGGTGGCCTTGAGCTGGAGGCTCGTGGCGGTGCCGACGACGCCGGTCTGGTTGCCGGGCGGGATGACCGACGGGTCGCCCGGGCCGGGGCCGCCGCCGGTGTTGACGAACAGCAGCCGGTTCGGCGAGCCCGCGCCCGGCGAGGTGATCTTGTTCGGCGTGGAGTTCGCCACCATGGCGCTCGCGACCTGCGCGGGCGTCAGCGACGGGGTGGCGCCGAGCAGCAGCGCCGCGCCGCCCGCGACGTGCGGGGCGGCCATCGACGTGCCGCTGATGGTGTTGGTCGCGGTGTCGTTGGTGTTCCAGGTCGAGGTGATGTTCTGGCCCGGGGCGAAGATGTCGCTGCACGTGCCGTAGTTGGAGAACGAGGCCCGCGCGTCGCCGTTCGTCGAGGCGTTGACCGTGATGGCCTCGGCGACGCGCGCCGGGGTGAAGTTGCACGCGTCGGCGTTGGAGTTGCCCGAGGCGATGGCGTAGGTGACGCCGTCGGCGATCGAGTTGCGGACCGCGTTCTCGCCGGTCACGTCGCTGCCCTGGCCCCCGAGGCTCATGTTCGCCACGGCCGGGCCGGAGGTGTGGTGGCCCGTGACCCAGTCGATGCCCGCGGCGACCCCGGCGAACGAACCGGAACCGGCGCAGTTGAGCACCTTGACCGCGACGAGCGTGACGCCCTTGGCCACGCCGTGCGCCGCGCCGCCGACCGTGCCCGCGACGTGCGTGCCGTGGCCGTTGCAGTCGGTGTTGTTGGTGTCGACGGTGTTGGTGCCCCAGGTGGCACGGCCGCCGAAGTCGGAGTGCGTGGTGCGGATGCCGGTGTCGATGATGTACGCGGTGACGCCGGAGCCGTTGTTCGGGTGGGTGTAGGACGAGTCCAGCGGCAGGTCTCGCTGGTCGATGCGGTCCAGGCCCCACGACGGCGGGTTGGGCTGGGTGTCGGTCGCCCGGACCTCGCCGTTCTGCTGGACGTAGGCGACGCCGGGTTCGGCGGCGAGCTTGCGCGCCGCCTTCTCGGACAGCGTGCCCGCGAAGCCCTTGAGCGCGTGGCGGTAGGTGAACTCGACCCGGGCGTCGTACTTGGCGCTCAGGTCGGAGGTGAGCGCGTCGACGCTCTGGGTGGACAGCTGGTCGTAGACGACGATGTAGCTGTCCGCGATCGCGGTCGGGTTGTTCGCGCCGAGGATCTCTCCCTCGGCGGCGGCGGTCGTGGCGCTCGTGGTCAGGGCCAGCGCCGTGAGGGCGGCTGTGCCTAAGGCGACCAGGGCGCGTCTGGGTGCGCGAACGTCTCCCATCGCAGGGTTCTCCCTCGTGCAGGGGTTCCGGCGACCCGATGCGGCTCGGGGGTCGTCGGATCGGGTGATTCCCGGTCACGTACGCGCGGACGTGGTCGGGAACGTTAGAGCAGCCCTCCTACCTCGACAATCGGCCGCACGTGTACGTGCCGTACGGGGTACCGAACCCCGTACGGGTGAAGGCCGGTCCGCTTGGTACCAGTGGTCCCTATTACTTCAGTGTGGATGAAAATAAAACACCGACGAGTGGTGACGTCACCGGAATGGGCGACGATCACGAGCACAAGACGCTGACGAAGCGGGAGGAACCCGGTGGACGAGCACGACTACCTGCGGCACGACGGGTTGGCGCTGGGCGGACTGGTGGCGGCGGGCGAGGTGACGCCGGCGGAGCTGCTCGCCCTCGCGAGGGCCCGCGCGAAGGCGGTGAACCCGACCGTGAACGCCATCTGCGCGTGGCTGGACGACCACGCCGACCAGCGGGTCGGGGAAGAGCTGTCCGGCCCGTTCGCGGGGGTGCCGTTCCTGCTCAAGGACCTGCACCAGGACCTTGCGGGCACGCCGACGTCCAACGGCTCGCGCGCGTTGGCGGGCGTGGTGGCGACGAGCACCAGCACGGTGGTGCGGCGGTGGCTGGACGCGGGGGTGGTGGTGTTCGGCAAGACCAGCACACCGGAGTTCGGGTCGAAGGGGGTCACCGAGCCGGCGCTGTTCGGGCCGGCGCGCAACCCGTGGGACCCGAGCCGCACGCCGGGTGGGTCGTCGGGCGGGTCCGCGGCGGCGGTGGCGGCGGGGGTGGTGCCGGTGGCGGGGGCCAGTGACGGTGGCGGGTCGATCCGCATCCCGGCGGCGTGCACGGGGTTGGTGGGGTTGAAGCCGGGGCGGGGGTTGGTGCCGTTCGGGCCGGACGAGAGCGAGCCGTTGAGCGGGTTGGCGACGCACGGGGTGGTGTCGCGGACGGTGCGGGACACGGCGGCGATGCTGGACGTGCTGGTGGGGGCGGACGCCATGAGCCCGTTCGCGCCGGGGGTGCCGGCGGGGTCGCTGCTGGCCGGGTTGGGGGAGGGGCCGGGGCGGTTGCGGGTGGGGTTCACGACGCGGTGCGCGTTGCGGGGGACTCCGCACCCGGAGGCGGTGCGGGCGGTGGAGCGGGCGGCGGAGCTGCTGGTGGGGTTGGGGCACGAGGTGGAGGAGGTGGCGCCGCCGCACGACGACCGGCGGTTGGGGCGGGACTTCCTGACGATCTGGTTCGTGCACCAGGCGGTGGAGGTGGCGCGGATCAAGCGGGCGTACGGGGTGGGTGACGGGGCGTTCGAGCCGGACACGGTGTTGATGGCGGCGTTGGGGCGGTCGTTCGGGGCGGTGGAGCTGGAGGCGGCGCAGGAGCGGCGGCGTGAGCACATCGCGGCGTTGGCGGGGTTCCACGAGCGGTACGACCTGTTGATGACGCCGACGTTGGGGGAGCCGCCGGTGCGGGTGGGGGCGTTGGACACGCCGGCGGTGTTGCGGGCGGTGGCGGGTGGTCTGGTGCGGGTGGGCGCGTCGCGGTTGTTGCGGTTGGGCGGTGCGGTGGACCAAGTGGTGGAGCGGAACCTGGCGTGGGTGCCGTACACGCAGTTGGCGAACGTGACGGGGCGTCCGGCGATCAGCCTGCCGCTGCACCGGACGGTGGAGGGGTTGCCGATGGGGGTGCAGTTCGTGGGTCGGTTGTCGGCGGAGGGGGTGTTGTTGCGGTTGGCGCGGCAGTTGGAGGAGGCGGCGCCGTGGGAGCTGCCGGTGGTGGGTGGCTCCCACGGCGCGGTGGTGGGTCAGCGGCCGACGTAGGTCCTGAGGTGTCGGGCGGTGAGGGTGTCGGCGGTGTCGACGAGGTGGGTGGGGGTGCCTTCGAAGACGATGCGGCCGCCGTCGTGGCCCGCGCCGGGGCCGAGGTCGATGATCCAGTCGGCGTGGGCCATGACGGCTTGGTGGTGCTCGATGACGATGACGGTGTTGCCGTCGTCGACGAGGCGGTCGAGCAGGGCGAGGAGTTGGTCGACGTCGGCTAGGTGCAGGCCGGTGGTGGGTTCGTCGAGGATGTAGGTGGAGGCCTTCTCGGCCATGTGGATGGCGAGCTTGAGGCGTTGGCGTTCGCCGCCGGAGAGGGTGGTGAGGGGTTGGCCGAGGGAGAGGTAGCCGAGGCCGACGTCGACGAGTCGGGCGAGGACGGCCTGGACCTGCTTCTCGGTGAAGAAGGCGCGGGCTTCGGTGACGGACATGGCGAGGACGTCGCTGATGTCGTGGTCGCGGAGGGTGTAGGTGAGGACTTCGGGGGTGAACCGCTTGCCGTCGCACTCCTCGCAGGTGGTGGCGACGCCGGCCATCATGGCGAGATCGGTGTAGACGAGGCCGATGCCCTTGCACTTGGGGCAGGCGCCGTCGCTGTTGGCGCTGAAGAGGGCGGGTTTGACGCCGTTGGCCTTGGCGAAGGCGGTGCGGATGGGGTCGAGGAGTCCGGTGTAGGTGGCGGGGTTGGAGCGGCGGGAGCCGCGGATGGGGGACTGGTCGACGGTGACGACGCCGGGGCGGCCGGCGAGTGAGCCGTGGACGAGGCTGGACTTGCCGGAGCCGGCGACGCCGGTGACGACGGTGAGGACGCCGAGGGGGATGTCGACGGAGACGTTCTTGAGGTTGTGGAGGTCGGCGCCGGTGACGGGGAGGTGGCCGGTGGGGGTGCGGACGTGGTCGCGGAGTCGGGCGCGGTGGTCGAGGTGGCGTCCGGTGAGGGTGTCGGAGGCGCGGAGTTCGGTGACGGTGCCGGTGAAGGTGATGTGGCCGCCGTTGGTGCCGGCTCCGGGGCCGAGGTCGACGACGTGGTCGGCGATGGAGATGGTTTCGGGTTTGTGCTCGACGACGAGGACGGTGTTGCCCTTGTCGCGCAGGAGGAGCAGCAGGTCGTTCATGCGTTGGATGTCGTGGGGGTGCAGGCCGGTGGTGGGTTCGTCGAAGACGTAGGTGACGTCGGTGAGGGCGCTGCCGAGGTGGCGGACCATCTTGACGCGTTGGGCCTCGCCGCCGGAGAGGGTGGCGGAGGGGCGGTCGAGGCTGAGGTAGCCGAGGCCGATGCCGACGAGGGAGTCGAGGAGTTCGCGCAGGGTGGTGAGCATGGGGCCGACGGAGTCGTCCTGGATCTTGGCGACCCAGTCGGCGAGGTCGCTGATCTGCATGGCGGAGCAGTCGGCGATGTTGGTGCCGTCGATGGTGCTGGAGAGGGCGGCGGCGTTGAGGCGGGCGCCGTGGCAGTCGGGGCACTCGGTGAAGGTGACGGCGCGGTCGACGAAGGCGCGGACGTGGGGTTGCATGGATTCGCGGTCCTTGGCCAGGAAGAGGCGTTGGACCTTGACGACGAGTCCTTCGTAGCTGACGTTGGTCTTGCCGATCTTGATCTTGGTGGCGTCGCGGTGGAGGAGGGCGTCCCACTCGTCGGGGGTGTAGTCGGCGAGTTTCTTGTCGGGGTCGTAGAAGCCTGATTGGACGTAGGTCTGGACGTACCAGGCGTCGGTGCTGAAGCCGGGGACGGTGATGGCTCCTTCGGTGAGGGACTTGGTGCGGTCGACGAGTTGGTCGACGTCGATGGTGGAGGTGCGGCCGAGGCCTTCGCAGCGGGGGCACATGCCTTCGGGGAGGTTGAAGCTGAAGGCGCCGCTGGTGCCGATGCGGGGTGTGCCGAGGCGGCTGAAGAGGATGCGGAGCATGGTGTGGGCGTCGGTGGCGGTGCCGACGGTGGAGCGGGAGTTGGCGCCCATGCGTTCCTGGTCGACGATGATGGCGGCGCTGAGGTTGCGCAGGGCGTCGACGTCGGGGCGGCCGAGGTTGGGCATGAAGGACTGGACGAACGCGGTGTAGGTCTCGTTGATGAGCCGTTGTGATTCGGCGGCGATGGTGCCGAAGACGAGGCTGGACTTGCCGGAGCCGGAGACGCCGGTGAAGACGGTGAGCCGTCGTTTGGGGATGTCGACGGAGATGTCGGCGAGGTTGTTCTCGCGTGCGCCGCGCACTTCGATGACGTCGTGGCTGTCGGCAGGCGTGCCCATGCTTCTTCCCCCTGGTTTGTTTATGTCGTAAACTGATCGCGGGAACAGTACTTTACTGTGTAAGGAGTCACAAGTGGTGGTGTACGCCGGGCAGGGGGACCCGCGTCGGTCGATGCGGCTGCTGTGGCGTGCCGCCGAGGACGCGGGCGAGGGGGGCGCGGGCGTCGCGCGGCCGGGGCCGAGGCCGGGGTTGAGCGTGGAGGAGGTGGTGGGCGCGGCGATCGCGATCGCCGACCGGGACGGGATGGCGGCGTTGTCGATGCGCGCGGTGGGGGAGCGGTTGGGGCGCACGGCGATGGCGCTCTACACCTACGTGCCGAACAAGGCCGAGCTGATCGACCTGATGTGCGACGCGGTGCGGCGCGAGCTGCCCGTGGACTACCCGCTGGGTGGCGGGTGGCGGCCGGCGCTGGAGGCGTGGGCGGCGGACACCCGCGCGTTCTACCTGCGCCACCCGTGGGTGTTGCAGGTGTCGCAGGCGCGGCCGGTGCTGGGGCCGGGTGAGTTCGCGGCGCTGGAGGCGCTGCTGCGGGTGCTGCGCGGGACGGGGCTGCCGGTGGGGGTGCTGCGGGGTGTGGTGGGGGCGTTGACGCAGTTCGTGCGGGGTGCGGCGGCGGTGGTGTCGGACGCGCGGCGGGCGGCGGCGGACACGGGGGTGTCGGACGAGGAGTGGTGGTTCGCCCGGTCGCCGGTGCTCGACGAGGTGGCGCCGGACTTCGGCGAGCGGTTCCCGCTGGCGGCGTGGATCGGCGTGGAGGAGCCGCCGCCGGTGCCGGGGGACCCGTGTGCGTCCTACCTGGAGCGCGGGGCGGTGGAGGGCTTCACGGCGGGGTTGGCCGTGCTGCTGGACGGCATCGAGGTCGCGGTGGCCCGCCTCGGGGAGGGCGCGCCCGCGTAGGTGGAGGTCGGCGCGCGTCGGGGGACGGGCCCGGGGGACGGGCCCGGGGGCGGCCGATCAGGTGCCGAGCACGCCGTCGGCGAGCTCGCGCGCCACGTCGAGGTGCCCGGTGTGGCGCGCGTACTCCTGGAGCAGGTGGAACAGCACCCAGGCCAGGGTGGGTCGCGGCGTGCCGGTCGCGGTCCAGCGGGCCACGCGGTCGGTCAGCGCGGCCCCGGCGGTGATCTCGCGGGAGCGGGCGCACTGCTCCAGGTAGAAGGCGCGGACGCCCTCGCTGGTGTCGCCGTGCTCGACCACCCACTCGGCGCGCGGCACGTCGGGGTCGCCGTGCGGGCTGTCGACCTCCTCGCCGCGGAAGCAGTGGCGCAGCCACCGCCGCTCGACGTGGGCGAGGTGCTTGAGCATCCCCAGCGGCGTCCAGCCCGAGGGCAGGCGGCTGGTGCGCAGCTCCTCCTCGGACAGGCCGCGCAGCTTGCGCAGCACCGCCTCGCGGTAGAAGTCCAGGTAGGCGTGGAGCAGCTCGGCCGGGTCGGCCAGGTCGGGCGGGGGTTCGACGGGCACCGGCAGCCGCGCCGCGACCCGGTCGCCGGTCGTCTCCGGTGTCGCGCCCGCCTTGGTCAGCAGGGCCAGTGCCGCGGCGTTGTCGGCGGTGGTCTCGGCGACGAGGGTGCGCACGCCCCGCCTCGGCGCCAGTTCCAGGAGGCGGTGCAGGGCGGCGAGGCCCACGCCGGCGCCCCGTGCGCGCCGCGCCACCCAGATGCCGGTCTCGCCCGCGTCGGTGAGCCGGATCATGCCCACCGTGCGGTCGTCGTCGACGATCTCGTAGGCGTCGTCCCGGAAGCCCCGGTAGAACTCGCGGAACTCGTCGGTCCGGTCCGGTGTCCAGCCGGGCGGCATCACGTCGGCCGGGTCGGCGTCCTCGACCGCCAGGGCGAGGAGTCGCTCCACGGCCCCGTCGTCCACCTGCCGCAACCTGATCACGCCGTCGACTCCTTCTCCGGGGGTGTGCGGAAGCGCGGCACGACGCGCGTGCCGCCGAGCCGGGCGCGCCGTCGTCCGTCGATCCCGGCGGGGGTCATCCGCCCATCCTGCGCGATCTACCCTGTGCCCCGGAACGGATCGCCGGAACCCCCGGGGCACCGCTGGGCCCGGGTACCGCTGGACGAGGACGCGATGTCGGCTACACGGTTGCTGGTGCTCGGCGTGGTGCGCGGCTACGGGCGCGCCCACGGCTACCTGATCGGCAACGACCTGATGTCGTGGGGCGCGGGGGAGTGGGCCAACGTCAAGTGGGGGTCGATCTACCACGCGCTCAAGCAGCTCACGAAGGACGGGCACCTGCTCGACCACGCCGTGCCGCCGGGCCGCACCGACTACGAGATCACGCCGCGGGGCGACGCCGAGCACGGGCGGCTGCTGCGCGACGCGCTGCGCCGCCCCGAGACGCGTCCCGACCTGCTGGCCGCCGGGTTGGCGCTGCTGCCGTCGCTGACCCGCGCGGACGCGGTCGGGCTGCTCGAACAGCGCCTGGCCGCGCTGGAGACCCGCCGCGCCGCCGCCCGCGCGCAGGCCGAGGGGTGGCGCGGCCCGGCGCACGTCGCCGAGCTGCACGGGTTGTGGGAGCACGCGGCGGCGGGCGGCGCGGACTGGACCAGGGGGCTGCTCGACCGGCTGCGCGGCGGCGCGTACCCCATGGCGGGCGAGCCGGGCTCGCCCGGCGACCCCGGGAGTTGGGGTAGGCTCAAACTTGAATAGCCGGGGCGTGAACAGCTGGGGGCAGCCCTGAACACCGGATTGGAGCGGTACGCGGCCGTCTTCGAAGCCGCAGACCCGCCGCGGACGTCCACGATCGCCTTCTACGCGCACCCCGGCGGCGGGCCGGGCCTCCCGGCGGACACCGAGGTCGTCGTGGCGGGCCCGGACGGCGCGCGGCGGTCCGCGCCCGCCGTGCGCGTGCCGCTGACCGAGGCCATCCCGCTGCTGAGCCGGGCCCGCCGCACCGGCCGCGCGCACCCCGCCGCCGCGTTCTGGGGCGCCGCCGTCGTGCTCGCCCTGGGCCTGGTCGCCCGCGGCCGGGTGCGGCCCGCCGTCACCGACGGCGACTTCGACGCCTGGCTGCTCGCCCCGCTCGACGCCGCCGACCACGCCCGCGTGCGCGACCTGGCCCACGCCATGCCGCCGCACGCCCGCGCCGCCCCGTTGGCGGGCCGCGACCCCGCCGAGCTGCCCGACGCCGAACCCCTCCTGCGGGCCTTCCTCGACGCCGTCGCCGACACCATGCCGCGCGGCGCGGCGGCCGTGCACGCCGCCGGGGCGCCCGCGTTCGCCTCGCCCGAACCCCAGCGGGTGCCGCACCTGCGCGGCTGGGCCGACCAGGGCGTGCGCCTCTCCCTGCGGGTCGAGGGCGACGAGCGGTTCCGCGTCGTCGTGCAGGTCCACAACCTCGCCGACCCCACCCTCGTCGTGGACGCCGCCGAGCTGTGGGCGGGCGCCAACCAGCGGCTGCGCGCCGACGCCACGGTGGCCCTGCGCCGCGCCGCCCGCGCCTACCCGCCCCTGGAACCGCTGCTCGACCGGCCCGTGCCCGACGCGACCACCCTCACCGACGGCGACGTCGAGCTGCTGCTCACCACCGGCGCCGTGCGGCTGGCCGGCGCGGGCGTGGAGGTGCACTGGCCCAAGGACCTCGTGCGCGACCTCACCGCCAGGGTCGTGCTCGGCGGCGACCGCGGCGACCGGCCCGGCTTCTTCGGCCCCGACCAGCTCACCGCGGTGAACTGGCAGCTCGCCCTGGGCGACGACCCCCTCACCCCCGAGGAGCTGGACCTGCTCGCCGAGGCGCACCGGCCCGTCGTGCGGCTGCGCGACCGCTGGACCCTGGTGGACCCCGAACTGGCCCGCCGCGCCCGCGAACGCGCCCTCGCCCCCGTCACCGCCGTCACCGCGCTCGGCGCCGCCCTCACCGGCACCGTCGAGGTCGACGGCGTCGAGGTGCCCGTCGCCACCACCGGCCGGCTCGACGAGCTCAAGGCCGAACTGGCCCGCGAGGAGCGGGTCGACCAACCCGCCGCGCTGCGCGCCACCCTGCGCGACTACCAGCTGCGCGGCCTGGCCTGGCTGCACCGGATGACGTCGCTGGGCCTGGGCGGCTGCCTGGCCGACGACATGGGCCTGGGCAAGACCATCACCCTCATCGCCCTGCACCTGCACCGCGCCGGCCTGCCCGGGGGCGGCGGCCCCACCCTCGTGGTCTGCCCGACGTCCCTGCTGGGCAACTGGCAGCGCGAGGTCGAGAGGTTCGCGCCCGGCGTGCCCGTGCGCCGCTACCACGGCCCCGGCCGCGACCTGGCCCGCGACGCCGACCACACCGGGTTCGTGCTGACCACCTACACCACCATGCGGCTCGACGCCGACGCGCTCGCCGGGCACGAGTGGGACCTGGTCGTCGCCGACGAGGCCCAGCACGTCAAGAACCCCGCCTCCGACACCGCCAAGGCCCTGCGCCGCGTCCCCGCCCGCGCCCGCGTCGCCCTCACCGGCACCCCCGTGGAGAACACCCTCTCCGAGCTGTGGGCCGTGCTCGACTGGACCACGCCCGGCCTGCTCGGCACCCTGCCCCGGTTCAGGGCGCGCTGGGCCAAGCCCGTCGAGGTCGACCGCGACGCCGACACCGCCGCCCGGCTGGGCCGCCTCGTCGCGCCGTTCCTGCTGCGCCGCCGCAAGACCGACCCCGGCATCGCGCCCGAGCTGCCCGCCAAGACCGAGACCGACCACCCCGTGGCGCTCACCCGCGAGCAGGCCGCCCTCTACGAGGCCGTCGTGCGCGAGCTGATGGCGGAGATCGCCGACTCCTCCGGCATCGCCCGCCGGGGCCGGGTCGTGCGCCTGCTCACCGCGCTCAAGCAGGTGTGCAACCACCCCGCCCAGTACCTCAAGGAGGGCTCGCCGGTGCTCGCCGGGCGCTCCGGCAAGCTCGAACTGCTCGACGAGCTGCTCGACACCATCCTCGCCGAGGGCGGCTCGGTGCTCGTGTTCACCCAGTACGTCGCGATGGCGCGGCTGCTCGAACGCCACCTCGCCGCCCGCGGCACCACCACCGCCCTGCTGCACGGCGGCACGCCCGTCGCCGCCCGCGAGGACGTGGTCCGCCGCTTCCAGGACGGCGGGGTGCCCGTGTTCCTGCTCTCCCTCAAGGCCGCCGGCACCGGCCTCAACCTCACCCGCGCCGACCACGTCGTGCACTACGACCGGTGGTGGAACCCCGCCGTGGAGGACCAGGCCACCGACCGCGCCCACCGCATCGGCCAGACCCGGCCCGTGCAGGTGCACCGCCTCGTCGCCGAGGGCACCGTCGAGGACCGGATCGCCGCCATGCTGCGCGCCAAGCGCGACCTCGCCGACTCCGTGCTCACCCGCGGCGAGGCCGCGCTGACCGAACTCACCGACGCCGAGCTGGCCGACCTCGTCGAGCTGCGCGCGACCGACCACGGGGGCGCCCGGTGAGCGGGCGCGTGAAGGGCTTCCCCGCCTTCGGCAAGGGGGTGCGCCACCCCCGCAGCTGGTGGGGCCGGGCCTGGCTCAAGGCGTTGGAGGACACCTCCCTGGACCAGGCTCCGCTGCGCCAGGGCCGCAAGTACGCCCACGCCGGGCTCGTCGGCACCATCACCGTCAGCCCCGGCCGGCTCGACGCCGTCGTGCACGACCCCGACGACACCTACCGCACCACCGTGCGCCTCACCCCGCTCACCGACGCCGAGTGGCGGCGCTTCCTCGACCGCGTCGCCGACAAGGCCGGGCACCTGGCCGCGCTGCTCGACCACGAGGTGCCGCGCGACCTCGTCGACGCCGCCGCCGACGCGGGCGTGCCGCTGCTGCCCGGCATCGGCGACCTCGACCCCGAGTGCACCTGTCCCGGCTGGGAACTGCCCTGCCGCCACGCCGCCGCCCTGTGCCACCAGGCGTCCTGGCTGCTCGACGCCGACCCGTGGGTGCTGCTCCTGCTGCGCGGGCGCGACCGCGACGAGGTCGTCGCCGGAGCCCGCCCCACCACCACCGGCACCCCCGCCACGGACGCCTACGCCGCGCCGCCCGTCGCCCTGCCCGACGACCCGCCGCCCGCCGGACCGGACCCGCTGCCGGAGTTCGACCCCGCGCCCGGCCTCGACCCCGCCGTGCTGCGCCTGCTCGTCGCCGACGCCGCCGCCAAGGCCCGCGACCTGCTGGCCACCGGCTCCTGGCCGGCCGCCGACGAACGCCGCGACCGCATCCGCATGGCCGCCACCCACCCCGCGCTGCGCGACCTGCCCGAGGTGCTCGACCGGCTCGACGCCGACCCGCGCGCCGTCCGCGCCTGGCAGCAGGGCGGCCCGGCCGCCCTCGACGTCCTGGAACACCCCTGGACCCCCGATCGGGCCGAGACCAACCGCGCCCGCACCGCCTGGGACCGCGCCGAGCTGCCCGCGCCCACCGTCCGCGCGAACCGGTGGACGGTGCCCGGACCCGACCGCGACCGGCAGCTGCGCTACGGCCGCGACGGCCTCTGGTACCCGTACCGCGCCCGCGCCGGGCGCTGGTGGCCCACCGGCGTGCCGACCCGCGACCCGGCCACCGCGTTCACCGATCCCGGCTGATCCCGACGGCCGGAGAACCGGACCGGTGCGCCGTGCCCGCCCGGACGACGCCGCGCCGAGGCCACCACACCTGTGGTACCACACCTGTGGTGGCGCCGACCTGCGGCGGGAGCCCGCCCGCGCGGCTCCGGCGGCACTGGGGGTTGCCGCGGTCGCCGTGCGGGCGGGCAGGGTGCCGGGACCGGCCGAGGTTCCGAGCCGACGGCCGCCCCTTCGCGCACCCCGTGACCGCACGGGGTGGGGCGCTCACCCGGTGCGGGGGAACGCGCCTCCCCCGCGCGCCGCGGTGCGTTCGGCCCTCCCCGGCGACCCCGCACCACGCGATGCCGGGAGTCTCGCCCCCGCGCCGGTGAGGGGTCAACGGAGCCCCCCGGTCGACACGGCTCACCGAGGTGAGCGAACACTCCCCCACGGGGTGAGTGTGCAATACCGTGATCGCCCACGGCGGGTATGCGCCGCGCCGGGAGACGTGCCGAAGGGGGGAGTGCCCACGTGGTTCCGGTACGCGAACGGCTGCTCGACGCGGGGCAGGCACTGCTGGTCGAGGACGGTTTCAAGGTCCTCAACCGGGGCCTCAACGTCGCCGAGATCGCCGCCCGCGCCGAGGTCAGCGAGAAGACCTTCTTCGCGACCTTCGGCGACAAGGGCCGCTACGTCGAGGAACTGCTGGTGCGGTTCAACCGCCCGCCCGCACCCCGGGCGGGGACGGTGGTCGACGTCGTCGAGCAGGCCCTCGCCGAGACCAAGGGCGACCCGAGGCGCCTGCTGCGCACGGTGTCCACCTGGAACTACGAGCTGCTGCGCGCCGACCCCGCCACCCTCATGCAGCTGGCCACCGTCGTCCTGGGCCGCGGCCACCAGGGCGCCATGCGGCGGCTGCGCCAGACCTACGCCGCCTACGACCAGGCCGGCGTGCGGGTCTACCGGTCCATGCTCGCCCGCTGGAGCGCGTCGCTGCGCGCCCCGTTCACCCCCGAACAGCTCGCCGTCGTGCTCACGGCCCTCGTCGAAGGGCTGTTCCTGCGCCACCTCGCCGACCCCGACGCCGTGCCCGACACCCTGCTCGGCGACACCGTCGTCGCCCTCGTCGGCGCCCTGCTCGACCCCGAGCAGGGCCACGGCCACGTGGACGACGCCATCGCACCCCTGGCGGACGAGGTCGTGCGCGCCTACCGCGTCGACCGCCTCGACGGCCTGCCCGACAACCCCCGCAACGCCGTCATCGCCGCCGCCCGCCACGAGTTCGCCGCCCGCGGCTACTACGCCACCACGCCCGACCACATCGCCGCCCGCGCCGGCGTGCCCCTCACCGTGCTGAGGCAGCTGTTCCCGGTGAAGGCGTCCATCGTCGTGGGCGCCCTGCGCCCCGGCTGCGGAGAGCTGCGCTCGCTGCTCGACGACGACCTGGCCCTGGGCGTCGCGCCGCGCCACCTGCTGCGCCGCCACCTCGAACGCCTCGCCGCCTTCACCCTGGGCAACCGCGAGTTCGCCGAGGCCCTGGTGATGGCCGTGGTCCACGACACCGCCACCGACGACACCACCGACGGGATCAGCCGCGAGATCGACCTGGCGGGCATGCTCGTCCCCGTCATCGAGGCGGGCCGCGCCCGCGGCGACTTCGGCGCCGACCACGACCCCGCGACCCTGGCCCGCGCGCTCACCGACAGCACCCTGCTGCACTGCCTGACCCACCGCGACGGCACCGCGGCCGACCACGTCGACGCCGTCGAGGCCCTCGCCCTGCACGGCCTGCTCGCCCGCGCCGCGCCGGACGCGCCACCGGGCCGGTGACCGGGCCGGGCGCCAGTCCCCGGACGATCGGGTCCTAGGTGATCAACCCGGGCACCACCGCGGCGGTCCGCCTGCGCCGCAGCCAGACCTTGCGGGAACCGTCGCCGAACAGCAGGGTCCGCGACAGCTCCCAGCCCGCGAACTCCGCGTGGATCGTCAACTGCGTCGTCGCCGTGCGGCGCGAGACCCCGGCCGGCAGCCGCAGCGGCCGGTACTCCCAGTCCCCGTCGACCACCGCTTCGTCCATCACCCGATCACCTGCATCCCTTGGCCGTCGCCGGACGCGACGAACACGCGCCCGCTGCCTGGATCAACCGCCACCGAGTCCGGCTGCCGGACCGCGGCGTACCGGTGGCGCTCCACCGGATCGGCCCCGGAGACGTCGAAGGCCACGACCTCGTTGCGCTCGGTGAGCGTCACCCACAGCAGGTCCCGGTCCGCGTCGTAGGCCATCCCGTACGGCGCGCCCGGCAGGGGGTAGCGCAACCGCATGATCAACGGCGAGGTGGAGAACGACATCAGCTCGCCGCCCCGCGTGTCCACCACGAACACCCGGCCGAACCGGTCGGCCACCGCGTTCGTCGCGCCGTCGCCCGCCCGCAGCCCCGCGCCGGGGGTGCCCGAGGTCGGGTCCAGGTCGAACACCGCGCTGCGCGGCCGGTCCAGCACCACGGCCGCGTCGCCCGCCACCACCAGCCGGTCCGGGCTGGAGATGCCGCGCACCACGTGCTCGCCGCCCGAGCCGCCCAGCACCGACACCTGCCTGGCGTCGCGCTGGGCCACCAGCACCAGGTCACCCAGCCGCGCCACGTCCACCGGCCCGCCCGACACCGACCGCGACGACGACGTGCCGTCCGGGGCGACGGTCACCACGACACCCGCCGACGGGACGGTCGCCTCGACCGCGTCGCCCACCGCCACCAGCCGCTCCGCCGGTCCGGGCAGCGCCGCGGTCACCGGTCCGGCCAGGGACGACGGGAAGAGCAGCACCGACGGCGGCTCGGCCACCGCGACCGCGACCCGCCCGCCGGCCACCGCCACCGCCGTCGCGGGCCCCACCGGCAGCACGACGCCCTCCGGGGTCGCGGACTGGGCGGGGGAGACGGCGGGACGGGCGGGTTCCAGCGTCGCGGCGACCTGCAACGGGTCGGCCGGGTTCTCCTCGGTCGCACAACCGGACACCACCAGGGCTCCGGTGAGCACTGCCGCGGCCAGTCGGCGCAACGTCGGACCTCCTAGGCGTAACCCGTTCGCTCACTGCCCTCCCAGCATCCATCACCGAACAGCCATCGTCACGCAGGGGGCGGGTGTTGTCGTTGGTCCGCGAAGGTGATAGTCGGCCCCCACCCGTACCCGCGGAGGCACCGCGACGATCATCCCTGGTGACACGGGAGGAGTCGGATGACCGTCGAGGAGTTGCGCGACCGGCACGTCGCACTGCTGCGCGCCCGGCGCGTGGTGGACCACCTCGACGCACCGGGCGCGGCGGACGAGCACACCGAGGGCTACCGCACCTGGACCCAGGTGGCCTCCGACCCGCTGACCCGCCGCCTGGCGCGGCTCGTCGACGTCCGCGTGCGCCACGCCGCCTACCGGCCCGCGCACCTGCGCGACCAGCAGCGCACCCTCGACGCCCTGCAACCCGAGGTGCTGCACCTGGCCAGCGCCGCCGGCCTGGGACCCACCACGCCGGTGCTGGCCGGGGTGTTCCCCACCGGCACGCTGGACGCGCTGAGCGTGCCCGTGCCGGGCCGGGGCGTCCTGGTGCTGGTCAACACCGCCGCCCTGGACCTGCTGGGCGGCGTGCTCAAGATCATGACGGGGGCGCTGCCGCGCTACGGCACCCCGCCGCTGCTGACCGCCTCCCAGACCTCCTACGCCCTCGCCGAAGCCGTCAACGCCTACCTGTACGGCAACGGCGCGGTCGAGGCGCGCCGGCTGCCCGGCCTGTCCGGCCAACGCCTGGCGCTGGTCGGGCTGATGTCGCGCCGCGCCACCCAGTTCCTGCTGGCCCACGAGGTGGCGCACGTCCAGGCGGGCCACCTCGTGAACGCGCGCCGCCGCACCGACCCGGACACGCCCGTCGGCGCCCTCGACGCCCAGGAGGTGGGGTGGTCCCGCGAGCACGAGGCGGACCGGCTGGCCGCCACGATGCTGCTGCACACCCTCGACGACCTCGCCCCGCGCGAACTGGACGTGCACGAGCCGTGCGTGGTCGCCGCCGTGCTGCTGGTGCTGTTCCTGCACGAGGTCACCGACCGGCTGGCCGGCGAGCTGGGGCTGGCCGTCCCGTTCGCGGGCGCCCACCCGCCGCCGGTGCGGCGCGTCCAGGCCCTCGTGGGGCACGTCGCCGCCCACGTCCGCTCGCCGCGCGCCCTCGACCTGGCCGCCGACGTCGCCACCTGGCTGGAGGAGCAGGTCGGGGGAGTGCGCGAGTGGTTCCGCCGCGTCGACGCGGCGATGGTGTGACCGCAGCAGGTCCCCTGCAGCAGGTCCACTGCGGCGGGACCGCCTCGGCAGGCCCACCTCGGCGGCGTCAGACCAGCGGTCGCTCCGGGTAGCCGAACTCCACCGCGCTCACGTCGTCCAGCGCCGAGCGGATCGCCGGCGGCAGCTCCAGGTCCTCCGCCGCCAGCGACCCCAGCAGCTGGGACGTGTCGCGCGCGCCCACCACCGGGGCCACCACGCCCGGCCGGTCCCGGACCCAGGCCAGCGCCACGCACAGCGCGTTGGTGCCCAGCCCGTCCGCCGCGGTCGCCACCGCCTGCGTGATCCGCGCCGCCCGCTCCGTGCGGTGCTGCTCCACGTACCCGGCGAAGTGCGCCGACGCGCCGCGCGAGTCCGAGGGCGTGCCGTTGCGGTACTTGCCCGTCAGCACACCCCGCCCGAGCGGCGCCCACGGCAGCAGCCCGATGCCGTGGTGCTGCGCGGCGGGCACGACCTCCCGCTCCACGCCCCGCTCCAGCAGCGAGTACTCCACCTGCGTGGACACCAGCGGGGTGTGCCCGGGCAGCGCCGCCGCGGTGCCCAGCTGCCAACCCGAGTAGTTCGACACGCCCGCGTAGCGCACCCTGCCCGAGGACACCGCGGTGTCCAGCGCCGACAGCGTCTCCTCCAGCGGCACGCCGGCGTCCCACGCGTGCAGCTGCCACAGGTCGACGTGCTCCACCCGCAGCCGCCGCAGCGAGCCGTCCAGCGCGTGCAGCAGCGCGCCCCGCGACGCGCCGCCGCCGAACGGGCCGTCGTTGCGCCGGGCCACCGCCTTCGTCGCCACGACGAGCTCCTCGCGCGGCACGACCTCGCCGATCAGGCCGCCCAGGATGCGCTCGCTCTCACCCTCGACGTACACGTCGGCGGTGTCCACGAGCGTGCCGCCCGCCTCGGTGAAGGCCATCAGCTGGGTGGCCGCCTCGTCGGCGTCGGTGTCCCGCCCCCAGGTCATCGTGCCCAGGGCCATCCGGGAGACCCGCAAGCCGCTGCGCCCCAGGTATCGCTGTTCCACGCGGCGCAGCCTAAGGGGTGATCGACATTCCGGCGGGTTGTGGCGCGCGCTTGTCAAGGGCGAATCCGGCGACACCCGCCCACCCGGCCTGGCGGAGGGGGTTACCGACCGGTACGGTCCGCGTGTGCGACTGGGACTGAACCTCGGGTACTGGGGCGCGGGCAACGACGCCGCGAACCTCGAACTTGCCAAGGAAGCCGACCGCCTCGGCTTCTCGGTGGTGTGGGCCGCGGAGGCGTACGGCTCCGACGCGCCGACCGTGCTGGCCTGGGTCGCGGCCCAGACCGAGCGGGTGGACGTCGGCAGCGCGATCCTCCAGATCCCCGCGCGCACGCCCGCGATGGCCGCGATGACCGCCGCCACCCTGGACACCCTCTCCGGCGGCCGGTTCCGGATGGGCCTGGGCGTCTCCGGGCCCCAGGTGTCCGAGGGCTGGCACGGCGTGCGGTTCGACAAGCCGCTGGCCCGCACCCGCGAGTACGTCGACATCGTCCGCTCCGCCCTGCGCCGCGAGCGGCTGCGCTACGACGGCGAGCACTACACGCTGCCGCTGCCCGACGGGCCCGGCAAGGCCCTCACCCTCACCGTGCACCCGGTGCGCGAGCACATCCCCGTCTACCTGGCCGCCGTCGGCCCGAAGAACGTCGAACTGGCCGGCGAGATCGCCGACGGGTGGCTGGCGATCTTCTTCTCCCCGGAGCACTCCGCCGGGTCGATGGCCGCGCTCAGGGCCGGCCGGGAGAAGGCGGGCAAGACCCTCGACGGGTTCGACGTCGTGCCCACCGTGCCGATGCACGTCGGCGAGGACTGGCGCTCGTGCGCCGACCACGTCCGCCCCTACGCCGCGCTCTACGTCGGCGGCATGGGCAGCAGGCAGAAGAACTTCTACAACGACCTCGCCGTGCGCATGGGCTTCGCCGCCGAGGCCGCCGAGGTGCAGGACAAGTACCTGTCCCGCGACTACGCCGGCGCCCAGGCCGCGCTGCCCGTCGAGTTCCTCGACTCCACCTCGCTGCTGGGGCCGAAGGAGCGCATAGCAGACCGCATGAGGGCCTACGCCGAGGCGGGGGTCACCACCCTCACCATTTCACCCATGCTGCAAGATCTGGAGCAGGGGATCGCCGCGCTGCGCACGGCGACCGAAGCTCTGGATCTGGCAGGAGTGGGTAGTTGAGCTGGTTGCAGGCCATTGTCCTCGGACTCGTCCAGGGACTCACGGAATTCCTGCCCATTTCCTCGTCCGGCCACATCAGGATCGTCTCCACGCTGTTCTTCGGCAACGACGCGGGCGCGTCGTTCACCGCGGTCATCCAGCTGGGCACCGAGGTCGCGGTGCTGATCTACTTCGCCAAGGACATCGGCAACTTCATCGCGGCGTGGTTCAAGGGCCTGTTCAGCAAGGCCGCCCGCGCCTCCGAGGACTACCGGATGGCCTGGTACGTGATCATCGGGTCGATCCCCATCAGCGTGCTGGGCTACCTGTTCAAGGACGAGATCCGCTCGTCGCTGCGGAACCTGTGGATCACCGCGACGACGCTGATCGTGTTCGGCCTGCTGCTCGGCCTCGCCGACCACTTCGCCTCGCACATCCGCAACAAGCTCCAGCTCAAGGACGCGGTCGGCATGGGCCTGGCCCAGGCCATGGCGCTGATCCCCGGCGTGTCCCGCTCCGGCGGGACGCTCACCGCCGGCCTGTTCCTCGGCCTGGACCGCGCCTCGGCCGCCCGCTACTCGTTCCTGCTGGCGCTGCCCGCGGTGTTCGGCGCGGGCATCTTCAGCATCCCGGACGTGCTCGACCGCACCGAGCCCAACGCCGCCTCCGTGCCGCAGATGATCGTGGCCACGATCGTGTCGTTCGCGGTCGGCTACGCCACGATCGCGTGGCTGCTGCGCTACGTCTCCAAGCACAGCTACTCGGTGTTCGTGTGGTACCGGCTGCTGCTGGGCATGGTCCTGATGGGGCTGCTGTCGATGGGCCTCATCAACGCCACGTAGGAACGCCGCATAGGGTTGGCCCGTGGCCACCGTGATCCTGCTGCGACACGCCCGATCCACCGCGAACGGGGCGGGCGTGCTCGCCGGCCGACAGCCCGGCGTGCGACTGTCCGACAAGGGCGAGGAGCAGGCGCGCGCGCTCGTCGACCGGCTCGCCGGCGTGCCGGTGCGGGCGTTCGTGACCTCCCCGCTGGAGCGCTGCCGGCAGACGCTGGCGCCGCTGCTCGCCGAGCGCGGCCTGGAGCCCGTCGTCGAGCCCGGGCTGGCCGAGGTCGAGTACGGCGAGTGGACCGGCCGGGAGATCAAGGACCTGGTCGCCGAACCGCTGTGGAAGGTCGTGCAGCAGCACCCGTCCGCGGCCGTGTTCCCGGGTGGCGAGGGGCTGGCGACCGTGCAGGCGCGCGCGGTGGCCGCGATCAGGGCGCACGACGCCCGCGTCACCGCCGAGCACGGGCCGGGCGCGGTGTGGGTCGCGTGCAGCCACGGCGACGTCGTCAAGGCCGTGCTCGCCGACGCGCTGGGCGTGCACCTGGACGGGTTCCAGCGCATCGTCGTGGACCCCGCGTCGCTGTCGGTCGTGCAGTACACCGAGACGCGGCCGTTCGTGCTGCGGGTCAACGACAACGGCGGTGACCTCTCCGGCGTGGTGCCGCCGCCGGCGCAGGAGGAGCGGGCGCCGTCCTCCGACGCCGTCGTGGGCGGCACGACCGGCCCGTGACGGGACTGCCGTGAGCAGCGCGTGGCCCCCGGACAGTGCAGGGTAGTCCGGGGGCCACGGTGTGTCGGCCGGGGCGGGCGGCCTCGTGGTGACGATCGTATTGGTGTTAATGCGCAGGTAAATGCCCTCTTGGTGGGTGGGACGCGGCCGACCTCGACGGCGACGGGACGTCCGGAGTGCCGCCCGGCCCCCTGGAAGGGGCTAAAACCGCAGCTCAAACTATGTGGAAACAATTCGGAAACACAGCGTGGCAAGCCTGCGCACGCCGTAGTGCGCTGATCCGTTCGGTCCGCGCCGATGGTCGTGGCGGTGTTTACAGTTAACGACGCCCCGTGGGCTCACGGTCACGGTCCGGGGCGGGTGACGGCGTCGTCCTCCAGCGGGTCCGCCGTCCGGATGCGGCGGCCTCGCGTTCTGGCGTGGGGCTGGAACGCGGGGGAGCCGTCGCCCGGGAGACTGGGCGCCGTGCGAACGCCCGTCCGGTGCACCGGACGAACCCGGCGATCCTCGATCAGTTCGATTCCTTCAGCGTTAAATGATGAACCACCTTGCACTGGTCGCTACTATGCGAAACCGTGCGCGCCCTACAACACCCGGACGTGGAAGACCTTGAGCTGGCCACGGTTCTGACGGCGCTGGCCGACCCGGTCCGGTTGCGGATCGTGGCGGAGTTGGCCCGCTCGGGTGGCATCGTGTGCGGGCAGTTCGACGTACCGGTGAGCATGTCGACGCTGTCCCACCACTTGAAGGTGTTGCGCGAGGCGGGTGTACTGCGGGTGACGCCGCAGGGCAGCTACCGCACGCACGAGCTGCGGCGCGAGGAGATGGAGACCCGGTTCCCGGGTGTGCTGGAGTCCATCACGCGGGCGATCGTGCCGCCGGCCGCCTGACACGCGCACCGCGGGGGAGCGGGTCGGTCAGGCGCGGGTGAACAGGCAGAACGGGTGCCCGGCCGGGTCCAGCAGGACGCGCACGTCATCCTGCGGCTGGAACCCGGCCACCGTGGCGCCCAGCTCCTCGGCCCGCGCGCAGGCGGCGGCCAGGTCCTCCACCTCGATGTCGAGGTGGATCATCATCTGCTGGTCGCCCTCCCCGGCCGGCCAGGTGGGCCGCCGGTACCGGTGCTCGGTCTGGAAGCACAGCCCCGCCCCGCCGTCGGCGGGGCGCAGGGTGACCCAGTCGGGCTCGTCCTCGGTGACCTGCCAGTCGAGCAGGTCCCGGTAGAAGCGGGCGAGGGCCCGGGGCTCGGGTGCGTCGAGGACGGTCGCAGCCAGCTTCATCGGCTCATTGTCACCTCTCCGGGTGATCTTCGCATCTGCTGTCACCTCGTGTACCAATGGTCTCGATAACTTCAGTATCAACCAAAAGAGTGAACAGCCCGAACACCGGTCAAGCAGCAAACCTGGGTTGAGGACAAAACACCGGGACAGCGGGATCAGCCGACGACGACCACGTCACCGGGCCGGGCGACCGGGGCGCCGGCGCGTTCGGCGGCCTCGGCCTCGGTGAGGGTGTGGCCGACGTGGGTGAGCAGGAGCCGGGCGGCGGACCTGCCGGCGCGGGCGGCGTCCTCGGGGGCGCAGTGGTGCGGGCCGGCGCCGTCGGCCTCGCACAGGAACAGGTCGGCGCCGTCGGCGAGGGCGTCGAGGGCCGGGCAGGGTCCGGTGTCGCCGGAGTAGGCGAAGACGGTGTCGGTGTCGCGGTGGGTGGCGCGCAGGCCGAAGGCGGGCAGGCCGTGCTCGACGGCGTGGCTGGTGAGGATGAGGTCGCCGACGTCGGCGCGGTGGCCGTCGTGGAGCTCGTGGACCTCGAAGGCGGCGCCGGCGGGGTTGGGTGCGGCTCCGTGCAGGTAGGCCTCCAGGCGGGCGGCGAGGCCGGGTGGGCCGTAGAGGGGCACGGGGGTGCGCGGGGGGAGGTCGGCGAAGAGGAGTGCGTAGTAGTAGGGGAGCAGGTCGGCGGTGTGGTCGGCGTGGGTGTGGGAGATCCAGACGGCGTCGACGTGGTCGGGGCGGCAGGTGGTCTGGAGGGCGGCGAGGGTGCCGGGTCCGGCGTCGATCCAGAGGGTGGTGCGGTCGGTGCGCAGGAGGTGGCCGGAGCAGGGGTTGTGGGGGCGGGGGTAGGGGGTGGCGGTGCCGAGGACGGTGAGGGTGGTGGTCACGCGGCAGTGTGGCGCAGGACGTGGACGCCCGCCGCGGTTTTGAGGTAGGCCCAGGTGGTGGTGCCGGTGGTGGTGAGGCCGACGTGGAAGGCGGAGGTGCGGTCGAGGTCGTGGGGGAGGGCGACGGGGGTCCAGGTGTCGCCGGTGCGGCGGTGGAAGGTGGGGCGGGTTTCGAAGGTGTTGTGGGTGGCGTGGACGCCCCAGGTCCAGCCGGCGGCGATGCCGTGGAGGCTGAGCCTTCCGGGGGCGTCGGGTGAGGGTACGGCGGTCCAGCGGGTGCCGTTCCAGTGGTGGAGGTGGAGGCCGTCGGTGTCGCGGACGTGGCCGAGCCAGATGTCGTCGGGTGTGGTGGCGGCGAGGCGGGCGATGTGGCCGCGTGCGAGGCGTGGGCCGGGGTGGTCGGTCCAGCGGGTGCCGTCCCAGTGGACGAGGACGGGGTATTCGTAGCTGGCGGGTCCGGCGCCGGCGAGGCCGCCGCCGCCTGCCCAGGTGTGGTGGGGGTCGGTGGTGGTGAGGGTGGTGAGGTTTTCGCGGGTGGAGTTGAGGGCGTGGTGGAGGTGCCAGGTGGTGCCGTCGTAGTGGAGGGTGTCGCGGCCGGTGCCGACGATGTGGATGTCGTGGTGGTGTGCGGTGATGGCTTTGGCCCAGGTGATGGGTGGGGTGGTGACGGTGTGCCAGGTGGTGCCGTCGTAGTGGAGGACGAGGGGGTGGCCGGCGGTGTTGCCGACGGCCCAGACGTCGTCGGGTGCGGTGGCGGCGATGCCGGCGAGGCTGGCGGGGGCGGGGAGTTCGGGGAGTGGTTCGTGTTGCCAGGTGGTGCCGGTCCAGCTGAGGACGAGGGGGGCCGAGGGGCGGCTGGTGAACACGCCTGTGGTGCCGGCGAGCCATGCGTGGTCGTCGCCGGCGGTCGCCAGGTCGGCGAGTGCGGTGCTGGGTGGCAGGGCGGGCACCGGCACGGGTCGGAACAAGCCATCTCCCCCTCGATGGTCCCCCGACTCGTCGTGGGTCCAGCAGATCGGGAGTGGGGGCGGTGCGCCAGCCGCCGAACGGCGGGTTGTGGTTGGGGCGGGTGTCGGTGTGGCGGGGGTTGTCCGGGAGGAGGGGGAGGGTCGGGTCAGGGGGTGGGGTTGCCGAGGGTGTGGTGGAGGGCGTCGATGGCGGCGCGGTAGGTGTGTTCGGCGGGGGTGGCGTAGCCGATGACGATGCCTTGGCGGCTGGTGGGGCCGGGTGCGTGCCAGTGTTCGCGCAGTGCGCCGAGGCGGAGGCCGTGGTGGGCGGCGCGGGTGAGGACGGCGTTCTCGTCGGGGACGTGGAGGAGGAGGTGGAGGCCGGCGGGGATGCCGTGGGGGGTGTGGTGGTGGAGGCGTTGGAGGAGGAGGTCGCGGCGGCGGCGGTAGCGCAGGCGGCAGGCGCGGATGTGGCGGTCGTAGGCGTGGGTGGTGATGAGGTCGGCGAGGGCGAGTTGGCCGAGGGTTTCGGTGTGGTGGTCGGTGTGGAGCTTGGCGTCGACGACGGGGTCGATCCAGTGGGGTGGGAGGACGAGCCAGCCGAGGCGGATGGCGGGGCCGAGGGTGGTGGAGGCGCTGCCGGCGTAGGCGACGTGGTGGGGTGCGGTGCCCTGGACGGCGCCGAGGGGGTGGCGGTCGTAGCGGAATTCGCCGTCGTAGTCGTTTTCGACGAGGAGTGCGCCGGTGGTGCGGGCCCAGGTGGTGAGGGCGTGTCGGCGGGTGGGGTGGAGGGGGACGCCGGTGGGGTACTGGTGGGCGGGGGTGACGATGGCGGCGGTGGCGTGGTCGGGTGGGGTGCGGGCGCCGAGTTCGTCGACGGGGAGGGGGAGGACGGGGCGTCCGGCGCGGGTGACGATGTCGCGGTGGAAGGGGAGGCCGGGGTTCTCCATGGCGATGGGGCCGGGGAGGACGTGGGCGAGGAGGGAGAGGGCTTGGGTGTAGCCGGAGGTGATGACGATGTGTTCGGGGGTGGCTTGGACGCCGCGGGTGCGGCCGAGGTGGTGGGCGAGGGCGGTGCGGAGTTCGGGTCGGCCGCGGGGGTCGCCGTGGGTGTGGGTGGGTGCGGTGGTGAGGGCGCGGCGGGTGGCGCGGAGCCAGTCGGTGGTGGGGAAGGCGGTGGCGTGGGGGTTGCCGGGGGTGAGGTCGTGGGTGGGGCGGGGTGGGTGGTGGTCGGTGGGGGTGGGTGGTGTGGTGGTGTGGGTGAGGGGTGCGACCTGGGTGCCGGAGCCGCGGCGGGCGGTGAGGTAGCCCTCGGCGACGAGTTGGTCGTAGGCGGCGGCGACGGTGTTGCGGGCGAGGCCGAGTTCGAGGGCGAGTGCGCGGGTGGCGGGCAGGCGTGCGCCGGGGGTGAGGCGTCCGGTGCGGATGGCGTCGCGGAGGGCGCGTTCGAGTCCGGTGCGGCGTCCGTCGGCGGGGTCGAGGTCGAGGTGCAGGTCAACGCCCGAGTTGGCCCAGGGTTGTGGCACGGGTGGACCCTAGCGCGGGGGGTGTGGCGGGTCGTGGGTGGTGGTCGGGGCGTGGGGGTGTGGGGAGGTTCGCCGGATAATGGGCGGCCGGGTTTCGCGGGCCCGGATATCCTTGGTCCAAATGAGTACCACCTCCCACGCTGACCTGCGTCAACGTCTGTCCGATCTCATGTCGCGGGACCAGCGGCGGCTGGGGCGCAGGCTTGACGGTGCGCGCAAGGTGCGCGATGAGAAGGCCCGTGCCGCGGTGCGGGCGGAGATCGAGGCGGAGATCGAGGCCGCCGAGCTGCGCGTGGCGTTGCGCCGTGAGGCCGTGCCGAAGGTCACGTATCCGGCGGAGTTGCCGGTCAGTGCGCGCAAGGACGACATCGCCGCGTTGATCCGTGATCACCAGGTGGTGATCGTGGCGGGTGAGACGGGGTCGGGGAAGACGACGCAGTTGCCGAAGATCTGCCTGGAGCTGGGGCGGGGGGTGCTGGGTCAGATCGGGCACACGCAGCCGCGGCGGTTGGCGGCGCGGACGGTGGCGGAGCGGGTCGCGCAGGAGTTGGGCACGCCGTTGGGCGGCGCGGTGGGGTACAAGGTGCGGTTCTCGGACCAGTCGGGTGACGAGACGCTGGTCAGGTTGATGACGGACGGCATCCTGCTGGCGGAGTTGCAGACCGACCGGATGCTGTCGCGCTACGACACGATCATCATCGACGAGGCGCACGAGCGCAGTCTGAACGTGGACTTCCTGCTGGGGTACCTGGCGCAGTTGTTGCCGCGGCGTCCGGACCTGAAGGTGGTGATCACGTCCGCGACGATCGACCCGGAGCGGTTCTCGCGGCATTTCGGGGACGCGCCGATCATCGAGGTGTCGGGGCGGACGTACCCGGTGGAGGTGCGGTACCGGCCGGTGGTGGACCCGGACGACCCGGACGCGGACCCTGATCGGGACCAGACGCAGGCGATCTGCGACGCGGTGCGGGAGTTGCAGGCCGAGGGGCCTGGTGACGTGCTGGTGTTCCTGTCGGGTGAGCGGGAGATCCGGGACACGGCGGAGGCGTTGGCGGCGTTGGAGTTGCGGGGCACCGAGGTGTTGCCGCTGTACGCGCGGTTGTCGTTCGGGGAGCAGCACCGGGTGTTCCAGCCGCATTCGGGGCGGCGGGTGGTGTTGGCGACGAACGTGGCGGAGACGTCGTTGACGGTGCCGGGCATCAAGTACGTGGTGGATCCGGGGACGGCGCGGATCTCGCGTTACAGCCACCGGTTGAAGGTGCAGCGGTTGCCGATCGAGCCGATCTCGCAGGCGTCGGCGAACCAGCGCAAGGGGCGTTGTGGGCGTGTGTCGGAGGGCGTCTGCATCCGGTTGTACAGCGAGGAGGACTTCGAGGCGCGGCCGGAGTTCACGGACCCGGAGATCCTGCGCACGAACCTGGCGTCGGTGATCCTGCAGATGACGTCGATCGGGTTGGGCGACATCGCGGCGTTCCCGTTCATCGACCCGCCGGAGGCGCGCAACATCAACGACGGTGTGCAGCTGTTGCAGGAGTTGGGGGCGATCGTCCCGGCGGAGCAGAGGTTGACGCCGTTGGGGCGGAAGCTGGCGCAGTTGCCGGTGGACCCGCGGTTGGCGCGGATGGTGCTGGAGGCGGACGCGAACGGGTGCGTGCGCGAGGTGATGGTGATCGCGGCGGCGTTGTCGATCCAGGACCCGCGTGAGCGGCCGAGCGACAAGCAGCAGGCGGCGGACGAGCAGCACGCGCGGTTCCGGGACCCGGATTCGGATTTCGTGGCGTACCTGAACCTGTGGGGGTACGTGCGGGAGAAGCAGAAGGAGCTGTCGTCGAACCAGTTCCGCAGGCTGTGCCGGGCGGAGTTCCTCAACTACCTGCGGGTGCGCGAGTGGCAGGACGTGTACCAGCAGTTGCGGCAGGTCGCGAAGACGTTGGGGGTGCACGTCAACGAGCAGCCGGCGGACCCGCGCACCGTGCACCTGTCGTTGTTGTCGGGGCTGTTGTCGCACATCGGTGTGAAGGACGTGCCGAAGCGGGATGCGGGCAAGCGGGGGGCGACGGAGTACCTGGGTGCGCGCAACGCGAAGTTCGCGATCTTCCCGGGGTCGTCGTTGTTCCGGAAGCCGCCGCAGTGGGTGATGGCGGCGGAGCTGGTGGAGACGTCGCGCCTGTGGGGCCGGATGGTGGCGAGGATCGAGCCGGAGTGGGCGGAGAAGCTCGGCGCGCACCTGGTGAAGCGCTCGTACAGCGAGCCGCACTGGGAGGCGCGGCGCGGGTCGGCGGTGGCGTTGGAGAAGGTGACGCTGTACGGGGTGCCGCTGGTGGCGTCGCGGAAGGTCGACTACGGGCGGATCGACCCGGAGGTGTCGCGGGAGTTGTTCCTGCGGCACGCGCTGGTGCAGGGGGAGTGGACGACGCACCACGAGTTCTACGGGCGCAACAAGCGGCTGCTGGCCGAGGTGGGCGAGTTGGAGGAGCGGGCGCGGCGTCGTGACATCGTGGTGGACGACGAGACGCTGTTCGACTTCTACGACCGGCGGGTGCCGGCGGACGTGGTGTCGGTGCGGCACTTCGACGCGTGGTGGAAGAAGGCGCGGCACGCCACGCCGGATTTGTTGACCTTCGACAGGGCGATGTTGGTCAACTCGACCTCGGCGGTGACGCCCGAGGCGTACCCGGACCGGTTGACGCGGGGTGGGTTGGACCTGCCGTTGACGTACCGGTTCGAGCCGGGTGCGGCGGTGGACGGGGTGACGGTGGACCTGCCGCTGCCGGCGTTGACGGCGGTGCCGGACGATTCGCTGTCCTGGCAGGTGCCGGGGTTGCGGATGGAGTTGGTGGTGGCGTTGATCCGGTCGTTGCCCAAGCCGGTGCGGCGCAACTTCGTGCCGGTGCCGGACGTGGCGGCGGCGGCGTTGGCGGGTATCGGGGAGGACGAGCCGCTGCTGCCGGCGTTGGAGCGGCAGCTGCGGGCCCTGACGGGGGTGGTGGTGCCGCGTGGGGAGTGGCAGCTCGACCAGGTGCCCGAGCACTTGAAGCTCACGTTCCGGATCGTGGACGAGAACGACCGCGAGCTGGCCCAGGGCAAGGACCTGGCGGCGTTGAAGGCGAAGCTGCGGGGGCGGTTGCGCGAGTCGTTGGCGGCGTCGGCGAGCAACCTGGCCCGCACGGGCCTGACCACGTGGGGTGATGTCGGGGAGTTGCCGCGCACGGTGCAGCGCCGGCAGTCGGGGATCGTGGTGACGGCCTACCCGGCGCTGGTGGACAAGGGTGACAGCGTCGCGGTGGAGATCCTGGACACGCCGGGGCGGCAGCGGCAGGCGATGTGGCGCGGTACCCGGCGGTTGTTGCTGCTCAACGTGCCCTCGCCGGTGAAGATGCTGCAACGGGGCCTGTCGAACGCGGAGAAGTTGGCGTTGACGCGCAACCCGCACGGTGGTGTGGCGCCGCTGCTGGCGGACTGCATCTCGGCGGCGGTGGACAAGCTGCTGCGCGAGGCGGGTGGGCCGGTGTGGGACGGGGCGTCGTTCGCCGCGCTGACCGAGCGCGTCCGCAAGGGGTTGGGCGCGGCGGTGTTCGAGGTGGTGGGCGGGGTGCGCACGGTGCTGGAGGCCGCGCAGGAGGTGGAGTTGCGGATCGGCGGGGTGCGCGGGGCGGTGTTCGAGGAGTCGCTGACCGATGTGCGGGCCCAGTTGCACGGGCTGGTGCACAAGGGTTTCGTCACGGAGGCGGGTGCGGACCGGTTGGCGGACGTGCACCGCTACCTGCTGGGCATCGCGCGGCGGTTGGAGAAGCTGCCGGAGAACGTGCGCCGTGACCAGGAGTGGATGGACCGGGTGCACGAGGTCCACGCGGAGTACCGGGAGTTGCGGGCGAGCCTGCCCGCCGACGAGCCGCACCCCGAGTTGGACGAGGTGCGGTGGATGATCGAGGAGTTGCGGTTGAGCTACTTCGCGCAGACGATCGGCACCCGCTACACGGTGTCGGACAAGCGGATCTTCAAGGCGCTCGACGCGGTGCCGCGCTGACCTGGTCCGGCTGGTGGACCCGGCGGGGGTCACCAGCCGGCGAGGTCGGCGATGCGCGCGGCGACGGCGACGGCCGGGAGGCCGTCGGTGGCGATGCGGGTGGTGTGCGGCGGGGCGTCGCGGTCGAGCGTGCGCGCGGCCGCGAGGCTGCGCCGCACGTGGGCGTCGAAGAGGGAGCCGACCTCCCGGCCCGCCAGTCGTGCGCGCACGGTGTCCTCGGTGGCGGTGAGCAGCACGGACGTCACCCGCACGGGGTCACCCGGTCCGAGGGCGCGCACGATCATCGGCTCTTCCAGCACGCTGACCGTGTTCGTGTAGATCAGCCGGGTCTGGCCGAGTGCGGCGTAGTTCGCCCAGATCGCGGCCAGGTTGCGCTCGGTGATCGCGGTGCGGTGCGGGTCGTCGGCGGGGGCGGGGTGGATCTGGTCGAGGAAGTCGCCCTCCACGTGGCAGTGCGCGGTGCCCCGCGCCTGCCACAGCGCCGAGACCTCCCAACCGGCGGACGACTTGCCCACGCCCGCGCCACCGCCGATCAGCAGCAGTGCGCGCACGGCTGCTCGCCCCCTCCGGCAGCGACCGCAGCGCGTCGGCGACCGTCGGACATCCGCCCCTCCCGAAATCCCCACCCGCCGACAAGACCCCGTCAGAGCAGCCCCGGCAGCAGCGGCAGCGCGTTGACCGCCCCGTGCACCACCAGCAGCGGCCACAGTCGCCGGTAGCGGGCCCACAGCAGGCCCAGGAACACCCCGGTCACGCCCTGGTTGAGCACCGCCGAGGCCAGGTCGACGAGCAGGTCGCCGCGCCCCTGGATCGCGGTGTGCCACACCGCCCACAGCAGCGAGGACAGCACGATCGCCGCCCACGGACCCACCAGGACCTCCCAGCGGGCCTGCAACCAGCGCCGGTAGAACAACTCCTCCAGCAGCGCGTTCGCCAGGAACCCCACGACCAGCGCCGCGAGCAGCACCAGGACGCCGTCGGCGGCCGGGTCGTCGACCGCCGGCGGCGCCAGGGGGGTCGCGTAGGACACCAGCAGCCATCCGGCCACCGGCGCCACCGGGGCCCACCGCGCGTCGGGCGGCGTCGGCGACCACCGGGACCGCCGCAGCAGCACCGCCGGCAGCGCGAGCTTCGCCACCAGGTACGCGGTCTCGCCCGGCACCAGGTGCAGCACCACCGCGAACGCCAGCGCCGCGCCCGCGAGCAGCCACGCCTGGACCCGCACCCCCGCCGGTCCGGGGCGGGCCGGTTCCGGGCGTGCCGCGGGTGTCAGCAGCACCAGGGCGACGCCCACCAGCGCGGGCACCGACCGGGACCACAGCGGCACCGTGCCGTCGTGGTCGGCCGAGTACCGCACGCCCGTGTGACCGGTCAGCACCAGCAGCAGCGCCGAGCCGGCGAACACCGACAGTCCCGCCCCCAGGACGGCGGCTCGCCCCGTGATCCGCACCCCACCACCGTAGGCCGGTGATCGACTCGGCGGCCCGCGTCCGGGCGGAAAGACCGCGATCGGGCCACCCGGCCTCGACCGTTCGGATCAGCACCGCCCGGCCCGCCCGGGCACGGGGGCGGGCACAGGTGCGGTCAGCGGACCTGGTCGCCGCCCGACCGGTGCAGCGTGATCGTGGTCCAGGCGCCCACGTGGACCCGGTCGCCCGGTCGCAGCGGCTCCGGCACGTGGGGCGGCAGCGGCTCGGTCGAGCCGTTCAACGTCGTGCCGTTGGTCGAGGCCAGGTCCACCACCGCCCACCCGTCGCCGGAGTCCACCAGCAGCGCGTGGTGGTGCGACACCCCCGGGTCCTCCGGCGGACCCACCAGGTCGACGCCCGGGAAGATGCCGCGCGACCGGCTGCGCCGCCCGATCGTCACCTGGTCGCCCGCCAGGTCGAACCGGCGCGGCGGGCAGAAGCCGGGGAACCGCATCGACTCCGCGTCCGGCCCGCCGGCCGCCACCACCCGGTCGAAGTACTCCCGATCGGCCTCCACCGTCACGTGCCAGGCCGCCCGCGCCACCGCGGGCGACGACACCGGCACGGCGGGCACCGCGGCGAGCGCGTCGTGCCCGCACGCCTCGCAGAACCTGCCCACGCGCGGCGCGCCGCACACCGCGCACACCCCGTCGCGCACCACCGGCGGCACGCCGACCGTGACGGCCGACGCCGTCGCCGGCACCGCGTCGGCGATCGGCGCGCCGCACACCTCGCAGGAGTCGTCGGTCGCCGAACCGTGGCCCGCCGGGCACGTCGCCATCGCTAGTCCCTCCCGACCCGCTTGGTCACCGTCGACCGGGTGTCCAGGGTCATCTCGTCGACCTCCGTCACGTCCGCGCGCAGCCGCACCGTGCCCGACGCGGCGTCGCGCACTTCCACCACCGCGGCCAGCAGCTTCGCCGTGCCCGTGTTGCCGGACTCGTGCGCCAGCCGCACCGCGCGGCCCAGCCGCGCCGTCGCCCGGGCCGCGTCACCCGCGCGCCGCGCCCGCAGGCCCTCCCGGATCGCCTCCGCCAGTTCCGCCTGCCCCGTGTAGTGGGCCACCTCCGGGGGGATGCGCGTGGACAGCGCCGCGTCGTCGGTCCACACCGCCAGCACCCGGCCGCGCCCCGACACCGCCTCACCGGGGCCCACCAGGGCGATCCGCGCGGCCAGCATCCGCTCGCCCACCGCCGCGGGCCGCACCCGGACCGACAGGTGGTAGTCGCGGCTCTCCCCGGCCGCCCACGCCCCGGTCGGGTACTCCCCCGTGCGCGGACCGGTGCGCCTGCGCCGCCCGGTCAGGTCCAGCAGCGCCGGCGCCACCTGCCGCAGGAACACCACCTCGGCGTGCCCGGGCGTCCACAGCCGCAGCGACACGTCCGCCACCGCCTTGCCCATCGCGGCGAGGGTCATCGACTCGAAGTCGCGCGCCAACCCCGCCGGGTCGGCCACGATGTCCACCGTGCCGAGCATCGCCTCGGCGATGCCGCGCAGCTCGGCGACCCGCCAGTCGGTGCCCACGCCCCGGCAGTCGCACGTGAAGCGCCCGGCCACCCGCTCCAGCACCGCCGCCAGCTCCTGCGGCGACTCGTGCCGGTTCTCCCCGTCGGTCAGCAGGATCGCGTGCCGCGGCCCCGCGCCCGATGCCCTGCTTCCCGGCCCGCCCGCGTCCGGGGCACCCGCGTCCGGCCCGGACAGCAGGGCGTCGGCCAGCAGCAGCCACCGGCCCATCGCCGTGCCGCCGGCGGCGCGCAGCCGCCGCACCGCCCGCGTCGCCGCCGCCCGCGTGCGCGGCCCGGCCACCGCCAGGCCCGGTCCGGGCGGGTACACCACGCGCGCGGTGTCCGTGCCCGCGACCACCGCGAACCGCACCCCGTCGCGCAGCACGCCGAGCGCCGCCTCCGCGGCCCGCACCGCCTCGGCCAGCTTCTCCGGAGGGGAGCGCATCGACCCCGACGTGTCGAGGACGAGCACCTCGGCCGCGTCCGCCGCCGGTCCCGCGCGGGCCCCGCCGGTCGCCGTCACCGTCACGACCGCCTCGACCCGCCCGGCGCCGGCGGGCAGGTGCTCGTTCTGGCGGACCTCGACCGCGAACTCAGGAGCCACCGCCACCCCGCAACTGGACGACGACCACCGTGATGTTGTCGTGCCCCCCGGCGTCCAACGCCACCTGAACCAGCGCCCGCGCGACCTCCAGCGGCGCCACCCGGCGCGCGATCGCCTCCGGCGGCAGCGCCGCCAGCAGGTCCTCCGGTTCCGGCACGTAGTTCCACAGGCCGTCGCTGCACAGCACCAGCAGCCCCGGCGTCTCCACCATGAACGTCACCGTCTGCGGTTCGGTCACCCCCGAGTCCGCGCCCAGCCAGCGCGACAGCACGTGCGCCCGCCGGTCGGTCAGCGCCTCCTCCTCGGTGAGCACGCCCTGCGCGACCAGTTGTGCCGCCCACGTGTCGTCCGAGGTCAACCGGGCCGCACCGGCCTCGGCCACCAGGTAGGCGCGGCTGTCGCCGACCCAGCCCACCGTCGCCGAGCCGTCGGTCACCACCGCCGAGACGAACGTGCAGGACGGGGCGACCTCCGCCGCCTCCGGCCGGGCCAGCCGGGCCACCGCCGCGTTGGCCGCGACCACCGCCTCCGCCGTGGCCCGCTCCGCGTCGCGCGCCGACTGCAGGGTGCCCGACTGCAACCCGGTCAGCAGCACGTCCGCCGCCGTGTCCACCGCGACCTGCGAGGCCTGCTCGGCGCGTTCGGAGGACGCCACCCCGTCGCACACCACCACCGCCGTGCCGCGCCCCCGCACCCGGCCGAACGCCATCGAGTCCTCGTTGCGCCGCCGCCGCCGGCCCCGGTCGCTGATCCCCGCCACGCCGGGCAGCGCGAACTCCACCCGGTCGCGCGCCGAGGGCCGCGCCCGCCCGCACGCCTCGCAGGCCCCGTCCTCGTCGAACTCGGCCCCGCCGCACGCGCACAGCGGCGGCCACTGCGACCCCGGCCCGCCCACCGGGGTGCGCCGCACCCGCAGGTTGCGCCCGCACGCCTCGCAGAAGCGGTCCTTCGGCGACACCGGCGCCGAGCACTCCGGGCACGTCTCCCCGCCCATCAGAACAGCGTCCTGGGCCGGACCGCGTTCGCGCGGTCGACGAGCGCGATGCGCTCCTCCGGGGTGTCGGCCAACCGGGCCAGTTGCCGGTAGCAGCGCTCCAGCCCCAGCCGCAGCCCGGTCGGGGTCGGCTCGCACCCCAGCAGCCGCTCCGCGGGCGCCGGCCCGCCGTCGGGCGGCGGCGCCCCCGACACCAGTGCCAGTGCCGCGCGCAGCAGCTCCGCCGTCAACCCGACCCGCCTCGCCACGTCCAACTCCAAACCCGACAACCTCGTCCCGGCCGCCAGCACGTCCGACAGCCGCTCACCGCCCGCCTGCGCCCGCACCGCCGCGACCTGCGCGGCCACGTGGTGGCTCGACGTCTCCGGCACCGAGTGCAGCACCCGCACCGCACCGTCGCGGTCACCGCCGGCCAGCAGCACCCGGGCCAGCCCGAACGCCGCCGACACGTGGGCCCGGTCGGTGCGCCACACCACCTCGTAGCCGGCGCGCGCCGCGTCCGCGTCGCCCGCCAGCTCGGCGGCCACCGCGACCGCCAGCTTGGGCGCGGCCTCGCCGGGCAGCACGTCGCGCACCCTCCCGAACGCCGCCCGCGCCTCGGCGGGCCGTTGCCGCAGCAGCGCCGCCACCCCCCGGTACCAGCCGGGCCGCCAGTCGTCCTCCGCCGGGCCGCACGGGTCGTGCGGGTCCAGCGCGGCCGCCGCCACCAGCGCGTCCAGCTCGGCCACCGCCTCGTCGACCCGGTCGTCCTCCAGCAGCGCCCGCACCACCTGCAACCGCACCTCCACCGTGCGCACCGGCGCCGCCCGCAGCGAGGTCACCAGCTGCCCGGGGTCGCCCGAGGCGGCCGTGGCCAGGAATCCCGCCGCCTCGTCGGAGGTGTCCACCTGCGGCACCGGCAACCCCGACGCCGCCGCCCGCGCCACCACCGGGCCCTCCGCGCCGAACGCCCGCCGCTCCGGGGTGAACTGCCGCGACAGGCCCGGTCGGGGCACGCCGTCCTGCTCCGCCAGCACCTCCCGCAGCACGCCGGTCAGCTGCTCGGCCATCTCCTCGGCCGAGGCGAACCGCTGCTCCGGGTCGCGGTGCGTCGCGCGCAGCAGGAACCGGTGGAACGAGTCGTGGCGGCGCAGCAGCGGCTGCTGCGCCGGCGTGGGCAGCGACTCCGTGAACGCGCCGCGGAAGTCGAACGCGAAACTCGTCACCGCCAGCGTGCGGCCCACCGTGTAGAGGTCGGAGGCCACCGAGGGGCCCACCGAGCCGATCTCGGGGGCCTGGTAGCCGATGGTGCCGTAGATGGGGGAGTGGCGGTCGTCGGCGCGGCGCACCGCGCCCAGGTCGATCAGCTTCAACTGCTCCTCGGTCTGGATCACGTTGTCGGGTTTGAAGTCGCAGTACAGCAGACCCAGCCCGTGCAGGTAGCCCAGGGCGGGCAGCACCTCCAGGGCGTAGGCGATGGCCTGCGGCACGGGTAGCGCCTCGGTGCCCGCGCCGCCCGCCCGCCTATTGTTGATCATGTCCTTGACGGAGGTCCCGCCGACGTACTCCATCACGATGTAGTCGACCAGTTCGCCGCTGACCCGGTCGGCGTGCCGCACGAAGTTGTGGATCTTGACGATGGTGGGGTGCTCCACCTCGGCCAGGAACCGCCGCTCGGCCATCGCCGCGGCCATCGCGTCGGCGTCACCGGAGTCCAGCAGGCCCTTGAGCACCACCCACCGGTCGCTCACCGCGTGGTCGGCGGCCAGGTAGATCCACCCCAGGCCGCCGTGCGCCAGGCAGCCCAGCACCTCGTACTGGTCGTGCAGCACCTCGCCGGGCGCGAGCTTCGGCGTGAACGAGTAGTGGTGCCCGCAGTGCGCGCAGAACCCCTCCACCCGGCCGGGCCGCCCGTCGCGACCGCGGCCCACCGGCGTGCCGCACGCCGAGCAGAACCGCTTCGCCTCGGGCACCTCCGGATCGGTCAGCACCGCCGTCGTCGGGTCCCGGTAGGGCACCGGCGGCACCTCCACCAGGCCCGCGCCCAACCGGCCGCGCGACGGGGAACGGGTCGAGGAGCGCCACGACCGGCCGCCCGACGGCGCGGACGCGCCACCCGACCACCGCGCCGTGCCCGGACCGGTGTCCCGCCCGGTGTCCGGCCCGTCGTCCGGCGCCGGGCAGGCGCCCGTGGGCACCGACCCCGTGGGCGCCGGCCCCGGCGGGGGCGTGACGACGGGCGGCGCCTCCAACCCACACACCTCGCAGAACCCGTCGTCCTCGACGTCCCCGCCGCACCCCGGCCTCGGGCACGTCCCCGCCCCGTCCCGCCCGCGCACGTCAGTCCCGGTAGACCGCGGCCGGCGGAGCGGGCGGCGGACCCAGCCAGCGGCCGTGGACCGCGGCCCACGTGCCGTCCGCGCGCAGCCGTTCCAGCAGCGCGTTGGTGAACCGCACGAAGTCCTCCGAGCCCTTCGGGAACGCCATGCCGTAGGGCTCGGCGGTCAACCGCGGTCCCACCACCTTCGTGTAGGGGTCCTGGGCGGCGAACCCGGCCAGGATCGTGTCGTCGGTGGAGATCGCGTCCACCTGGCCCTGCTGGAGCATCACCAGGCAGTCCGTCCAGTTCGGCACCGACACCGCCACCGGGCGCGGCCGCGCGCGCGCCACGAAGGCCAGCGAACTGGAGCCCTTGGTGGCGCACACCTTCCGCCCGCCCAGCGACTCCAGGCCGGTGGCCGTCGAGTTCGCCGGCACCAGCACCCGCTGCCCGGCCTGGTGGTAGACCGTGGAGAAGTCCACCCGCCGCCACCGCTCGCAGGTCACCGTCATCGTGCGCACCACCACGTCCACCTCGCCCCGCTCCAGGGCCGGGATGCGCTCGTCGGAGGTGAGCACCCTGAACCGGATCGCGGCCGGGTCGCCCAGCACCGCCCGCGCCACCTCGCGGGCCATGTCCACGTCGAAGCCCTCCAGCTCGCCCGAGGACGGGTTGCGGAACCCCATCAGGTAGGTGTTCTGGTCCACGCCCGCCACCAGCCGCCCGCGCGCCCTGATCCGGTCCAGGGTCGGACCGCCGGCCTGCGCGGCCGGGCGCAGGCTCGCCGTCGGGTCGCACGACTCGGGCGCCGCCTCGGCCGCGCTGGGCGGCGCGGTCAGCTCCACCGCGTCCGCCGGGCGCGGCACCTCCGCCGACGCGCCCCCGATGGGCGGGGCCGCGCTGGGCACCGGCGCGCACCCCGCGAGCAGGAGCAGTGCGACCGCCAGCAGCGCGGGCGGGGCCGCGCGCAGCCGTGTCACCGGTACTCCTTCAACCGCTGCCACACCCCGGACGTCGAGGCCGCCGCGGCCAGCAGCGCCAGCGCCGTCACCGCCGCCACCACGCCCCGCAGCGCGCCGCGCGCCTCGCCGATCGCCAGCGTCAGCTCCGCCCGGGCCGCCCCGATCGCCGCCAGCAGCTCCGAGTCCAGCGCGTCGAACGCGGTGGCCGCGCCCGCCGCGTCCCGGCCCAGGGCCACCGCCACCGCCGCCGTGTGGTCGCCCCGCCCGTCGGCCTCCCGCACCTGCCGGTGCGCCTCCCGCCACCGGCCGTGGTGCTCGACCGCCCCGTCCAGGTGCGCCGACACCACCAGCCCGCGGGCCCGGGCCAGCTGCTCGGCCAGCACCCGGTCGGCCTCGGCGTAGGCGTTCTCGTAGTCCCCGCCGTTGCCGCGCGCCACCAGCGTCAGCGTCTCGTCGCCGCGCGCGGTCAGCGTCGCGATCCGCGCCCGCGCCAGCACGTCCACCAGCGCCGCCCCGTCCTTGGCGGTCGAGACGTGCGACACCACCAGCAGGCCGGCCCCCAGCGCCCACAGCAGCGACACCGCGGTCACCGCGGTCGCCACCACCAGACCCGGGTTGAGCACCCGGTTGGTGCGGCGGGTCAGGAAGCGCTGCGCCAGCACCAGCGCCGCCAGCGCCGCCGCGCCCAGCAGCAGCTCCGCCCACGGCGGCGACCCCGCGCCCTCCAGGTCGCGCACCACGTTCGCGTTCTCCACCCGGTACAGCTCCTGCGCCGCCGGCAGCAGCCGCGTGCGCATCAGCGTGGACGCCTCCCGCAGGTAGGCCGCGCCGACCGGGTTGCCCTGCCGGTTGTGGGTGCGCGCGGTCTCCACCAGGCCCGTGTAGACGGGCAGCTGCCCCGACAGCGTCGCCAGCGCCCCGCCGACCCGCGCCGGCCGGGCCGTCCCGCTGGTCGCCGCCGACAGCGCGGCCGCCGCCTTCGCCACGTCGTCCTCGTAGCGGCCCCGCAGCGCCGAGGACTCCACCCCGCCCGACAGGAACGCGCTGGCGGCGGTCGCGTCCGCGTCGGCCATCGCCCGGTACACCTCCTGCGCGGCGAACGCGAGCGGCTCGCTGCGGTCGGCCAGCGCCTCCAAGGCCGCCGAGCGCCGCTGCACCGACAGCGCCGTCACCGCGCCCACCAGCAGGCTCACCACGATCAGCAGCAGCGCGAGCAGGCTCAGCCGCCCCGGCGTGCTGCGCGCCAGACCGGTCACCCGGCGCAGCCCGTCACGGTTCAACCCGCCCCGGCTCCGCCCACCCGGGTTCCGCGGGACCTCGACCAGCACGACCGCCCCCTTCCAGGAAGTGATCGGCGCCACTCGCCGCTCTCACAGGGTAGATCGGAGCCGACCCGACCGGGACGCGATCGGCCCACCACGGCGCGGCGTCCGCGGTGGCCGCCGTGATCGTCGCGGCACACGTGGGCGACCCGCTCCCGGACGGTGGAGAGCGGTCGGCCACCACCGGGTGATGGCCCGATCCTTCCGGATCGCGACCTCCGGACCACTGGCCGCCGGCCGGGCCGTCGACCACCATCGAAGCCATGAGCCGAACGCGCGCCATCAGCCAGAGCACCCTGGGCGGCCCCGAGGTGCTGACCGCGATCACCCGCCCCACCCCCGTGCCCGGCCCCACCGAGGTCCTCGTCCGGGTGCGCGCCGCGGGCGTCAACCCGGTCGACGCCAAGACCCGGCGCACCGGCGGCAGGCTCGGCGAGCCGCCGTTCGTGCTCGGCTGGGACGTCTCCGGCGTGGTCGAGGCCGTGGGGGAGGGCGTCACCGTGCACCGGCCCGGTGACGAGGTCTTCGGGATGCCGCTGTTCCCGCGCGAGGCCGGCGCCTACGCCGAGCACGTCGTCGCGCCCGCCCGCCAGTTCGTGCGCAAACCCGACGCCCTGGACCACCCGCACGCCGCCGCACTGCCCCTGGTCGGGCTCACCGCGTGGCAGAGCCTCGTGGACACCGCCGGGCTGCGCGCCGGGCAGCGGGTCCTCGTGCACGCCGCCGCCGGCGGGGTCGGCCACGTCGCCGTGCAGATCGCCAAGGCGCTCGGCGCGCACGTCACCGGCACCGCCAGTGCCGCCAAGCACGACTTCGTCCGCGGCCTGGGCGCCGACGAGGTCGTCGACTACACCGCCGTCGACTTCGCCGACGTCGTGCGCGACGTGGACGTCGCCTTCGACACCGTGGGCGGCGACGTCGCGGCCCGCTCGGTGCCCGTCGTGCGCGACGGAGGCATCGTCGTCACCATCCTCGGCCCCGCCCTGCCGGCCGCCGCCGACGCCGCGGCCGGCCGGGTGCGCACCGCCGCCGTGCTGTGCGAACCCGACCGGGTCGGCATGCTCGCCCTGGCCGACCTCGTCGAACGGGGCCTGCTGCGCACCGAGCTGGACACCGTGCTGCCGCTGGACCAGGCGGCCGGGGCGCACGAGCTGATCGAGTCCGGCCGCACCCGGGGCAAGATCGTGCTCCTGCCCTGAGCGCCACCGCTCAGGCCGCGCGCAGTCGTTCCCGCACCGTCATCAACGCCCGACCCAGCAGGTTCAGGCCCCGCCAGGCCGCCGGGTCGGCCGCCCGCTCGTCGTCCTCGGCCAGCCCGATGCCCCACACCCGGTCCACCGGGCTGGCCTCCACCAGCACCCGGTCGCCGGTGCCCAGCAGGAACGCCCGCAGGTCGTCGTGCGCGCCGAACTTGCCCAGGTTGGCGCGCACGACGAGGTCCACCCGGTGCGCGACCCACGTGTCCTCGTCGAAGCCCCGCACCTGCCGGCCCAGCGCCTTCGCCTCGCCGGGCGTGCGGGCCCGCAGCACGCGCCCGGCGGTGTCCTCGTCGCCGAACAGCAGCGCCTTGCCTGCCATCATGTGGTGCTCGGCGGTCGGGTAGGTGCGGCCGTCCTCGGTGAACGGCGCCTCGAACCACTGGCTCAGGCACTGCTTGCCGACCGGCGCACCGGGCCGCGTCCGGTGCCCCCAGAAGAACAGGTATTCCTCCACGGACGCGAACCCTGCCACAACCCCCGCCCGAAGGGGCGACCCGCGGTCCCGCCGCGGTGCGCTACCGGCCCCGCCCGACGGGCGCGCCGAACCACACCGGCAACCGGTCCAGCAGGTCCCGCTGCCCCTCGCCCACCCACGCCACGTGCCCGTCCGGCCGCAGCAGCACCGCGGGCGCGTCCAGCTCCGCGCTGACGTCGACGACGTGGTCGACCCGGTCCTCCCAGCCCGCCACCGACAGCCGGCCGGTCCGGTCGAGCAGCAGCCCGCGTCCGCCGTGCATCAACCCGTAGAGGCGCCCTCCCGTCAGCGCCACGTCGCGCAGCCGCCGGCCGAGCAGTTCGTGCCCCCCGCCGAAGTCGTAGCGGACGGCGGTCGCGGTGACCTTCTCGATCAGGTGCCGGTTCACCTCGTCGAAGTCCATCAGCTCCGCCACCAGCCGACGCACCGCCCGGGCACCCGGGTCCGGCGACATCAGGTGCATCTGCGCGCGCGTGTTGTCCAGCACGGCGGCCGCCACCGGGTGCCGTTCGGCGTGGTAGCTGTCCAGCAGTCCCCCCGGCGCCCACCCGCCGACCTCGGCGGCGAGCTTCCAACCCAGGTTGAACGCGTCCTGCACACCCAGGTTGAGCCCCTGCCCGCCGGTCGGCGGGTGGACGTGCGCCGCGTCGCCGGCCAGCAGCACCCGGCCGACGCGGTAGCGCTCGGCCTGCCGGGTGGCGTCGCCGAAGCGCGACAGCCAGCGCGGCGAGTGCGCGCCGAAGTCGGTGCCCGCGACCAGCCGCAGCCGCCGCGTGAACTCCTCGAAGGTCGGCGGGACCGCACGGTCCTCGGCCACGCCCTCGGCGGGCACCACCACGCGGTGCACCCCGCCGCCGAAGGGCGTGACGCCGAACCGGAGCTGGGTCGCGCGGACCTCGGCGACCACGGCCGCCACCGTCTCCGGCGACGCGGTCAGCTCCATCTCGCCCAGCAGCGTCTCGACCCGCGCGGGCTCGCCGGGGAAGGCGACGCCGAGCAGCTTGCGCACCGTGCTCCGGCCGCCGTCGCAGCCCACGAGGTAGCGCGAGCGCAACCACGTGCCGTCGGCCAGCCCGACGTCCACCCCCTCGTCGTCCTGCGCCAGCCCCACCACCCCGACACCGCGCCGGACCTCGACACCGACCTCCGCGGCGCGCTCGGCCAGCAGCCGGTCCGTCACCGTCTGGGGGATGCCCAGGACGTACGGGTGCGTGGTGTCCAGCTCCGGCGACGGCTTGGCGATGCCGGCGAAGAAACCACCGACCGGGTACCGCTGCCCGTGGGCCAGGAAGCGGTCCAGCAGGCCGCGCTGGTCCATCACCTCGACGCTGCGCGCGTGCAGGCCGAGCGCACGGACGACCCGGGTGGGCTCCGCCTCCCGCTCCAGCACGAGCACGCGCACGCCGTGCAGCCGCAGTTCGGCGGCCAGCATCAGACCGGTCGGCCCGCCACCGGCCACGATCACGTCGATCACGAAGGGTTCCCCTGTTCCGAGACAGCGCGTTCCGGCCCGCGGACCACCACGCGCACGCAGCGCGCGGTCACCTGTTTCCGCAGGTACCGGCTTCGGGCGGGAATTCTGCGGCACCACCCGGGGCTTGCCGCAAGACCACCGGTGCGCTATAAGTTGGGCATGGCGGGAGGCGGGTGACGCCCCACGCCGTCACCTCGTCCGAGCCATCGCCTCGTCCCGACCGGCACCCGCCGCGCCGCCCACCCCCGACTAGCGCGGCGGCAGCGGCAGGGGCAGCGCGGGCAGCCCGTCGATGCTGACTTCGTTGTACCGCTTGCCCGCGCAGTAGGCGGCGAACTCCTCGTCGGACCTGCGGGCGAAGTGCTCCACGTGCAGCGTCCGGTCGCCCCGGTAGTCCATGAGCGGCACGGCGAACCCGCACGTGTCGCTGATCAGCTTCGCCGTCACCACCACCACCGCGCGCAGCCCCGGACCGTCCGCCTCGCCGAACCCCGCCACCAGCTCCGCGAACCGGGGGTCGTCGCGGAACACCGGCTCGCCCGTCCCGTGCACCCGCACCACGTTCGGCGGCCCCTCGAACGCGCACCACATCAGCGTGATGCGGCCGTTCTCCCGCAGGTGGGAGATCGTCTCGGCGTGGCTGCCGCCGAAGTCCAGGTACGCCACGCGCCGCTCGTCGAGCACCCGCCACGTACCGCTGCGCCCCTTGGGGGAGACGTTCACGTGCCCGTCCGCCGCCAGCGGGGCGGTGGCCGTGAAGAACACGGGCTGCGCCTCGATGAACTCCTTGAGCCGTCCTTCGATCCGGTCGTAGGTCTTTCCCATGCGGCCAGTATCACCGCGGCGGGACGCGGTGACGACGGACTTCGCTCCCCGTGGGACCGGTGAACGACCGCACACACCGCCACGCCCGCCGGCGAACGGCACCCGTCCGCGAAACCCGTTGCCGGCAGGGTGCGCCGGCAACGGACTCCGGTGACCGAGTTCCGCGACCACGCCCGCGTCCTCGCCGCCGCCATCAACGCCGACGCCGACGCCGACGGCCACGCCCGCACCCACCCCGAGGTGCCGCAGACGCCGATGCTCCACGTCCACCTGCCCGCGCCGAAGGACGCCGTGACCGCCGCCGCCGAACACGTCCTCGCCGAGACCGGCGTCGAGCCGCCGACCCGAGCCGGGGCCGCGGCCGACCCCTCCCGGTGCGGCATCGAGCTCACCGTCGGCATCGTCACGCTGGAGTTCGAGCCCCAGGAGGTCGCGGAACTGCTCCGCCGACTGCGCCGAACCGCGATCCCGCCCCCGATCAGCCCCGCCCCGATCGACCCGCGCGGAGCGCGTCGAGGTTCCGGCGCAGCAGGTCGCGCTCGACGTCGTTGCCCGCCAGCGCCAGCGCCCGCCCGAAGGCGCCCGCCGCCTCCCCCGCCAGGTCCAGGCGGCGCAGCAGGTCACCGCGCACCGCGTGGAACAGGTGGTAACCGGTCAACGGCAGGTCCTCCACCAGCGCCAACGCCACCGCCGGCCCGTCCAGCTCGGCCACCGCCACCGCCCGGTTCAACGCCACCACCGGCGACGGCGACAGCACCAGCAGGTGGTCGTAGAGCGCCACGACCTGCGACCAGTCCGTCGGCGGCGGGTCGCTGTGCACCGCGTTGATCGCCGCCTGCACCTGGTACGGGCCCGGCCGACCGCGCCGCAGGCACCGGCGCACCAGTTCCCGCCCCTCGGTGAGCAGGTCACGGTCCCACCGCGACCGGTCCTGCTCGGCCAGCCGCACCAACCCGCCGTCCGGGCCCGTGCGCGCCGCGCGGCGGGCGTGCAGCAGCAGCATCAGCGCCAGCAGCCCGATCACCTCCGGCTCGTCGGGCATCAGCTCCGCCAGCAGCCGGCCCAGCCGCACCGCCTCCGCGCACAACCCGTCGCGCACCAGGACGTCACCCGAGGCCGCCGAGTAGCCCTCGCCGAACACCAGGTACACCACCGCCAGCACCGCGCCCACCCGATCCGGCAGCTCCGCCCCGCCCGGCACCCGGTAGGGGATGCGGGCGTCGCGGATCTTCGCCTTGGCCCGCACCAGCCGCTGCGCCATCGTCACCTCGGGCACCAGGAAAGCCCTCGCGATCTCCGCCGTGGACAACCCGCCCAGCAGCCGCAGCGTCAACGCCACCCGGGCCGCCGGGTTCAACGCCGGGTGGCAGCACGTGAAGATCAACCGGAGCCGCTCGTCGACCACCACGTCCTCATCCGCCGCTCCGTCCCGCCCGGTCAACAGCGCGGCCTGCGCGTGCCGCGACCCGCGCGAGGACTCCCGGCGCAGCCGGTCCACCGCGCGGTTGCGCGCGGTGGTGATGATCCACCCCGCCGGACTGGGCGGCACGCCGTCCGCGGGCCACCGGCGCACCGCCTCGACGAACGCGTCCTGGACCGCCTCCTCGGCGATGTCGAGGTCGCCGAAGACACGGGCCAGGACCGCCACCGCCCGCCCGTGCTCCGCCCGGAAGACGCGCTCGACCGGGTCCTCCCCGGACACGCCTAGCCCTCCCGGAGCGGTCGGACCTCGATCGGCAGCGTGACGGCCACGCTGAGCCGGCGCCCCCACTCCAGCGCCGCGTCCAGGTCGGGCACGTCGATGACCGTGAAACCGCCCAGGTGCTCCTTGGTCTCCACATACGGGCCGTCGGTGACCAGCACGTCACCGGTGGCCGTGGGCCGCAGCGTGGTCGCGGTGTCGGGGGAGTGCAGGCCCGCGCCGAACACCCACGCGCCCGCCTCCCGCATCGCGTCGTCCACCGCGCGCACGTCGACCATGATCCGGTCCAGCACCTCGGGCTCGGGCACGCCGCCCGTCGGCTGCACCACGCTGAGCAGGTACTTCGCCATGTCGTCCTCCTCGAAGGGGTCGGTTCCACCCCCTACACGAACGGCACCCGGCCGGATCGACACCCGGCGAGGAGAACTTTCCGACGGATTCAGCCCCGGTGCTCCAGCACGACGCCGAGCACCCGTACCAGCTCCGCGCGCTCGGCGCGGTCCAGCCCCGCGCGCCGGCAGCGAGTAGTGGTAGCGGCACGCCGAGCCGACCGCTCCGAAACCGTCCGCGACCAGCCGCGAGACCAGCGTCGCGGTCTGGTTCAGCAGCCGGCTCGGCGTGCCGCGCAACCGGTCGGGCGCACCCCTGCTCTCCATGGCCCGCAGCACACCCACCCGTTGGCGGTGCCAAGGTGCCGGTCGGTCCCGTCAGACGATGCCCGGGTGCCCGAACTGCGCGACCCGCAGCCCGCCCTGGACCACCACCGTGTCCACCACCCGGAAACCCATCGACTCGTACAGCGCGATCGCCGGCGCGTTGTCCGCGCCCGTCGACACGATCGCCGGACCGCCCTCGGCCAGCACCTGCTCCACCAGCCGCCGTGCGAACCCCAGCCGGAAGTGGCTCGGGGCCACGCACAACCGGTCGATGTCCAACACGTCGTCGACCTTCGAGAAACCCACGAACGCCACCAGTTCGTTGTCGACGAACCCGCCGAGCCAGCGCAGCGGCAGCGCCCGCATCTCCTCCAGGGTCTCGGTCAACCCCGGGATCGTGGCGTACCCGATCAGCTCGGCCTCCACCGCGTACGAGTGCTTGGCGAGCCGGTGCACCGCCTCCGCCGTCGCGTCGTCGGTCATGTCGAGGGGGACGATCATGCGGCCACCGCCTTGCCGGGTACGTGGGGAGTGAGCCGAAGGTAACCACTCGCGGAACCCTTCAACCACCATTGCGCCGTTCACCCGATCAGGTCTGGTGACGACGGCGCGAACGTGGACCGGGGTGGGGGCCCGGGGCGGGTACCCGCACGCTCGACCCGTACCGGGAACCGGGCTGCGCCGTGACCACCGGCAGGCACGAGGCGCTGCCGAGGTTCGGCCGAGCAGTTGAAGAGGGTCACACGTACAGGTGAACAAACGCGGCCGTCGTCACGCACAGGCGCAGACTTGGGCGCCCCACTGCCACCGTCTCGCCATCGCGAGGAGGCACGTCATGGTCATCCGACCGAAATTCCCGAATCCCTGCGGTCCCTGGTACGTGATGTACGCAGTCGGTCAGCCCGTCATCTCCTCGACGATCGGCACCGACTGCTCGCTCTGGTACTGGATCTTCGGCCCCGCAGGCGGCGGAACGCTGCGGATCGAGTCCGTGCCGGGCCAGGACCTGCCGGACCTGCGCGCCGGCGATGCGGCCGCGGGGCAGTTCCGCCTCCAGGTCGACGACGACGCTCCACAACTGGTGCGGGTCGAGGCCGGGCACTTCCTTCTCGGCGACACCGACGAGCCCTTCACCGACGCTCGGCTGGGTGCGTTCCACGGCTCGTTGACGACATTCCTCGGCTCGCTGCCCGCCGACGCGGTCACACGAGCCCGGAACCTGGTCGGCAGCACCGAGACCGACTCCGGGGACGGTGCCGGGTGCGTCGCCGAATCGGCCCTCATGGGCGGCATCGGTGGCGCCATCGCCGGCGGTATCGCCGGCCTCGTCGTGGGTGGTCCCGGCGGTGCCGCCGAGGGCGCCAAGACCGGCTTCCTCGTCGGAGCGGTGCTCGGCGCGGGCGTCGGCGTGCTGACCTGCTGACCTGCTGATCGCGGGTACGGCCTGCGGACGCGGTCCGTGCCCGCGCGTTCGGTTGCCGCCGGCGTGACCGGTGCCGCTCGTGGGGCGCCCCCCGATCCCGGTCGCCCGAGGCGACATCCCCGCGAGCGGGAACCCGGCGGGTCGACCGCGGCAGGAGCTTCGTGCGCTTGTCCGCCCATCCGCGATCGGCTGCGTGCGGGTTGACCCCCGGCCACGTTCTCCCTGCTCAAGCGCCGGTACTTCGACCGGGTGCCGTCTTCGGCCCACGGGGTGCGAAGTCTGCGTCGATCGGCTCGGGCCGCACCTGTCAGGTGCGGGTCGGTGTGCCGGATCGTGCCGGTACGGGCGTGCCGTGACGCAGCGCCGCGGTTTCGGCGAGCACGCGCGGGTGCGGATTCGTCTGCGCGGTCAACGCCGCGAGGACGCCGTCTGCGGCCGGGGACGGTGCGCCGGTGCCGAGGGCCCGTCGCAGCAGTTGCAGACCGTGCAGTTGTTCCACCGGGTCCTGGGTGCGCAGTCCGTCCCGCAGCACTCGCAGGGCCGCTTGTGCGTCCGCCTCGTCCCAGGGGGCGGCGGTTGCGGTGGTGGTCTGCGAGGTGTGGCGGTCGCGGGCGGCGAGCAGGACCTGTTCCACGGCGTCCACGGCCGAGCGGTCGGGGGAGCGGGCGGCCTGGTTGTAGACGCGGTGGGTGGTCTCGACCGAGGCGTGGCCGACGTCGGCCTGGATGTGGGTCATGTCCACGCCGGCTTCCGCGGCGGTGGTGACGTAGAAGTGGCGCAGCACGTGCGGACCCAGCCGGTCGGCGACGTCGGCCAGGCCGGGCCCGGCTCCGGCGGCCAGGCGGCGCAGCAGCGACCACACGTCGCGCGGGTCGACCGGGCCGCCGTCGCGGGTGGCGATCAGCGGGGAGCGTTGCCCGCGCACCTGGCCGGGCAGGGCGGGTGCCGCGGAGGCGGTCCACCGGTCGCGTTCGGCGAGGTAGTCGTCCAGGGCGGTCGCGGCCAGGGCGGACAGGTAGACGATGCGGATCTTGTCGCCTTTGCCGGTGACCCGCAGCGCCCGCCGCCCTCGGGTGGTGTGCACGTCCGCGCGGCGCAGGCCGGTCAGCTCGCCGATGCGCACCCCCAGGGTCAGCAGGGCCACGATGGCCACCGCCCGGTGCCGCATCACCGGGTGCACGCCCCGTCGCGGGGTGGCGGCGGTGCGCAGCAGCAGGTCGACCTGGTCGACGGTGAGGACCACGGTGGGAGAGGTGTCGCGGTGGGCGCGCAGGCCGAGGCGGGAGCGGTCGAAGCGGGTCGGGTCGACGGTGACGGCGCCGTGTTCGGCGAGGTGGGCGTACATCGCGCCGACGGCGGCCAAGCGGTGGGCCCGGGTGGATTTGGGCATGCCGGCCGCGTCCAGTTCCAGCTGCCAGCGCTTGACCGCGGCGCTGTCGACGCGCAGCGGGTGCAGCCGGTTGCGGTCGCACCAGCGCAACCAGGCCCAGTCGCGGTAACGGCCCCGTCTGGTCGGCGGCGTGTTCCCCGCCGGCGTCCCACTCGCGTCCTCGCCGACCGACGGGCCCCACGACGCACTCCCGTCGAGGCTGCCGATGGCCGAGACCCATCGCCGGTCCAACCCCAACGCGTCGCCGTAGGAACGTCGCGTCGCGGCCGAGGCGTACCCGGACAGCCAGTCGCGCAGCAGACGTTCCAGTTCGCGCAACTCCGAATCGGAAACGGACCGGCTGTCGTCCCGGTGGTCGGGCTCGCGGACCGGGGCCTCGACCAGCGCCGGCGCGAGCGGTCGCGGAGCGGGTGGCGGTGGCGGCTCGGCGGTCACGACCGCCAGGGTATCGCCGAGCCCGGTCCTCGTTGAGCGGGTTGCCGGGGCAGCCGCCGACGGCTCGAAATCCCGCGGCTGTCCCGGGTCGAGCGCGGGCATCCCGCGCAGCACCGCGGCGGCCTGGCGGGCGGGAGGTCGACGGGCAGCGGGAAGGGCCAACCGATCCCGCCGGGCGACGTGGGTCCGCGCGCCCCGTCCCGGTCGATCACGGTGAGCGCTCCGACGTGCTCCCCGGGACGTCGGGCGCGACCCGTGGGGGTTCCAGCAGGGCGATGACGGCGTCCAGCGCGTTGCGCGCCCCGTGCCTTTCGCCGGCCGGTTCCGCCGTGTCGGCGCCGGCCGGCTCGGTGCTCGCCGTGTCCGCCGTCGCGGCGGAGAGGACGCGGTCGAGCAGTTCGCGGTGGCGGTCGTAGGCACGTTGGAGCCGGTCGGCCCGCTCGCTCTGCGCGCCCAGTTGGCGACCGAGGTCGATGACGCGCCGCTCGTGCTGTTCGCGCAGCGCCGAGGTCTCGGCACCTGCCTGCTCGACCCGACGATCGGCGTCGGCCACGACCTGTTCGACCCGGCGGGTGGTGTCGGCGCGCAGTCGTTCGGCGGCCTGCTCGGCCTCCCGCAGTCGCCGGTCCCGGTCCTCGAGTTGTTCGCGCAGGCCGTCGACCTGGGCGCGCAGTCCCGCTGCCTGTTCGCGAGCCTCGGCGACCGCGTCGCCGGCCGCCCGGACGCGCTGGTCGGCCGTGGCCGTGATGGCGGCCACGGTGGCCGTGGCCGTGGTGGCGGCTTGCTCCGCCTGCTCGCGTGCGGCGTCTCGTTCGGCGTGCAGGCGTTCCTGTGCGCGCAGGGCGTCCTGCTTGGCCTGCTCGGCGCCGTCGCGGGCACGCAGGGCCTCGGTGCGCTGGGCACGTGCTTCCCGGGCTTGCCCCAGGGCTTCGTCACGGGACGCTTCGGCGGCCTGGGCGCGCTGCTCGGCCTGCTGCTGTGCGGCCGTGGCCCGTTCGGCGGCCTGCTCGGCCTGCTCCGCGCGGGCGACGAGCTCGTCCCGCACCGTGCTGAGCAGTTCCCGCGATGCCTGTACGGACTCGACCAGGTCCTGCAGCGGTTCCCACACCTCATCGAGGTGACCCGCCAGTTCCGCCACACCCTGGCGCAAGGCGCCGGGGCCGCCGACCGTTCCGGCGGCACGTGCGGTGATCCGCTCGGCGCGGGCGCGGGCCTGGCAGTCCCGGTCCTCGGCGGGGCAGTAGCGCGGCGGACGTCCGGTGGGCTTGCGGGCGATCACCGGCCGTCCGCAGTGAGCGCACGGACGACTTCTGACGGCAGCGGAGGCTTCCACCTGGGGTTCTTCGACTACTGACACCCGTTCATCCTAGAACAGTTCCTGTTTTCGAGAACGACAACCCGCTGATGTTTCCGAAAACGGGAACATGCGTGATGAGGTTACCGAGATAAGTGTCATTATGTCGGTAAGGTGTGCGAAAGCGAATCCGGCGACGGCGACCAGCCCGGAACAGCCCTCCGGAAACCGGAATGCCGTCACCGTGACGAAAGGGGGGTGTTGTGCCCGCATGGTCGCCACTGACGGGAGAGAGTGTTGACGGCGCGTCCTCGCAGGCCTGAACGCGGCTCGAAGTCCGACCGGGACGGCCACGTCAGCACGCAGCTGCGGTACTGGGCGGAGGCGCTCGACGACCTGGTCGGGTTCTTCGTCGACACCCGGTGCTGCGCGTCGACGTCGACCGCGTTGTCCGGAGCGGTCACGGAGCTGTCGGCCGCTGCGGCGAACCCGCCGAACGCCGGCTCGGCCTCGTGCAGGCCGAGCCGGACGCGCTCGCGATCAGCCGGAGGTGCGGATCGTGTCCTCGCGGAACAGGTCGACGTGGCGTCGGGTCCAGTCGGCGAAGGACCGCGGGTCGCGGCCGAGGACCTCCCGCACGTGCGGGCTCACGCGCCGCTCGGCGGGTGTCGGGTCACCGATGATGGCCAGGGTGCCCTCGACCACCGGTTCGGGCATGAACGCCAGCATCTGCTCCCGGGCCTGCTCGCGGGTCTGCTCCACGAACCGGACCGGCACGCCCAGCGCGTCGCCGATGGCCTCGGCCCGCTGCCTCGGCGTGATCGGTTCCGGTCCGGTCAGCTCGTGGACGAGGCCGTGGTGGTCGTGGCGCAGGGCCTCGGCGGCGACCTCGGCGATGTCCGCCGGGTCGACCACCGGCAGGGCGACCTCCCCGAACGGCGCGGCGACCGTGCGCCCCGCGCGGATCGACCCGGCCCAGGCGGCGGCGTTGGACGCGAACCCACCGGGCCGCAGCACCGTCCACGCCAGGCCCGAGGCGCGCACGGTGTCCTCGACCGCGCGCAGCGGCGCGTGCGAGACCGAGTCGGGGCGTGTGCCGGCGGCCTGCGAGGACAGCAGCACGACCTTCGCGATCCCGCCGGTCCGGGCGACGTCGAGGACCCGCCCGACGTCCAGGTGTGCCCCGGCTCCCGAGACCAGCAGGAACAGGGCGTCCGCGCCCTCCACCGCGTCCCTCAGCGTCTCCGGCCGTTCCAGGTCGGCCACGACGTGCCGCGCACCCTCCGGCACGGCCGCCGTCGCGCGCGACACGGCCGTCACCCGCTCCCCGGCCTCGGTCAGCGCCCGCACCAGCGGACGGCCCACATTGCCGGTAGCCCCGGTCACCACGATCACGAACCCACTCCTCGCTGTTGGTCCCACAAGCCCCTCACCAGCGGTTTCGCCGGGCGGAAGGGCGTGATCGGAACGCTAACAGCCCAGGTATAGTAGGTACCTAGGAGATAGTGGCTATCCAGGAGGAAGTGATGAGCACAGGGGTGCCGGCCTCGACCGACCCGGTCCTGGCGTGTCCGATCGCGCCCGTGGTGGACATCGTGTTCAGCCGGTGGACCACGCCGGTGCTGTGGGCGCTGCACGAGTACGGGCGGCAGCGCTTCGTGCAGCTGCACCGCCGGATTCCCGCCGTGACGCCGAAGGTGCTGACCCAGCGGCTGCGTCAACTGGAACGCGACGGGCTGGTCGTGCGCACCTACCACCCGGAGGTGCCGCCCCGGGTGGAGTACGAGATCAGCGACCTGGGGCGCAGCCTCGCGCCGCTGTTCGCCCACCTCGCCGAGTGGGCGTCGGCGCACCTGGACGAGGTGCAGCGCGCCCGCGACTCCTACGACGCCCCGCCGCGCTGACCGGTGCGCGGCACCGCGACGGGTTTGCCGACCAGGCCGCCGGCCACGAGTCGGTCCACGCCGGGCAGGCCGGCCAGGCGCATCACCACCCGCCGCGCCCGCAGCCGCAGCACGGAGTCGGGCAGGAACCAGCGGGCGGCGGACCGGGCCACGCGTTGCTTGTCCGCCACCACCGGACGCCATTCGCGCTCGTAGCCCGCGGGGTCGTCCGGTCGGGAGGCCAGCAGGTGCGCGCCGCCCATGCCCAGGGACGCGCCCTGGCCGGCCAGCAGGGACACCGCGCCGCACGCGTCGCCGACGAGCGCCACCCGCCCGGTCGTCCAGTGCGGCAGCTCCACCTGCGCGACCTGGTCGTAGTAGACCTCCGCCGGGCAGCGCTCCAGCGCCCGCGGCACGACCCAGCCCAGTGACCCGTAGACCTCGCGCACGGCGGCGCGCGCGTCGTCCGGCAACCGCGGCGAGGGGGCGCGGTGGACGGTGAAGGCTGCGACGCGGCCGTCGCGCAGCCCGTAGAGGCCGACCTGGCGGCCGGTGGTGTCGGTGACGCAGAACCGGCCCGCGACCAGCGCGTGCACCTCGGGGTCGGTGAAGGTGAACGCGGCGGTGTGGAAGCCGAGGTGGCGCACGTGCCCCTCGCCGAACACCAGCCGGCGCACCGCGGAGTGCACGCCGTCCGCGCCGACGAGCAGGTCGCCGGCCACCCGGGTCCCGTCGGCCAGGGTCGCGGTGGCGCCGCCCGCGTCGTCCCGCACCCGGGTCACGGCCGCGCCGAAGCGCAGCTCGACCCCGTCGGGCAGGTCCTCGCGCAGGGCGCGTTCGAGGTCGGGGCGCAGGATGCTGACCAGCCGGCCGCCCAGGGAGCGGGCGAAGCGGTCGAACGCGAGGCCGGCGACGCGCCGGCCGTGCGGGTCGACGTAGCTCGCCTCGGTGATGGAGTAGCCCAGTCCGCGCAGGCGCGGCAGCAGTCCCATGTGCTCGGCGACGTCGTAGCCGGGCCCGAAGAAGTCGATCATGTAGCCGGTGGTGCGGGGACCCGGGGCGCGTTCGAGCACGACGACGTCGTGTCCCGCGGTGGCGAGCCGGTGCGCGAGGGTGAGCCCGGCGATGCCCGCGCCGGCGACGACGACCCTCACCGCAGCACCCGCGCCAGGACGGGCACGACGGTCCCGCGCGTGAGGTCGGGGGTGAGGGCGCGGTGCAGCAGCACGCCGTCGACCGCGGCGGCGAGCACCGCGGCGGTGGCCTCGGGGGTGGGCACGTCGTGCAGGGCCAGCCACCCGGCGAGGGTGCGCCGGAAGTCCGCGAGCACGTCGGCGACGGCCCTGCGCAGCGCGTCGTCGCGGGTGGCGGCGAGCAGCGTCTCGGTGAACAGCTCCTGCGGCTCGTCGTGCGCGTCCAGGGCGACCAGCAACGCGGCCAGGGCCTGCTGCGGGTCGTCGACCTCGTCCAGGACCTGCGTCAGCCCGTCGACTGCGGTGCGCAGGGCCTGCACGGAGGCCTGCACGAGCAGGGCGTGCAGCGAGTCGAAGTGGTAGTGCACGACGCCGGGGCCGACTCCGGCGCGTTCGGCGAGCACGCGGGTGCTGACCGCGCCCCACCCCTTCTCGGCGATGAGTTCCCGGGCCGCGTGCAGCAGCCGTTCCTTGACCGTCATTCGGACGATCGTACTGGGCGATCGTCCAAATCTGCAGTCCACATCTACAGCCGTCCACTTCTACAGCCGTCCACTTCTACAGCCGTCCACTTCTACAGACGCACCTCGCCCCGCACGCCCGCGAACCCCAGCAACCGCGCCCCCTCCGCGCACACCCCGTCGCGCTGCGCGCGGGTCAGCGGGCGGAACAGCTCGACGTCCAGGCCGGTAGTCCTCCTCGGAGATGACCCGGGTGCGGTCGTCGTGGCCGAGCAGCAGGTTGTCGAACCCGGGCAGGAAGCGCGGCGTCGCGGGCGTGTCCGGGTCGGGCAGGGGCGCGTCGGGCAGGTCGCGCAGCTCGCGCCGGGTGCGCGGGCGTTCCTCCAGCAGGGCGGCGGCCTCGGCGGTGAACGCGTCCACGTCGAGGCCGTCGAGCACCGATCCGAACGACGAGGAGGCGAAGCGGCGGCGCAGGAACGGCCGGAACAGCGGCTCGAAGCGGCCGTGGTCGGCGTCGGTGACCAGGTGGATCGAGGGCCCGGTGCAGCGGCGCCCGCACGACCCGTCGGTCGACCGGCAGCGAGGCCAGGTCGTCGGGGGCGAATCCCCGCACCCGCGACCACAGCCCGTAGTACGGGGAGAACGGCTCCTGCGCCCGCACACCGGCCAGGTGCTCGACGACGTCGTACGCCGACCGGTCGGTCCGGTCGAGCAGGAACTGCCGCCGCAGGGTGGCCCGGTTCAGCTCTCGCGTGGTCAGCACGCGTTCCTCGGTCACCGGGCCACGCCAACCGCGATCGCGGACGGTTCCCGTCCTCGATGGGCGTCCGGGTCCCCTACCGGGCGTTGACCGCGCGGCGCAGGGCGACGGCGTCGGCGCGGACCCGCTCGGGGGCTTCGCGGTCGATCAGCACCCGGCGCATCAGGTCGGCCACGGCGGGCTGGTCGTCGGGGGTGAAGCCGCGCCGGGTGATCTCCTGGGTGCCCAGGCGCAGCCCTCGCAGGCCCTCGTCGATGCGCTGCCACGGCAGGCCGATGCCGGACAGGTAGACGCCCGCCTCGCCCAGCAGTTGCGCCGCCGCGTCGCCGCCGCCCAGGGGCAGGGCGTCGATCGCGAGGTGGTGGGAGCGGGTGTGCACGCCGCCGTGGCGGGCGACGTCGAAGCCCCGCTCGGACAGGGCCGCGCCGAGGGCCTGGGCGTTGGCGACGCAGGCACCGGCGTAGTCGGGGCCGGTCTCGGCCAGTTCGGCGGCGGTGACCGCGAGCGCGCCCAGCCGGCCCGCGTCGTAGTTGGCCACCATGCCGGGGTAGGCGACGTTCGACACGCGTTCGGCCAGGTCGGGGTCGCGGGTGACGACGCAGCCGCCGGAGGGGCCGCCGAAGGACTTGTAGGTGGAGAACGTCATCAGGTGCGCGCCCTCGTGCAGGGGGCGCTGGAACACGCGGCCCGCGACCAGGCCGGCCACGTGCGAGGCGTCGTAGAGGAGGATCGCGCCGACCTCGTCGGCGGCGGCGCGGACAGCGGCCACGTCGTGCGGGAACAGCATGAGGCTCGCGCCGATCACCACGATCCGGGGCCGGTGCACGCGCAGGAACCCCGGCAACCTGTCGTAGTCGATGTCCAGCTCGTCGGGCAGGTAGGGCAGGTCCACGACGGTGAGGCCGCGGATCGCGGGCACGCCCTGGGCGTGGTGGCTGGCGTGGCCGCCGGCGGCCTCGGGCAGCACGGCGATCTTGTCGCCGGCGCGGGCGAACGCGGTGTAGACGGCGAGGTTGGCCAGGGTGGCGCTCTGCAGCCGCACCTCGGCGTGCTCGCCCTCCATCAGCCCGGCGACGAGCATCGGGGCGAGCACTTCGAGCGTGTCGAGGTGGTCGAGGCCGACCTGGTACTTCTCGCCCGGCCACCCCATGCTGGGCCGGCCGGAGACCGTCGCGCCGCCGATCGCGGCGGCGGCGGGGCTGAGCACGTTGGTGCCCGCGTACAGGACGATCCCGTCGTCGTCGACCTGGGCGGTGTGGGCGTCGAGGGCCTTGCGCACGGTGTGGGCGACCCCGGCGGCGCTCAGGTCGGCGGACACGGCGGCTTCGACCTCGGCGAGCCTGCGCCGCGCCCGCGGGGAGGCCCAGGGGGCGATCCTGCTGTTCGTCACGCCCGGAACGCTAGGCCGTGCGCGGGTCGGGGGCGACCACCCGCGGTCGGGAGTTGTTCCTACAGTTGTCGGAATGCAGGAGCTGCTGGACGAGTTGTCCCGCGAGCTGGGTCGCGGTGTGTCGGTGGACGACGTGACCGGGCGCGTGGTGGCGCACAGCGCGCAGACCGACGACGTGGACCCGGCGCGGGTGCGGGCGATCCTGGCGCGGCGGGTGCCCGCGGACGTGGTGGCGTGGCAGGAGCGGCACGGCGTCGCGGCGGCGAACGGCCCGGTGGTGGTGCCGGAGAACCCGGGGTTGGGCTTCGCGCGGCGGGTGGGGCTCCCGCTGCGCCACGGCGGGGTGCTGGTGGGCTACCTGTGGGTGCTCGGCGACCTGCCCGGCGCGGACGCGGCGGCGGACCTGGCCGACCGGCTGCCCGCGTTGGCCGCGCAGGTCCCGGCGGGCGATCGCGCCCCGGTGCGGGTGGTGGTCGCCCTGGACCCGCGGGTGGTGCGCACGGTGCCCGCCGCCGACCCGCTGCCGGAGCTGCCCGGTCACGTCGGGGTGAGCGACCCGCACCCGCCCGACCGGGCGGGTGCGGCCTACCAGCAGGCGTTGGCGGCGGCGGAGCTGGCGCGGCTGGACCCGGCGCTGCCGACGCGTGCCCGCTGGTCGGACCTGGGCGCCTACCGGTTGCTGCTGGGCGACGCGCCGCAGGGCGCGCTGGCCGGCCTGTCGGAGGAGTTCACCCGCACCCTGGAGGCGTACCTGGACTCGGGGTGCGACGCGCGGGCCACGGCGGAGGCGCTGCACCTGCACCGCACGAGCCTGTACTACCGGCTGGGCCGCATCGCCGAGCTGACCGGCCGCGACCTGGCCGACGGGCGGGTCCGGCTGGAGCTGCACCTGGCGCTGAAGCTGGTGCGGCTGGCCCGCCGCCCGTGACGCGCCGCGCGCTCGTGTGCGGACGGGGGCCGACCGCGCCGCCCGCACACGATACGGTGATCACTTCGACGCGAGGAGTGATGTGCACGACGACCTCGTCTCCCTGTTGTACTCACCGCACCGGGAGCTGGAGAACCGGGTGTTCGCCGCGCTGGCGGAGGCCGGGTTCGACGACGTGACGCCCGCGCAGGCGCGGGTGTTCCAGCTGATCCGCCGCAACGGGTCGCGGTTGACCGAGCTGGCCGTGGCCGCCCACGTCACGAAGCAGACGGCCGGGTTCCTGGTGGACCAGCTGGAGCGGGCCGGCTACGTGGAGCGCACGCCCGACCCGACCGACGCCCGGGCGCGGTTGATCCGGGTGGCCGAGCGCGGCGCGCGGGCGGTGCCGGTGGGTCGGGCGGCGGTCGCCCAGGTCGAGCGCGAGTGGACCGCGCACCTGGGGCAGCGGCGGATGGCGGCGCTGCGCGACGCGCTGACCCGGTTGCGCGAGATCACCGACCCCTACGCGTAGCGCTCGCGGAACGCGGGTCCGGCGGCGGGGCCCGCGGTGAAGACGAACCCGTCGCCGTCCACGCGCCGTCCGGTGGCCTCGTCGACCAGCACGGGTTCGACCTCGCGGCGGGTCTCGGCGTCGACGAGCACCATGCTGCGCTCCTCCGGCGCGAGCCGGGAGTTGCCCCAGGCGGCCAGCGCGACCAGGACGGGTCGCAGCGACCGGCCCAGTTCGGTGAGCACGTACTCGTGCCGCACGGGTCGCTGCTGGTAGGGGCGCTTCTCCAGCAGTCCCTTGTCGACCAGGTCGCGCAGCCGGGCGGTGAGCATGCTGGTGGAGATGCCGAGGTTGTGCTGGAACTGGTCGAAGCGCGTGTAGCCGTCGAACGCGTCGTGCAGGAGCAGCAGGGTCCACCACTCGCCGACGTAGCCCAGGGCCGTCGACAGCGGGCACTCGCGGTCCTCCAAGCGCACCTTGCTCCCCACCGCGTCACCTCCGCACCCCAGTGGGTGCTAATGTCGAAGTTACTTACTTCTATTCTAGCAGTAACAGGGGAGCGCGGTGGAACTGGCAGGCAGGCACGCCCTGGTCACGGGCGGCACGAAGGGCACGGGCGCGGCAGTCGCGGCACGGTTGGTCGAACTCGGCGCCCGGGTGACCGCCACCACCCGGCACGCACCCGCCGCGCCGGCGACGGGCACGCGGTTCGTCCGGGCCGACACCGCCACGGCCGAGGGCGCGGCACGGGTCGCCGAGGCGGTCGGCGAGGTCGACGTCCTGGTGCACGTCGTGGGCGGCTCCAGCGCGCCGGCGGGCGGGTTCGCCGCGCTCACCGACGAGCACTGGGCGGCCGAGCTGGACCTCAACCTGCTCGGCGCGGTGCGCCTGGACCGCGCCCTGGTGCCGGGCATGGTCGCCCGCGGCCGGGGCGCGGTGGTGCACGTGACGTCCATCCAGCGCCAGATGCCGCTGCCCGAGGCGACGCTGGGCTACGCCGCGGCGAAGGCGGCGCTGACCACCTACAGCAAGGGCCTGGCCACCGAGGTCGCGCCGCACGGCGTGCGGGTCAACGCGGTCGCGCCGGGCTTCATCCGCACGACGGCGGCCGAGGCGATGGTCTCCCGCATCGCCCGCGGTCGCGGGATCACCGAGGACGAGGCGCTGGGCGAGGTCATGGACTCGCTGGGCGGCATCCCGATGGGCCGCCCGGCCCGGCCCGAGGAGGTCGCCGAACTCGTGGCGTTCCTCGTCTCGGACCGGGCCTCGGCCATCACCGGCGCCGAGCACCGCGTCGACGGCGGCACCGTCCGCACCATCTGACCCGCACCACCCGACCCGCACCACCGAGAGGACCCGACGTGCACGCCCTCCCCGACGTCGTCCGCCGCTACTTCGAGTCGGCGGCCCGACCCGACCACGACGAGCACTCCGCCCTGTTCGCCCCCGACGCGGAGGTCCACGACGAGGGGCGGACGCATCGCGGGCGCGCCGCGATCCGCGCGTGGCGCGCCGGGGTCCCGCCGGTGCGCCACGAGGTCACCGACGCCGAGCGGACCGCCGAGGGCCTGGTCGTCACGGCCACGATCAGCGGCGACTTCCCCGGCAGCCCCGTGGCGGGCCTGCGGTTCCGGTTCGAGGACTTCGACGACGGCGCGATCCGCCGGCTGCGCATCGCGCCCTAGAGGCTCGACCAGCAGTAGAGCCGTTCCCCGCGGTCCCGGGCGCGCCGGGCCAGGTCGAGCAGCTCGGCGACCAGCGGCGTCAGGTCCTCGCCGCGCGTGCCGTCGCCGAACTCCTCGGCGCACGCCCACTCCGCGGCCAGCCGGGGTGCGTCGGCCGGGTCCGCGCCGGCCAGGGCGTCGCGCGTGGCGGTGTCGAGTTCCACCACCCAGGGCCCGGTCGCCCACGGGTCGTCGTCGTCCTCGGGGCCCTGCGGCCCCGGTGGCCGGGTGGTCGGCCACACGATCGACTGCGCGACGAGCCCCGGCCGCCACGGTCCGCCCGCGATCGCGGCGACGAGCTGCCCGAGGAGGACGTCGGGGTCGATGCCCTTGGCCTCGACCCCGACGAACGCGGGGCACGCGCCGCCCACGACCGGGTAGCCGTCGGCGGCGTCCACGGCGCGTGCCACCGTCGCCGCGTCGGGCGCGTGGAAGTAGTCGGTCGGCACACCCACGGCGTCTCCTCCGGGTCCGGTCGGTCCGCGCACAGTGGACCACACGGCACCGACGGCGACCGGGCGGTCAGGACGACAGGAACCGGTCCAGCACCCGCGCGCCGAACCGCAGCCCCTCCACGGGCACGCGCTCGTCCACGCCGTGGGTCACCGACCGGTAGTCGAAGCCCTCGGGCAGGTAGAGCGGCGCGAACCCGTAGCAGTCGATGCCCAGCCTGCTGAACGCCTTGGCGTCGGTGCCGCCGCCCAGGCAGTAGGGCACCACGACGGCCTCGGGGTCCTCGGCGCGCAGCGCGTCGGCCATCGCGTCGAACCACGGCGAGTCGACCGGGGCCTGCACGGGCGGCTGGTGCTGGAGGAACTCGCGCCGCACGTCGGGCCCCAGCGCGTCGTCCACGGCGGCGAGCAGCTCGTCCACGGTGCCGGGCAGGGTGCGCACGTCGACCTCGGCGGAGGCGCTGCCGGGGATGACGTTGACCTTGTAGCCGGCGTCCAGGACGGTCGGGGTGGTGCTGTTGCGGACGGTGTTCTCCACCAGCTTCGCGGCGGGCCCGAAGCGGGCGATGGTGGCGTCGACGTCGTCGAGGTCCACCGGCACCCCGAGCGCGGCGCCGACCTGCTCGATGAACGCCCGCACGGCCGGGGTGAGCCGCACGGGGTGGCGCAGCGCGGCGAGGCGGCCCAGGGCGTTGACGAGCTTGAGCACGGCGTTGTCCTCGTTGCGGCGCGAGCCGTGCCCGGCGCGACCGGTGGCGGTCAGCCGGAGGTGCGAGGTGCCGCGCTCGGCGGTGCCGATGGGGTAGATGCGCTTGTCGAAGGTGTGGTGGGAGAAGCCGCCGGACTCGCTGATCGCGGCGGCGCACCCGGCGAAGTGCCCGGCGTGGTGGTCGACGAGCCAGTGCGCGCCGTACGCGCCGGTGTCCTCCTCGTCGGCGACGAACGCCAGCACGACGTCGCGGCGGGGCGCGCGGCCCTCTCGGGCCCAGGTGCCGACGACGGAGAGGACCATGGCGACCATGTCCTTCATGTCGACGGCGCCGCGCCCCCACAGGTAGCCGTCGCGCTCGATCCCGGCGAACGGCGGCACGCTCCACTCCGCGGGGTCTGCGGGCACCACGTCGAGGTGGGCCTGCACGAGCACCGCGGGCAGGTCGGGCTCGGTGCCGGGCACGCGGGCCAGCACGTTGGTGCGGCGCGGCGCGGGTTCGAGCAGGGTCGCGGGCACGCCCGCGGCCTCCAGGTGCGCGGCGACGAACTCGGCGGCCTCGCGCTCGCCGGCCGACTCGCCCCGGCCGTGGTTGGTGGTGTCGATGCGCAGCAGGGCCGCGCACAGGTCCACGACGTCCTCAGCCATATATCCCTTCCACCGCCCCCGCCGCGATCGCCGTGACGACCTTGAACGCCTGCATCGCCAGGGTCATGGAGGCGGCGTCGAACGCTACCCGGCGGGCGTCGATCAGCTCCACCGTAGGCACCACGGCCGCCGCGGCGGCCAGGTGGGTGGCGTCGAACTCCACTTCGACGCGGTGCGGGCCGGGTCGGGGGTCGGTCCGGCCGGCGCGGCGCAGGGCGGTCGCGGCGGCCGCGGCGATGCGCTCGGCGGTCACCGCGGGCGGCAGGCACACGGCGGCGTAGCGGCTCACGCACTCCTTCACCGCGACCAGTTCGGCGTCGGGGGCGTAGGCGTGGGCGTCCTCGCAGGCCCGGTCGTCGCCGGTGACCAGCAGCACGGGCACGCCGTGCTCGGCGGCGAGCGCGGCGTTGAGCAGCCCTTCGCTCGCCGGGACGCCGTCGAGCCACACGCCGGTGATCGAGTTCTCCAGGTAGGTGTGGGCCAGCACGCCCTCCCGGCCCGCTCCGGCGTGGTAGCCCAGGAAGACGACGCCGTCGACCCCGGAGTCGATGCCCTGCATCATCGACAGGGGTTTGTGGCGCCCGGTGAGCATCCGGGCGCGCGGGTCGAGGTCCTCCAGCAGGAGGTTGCGTTGCGACGAGTGCGCCTCGTTGACGAGCACGTCGGTTGCGCCGCCGGTGAACGCGCCGGCGACGCAGGCGTTGACGTCGCCGGTGAACAGGCGCCGGAAGCGCTGCCACTGCTCGGTCTGCGGGACGACGTCGGCGGTCCAGGTGACCCCCGTCGCCCCCTCCATGTCCGCCGAGATCATGATCCGCATGTCACCACGGTAACCGGCGGTCGTCGGTTCTTGACGCAGACCTTGTCCCAATGGTTACTTCTTGACTTCCACTAGGGGCGGAGGCGGTCACGGTGCGCGTACGACGGCTCGGGGCGATGGCGGCGATGGCGGGCGTGCTGGTCCTGTCACCCATACCGGTGCCGGTCGACCGGGCACAAGCCCAGCAGGGCGTGACGCTGCGGGTGGCCATCACCCAGCAGGTGGATTCCCTCAACCCGTTCCTGTCGATCTTCCAGGCGGGCACCGAGGTCGGCCGGCTCATGTACGACTACCTGACCGCCTACGACGCCGTCGACCAGCGTCCCGTGGAGGGCCTGGCCAAGGAGTGGTCGTCCTCCGAGGACCGCCTGACCTGGACCTTCACCATCCCCGCGGGCAAGAAGTGGTCCGACGGCAAGCCCATCACCGCCCGTGACGCGGCGTTCACCTACAACCTGATGATGGACGACGAGGCCGCCGCCACCGCCAACGGCAGCTTCACCGCCGACTTCGAGTCGGTCACCGCGACCGACGACGAGACCCTGGTGATCAGGACGAAGCAGCCGCAGGCCACGATGCTCGCGCTGGACGTGCCGATCGTGCCCGAGCACGTGTGGTCGCAGGTCGCCGACATCGGCGAGTACCGCAACGACCGGACGCCGGTGGTGGGCAGCGGCCCGTTCGTCCTCACCGAGTACCGGGCGAACGAGTTCATCCGGTTCGCGGCGAACAAGGACTACTGGCGCGGCGCGCCCAAGTACGACGAGCTGACGTTCAGCTACTACAAGACCGTCGACGCCGCCGCCCAGGCCCTGGCCAAGGGCGAGGTCGACCTGGTCAACCGGATGGGGCCTGCCCAGTTCGACTCCCTCAAGGACAAGGAGGGCATCACCCTCAACAAGGCGCAGGGCCGCCGCTTCAACGAGATCGTGATCAACTCCGGTGCCGCGACCCGCGACGGCACCCCCATCGGCGACGGGCACCCCGCGCTCAAGGACGTCGTGGTGCGCCGCGCGATCGCCAAGGCCATCGACCTCGACTCCATCATCGAGCGCGTCAACGGCGGCTACGCCCAGCGCGGCACCGGCCTCATCCCCCCGGTGTTCGCCTCCTACCACCTGGCCGAGCCCGCGCGGGCCCGCGCGTACGACCCGGCCGGGGCCAACGCCGACCTCGACGCCGCCGGGTACGCCCGCGGCGCCGACGGCACCCGCGTGGGCCCCGACGGCCGGCCGTTGTCGCTGCGGCTGCTCGGCCACGCCAGCCGCGCCTACGACGAGCAGACCGCCGAGTTCGTCAAGCGCTCCCTGGCCGACCTCGGCATCCCCGTCGACGTGCAGATCGTCTCCGACAACCAGCTCAACGAGGCCAGTACCGCGGGCACGTTCGACCTGGTCTTCTCCGGCTGGGGCACCAACCCGGACCCCGACTACATCCTGTCGCTGCACACCTGCGCCCAGCGCCCCAACGCCGACGGCAAGGGCGGCACCACCGACACGTTCTTCTGCGATGCCGAGTACGACGCCCTCTACGCCCGGCAGCGCAGCGAGTTCGACCCGGCCACGCGGCAGGACATCGTCAAGCGGATGCAGCAGCGCTTCCACGACCAGGTCCCGGCGATCATCCTCGGCTACGACAACGCCCTGGAGGCGTACCGCAGCGACAAGTTCGCCTCGTTCCCCGTGCAGCCCGACCCCGGCGGCGTGATCATGGCCCAGAACGGGGTGTGGGGCTACTACGGCGCCACGCCCACCGACTCGGCGTCCTCCGGGGGCACCTCGAACACCGGGCAGGTCCTCGCCGTGGTCGGCGGCGCGCTGGTGGTGCTGGTGGGTGCGGTGTTCCTGGTGTCGCGGCGGCGCAGGCAGGGCGCCGGGGACCGCGAGTGACCCGGTACCTCGCGGGCAAGCTCGGGGGCGCCCTGGTCAGCCTCGTGCTCGTGGTCGTCCTCGGGTTCCTGCTGTTCCGGGTGATCCCCGGCGACCCGGTGGTGACCATGACGCGGGGCCGGCCGGTGGGCGCCGAGCAGATCGCCGAGCTGCGCGCCCGGCTGGGCGTGGACAAGCCGCTGCGCGAGCAGTTCGTCGACTACGTCGCCGGCGTGCTGCGCGGCGACCTGGGCACCTCCTACGTCTACAGCCGCCCGGTGCTGGAGCTGATCGGCGAACGGCTGTGGCCGACGCTGCTGCTGGTGGGCACCGCGACCCTGCTGGCGGTGGCGCTCGGGCTGTGGCTGGGCATCCGGGGCGCGTGGCGGCGCGGGTCGCGGTTCGACCGGGTGTCCACCGGCGTGGCGCTGACGCAGTGGGCGATGCCGACGTTCTGGCTGGGCATGCTGCTGTCGATGGCCACCGGCGACCTGTTCCCCTCCGGCGGCATGCGCTACCCCGACACGCCGCCGGACTTCCTGTCGCAGTCGGTGGACGTCGCCCACCACCTGGTGCTGCCGTGCCTGACCATGATCGCCGTGGTCTACGCGCAGTACCTGCTGGTCATGCGGTCCTCGCTGTTGGAGGAGATGCACGCCGACTACCTCACGACCGCGCGCGCGAAGGGGCTGCGCGACGACCTGGTGCGCCGCCGCCACGCGGTGCCCAACGCGCTGCTGCCGACCGTGACCCTGGTGTTCCTGCACCTGGGCCTGGTGGTGTCGGGGGCGATCACGGTGGAGACCGTGTTCTCCTGGCCGGGGCTGGGGCTGCTGACCTACGAGGCGCTGACCGGACCGGACCTGCCGCTGCTGCAGGGCACGTTCGTGGTGCTGGCGGGAGCGGTGATCTTCATGAACGTGCTGGCCGATCTGGCCTACCGGGTCCTGGACCCGCGGGTGCGTGCGGCATGACGACGATCGCGTGGCAGCGCCGCCGGGCCGCGGCCCGGGCGACGTGGCGCGAGTTCGCCGCCCAGCGCGGCGGCGTGGCCGGCCTGGTCGGGCTCGGCGTGATCGCGGTGCTGGCGCTGCTCGCGCCGCTGGTGACCGACACCGCCGGGCTGGACGTGACGCGGGTGACGGCCGCGCCGTGGGAGCCGCCGTCGACCGGGCACTGGCTGGGCACCGACCACAACGGCCGCTCGGTGCTGCTGCTGACCTGGTGGGGCACCCGCATCTCGCTGGTCGTGGGCCTGGCCGCGACCGTGCTTTCGGTGCTCATCGGCACCGTCGTCGGCATCGCCGCGGCGCACTTCGGCGGCTGGGTGTCGGCGCTGCTGATGCGGTTCACCGACTTCTTCCTGGTGCTGCCCTCGCTGGTGCTGGCCATCGCCCTGTCCACCGTGCTGCCGCGCGGCCTGGCCACGATCGTGCTGGCCATCGGCGTGACGTCGTGGCCGGGGACCGCGCGGCTGGTGCGCGCGCAGACCCTGGCGGTGGAGGCGCGGCCGTTCATCGAACGCGCCCGCGCCCTGGGCGGCGGCCACGCGCACGTCGTGGGCCGGCACGTGCTGCCCGCCGTGCTGCCGCTGGTGTTCGTCAACACCACGCTGACCGTGGCCAGCGCGATCGTGGCGGAGTCGACGCTGTCGTTCCTGGGGCTGGGCGACCCCACGCGCGTGTCGTGGGGGTCGATGCTGCACGCGGCGAACATGCACGGCGCGGTGTCTCAGCGCGCCTGGTGGTTCCTGATCCCGCCCGGCCTGGGCGTGGTGTGCGTGGTGCTGGCGTTCACGCTGGTCGGGCGGGCGCTGGAGACCGTGCTCAACCCGCGGTTGAAGGGGGAGCGGTGAGCCTGCTGGAGCTGCGGGACCTGAGCGTGCACTACCGCGGCGCGGACGGCGGCGACGTCGCGGCGGTGCGGTCGGTGAACCTGTCGCTCGCGGCGGGCGAGACGCTGGGGCTGGCCGGCGAGTCGGGCTGCGGCAAGTCCACCGTGGCCATGTCGGTGCTGCGGCTGCTGCCGCGCGACGCCCGCGTCGAGGGCCGGGTGCTGCTCGACGGCGAGGACGTGCGGACCATGTCGTGGGGCCGGCTGCGCGCGGTGCGGTGGGCGGCGGCCTCGGTGGTGTTCCAGGGCGCGATGCACGCGCTCAACCCGGTGCACCGCGTCGGGGACCAGATCGCCGAGCCGATGCGGCTGCACGGCGTGGAGGGCTCCGTGCGGGACCTGCTCGACCAGGTGGAGCTGCCCGCGCGGGCAGCCCGCGCCTACCCGCACGAGCTGTCGGGCGGGCAGAAGCAGCGGGTGATGATCGCGATGGCGCTCGCGTGCCGGCCGAGGCTGGTCGTGGCCGACGAACCCACCACCGCGCTCGACGTGGTGGTGCAGGCACAGGTCCTCGACGTGCTCAAGCGGCTGGTCGCCGAACGCGGCATCGGACTGGTCATGATCAGCCACGACCTGTCCGTGCTGGCCTCGACGTGCGACCGGCTGGCGGTGATGCGGGACGGCGAGGTGGTCGAGGAGGGCCCCGCGCGCGAGGTCATCCACCACCCCACCCACCCGCACACCCGCGCCCTGGCCGCCGCCTTCCCCACCGTGGGCGACCCGGCCTCGCGCCACGCCGGCGACGGCACCGCGGGCGAGGTGCTGCTGCGCGCCGAGGGCGTCCGGGTCGACTACGGCCGCACCACCGCCGTGGCGGGCGTGGACCTGGAGGTCCGCCGGGGCGAGATCCTGGCGCTGGTCGGCCAGTCCGGCTCCGGCAAGACCACCCTCGCCCGGACCCTGCTGGGCCTGCGGAAACCCACCGCGGGGCGGGTCCTGTTCGGCGGCGCCCCGCTGCCACGCTCCGCTTCGGGCCTGCGCGCCTACCGCCGCCAGGTCCAGCTCGTGCTCCAGGACCCGACCAGCGCCCTGAACCCGAGGCACTCGGTGTACGAGGCCGTCGCCGAAGGGCTGCGCATCCACGGCGTGGCCGGCGACGAGCGCGAGCGCGTGGCCGAGGCCCTCGCCCAAGCCGAGCTGCGCCCACCGGAGCGCTTCTTCCCGTCCCTGCCGCACCAGCTCTCCGGCGGTCAGCGCCAGCGCGTCGTCATCGCCGGCGCCCTGGCCCTGGGGCCGCGCCTGCTGATCGCCGACGAGCCGGTGGCCTCGCTCGACGCCTCCGTGCGCGGCGAGATCCTGGCCCTGCTGCTGCGCCTGCGCCGCGACCTGGACCTGGGCGCCCTGGTGATCACGCACGACCTGGGCCTGGCGTGGACCATCGCCGACCGGGTGGCCGTGATGTACCGGGGCGAGATCGTCGAGCAGGGCACGGTGGAGCAGGTACTGCTCGCGCCGCGGCACGACTACACGCGCACCCTGCTGGCCGCCGTGCCGTCGTACCGGGTGCCCGGCTGACCGGTCCGCGCGGCGGGAGGACGGGTGCGGCGCCGCGCGAACCGGCCGGGGCGCGGCCGGGTGGTGCTACAGGTACTTCCTGAGTTCCCGCTTGGCCAGCGACATGCGGTGGACCTCGTCGGGGCCGTCGGCCAGGCGCAGGGTCCGGGCGGAGGCCCACAGCTCGGCCAGGGGGAAGTCCTGGCTCACGCCGCCCGCGCCGTGCGCCTGGATGGCCTTGTCGAGGACCCACTCGGCCATCAGCGGCGTGCCGATCTTGATGGCCTGGATCTCGGTGTGCGCGCCCTTGTTGCCGACGGTGTCCATCAGCCACGCGGTCTTGAGCACCAGCAGCCGGGCCTGCTCGATGCGCACCCGGGACTCGGCGATCCACTCCTGCACGACGCCCTGGCGCGCGATGGGCTTGCCGAAGGCGACGCGCGACACCGCGCGTCGGCACATCAGCTCCAGGGCGCGTTCGGCGATGCCGATCAGGCGCATGCAGTGGTGGATGCGGCCGGGGCCGAGGCGGGCCTGGGCGATGGCGAAGCCCTCGCCCTCGCCGGCGACGAGGTTGTCGGCGGGCACGCGGACGTCGTCGAACACGATCTCGGCGTGGCCGCCGTGGGAGGCGTCGGTGTAGCCGAAGACGTGCATGCCGCGCTCGACGCGCACGCCCGGCGTGTCGCGCGGGACGAGGATCATCGCCTGCTGGCGGTGCCGTTCGGCGTCGGGGTCGGTCTTGCCCATCACGATGAAGATCGCGCAGTCGGGGTTCATCGCCCCGGAGGACCACCACTTGCGGCCGTTGACCACGTACTCGTCGCCGTCGCGCACGATGCTGGTGGCGATGTTGGTGGCGTCGGAGGAGGCGACGTCGGGTTCGGTCATGCAGAACGCGGAGCGGATCTCGCCGTCGAGCAGCGGGCGCAGCCACTGCTTCTTCTGCGCCTCGGTGCCGAACATCGCCAGCACCTCCATGTTCCCGGTGTCGGGCGCGGCGCAGTTGAGCGCCTCCGGGGCCAGGTGCGGGCTGCGGCCGGTGATCTCGGCCAGCGGCGCGTACTGGAGGTTGGTCAGGCCGGCGCCGTGCTCGGTATCGGGCAGGAACAGGTTCCACAGGCCCTGGCGGCGGGCCTCGGCCTTGAGGTCGGCGAGGACGGCGGGGCGCGCCCACGGGTCGGCGGCCTCGGCGAGCTGGCGCGCGGCGACGGGTTCGGCCGGGTACACGTGCTCGTCCATGAACCGCAGCAGCTTCTCCCGCAGTTCCTCGGTCCTGGCGTCGTAGGCGAAGTCCATCAGCGCTCTCCTGCGGTCGCGGCGAGTCCCTGCCTGACCAATGGCAGGGTGAGGTGGCCGATCTGGTCGAACCCGGCGCCCACGGTCTTGCCCCGGGTGAAGCGGAAGTGGATGCCCTCCAGGATCACGGCGAGCTTGAAGTAGGCGAACGCCGTGTACCAGTCGAGGTCCGTGACGTCGGCGCCGCTGCGCTCGGCGTAGCGCCGCACCATCTCCCCGGCGCCGGTGAAGCCGGGCAGCGTGGGCACGGTGCCGGTGACGGGGTCGTCCTCGCGGGCACCGATGCCGTTCCAGTACACGCACAGCAGGCCGACGTCGGCGAGCGGGTCGCCGAGGGTGGCCATCTCCCAGTCCAGGACGGCGCTGATGTCGACGGGGTCCTCGGTGACGAGCACGTTGTCGAGCCGGTAGTCGCCGTGCACGATCGTGGCGCGGGCGGAGCGGGGGACGGTGGCGCCGAGCCGGTCGCGCAGTTCGTCGATGCCGGGCAGCTCGCGGCTGCGGGAGGCGTCGAGCTGCTTGCCCCAGCGGGTGACCTGGCGGGTGAGGAAGCCCTCGGGGCGGCCGAAGTCGGTCAGGCCGACGTCGGCGGGGTCCACGGCGTGCAGGTCGGCCAGCACGTCGACGAGCCGGTCGGACAGGGCGCGCGCCTTGTCCGGGGTCAGCCACGGGCACTGGTCGCGGTGGCGCAGGGCCTGGCCGGGCACCTCTTCCATCAGGTAGAACGGCGCGCCGATGACGTCGGTGTCCTCGCACAGCAGCTCGACGGCGGGCACGGGCACCGCGGTGCCGGCCAGGGCGGAGATGACGCGGTGCTCGCGGGTCATGTCGTGCGCGGTGGCGAGGACGTGCCCGAGCGGCGGGCGGCGCAGCACCCAGCGGTGCGCGCCGTCGGTGACCCGGTAGGTGAGGTTGGACCGGCCGCCGGGGATGAGTTCGCCGGTCAGCGCGGCGGTGCCGAGGTGGGCGGCGAGCCGGCGCAGGTCGAGTCCGGGCAGATCCGGGGTGGGCAGATCCGGGGTGGGTGGTTCGGTCATGCGGCGGCTCCCCTGAGCTGGTCGATCACGGCGCGCGTGGACTCGGCGTCGGTGTGCCGGTGCGCGTGCATGCCCACGGCGCGGGCGCCCTCGACGTTGACCGGGGCGTCGTCGAAGAAGACGCAGCGGTGGGCGGGCAGGCCGAGCCGGTCGAGGGTGTGCTCGAAGATGCGCGGGTCGGGTTTGCGCAGACCGACGCGACCGCTGATCACGATGGTGTCGAACAGCTCCAGCAGCAGGTCCTCGGGGTAGCCCTCGCCCCAGCTGTTGGACAGCAGCGCGGTGGTGATGCCGTCGGCGCGCAGTCCGCGCACCAGGTCGACCATCGCGGGGTCGGGGTGGGCGCTGCCGAACATGCGGCGCAGCAGCCCGGTGGAGGCCACCTCGCGGCCGTCGAGGGTGACCAGTTCGGCGGCGAGCAGCGCCTCGAACTCGTGCGTGGTCAGTTCGCCGGTCTCCAGGCGGAACACGGGGTTGTCGGGGGCGGCGTCGCGCCCCATCCAGCCGCGCACGGTGGTGCCGTAGCGGTCCCGGTCGATGTTCTCGCTGGTCAGCCAGTCCTCGATGAAGGTGGGCACGGAGACCGTGAGCACACCGCCCCAGTCCAGCACCACCGCGTCGATGCGCCGTTCGTCCACGTCGCGAGGGTACCGACCGGTCGGTATGGAGGCAACCCGTGTTGTCCGCGCCATTTCCGGAAAACGTGAACACCGCGTTCATGTTTGACAATCCGGCATTTTCGCGGGCATTCTTCCCGCACACGGTCCGAACACCTTCGCCAAGCCCCTCACCAGGGCTTGTTCGCCATGTCCGGAGGATTTCCATGCCGATTCTCGTCACCGGGGCGACCGGGACCGTCGGCGGTGCCGTGGTGCGCCGACTGCTCGCCGCGGGCCACGAGGTCCGCGCCCTGACCCGCGACCCCGCCGCCGCCCGCTTACCGGCCGGGGTGGAGGTGGTGGCGGGCGACTTCACCGACCCGCCGTCCCTGCTCCCGGCGCTGCGCGGTGTCGAGCGGGTCCACCTGGTGTCGATGGAGGGCGACGGTTCCGCGATCGTCGACGTCCTGCGCGAGGCGGGCGTGCGGCGGCTCACCCACCTGGGTCACGACGACCCGGGCCGCGCCGACGACGACCCGCTGGAGTCCTGGCACCGGGCGTTCCACCGGGCGATCGGGTCGTCGGGCATCGGGTGGACCCACCTGTTCCCCGGCGAGTTCATGGCCAACACCCGGGAGTGGGCGCCGTCGATCCGCGCGGAGGGTGTCGTGCGTGCGCCGTTCGGGGACTGGAACAGCGCCCTGGTCCACGAGGACGACATCGCGGCGATCGTCGTGCGGGCGCTGCTGACCGACGGGCACGAGGGCCGCACCTACCGGCCCACCGGTCCGGCGCCGGTGCGCCGGCGCGACGCGGTCCGGCTGATCGGCGAGGCGGTGGGCCGCCCGGTCCGGTTCGTGGAACTGAGCCCCGAGCAGGCCCGCGAACTGTGGCGCGACGTGTACCCGCCGCAGGTGGTGGAGTGGTTCCTGGAGATGGGGCGGTACCCGGAGGGCAACACGTGGGTGTCCCCGGACGTCGAGGAGGTCCTGGGGCGGCGGGCGCTGACCTTCGAGCGGTGGGCGCACGACCACGCCGCCGACTTCCGCTGACCCGGCGGTCCCGCCGGCCGGGGTCAGGGGTGCGGCGGGGTCGGGTGCGGCGTTGCGCAGCCTGATGCCGCTGAACCCGAGGGTGCCGGTCGTGGCGCGTCGCCAGAACGGCCACAGGTCGGCGGTCAGCCGCAGTTCGATGCCGGCCTCCTCGTGCAGTGCGAGCAGGTCGCCGACCGGTTCGGGGTCGCCGAGCGGTTCGACGGGCACGGTGGCGACGTGGGCGTTGGGCGGGTCGCCGAACGGCCGGAACGCGGCGGCGTCGAACCGGTAGGCGTAGAGGCGGGCGGTGCGCAGGCGCTCCAGCCAGCCGTACTCGATCACGTGCACGCGTTCGGCGCCCAGCCAGGCCCGGTCCTCGGCGTTGGTGCGGGGCCCGGTCCACACCAGCGCGCGCGGGCACTGGCGGGGGAACCAGTAGTCGGGGGCGCGGTCGTGGTCGACGGCCCACACGTAGGCGTCGGGTTGGCGCGCGGTGCGGGCGACGTGGGGTTCGAAGCGGGTGATGGTCGGGTCTTCGGAGAAGTGCAGCACCTGTCCGGCCGCCGGTCGCATGGCGGTGATCATCGCGGGTGCGGGAGCGTCCGCGCCACCGTGGTGCGACCGGGTCCGGTCCCGGCCGACGTCGAGCGGGATCGGAGCCCGAAGGCGGCGCGGGGGACGTGCCGGGCGCCGGTGACGACACCCGGCACGTCCCCCGCGTTGCGTGTCCGCCGTGCCGGCCGCCGGGTCAGGCGTCGATCTCCTTGCGGCCGGTGTCGGCGTTGCCGATGGCGATCCTGCGCGGCTTGGCCTTCTCCGCGATCGGGATGCGCAGGGTGAGCACACCGGAGTCGTAGTCGGCGCGGATGTGCTCGGCGTCGAGGGTGTCGCCGAGGAACAACTGCCGCGAGAACACGCCCAGCGGCCGCTCGGAGACCTGCATCTCGACCTCGTCGGTCCGGCGGTTCGGGCGGCGCTCGGCCTTGACCGTGAGCACGTTGCGCTCCACGTCCAGCTCGATCGCGTCCGCCGGGACGCCGGGCAGGTCGAACTCGACGACGAACTCGTCGCCCGCGCGGTAGGCGTCCATCGGCATGGACGTCGGCCGCGACCACGTGCCCGGCCCGGAGAAGAACTGCTGTGCCAGGCGGTCCAGCTCCCGGAACGGGTCGGTGCGCATCAACATCGGAACACCTCCTGTTTGGTCTGGTCAATGCGCTGCACCACCGTTCTACCACGTCGTCATCCCGTTGACAAGACCTCGTGTCGTCATTAGGTTGACCACATGGCGAGCGGCGACTACGAGAACATCCGGCACGCGGTCGAGGGGGACGACGTCGGCGTCGGTCAGGTGCTGACCGCGCTGGTCCTGCTGCGGCGGCTGCGCGAGGAGCTGGCCGCGTGGGAGCCGCAGCTGATCGCCTCCGCGCGGGCGATGGGCACCAGCTGGGCGGAGCTGGCGCCGGCGCTCGGGTTGGCCAGCCGGCAGGCGGCCGAGCGCCGCTACCTGCGGTTGCGACCGTCGGAGGGGGACGACACGGCGGAGGGCCGGGTGCGCGCCGAGCGGGACAAGCGGGCGGCCGACCGGGCGGTGGGCCGGTGGGCGCGGGAGAACGCGGGCTCACTGCGCAGCCTGGCCGGTCAGGTCGGCCGGGTGGACGTGGTGGTGCGGCGGGCGCTGGAGGTGGACGACGTCGTCGCCCTGGTCGCGCCGCTGGTGGAGTCGCTGGGGCGGGTGCGGGTGGAGGACCCGGAGCTGGCGCGCGAGATCCAGGCGCTCAGCGACCGGGCCGCGGAGGTGCGGCGCGACACGCAGGTGCTGCGCGACAGCCGGTCGCGCCGCTGACCGCCCGCCGGCCCCGGCCGGGGCGCGAGGTCCGGGCAGGTCAGGTGGTGGGCAGGGTGCGGGCGAGGAACGCGGTGGTGAGGTCCCAGGCGGCGGCCGCGGCCGCCGGGTCGTGGAACCGGGGCGCGACGTCGTTGTGGAAGGCGTGGCCCGCGTCCTGCTGGACGTGCACCTCGGCGCCGGGGTGGCCGGCGGCGGCGTCGACGACCCGCTGCACCGCCGTGCCCGGGATGTAGGGGTCCTGCCCGCCGAAGTGGAACTGGATCGGGCAGGTCACCCGGTGCAGCTCGCCGATCCGGTCCGGGACGCCAGAGCCGTAGAACGACACGACCGCGTCGGGCCTGTCGGCGACAGCGGCTTCGTAGGCGATCGAGCCGCCGAGGCAGAAGCCCAGCACGCCGGCGCGCCCGCACCGCTCGCGCAGCCGGCCGCGGCGACGCCGGCGTCGTCGTGCTCGCCGACCCAGCCGGGGGCGGTGCGCCGGAACAGCTCGGGCACGGCGACGACGTAGCCGAGCGCGGCGAGGCCGGCCGCGACGGACCGGAGGTGGTCGTCGAGGCCGAAGATCTCCTGGACGAGCACCAGGCCGGGGCCGTGGCCGGTGGCGGGTTCCCACAGGGGGACGTCGAACGGGCCGTCGGCCGCGTGGATCCTCACGGCACCACGGTTACCACGCCGGTGTGGCCGTCGACCTCGACCGACACGCCCAGCGGCAGGGTGAGCTGGCCTGCGCAGTGGCCGAAGGGCACGTCGGCGACGACGGGCACGCCGAGGTCGCCGAAGCGGTCGGCGAGCACGGGCGCGGCGTTTCCGCAGCCCGTCCAGGAGCCGAGCACGAGCGCCGCGACGTCGTCGAACCAGCCGGTGCGCCGCATGCCGGTGAGCATGCGGTCGAGCCGGTAGGGCTCCTCGTCGACGTCTTCGAGGAGCACGACCGCCCCGGCCGGGGGCGGGGTGTCGAAGAGCAGGCTGAGGTTGCCGCCGAACGCGGCGCCGCGGGCCGTGCCGGGTGTGCGGCCGGTGCCGCGCCAGCCGGTGACGCCGGTGAACAGGGCGCGGCGCAGGTGCTCGCGCGCGGCGGTGTCCTCGACGAACGCCCTGGTGCCGATCATCGGCCCGAACCAGGTGGCGTGGCCGGCGGCGTGGAAGCGGGTGTGCAGGGCGGTGATGTCGCTGGAGCCGGCGAACACCTTGCGGTGCGCGCCGACGGCGGCCCAGTCGACGAGGTCGACCGCGCGCAGGCTGCCGTAGCCGCCGCGGGCGCACAGCACCCCGGCCACGTCGGGGTCCAGCCAGGCCCGGGTCAGGTCGTGGGCGCGGTCCGCGTCGGTCCCGGCCAGGTAGGGCAGTTCGGGGTGGGTGTCGCGGGCGTGCGGGGCGGGTTCGGCGTCCAGGTCCCACGTGCGCAGCAGCGCCAGGCCCGCGTCGAGCAGCCCGGGGTCGACGGGGCCGGCGGGGCTGACGACGGCGACGCGGTCGCCGGGCCGCAGCAGCGGCGGGCCGCTCGTCGGGGACAGCGGCGGGCCGCTCACCGGCGCAGCTCCAGGACGGGCACGTCGGCGGGGGTGAAGCCGAGGACCTGCCCGTAGAAGGACAGTTCGGCCTCCAGGGCGGCGACGATGGTCGCGGCCCTGCGGAAGCCGTGCTGCTCCCCTTCGAAGGTCAGGTAGGCGTGCGGGACGCCGGTGCCGTCGAGTGCGGCGGCGAAGCGGTCGGCCTGGTCGGGCGGGCAGATCTCGTCCTCCAGCCCCTGCAGGAGCAGCACGGGGCCGGCCAGGTGCTCGACCCGGTGCGAGGGCGAGCGCTCGGCGTAGCGGTCGGCGGTGGCGGGCCAGGGCCCGACCAGGCCCTCGACATAGCGGGACTCGAAGTCGTGGGTCTCGCCGCCCTCGCCGGTCCAGCCCCGCAGGTCGAGGATCGGGAAGGCGATCATGGCGCAGCGGTAGGTCGTGACGGTGGTCATCGACGCGGCCGCGGTCCACCCGCCCGCGCTGCCGCCGCGGATGGCGAGCCGGTCGCCGTCGGCGGTGCCCTCCTCGGCGAGGGCCCGGGCGACGGCGGCGCAGTCGGCGACGTCGACGACGCCCCACTGCTCACGCAGCCGTTCGCGGAACGCGCGGCCGTAGCCGGTGGAGCCGCCGTAGTCGACGGCCACGACGCCGATGCCGCGGCTGGTGAGGTAGGCGATCTCGGCGTCGAGGACGGGCGCGCTGCGGCCGGTGGGCCCGCCGTGGACGTGCACGACGTACGGCGGTTCCTCGCCGTCGGGCGCGGCGAAGTCGGGGTTGGTCGGCGGGTAGATGTGGGCGGGCACGTCGCCGCCGGGTCCGGTGACCACGCGCTCGACGGGCACGGGCAGGTACTCGGCCGGCAGGGGCGCGCCGGGCCGGGTGTGCTCGGTCAGTTCGCCGGTGGACAGGTCCAGCGACACCACGGCGGCTTCGGTGCGCGGGCCGGCGGCGCTGCTGACGAGCACGCCGTCGTGCACGGCCAGGTGTGCGTGCCACACGGGCAGGTCGACGTCGATGTCGGTGACCGTGCCGCTGCGCTCGTCGAGCACGGCCGGCGCGCCGGAGCGCAGCACGGCGTAGCGGCCGCGGTCGATGGCGGCGAACCAGCGGTTGCCCAGCCGCCACATCGGTCCGCCGAGCTCCTCGCGGCACGGGGCGAGGTTGACGGCGGTGCCGTCGAGGCCGATGCGGAACAGGTTCCACCAGCCGTCGGGGTCGGTGAGGACGAGCAGGTCGTCGCCCTCCCACTCGACCTGGCACACGGCCTCGTCGGGGCCGCCGGCCAGCACGCGGTGGGTGTCGGAGCCGATCTCGGCGACGCACAGCTCGGAGCCGTCCCACGGCATGCGCGGGTGGTCCCAGCCGATCCAGGCCAGCCGACGGCCGTCGGGCGAGACGCGGGGGCCGGTCATGAAGTGGTGGCTGGCGGCGAGCACGCGCGCCGGGGAGCCGTCCAGCGGCACGGCGACGAGGTCGCGGCGCACGTCGGTGCGGGCGTCGCCGGTGACGGTCTCGCGCACGCACCACACCTCGGTGTGGTCGGGGCCGGCGGTCAGGTCGGCGTAGCGCAGGCCGTGGTGGCGTTCCGGCTCGGCGGTGATCGGCCGGGGCCGCGGGTCGTCGGGGTCGAACAGGTGGATGCGCTGGTCGCCCCAGTCGGTGAACGCCACGCGCGTCCCGTCGGGGGTGTCGAGCACCACCCAGGGGCGTCCGCCGTACTCGTGGACGCGGTTGCGCACGTTCCACGGGGGCGGCAGCAGGTCGTGCCCGTCGCGCACCAGCGCGACCCGGCCGCCCTCGGCGGGGCGCCCCTCGGCCCACCAGGGCACGCCCCGGTGCAGGTCGACCCAGTGCGGTCCCCCTCCGGCCGCGGCGGCGTCGGCCGCGCCGATGGGCGATGTCCACGTTCCGTACGGTGCGATCGTCACCACGGGGGCGACCCTATCCGGGCGCCGGCGGGGCCGGCCGGCGGTGATCGGCGGGGCCCGCCGGCGCCGGCGGGCCGCGAACACCGGGGCGGGTCTGCCGATCTTGCCCGCGTGGCCTAGGGTCGTCGTTGTCATGGCACGCGTCATCCACGTATTCCGCCAGCCCGACCGGTTCGTCGCCGGCACAGTCGGGCAGCCTGGCGAGCGCACGTTCTACCTGCAGGCCTCCGAGGAGGCCCGGCTGGTCAGCGTGGCGCTGGAGAAGCAACAGGTCGCCGTACTCGCCGAGCGCATCGGCTCGCTGCTGGAGGAGGTGCACCGGCGGTTCGGCGCGGAGGTCCCCGAGGCGGCGCCCGACGACCTCCGGGACACCGAACCCCTGTCGGTGCCGGTCGAGGAGGAGTTCAAGGTCGGCACGATGGGGCTGGGCTGGGACGCCGAGTCCCGCGCGGTCGTCATCGAACTGCTCGCGATCACCGAGGAGGAGGTCGACGAGGCGGTGGTCCTCGACGACACCGAGGAGGGCCCGGACGCGGTCCGGGTGTTCCTGAGCCCCGGTGAGGCGCGGGCGTTCGCCGAGCGCGCCGAGCGGGTGGTGAAGGCGGGCCGCAAGCCGTGCCCGCTGTGCTCGGAGCCGCTGGACCCGGAGGGGCACGTCTGCCCGAGGCAGAACGGCTACCGGCGCTCGGACGAGGGCTGAGCCCGGGGTGCGACCTGGTGACGACGGCGCGCTCGACCTGCTGGAGCACGGGCGCATCGAGGTCGAGGGCCGGTTGGTCGACGCCTCCAACGCGACCCTGTTCTGCGCGATCAGCCTGGACGGCGTGAGCGCGCAGTGCGTCTACAAGCCGGTGCGCGGCGAGCGCCCGTTGTGGGACTTCCCCGACGGCACGCTGGCCGGCCGCGAGGTGGCGACCTACCTGGTGTCGCAGGCGTCGGGCCTGCACCTGGTGCCGCCCACGGTGCTGCGGCCGGGCCCGTTCGGGTCGGGCATGGTGCAACTGTGGGTGGAGACCCGCGAGGACGACGACCTGGTCGACATCGTCGCGGAGGACGAGGTCCGCGCCGGGTGGCGGCCGGTGCTGCGCGCGCACGACCGCTACGGCGAGCCCGCGGTGCTGGTGCACGCCGACCACCCGCGGATGCGGCTGATGGCGGCGTTCGACGCGGTGGTGAACAACGCCGACCGCAAGGGCGGGCACGTGCTGCACGCCACCGACGGCGCGGTGTACGGGGTGGACCACGGCATCTGCCTGCACGTCGAGGACAAGCTGCGCACGGTGCTGTGGGGCTGGCTGGGCGAGCCGCTGCCGGAGGAGGCCGTGGCGGCGCTGCGGCGGCTGCGGGAGTGCCTGGACACCGGTCTGGGCGAGCGGCTGCACGAGCACCTGACGCGCGCGGAGGTGCGCGCGCTGACCGTGCGGCTGGAGAAGCTGCTGGCGGCGGGGGCGTACCCGGAGCCGTCGGACGACTGGCCGGCGATCCCCTGGCCCGCGTTCTGACCGGACCGGCCCTCCTGACAACCGGCCGTGTCGGGTGTTCACTGGCCGTGTGGGCGGCGTCGAACTGCGCGAGGTGACGGCGCAGGACGTGCTGGTGTTCTTCGAGCACCAGCGGGACCCGGTCGCGGCGCGCATGGCGGCGTTCACCGTCGGCGACCCGTCGGACCGGGCGGCGTTCCTGGTGCGGTGGGCGCGCGACCTGGCCGACGACCGGGTGGTGGCGCGCACGGTGCTCTTCGACGGCGAGGTGGTGGGCCACCTGGCGAGGTCCGCGCGGTCCGGCCGGCCCGAGGTGACGTGCTGGATCGATCCGGCGCACTGGGGTCGGGGCCTGGCCACCGCGGCGCTGGCGCTGTACCTGGACCGCGACCCGACGCGTCCGCTCTACGCGCGGGCGGCGGTGGACAACGTGGGGTCGCTGCGGGTGCTGGCCAAGTGCGGGTTCGTGGCGGTCGGCGAGGACGTGTCGTTCGCGGCGGGCCGCGGGCGGGACGTGGAGCGGTTCGTCCTGCGCCTGGACCGCTGACCCCGGAGCGCCGACCCCGGAGCGCCGGGACCCGCGTCCGCGCCGTCGTCCGGTCGGCGGGGTGGGCGGGAGGTAACGTCGCGGGCCGTGCGATCACACGATTACGGCCGGGACGTGCTGTCGGGGCGCAAGCGCAGGGTGGTGCCGGAGGTGGCCGCCGAGGTCGGCCTGGTGGTGGAGGACCCGGCGTCGGGGTTCTGCGGCGCGGTGGTGGGCTTCGAGCACGGGCAGGTGGTGCTGGAGGACCGCGCCGGCCGGCGCCGGTTGTTCCCGCCGCGCCCGGCGGCGTTCCTGCTCGACGGGCGGCCGGTGACGCTGACCCGGCCCGCGCCCGTCGCGCCGGCGGCGCCCGCCCGGTCGGCGTCGGGGTCGGTGAGGGTGGCGGGGCTGAAGGCCCGCACGGCGCGCGACAGCCGCATCTGGGTGGAGGGGCTGCACGACGCGGAGCTGGTGGAGCGGGTGTGGGGGCACGACCTGCGGGTGGAGGGCGTGGTGGTGGAGCCGTTGGACGGGGTGGACGTGCTGGCGGAGCGGATCGCGGAGTTCGGCACCGGTCCGGGCCGGCGGCTGGGGGTGCTGGTGGACCACCTGGTGGCGGGGTCGAAGGAGTCGCGGCTGGTGGCGGGGGTGCGCGACGAGCACGTGCTGGTCACGGGCCACCCCTACGTCGACGTGTGGCAGGCGGTGAAGCCCGCGGCGGTGGGCATCGCGGCGTGGCCCGTGGTGCCGCGCGGGGTGCCGTGGAAGGAGGGCGTGTGCGCGGCGCTGGGCTGGGGCGAGCCGTGGGAGGGGTGGCGGCGGGTGCTGGCCGGGGTGTCGGGTTTCCGCGACCTGGAGACGCCGTTGATCGGCGCGGTGGAGCGGCTGATCGATTTCGTGACCGAGCCGGTGGCGTGAAACCGGGCGGCGGGTCCCCTCCGGGTGCGACAATGGCCGTGTGGCCGCGCTGATCTGGTTGATCCTCGGTGTCGTGCTGGTGGCCGCCGAGATCCTCTCGGGCGACTTCGTGCTGGTGATGCTGGGTCTGGCGGCGTTCGGCGCCGCGGGCTCGGCGGCGTTGGGCGCGGACGTGGTGGTCAGCGCGATCGTGTTCGGCGTGGTGTCGCTGGGCCTGGTGGCGGGTGCGCGACCGGCGATCCGGCGGCGCCTGGAGCTGGGCCAGGGCCACCGGTCGGGCGTGGAGGCCCTGGTGGGCGGCACCGCCGTGGTCGTGTCCACTGTGGACGGCCATGGCGGTAGGGTGCGGATCGGCGGCGAGGTGTGGTCGGCGCGGTCGTTGGACCGCGAGGTGATCGAACCCGGCGTCGAAGTGACTGTTGTCGAGATCTCGGGCGCGACCGCGGTGGTGCTGTCCGGGGCCTGAGCGGAGGCTGGAGACTTGACCACGACGTTGATCGTCATCGCGGTCCTGGTGTTGTTCGTGCTCGTCGTCATGGTGAAGGCGGTCCTGGTGATCCCCCAGGCCACGGCCGCGGTGATCGAGCGGCTGGGCCGCTACCGCACGACCGCGGCGCCGGGCCTGAACATCCTGGTGCCCTTCTTCGACCGGGTGCGGGCGCGCATCGACCTGCGCGAACAGGTGGTGTCCTTCCCGCCGCAGCCGGTGATCACCAAGGACAACCTGACCGTGTCGATCGACACGGTGGTGTACTTCCAGGTCACCGACCCGCGCGCGGCGGTCTACGAGATCTCGAACTACATCGTGGGCGTGGAGCAGTTGGCGACCACGACGCTGCGCAACCTGGTGGGCGGGATGAGCCTGGAGGAGACGCTGACCTCCCGCGACGAGATCAACAACCAGTTGCGCGGGGTGCTCGACGAGGCGACCGGCCGCTGGGGCATCCGGGTGGCGCGGGTGGAGCTCAAGGCGATCGACCCGCCGCCCTCGATCCAGGACTCGATGGAGAAGCAGATGCGCGCCGACCGGGAGAAGCGCGCGATGATCCTCAACGCCGAGGGCCAGCGGGAGGCGTCGATCAAGACCGCGGAGGGCCAGAAGCAGTCGCAGATCCTCTCGGCGGAGGGCGCGAAGCAGGCGTCGATCCTCGCGGCGGAGGCGGAGCGGCAGTCGCGCATCCTGCGGGCGCAGGGCGAGCGGGCGGCCCGCTACCTGCAGGCGCAGGGCCAGGCCAAGGCGATCGAGAAGGTGTTCGCGGCGATCAAGGCGGGCAAGCCGACGCCGGAGGTGCTGGCCTACCAGTACCTGCAGACGCTGCCGCAGATGGCGCAGGGCGACGCGAACAAGGTGTGGCTGGTGCCGTCGGACTACGGCAAGGCGCTGGAGGGCTTCGCGCGCATGCTGGGCGCGCCGGGCGAGGACGGGGTGTTCCGCTACGAGCCGTCGGCCGAGGAGCCGCCGGCGTCGCGCCCGGAGGAGGACGACGCGTCGGTGGCGGAGTGGTTCGACACGGCGCCGGACCCGGCGGTGGCCGAGGCGGTGCGCGCGGCGGAGGCGGTGGCCCGCAAGGAGGTGCCCAGCCCGCTGGCCGAGCCGCCGGTCCCGCCGCTGGGCCGGGGCGCGGACCCCGCGCGGGAGCTGGGCGGACCCGCCGCCCCCGGTGGGGGTGTCGCGGAGCAGGCCGGCCCGCCGTACGCGTGACGGCGGTCCTGACCGTGTAGTGATCTTGACCGCATTGACGGGGGCGTCGGCCGTGTGGCCGGCGCCCCCGCGTCGTGTTTGCGGTGGTGGGCCGGGTGCGGGGCGTGCGGTGGAGCGCACGGCCGGTGACGGCGGGTGCGGTTGGATGGCGCGGTGCACGCCTTGACCGGTCGCGCGGCGACCGCGCTGACCCGCCCGGACCTGCCCTGGGCGGCGCGCTGGCAGGAGTTGGCCGCGGTGGTGGCGGGGCTCTCGGAGCTGGTCCTGGCCGGTCCCGGCGCGCGGGTGGTGGCGCAGGAGTTGGCGGAGCTGCTGGTGGACGCCGTGCCACGGCACCGGCCCCACCGGGCGCGGTTGACGGAGCTGGTGGACCGGGTGGTGGACCTGCACGCGGTGGCGTGCGCGGACGACCCGGCGGCGCCGGAGGAGCTGGCGCGGTGGCTGCTGCACCTGCAGACGGGGTTCGCCGAACCGCCGGAGGTGCGGTTGGCGCCGTACGCGGCGGCGCTGGGCGCGCAGGGGCTGGAACGCTACCGGTCGTGGGCGGTGGAGCGGTTCGAGCGGCTGCCGGTGATCGGGTTCGGGCGGACCGGCCGCTACGACCGGGAGCGGTGGGCGTTGCTGCGGGTGGTGGAGGAGCTGGCCGAGCACACCGGTGACGTGGACCTGCAGGTGCTGGTGCTGACGCGGGACCTGTCGTCGGGCTGGCACTACCTGCGGGTGGCGACGGTGTTGCGCGACGCGGGCCGCTCGGAGGAGGCCGTGCAGTGGGTGGAGCGCGGCGTGGTCGCGACGCGGGGGCGGGGTTCGGCGGGGCCGTTGGTGGACCTGGGCGTGGACGAGTGCCTGCGGGTGGGGTGGGCGGAGCGCGCGGTGGGGTTGCGGCTGCGCGTGCTGCTGGAGCACCCGACGGCGCAGGCGTGGCACCGGCTGCGGGTGCTGGCGGCGGGCACGGTGGGGTGGCCGGGGGTGCGGGAGCGGGCGGTGGCGGCCCTGGCGCGCGACGGCGACCTGCCGGAGTGGGTGTCGGAGCCGGCGCCGGACGCGGGCGGCTGACCGGGGCCCTCGCCCCGACTGGTCGGCAGCGGGCTGGTCAGTAGCCGGGTGGGCGGCCCAGGGGCGGGCGCGTTCGAGTTGTCCGGCGGCGGTGAGGATCGTGGTCTCCGCGTCGGGTGCGGCGACCAGTTGCACGGCGAGCGGCAGGCCGGTGCGGGTGTGCCCGGCGGGGACGGCGGCGGCGGGGTTGCCGGTGATGTTCCACAGCGGCAGGAACGCGGTCATGCGGGCGGCGGCGAGCAGGGCGGCGACGGTGGGGCGGCGGTCCCACTCCCCGACGCGCAGGGGTGGTCGGGTGAGCACCGGGGTGAGCAGCAGGTCGTGGTCCTCGAAGAGGCGGTCGGCGTGGCGGGTGAGGCCGTCCTGCTGGGCGAGTGCGGCGCGCACGGCGGCGCGGGGCAGGGAGCGGCCGAGGGCGGCGACGGCGCGGGTTCGGCGGTCGAGCCGGTCGGGGCGGTCCAGTCGTGCCTCGGCGGCGGCGGCGACGTGCAGGTAGCGGACGGCGAACCCGGTGGAGCCGCTGGTGGCGCGCAGGTCGGGGTCGGTGCGGGTGACGTCGTGGCCGAGGTCGGAGAGCAGGCCCGCGGTGTCGAGGACGGCGTCGCGGACCTCGGGGTCGACGCCGATGGCGGTTCCCCAGGGGCGCAGGGACACGGCGATGCGCAGGGTGCGGGCGTCGGTGACGGCGCGGGTGTGGTCGTGTCCGGGGGCGAGGACGTCGAGCAGCAGGGCGGCGTCGCGGACGTGGCGGGTGACGGGGCCGGCGACGACGAGGCCGTCCCAGGTGTCGTGACCGTGGTCGAGGGTGACGTGGTCGCGGCGGGGTTTGAAACCGAACAGGCCGGTGCAGGCGGCGGGGATGCGCACGGAGCCCGCGCCGTCGGTGCCCACGGCGGCGCCGACGAGCCCGGCGGCGACGGCGGCGGCCGACCCCCCGCTGGACCCGCCGGGCGAGTGGTCGGGCGACCACGGGTTGCGGGTGGCGCCGGCCCAGGTGGACTCGGTGTGCGGCCACAGGCCGAGTTCGGGCATGCGGGTGCGGCCGACGAGGACGGCGCCGGCGGCGCGCAGGCGGGCCACGACGTGGCTGTCGGCGGTCGCGGCGCCCTCGACGGCGGCGGTGCCGCTGGTGGTGGGCAGGCCCGCGACGGCGAGGTCCTCCTTGACGGCGACGGGCACCCCGAGCAGCGGCGCGTGCTCGCCGCGGGACAGGCGGGCGTCGGCGCGGTCGGCGTCGGCGAGGGCGCGCTCGGCGAACACGGTGCGGAAGGCGTTGAGCCGCCGGTCGTGGCGGTCGATGCGGCGCAGGCACTCGGCGACGAGGTCGCGGGCGGTGAGCACGCCGGAGCGCAGCAGTTCCGCTTGGCCGGCGGCGCCGGCGAAGCACGCGTCGGTCGGGTCCATGGTGCGAACACTAGGGCAGGGGCGGCCGGGTGGTCCGGTGACGCGCGCCGGCGCGGCACGGGCGGCACCGCCCGGCGGGGTCGTGGCGGGCCGGGGGGGTGGCGTTCGGCAGTGCGAAGCCGGTCGGCGCGGGAGCGGTCGACGCCGGGGCGGCGGGTGTCGGCGCCGCGGGGGCGGCGGACGTCGTGTCGGGCGTGGTGGCGCGGGTGCGCGGCGGCGCGGGGTCGGCGCTCCGGGTGGGGCGGGTCGCGGCGTCGGTCCGGAGGCGGTGACGGGGCGTGCGCCCCTCGACGCGGGCGGTGGGGGCATGATCGGGGGTATGTCGTCGTGGCTGGTGCCGGTCGCCGTCGTGCTGGTCGTGGTGTGGGTGGGTGTGCGGCACGTGCGGATGGTGCGCGCGGAGGCGCTGTTGGCGGAGCACGCGCGCAGGCGGGTGGGTCCGGAGGCGGTGGCGCCGTCGCCGGTGTCGGTGTGGCGGGAGGCGAACCGGCTGTTCCGCGCGGGCGACGCCGAGGGCCTGCTGCTGCTGGCGGAGATCGGCAGGCAGGTGCCGCGGCGTCGGCAGGACGTGGTGGACACGTGGTTGGCGGCGTTGCGCGGCGGGGTGGCGCGCGGGTTGGACGCGTCGTGGCGGCGCGACGTGCAGCGGGAGCTGGTGGGGCACCTGCGGCCGGGTGAGGACTTCTGGCCGGGGATGGACGTGGTGGCGCCGGGGGCGATCCTGGTGGACTTCGACCTGTCGGGGTGCCGGGTGGGGCGGGTGGACCTGACGGGCGCGGTGTTCGTGGGCGACGCCCGGTTCGCGGCGACGACGGTGACGGGGGACGCGAGCTTCGCGGCGGCGCGGTTCCTGCGGCACGCGGTGTTCACCGACGTGCTGTTCGCGCGGTCGGCGACGTTCGCGCTGGCGGTGTTCGCGGGCAACGTGTCGCTGCGCTCGGCGCAGGTGGCGCGGTCGCTGGTGGTGACGCGGGCGAAGGTGTCGGGCCGGGCGGACTTCTCGGGCGCGGAGGTGACGGGGTCGGCGGACTTCCGGCACGTGCGGTTCGGGGGGCGGGCGTTGTTCGCCGACGTGGTGTTCCAGCAGGACGCGCGGTTCGGGCACGCCTGGTTCCGGGGCCGCACCGACGTGGGGGCGGCGTTGATCGGCGAGGAGGCGGAGTTCGACCACGCCCGGTTCGGGCGGCGCGTGCCCGCCGCCGAGGGCTGAGTGCCCCCCCGGGCGCGCGGCCCGCGGGGTCAGCGTGCGCGGTGCTGGGCGACGTGGACGCGGTTGGCGCAGCGGGTGGTGCAGTAGCGGCGGCGGCCGTTGCGGGAGGTGTCGACGTAGACGGTGGCGCAGCCGGGCCGGGCGCAGCGGCCGAGCCGGTCGGGGTCCTCGCACAGCAGGTGGGCCAGGCCGGCGGCGGTGAAGGCGCGCACCCGGTCGGGGGTGGGCGCGTCCTCGGGGGCGAAGTGCAGGTGCGGCGGGCGGTCGTCGTGGGTGGAGACGTAGGGCCTGGCGGCGGCCTCGGCGAGCAGGGCGTTGACCAGGGCGACCCGGTCGGGGGCGGGGTCGAAGACGGGGGAGAGGCGGGCGGCCCAGCGCAGCAGGTCCCGGGCCTGGTGGGCGTCGAGGGCGCCGACGGGTCGGTAGTCCTGCTCGCGCAGCAGGGCGAGCAGTGCGTCGGCGTCGGCGTGCGGGTCGGCGGCCGCGGTGTTGACGAGGGCCGCGGCGAGTTCGGCCGCCGCCCCGCCGTAAGGGTTGAAGTGCACTGAACCATGACACCACGCTGGTGCGCGTGAACACCGGATGCCCCCGCTGCGGCTGGCCCGCCGCCGATCCCGCCTACCCCGTCTCCTCCCACGCCGCGGCACGCACGGTGGTCGACTACGTGCGCTGCGTGTGCGGGTTGTGGCTGGTCCTGGAGTCGGGACGGGTGGTGGCGGCGGCGGGAGCGGCCGGTCCGGGGGCGGGCGCCGAGGTCGGCTAGGGTCCCGTGCCCATGGGCCGTCGGGACTTGCTGTGCGACTGCGCGATCTCGGTGCTGGCCGCCGAGGGCGGGCGCGGGTTGACGCACCGCGCGGTGGACCGGGCGGCCGGGGTGCCGCAGGGCACGACGAAGAACTACTTCCCCTCCCGCGAGGCGCTGCTGGCGGCGGCCGCGGGGAGGATGGCGGCGCTGCACGCCGAGGCGGTGCGCCGGTTGCGCGAGACGACGCCGGACGACGTCTCCCCGGCGGAGGTGGCCGAGCTGTACCCGGCGCTGCTGCGCCGCGCGGTGGCGGGCGACCCGACGCAGCTGCTGGCGATGGCGGAGCTGTACCTGGAGGCGGTGCGCCGGCCGGGGGTGCGCGAGGCGCTGGGTCGCATGGCGGTGTCCAACGCCGAGGCCTCGGCCGGGCTGCACGCCGCGGCGGGGTTGCCGAGCACGGCGCGCGACGCGGGGCTGCTGGACGCCTACTTCCTGGGTGTGGCGGTGTCGGTGCTGGCGCTGCCGCCGGAGGTGCTGCGGCGGGTGGGCCTGGACGACCCGTACGCGCTGGGCCTGGGCCTGTTCCGGGCGGCGGTGCCGACCCCCGCGCCGGAGCCGACCCGGGGGTCGACGCCGGACGGCTCGCCGGGCGGGTCAGCCGCCGGCGGGGACGAGGGGGCGCACGCCGGTGACCGAGACCGCGGTGGGCGCGGTGGGGGTCGCGCCGCAGCTGACGGGACGGGCGGGTAGTTCACGGGTGGTGACGGCGACGTGCCACGCGCGGCCGTCGTCGTGCCGCACGGTGACCCCGTGCGCCGTCTCCCCGACCACGGCGAGGGTGTCGCGGTGCTCGCCGGTCAGCTCCCGCACCGCCAGGTCGGCGACCTGCCCGGCGGGGCCGTGGGTGGAGCGGCCCCGGCAGCGGTCGGTGACGACGTGCCCGGCGGCGGCGCGGTCGAGCAGCAGGCGGGCGAAGTCGGCGTCGAGGCGGCCGTAGGCGTAGCCGGTGGGCAGCAGCACGCCGGTGGGCGCGAAGCGGTGCCCGCCGGTGTGGGTGCACTCCCACACGGCCTCGCCGCGTTCGGCGGCCAGTTCCCCGGCCAGGGGCCGGCCCAGCAGGGCGCAGCAGGTGTCGCGGCGGCTGTTGGCGCACACCAGCAGCACGGGGTGCGCCGCGGGGGAGCCGAACCCGGTGTCCTCGCCGCGCGCGAGGGCGCCCAGGTCGAGGTCGAGCAGCCCGGCGGGGTCGTCGACGTGCCCGGCGCGCAGGCGGGCCGCGCCGGGGGTGGTGGTGGCGAGGTAGACCCGGCGCGGCGCGCCGGGGGCGTCGGTGTGGCGGCCGGGGCGGCGGATGAGCAGGACGCGCACGCCGGCGTCGGCGGCGCGGCGGGCGAGTTCGGCGCCGAGCGCGGGATCGAGGCGGCTCTGGGTGAGCGCGTCGCGCCCCCAGGGGCCGGGTTGCTCCAGGGCCAGCCACGCCGCGGCGGTGGCGGCGGTGCCCGCCTGGGGGTCGTCGAGGGTCGCGGAGATCGCGGCACAGCGCGGCTCGGTCACGTTATTAGGGTGCCCTTTGTTGGACGTCCGGGTGACACCGGCCCCCGTATTCACCCTTACGAGACCCCGAAGGTGACGCAACGTGACAGTTCGCGGGTGGCGGACACCCCTGCCCCCGCACACCCCCGCACCGCTAGGTTCCCCGCATGGTGATCACACACACCGCCTCGGGCACCGCGTTCACCGTGCTCCCACCGGCGAACCCCACGGGACGGGTCGTGCTGGTGTGGCACCTGCTGGGCGAACCCGGCACCCCCGACACCATGGCCGCGACCCTCCCGCTGCACGGCGTCGACGCCTGGCGCGTCTACCCGGCACTGCCCGTCCCCGACACCGCCATGGCCGCCGACCGCTACGCGGCACTCGTGCGACGCGCGGTCGACGAGGCACCCGACGTGCTGGCCGCCCTGCCCGACTGGGACGGCACCGCCGTGGACGTCGTCGGCGGCTCCGCCGGCGGCCACGTCGCCCTGCTGACCGCCACGCGCACCGCCGTGCCCGTGCGGCGCATCGCCGTGGTCAACCCCGCCGTGACCCTGCACGCCGTCGTCGACGCCTCCCTCGACCAGGGCGCCCTGCACCACCACGAGTGGACCGACGACGCCCTCGCCGCCGCCGAACCCCTCGACGTCCTCGCCCACGCCCCCCGGATCACCGCCCCGCTGCTGCTGGTGCGCGGCGAGCACGAGTACCCGGCGTTCCGCCCCGCGCAGGACGCCCTGGTCGCCGCCGTGCCCGGCGCGCGCCTGGTCGAGATCCCCGACCTCGCGCACATGCTCGTCACCCGCGTCGACGACGTCGACCGGGAGGTGACCCGATGGCTGGCCTGATCGTGGTGACCGGCGGCAGCCGGGGCATCGGCGCCGCCGTCGTGCGCCGCGTCGCAGCCGACGGCCACCGCGTCGTGCTCGGCTACCGCACCGCCGAACAGACCGCCCACGCCCTCGCCGAGGAGGTCGGCGGACTCGCCGTGCGCGCCGAGGTCTCCGACGAGCACGACGTGGACCGGCTCTTCGACACCGCCGCCGGACTCGGCCAGGTCACCGGCGTCGTCGTCAACGCCGGCATCACCAGCCCCGTCGGCCCCCTCGCCGACCTGCGCACCCACGACCTGCGCCGCGTGGTCGAGGTCAACGTGGTCGGCGCACTGCTGTGCGCCCGCCGCGCCGCCCGCGACCTCACCCGCGGCGGCTCCATCGTGTCGCTGTCCTCCGCCGCCGCCACCCTCGGCAGCCCGGGGGAGTACGTGCACTACGCCGCCAGCAAGGCCGCCGTCGACGCCATGACCGTCGGCCTGGCCAAGGAACTCGGACCACGCGGCATCCGCGTCAACGCCGTCGCCGCCGGCACCGTGCGCACCGACATCCACGCGCTGTCCGGCGTCCCCGACCGCCCCGACCGCGTCGCCAAGGCCATCCCGCTGGGCAGGCCGGGGGAGCCCGACGAGATCGCGCACGCCGTGGCGTGGCTGCTCTCCGACGCCGCCTCCTTCACCACCGGGGCGGTCCTGCGGGTCGCCGGAGGCCTGTGAGCACCCGCACCCCACCCCCGACCGGACCCACCCCACCCGCGAAGGGCACACCGTGCACGACGCACACCACCTCGTCGGATCCACCACCACACCGCTCCCCACACCCCTCGTCCCCGAGATCACCCTGCACACCGCCGACGACGTCATCGCCCTCTGGCACACCACCGGCACCCCCGAACCACCCTTCTGGGCCTTCCCCTGGGCAGGCGGGCAAGCCCTCGCCCGCCACGTCCTCGACCACCCCCACCTCGTCGCCCACCGCCGCGTCCTCGACGTCGCCTGCGGCTCCGGCCTCGTCGCCATCGCCGCCGCCCTCACCGGCGCCCACGTCACCGCCAACGACATCGACCCCCTCGCCGCCGCGGCCACCACCCTCAACGCCGCCGCCAACCACGTCACCCTCGACACCACCACCGACGACCTGCTCGACACCCACCCCGACGTCGACGTCGTCCTCGCCGGTGACGTCTTCTACGACCGCGACATGGCCGCCCGCTTCACCGGGTTCCTCCTCGCCGCCCACCACCGCGGCGCCCTCGTCCTCGTCGGCGACCCCCAACGCAGCTTCGCCCCCCGCGACTGGACCCGCCTCGCCACCCACCCCGTCCCCGTGTCGCGCGACCTCGAAGGCGTCGACGTCAGGAACACCAGCATCTGGACCCCCGGCCCCCACCAGCCCCGCCCCCACCACCCCGACCACGCCTGACCCGCACCCCGGGCCTCACCACCGGCGCGCGAACCGGTTCGTCGCCGCCACCACCGCCTCCGCCATCCCCGGGTCCGACGCCGCGTGCGCCGCCCCGCGCACCACCACCAACTCCGCGTCCGGCCACGCCCGCGCCAACTCCCACGCCGTCCACAACGGCCCCTGCATGTCCAACCGCCCGTGCACCAACACCGCCGGGATGCCGCGCAACCGCCCCACCTCCCGCAACACCCGACCGTCCTCCAACCAGCACCGGTGCGCGAAGTAGTGCGCCGTGATCCGCGCGAACGCCGTCAACCACGCCGGGTCGGCGTAACGCGGCCCCGGCCGCCAGTCCGGGTCCAGCGACACGATCGACGACTCCCAGTCCGTCCAGTCCACCACCGCCTTCGCCCGCACCGCCGGGTCCGGGTCGGCGAACAGCGCGTGGTACGCCGCGACCAGGTCCACCGCACCCTCCGGCGCACCCGCCCGGAACCGCGCGTGCTCCTCCGGGAAGAACATCCCCAACCCGTGGTACAGCCAGTCCAACTCCGCGTACCGACCCGTCGTCACCGCCACCAGCACGACCTCCGACACCCGGTGCGGGAACAACTCCGCGTAGTGCAGGCCCAACGTCGACCCCCACGACCCGCCGAACACCATCCACCGCTCCACCCCCCGGTGCTCCCGCAACAACTCGATGTCCGCCACCAGGTGCGCCGTCGTGTTCACCGACAGGTCCGTCGAGAACTCCGCCGCGTGCGGCACGCTGCGCCCGCTCCCGCGCTGGTCGAACAGGACGATCCGGTACGCCCCCGGGTCGAACTGCCGCCGCATGCCGGGGGAGCAGCCCGTACCCGGACCGCCGTGCAACCCCACCACCGGCTTCCCGTCCGGGTTTCCCGACTCCTCCCAGTACACGAGGTTCCCGTCACCCACGTCCAGCATCCCGTGCGCGTACGGCTCGATCTCCGGGAACAACGCCACGACCCACTCCCTCCACCAGAAACAACAGCACTGTTACATTAGGGGAGTGGAGCAACGCCATTTCCTCGGCACCCGCCTGCGACACCTCCTCGACCAACTCGACGGAGACGTCGCCCGCGTCTACACCGACCTCGGCCTACCGGGCTTCCGCCCCCGGTACACACCCGTCATCCGCATCATCGCCACCCACGGACCCCAATCCATCCGCGACCTCGCCACCACCATCGGCGTCACCCACTCCGCCATCAGCCAGACCGTCAACCAGATGCACCGCGACGGCCTCGTCGAACTCCACCCCGGCGACGACGCCCGCCACCGCATCGTCCACCTCACCCACCACGCCCGCACCATCCTCCCCACCCTCGACGCCGAATGGCACGCCACCACCGCCGCCGCCCGGCAACTCGACGCCGAACTCCCACACCCCCTCGGCGACCTCGTCGACGCCGCCCTCAAAGCCCTGGGGGAGCGCCCCATGCGCGACCGCATCCTCGACCACCTCGACCACCCCGCCCCACCACCTCACGAGCCGTAACGCGCCACCAACTCACGCCCCAACCGGCCCAACTCCACCCGCACCGCCACCCCGTCCGACAAGCCGGCGTCCACCTCCACCAACCCACCCCACCCCGCCAACACCTGCGCGACCATCAACGGAGTCGACGCACCCACCCGAACCCGCACCCGACCACCACCCACCGACCCCACCACCACGCAATGCCGCCCGAACTGATCCGCCAACACCCCCGCGAACCGCTCCTCCACCTCCACCACCGCCGAACACACCGACCGACGCACCTCCACCCCCTCCACCACCTCACCCCACACCGACGCCAAGTCGAACCCACCAGGCCGCTCGAACACCCCCTCCACCACCTCCGCCGACACCACCCGATCCACCCGGAACACCCGCCGCCCCACCGCCGTACCCGCCACCAAGTACCAAACCCCGCCCTTGTCCACGAGCCCCCACGGCTCCACCACCCGCTCCGACCCACCCCCACGCCCCGCGTACACCAACCGCACCCGACGCCGCCCCACCACCGCCTCCTCCAACCGCCCCACCACCCCAGGACGCCCCCGAACAACCCCACCCCACGCCGCCCCGTCCACCACCACCGCGTCCACCGCCACCCACGCGTCCTCCCGGAACGGCTCCGGCAACGCCCGCACCAACTTCCGCACCGCACCCCGCACCTGCACCGACATCCCCGCCACCGGCCCCAACAACAAGAACAACGCCCGCGCCTCCGACGAGGTCAACCCACTCAGATCCGTCCGCGCACGCCCCACCAACCGCCAACCCCCACCACGCCCCGGCTGCGGGTACACCGGCACACCCGCCGACGACAACGCCTCCAGATCACGACGCGCCGTCGCCACCGACACCTCCAGCTCCGCCGCCAACTCCGCCGCCGTCACCCGACCCCGCACCTGCATCAACAACAGGGCAGCCACCAACCGGTCCGCACGCATGAGCCCGATTCTCGCCCCCAAAGTGCTCACTCGATGAGCACTTCACCGGCCACGCTCACCACCAGGACACCGGACGACAGGGGAGTAGGACATGCTTCGCGGACTCACCACCACCACCTTCTTCGCAGACGACCTCGACGCCGCCTCGGCCTGGTACAGCGAGTTCTTCGGCCTCCAGCCGTACTTCCGCGTCCCCGGCGGCTACATCGAATGGCGACTGGGGGACTACCAGCACGAATTCGGCATCGTCGCCACCGCCCACGCACCCCACGACGTCCACCGCGGACCCGCCGGCGCCATCACCTACTGGGCCGTCGACGACCTCCAGGCCACCCTCGACCGCCTCACCGCACTTGGCGCCCGCCCGCACCACCCGCCGACCGTCCGGGGCGAGGGCTTCGTCACCGCCGGCGTCGTCGACCCGTTCGGCAACGTCCTGGGCGTGATGGCCAACGCGCACTACTTCGACGTGCTCACCGCCCGCACGACCACCACGACAGCCTGACGAGTGCGGCGTTCGGCGACCACGACCAACGCCGAACGCCGCACCGCGACAACCGCCTACCCGCCCGTCCCCGCACGACCGAACCGCTCCGGCTCGTCATGCGGAACAAGGCTGTGCGCGCTGATCAGCGGCACCACTGCCCGCCACAACAACTCACCGGCAGGGGAGGGACGACGTCCGACGTGCCTACGCGCGACCTCCCGCCCGGCGCCCGCGACCAGGTCGGCGAGTTGAATCGACGGATGATCCTGCGACCCGCCCCTCAGCACCGCCTGCACCCCACGACTCTCCGGCGTGCGCACAACACCACCCAGCGGGCCAGGCCTCACCGACGTCGCGACACGAATCCGGTCGAGCCGCTCGTCGGTGTAGACCCGCTGCTCATCGACCAGGACACTCACGCGCCCGAGCGCCTCGCACCAATCGCTCGCACACACGTTCAACGAGGGGATCAGCGGCTCCAACACGGGGAGACCATCCTCGTGCCCGAGCAGCCGCACGAGGTCCACCGCCTCTGACCGGGTCCTCCGCAACTCGCCCAGGATGTCCGCGACCTTCCGCCGCCGAGCCCGTGCCCAAGCATCGTCGATCTCGCCGACCAGCACATCCGGGGTCACCAGAACACCACCCCGATTGCGTCCCGACGCGAAGTCCACCATCGTGGCGATCAGTCGTTCGAACCGCTCCTGACCAAGCGCTCGAGGGCCATCGTCGAACAATGTCCGCGCGAGGCTTCGAGCGGCACCACCCGCGTGCAGATCACCGCCGAACCTGCGCACCCGTTCTTCGAGCAGCAGGTCGATCATCTTCGACACCACGAAGTAGTGCTTGTCCACCAGGTACGCGCTCGCCCGCCCTCGGACGCCGAGGAGGAAAGCCGCCAACGCCTCCAGTCGACCGGTGTTCCTCGACCCCGCGAACTGGCCGAATTTCAACTCCGGCGGCTGCGAGAGGCCGGCATCGCGCCGCAACGCCTCGACGAGCGGAGCAGCGGCCGCGTCGTCGAACGCGACCGATCCGAGCACCAGGTAGCGGTCGCCACGCCCGTACAGCTGCTCGCCGTCCCACCCCGACTCGTCAACCGCCACCCAGCGCCCCGAGACGTCGTCGTCACTCGTCGCCTCTGCGCGGGTGTGGCGGACGTAGGCAGAACCACGAAGGCCTGAACCCGGCATGGAGGAAGCCTAACCAGCCCCAGGGGATGGCCGCACACCACTTACTTAACATAATGTAGATTATCGGCGCTGCGGAACGCCTGGTGAGGGGACCCCGACGAGGACCGTCCACACAGGCCGAACGCACACCCCTCGGCGCGCACCGCACGGCGACACCGGCACCCGCCGACGCCGCGCGGTGCGCGTCGCATGCGCGCCCGCAGCGCACGCTGGCACGGACGGGACAGGCAGGCCACCCGCCGGGGCGGACCGGCCGCCGGGAGGCTCCGGACGAGCCGCTCGGCGGTGGCGTCCCGACCTCGGGAACACCACCCGTGAAACGTCACAGTGACGGATCAACGCCGGCGTGTGCGGCCGTCGGTTATCGGCGGACGTCGACGCGCCCACAGGCACCGGCCGGCCGACGTCGATCATGTGCCCGGACCACCCCGAGCCTCCAGTCGTCGTCCCGTCCTCGTGCCGGCACGAGGACGGCTGGAGCGCGACGGTGCGCGCACGGCGTGGCGAACACGCACGGCGGAGGGCTCCCGGCGGCCGGTGACGGCCGCCGGGAGGGGCATTCCCCCGATCGGGGTCCATCCCCTTCCGGACCCATAAATGATGGATAATGGCGATTATCCATCAAACGTGGAGGTTGTGCCGTGACGATCGCCGGTTTTGTCGGTGCGGTGCGGTAGGAAGATCGACATGCGCGTTCTCGCCGCTCAGGAGCAGTTCTTCCTCGCCCGCAGGCCGCGGAAGGACTCGCCGCACACCACGGCCGCCTACCGCCGCGACCTGGCGGGGATCACGGCGTTGTTGGGCGAGGTGCTGTCCACTCCCCCGGACGAGCTGGTGATCGAGGACCTGTCGTCGGGGAACCTGCGCGAGGCGTTCGGCGTGTTCGCGGATTCGCACGCGAAGTCGTCGGTGTTGCGGGCGTGGTCGACGTGGAACCAGTTCCTGACGTTCTGCGTGGCGGAGGACCTGGTGCCGGGGAATCCGATGGGTGCGGTGGCGCGGCCGAAGACGCCGCCGTTGGTGCCGAAGCCGTTGCGGGGTGAGGACACGCCGGAGCGGTTGTTGGCGGCGGTGGCGGAGGGGGCGCGGCAGGGGCGTGATCCGTGGCCGGAGCGGGATGTGCTGGTGTTGGCGTTGGGGTTGGTGGCGGGTTTGCGGTCGGCGGAGATGCGGACGTTGACGTTGGCGTCGGTGGTGGGGCGGCCGGGTGAGCGGCGGTTGCACGTGGCGGGTAAGGGGAATCGGGATCGGTCGGTGCCGATCGAGCCGGCGATGGATCGGGTGATCGAGGAGTATTTGGCGTCGTGTCGTCGGCGTTTTCCGCAGGGGCGGTTCGACCGGGGGGCGGCGTTGGTGCGGGACCGGCATGGGGAGCCGATCGGGCGGGGTGGGTTGGAGTACTTGGTGCGGTCGTGCTTCCGGTGGGCGGGGTTGCACGATCGGGTGCCGTCGGGGGCGAATCTGCACGCGTTGCGGCATACGTTCGCGACGCGGTTGGCGGAGGATGGTGCGTCGGCGTCGGAGATCATGGCGTTGTTGGGGCATGCGTCGTTGGCGACGTCGCAGAACTACATCGAGGCGACGGCGCGGGAGCGGCGTGCGGCGGTGGCGGGTAATCGGACGTATGTGTCGTTGGGGCGGTTGCCTCGGCGGGATTAGGTGTCCTCTCCCCTGTTCTGCTTCCCGGGTGGTGGTGGGTGGTGGAGGGGGCCGTTAGGGCTCTTGTGGGGGCTGCCGAGTGGCGTCTTCGTTGCGGGATCGTTAGTCCGTTCGTGTGGTGTGCTGGTGCGGAATCCGGGTGTAGCGGGAAGTCTCGTGCCATGAGGTCCGTGTGGCGTGGGGCGATTTCCTTCGGGTTGGTGACGATCGGTGTGCGGTTGTACACGGCGACGGAGGAGCATGATTTCCGTTTTCACCAGGTGCACCGGGGGGACGGTGGGCGTATCCGGTACAAGCGGGTGTGTCAGGTGTGCGGTGAGGAGGTCGCGTACGCGGACATAGCGAAGGGCTACGAGTTGGATGACGGTCGTCTGGTGGTGATGGACGACGAGGATTTCGACAAGTTGCCGATCAACACGGATCACGCGATCGACGTGTTGGAGTTCGTGCCGGCGGAGGAGATCGATCCGATCTACTTCCAGAAGGTGTACTACCTGGAGCCGGACAAGGTGGCGACGCGTCCGTACGTGCTCTTGCGGACCGCTTTGGAGCGCAGTGGGCAGCTCGCGGTGGTGAAGATCACGGTTCGTCAGCGGGAGACGTTGGCGATGGTGCGTGCGCGTGGTGATCTGTTGGTGATGCACACGATGTTGTGGCCGGATGAGATCCGGAAGCCTGATTTCGAGTTCCTGGATTCGGATGTGGAGGTGCGTCCGCAGGAGTTGAAGATGGCGGCGTCGTTGGTGGAGTCGATGGCGGGGTCGTTCGACCCGGGTGATTTCACGGACGACTACACGGATGCGATGCGGGAGTTGATCGAGGCGAAGGCGGAGGGGGCGGAGCTGCCGGAGCGGCCGGAGTCGGAGGATTCGGGTGAGGTGATCGATCTGATGACCGCGTTGGAGCGGAGTGTGGAGGCGGCGCGGTCGTCGCGGGGTGGGCGTTCGGCGGGGAAGAAGGACGCGGGGTCGAAGACGCCGGAGTCGGGGTCTTCGGGGTCGGCGGGTGGGCGGAAGGCTCCGGCGAAGAAGAAGACGAAGCCGGCCTGAGGCCTGGGCGCGCGGGATGGGTGGGGATCTTTCGGAGTACCGGCGGAAGCGGGTTCCGGGGCGGACGCCGGAGCCCGTTCCGGCCGAGGGTGCGGTGTTGCCGCACGGTGGTGACGACACGTTCGTGATCCAGGAGCACCACGCGTCGAGTCTGCACTGGGATGTGCGGTTGGAGCGGGGTGGGGTGCTGGTGTCGTGGGCGGTGCCGAAGGGGTTGCCGTCGGAGCCGGGGACGATCCGGTTGGCGGTGCGCACCGAGGATCACCCGTTGGAGTACGCGTCGTTTTCGGGGGTGATTCCGAGGGGCGAGTACGGGGCGGGGCGGATGGTGGTCTGGGATCGCGGTCGCTACGAGGTGGTGAAGTGGTCGGACCGCGAGGTGGACGTGGTGTTGCACGGGTCGCGGGTGGAGGGGGAGTTCGTGTTCTTCCGCCGGTCGGGTGGGGGGAAGGACTGGATGGTGCGGCGGCGGCACGGGGCGGTGCGGCCGGATTGGGTGGCGTTGCCGGAGTCGTTGTCGCCGATGTTGGCGACGGCGGCGGTGGGGTTGCCGGAGCCGGCGGCGGGGTGGGCGTTCGAGTTCAAGTGGGACGGGGTGCGGGCGCTGGCGCGGGTGGAGGGCGGCCGGGTGCGGTTGGTGTCGCGGTTGGGCAATGACGTGACGGGGACGTATCCGGAGTTGCAGGGGTTGGGTGCGCAGTTGGGTGCGACCGAGGTGGTGTTGGACGGCGAGGTCGTGGCGTTGGCGGGTGGTCGGCCGAGTTTCGCGGCGTTGCAGCAGCGGTTGCACGCGACCGCGGCGCAGGCGCGGCGGTTGGCGGGTCGGGTGCCGGTGACGTACCTGGTGTTCGACGTGTTGCACCTGGACGGGTCCCCCACGGTGGGTTTGCCGTACGAGCGGCGGCGGGAGTTGTTGGAGGGGTTGGGGTTGGCGGGGGCTCATTGGGTGGTGCCGCGGTCGTTCCCGGGTGAGGGTGCGGCGGTGTTGGCGGCGTCGCGTGAGCAGGGGTTGGAGGGGGTGGTGGCGAAGCGGCTGGATTCGCGGTATGTGCCGGGTGTGCGGTCGGCGCAGTGGGTGAAGGTGACGGCGGTGGCGGCGCAGGAGGTGGTGGTCGGGGGGTGGCGGCCGGGTGAGGGGAAGCGGAAGGGGGTGGTGGGGTCGTTGTTGGTGGGTGTGCGGGGTGAGGGTGGGTTGGTGTTCGCGGGGTCGGTGGGGACGGGGTTCGACCAGGCGGAGTTGGAGGGGTTGACGCGGCGGTTGGGGGCGTTGGAGGTGGGGGTGTCGCCGTTCGCGTCGACGGCGGGTGGGGTGGTGCCGCGGGCTCGGGCGCGGGGTGCTCGGTGGGTGCGTCCGGAGTTGGTGGGTGAGGTGGTGCACCGGGGGTGGACGACGGACGGGCGGTTGCGGTTCGCGGTGTGGCGGGGGTTGCGGTCGGACAAGGTGCCCGGGGAGGTGCGTCGTGTCGACCTCTGAGGCGTTGGTGCGGGTGGAGGGGCGTCGGTTGAGGCTGACGAACCTGGACAAGGTGCTCTATCCGGAGGTGGGGTTCACCAAGGGGGAGGTGATCGACTACTACACGCGGATCGCGCCGGTGTTGTTGCCGCACGTGCGGGGGCGGCCGTTGACGGTGCGGCGGTTTCCGAACGGGGTGGGTGGTCGGTCGTTCTTCGAGAAGAACGTGCCGTCGCACGCGCCGGAGTGGGTGCGGACGGTGCGGTTGGCGACGCCGGGGTCGGCGAAGGGGGCGGCGTTCGCGGATTTCGTGGTGGTGGAGGGGTTGGCGACGCTGGTGTGGTTGGCGAACCTGGCGGCGTTGGAGTTGCACGTGCCGCAGTGGACGGTGGGTGCGCGGGGTGCGCGCCACTCCCCCGACCTGGTGGTGTTCGACTTGGACCCGGGTGAGCCGGCGTCGGTGGTGGAGTGTTGTGCGGTGGCGTGCCGGGTGCGGGCGGTGTTGGAGGGTGACGGGTTGTCGCCTCGGGTGAAGACGTCGGGGTCGAAGGGGTTGCAGGTGTACGCGTCGGTGCGGGTGTCGTCGCCGTCGCGGACGTCGGAGTACGCGAAGGCGGTGGCGCGGCGGTTGGCGGATGAGTCGCCGGGCGAGGTGGTGTGGCGGATGGCGCGGGCGTTGCGGCCGGGTCGGGTGTTGGTGGACTGGTCGCAGAACAACCCGGCGAAGACGACGGTGGCGCCGTACTCGTTGCGGGCGCGGGCGGTGCCGTCGGTGTCGGCGCCGGTGTCGTGGGCGGAGGTGGAGGCGTGCCGGTCGCCGCAGGACCTGGTGTTCCTGGCGGACGAGGTGCGTGAGCGGGTGGCGGTGGACGGGGACTTGTTCGGGGTGGGTGGGGCGTCGCCGCTGCCGCGGTAGGGGTCGGTGCTCCGGTGGTGGGGTGTCGGTGTCGTTCCCGGCCGCTCCCCCTGTGGTGCCGGTGGGGTGGATCGGGGGTGTCGGCGGTCGGTGGCCGGGGAGGTGCCCGTGGTGGCGACGCCCGAGTGGTCGGTGTCCGGACGGGCCTCGGCCGCTCGCTCGGTCGTACGGCCAACGTGGCGGGGACCTTCGAGTACCTGGGCCGCCCGCACCGCGTTCTCGGCCGGCACGAACGGGCCCGCGTGCTCTGGCTGCGGGCGCTGGGGCTCTACCGGCGCCCAGGGTGCGGTCTAGGCTTCGGGCATGCCGAGGATCGCCACCGCCGACACCGTGTCGCGCGACGAGCTGCTGGAGTTCCTGCGACCGCGCCACCGGGCGCTGCTGGTCACGGCCCGTGGTGACGGGGGTCCGCAGACTTCGCCGGTGACGTGCGGTGTGGACGCGGAGGGCCGGGTCGTGGTCTCCACCTACCCGGGGCGTGCGAAGGTCCGCAACGCCCGCCGTGACGCGCGGGTGAGCCTGTGCGTGCTCTCGGACGACTGGGACGGTCCGTGGGTGCAGGTGGACGGCAGTGCCGAGGTGCTGGACCTGCCGGAGGCGTTGGAGCCGCTGGTGGAGTACTACCGGTGCATCTCCGGTGAGCACCCGGACTGGGAGGAGTACCGCGAGGCGATGCTCCGTCAGGGCAAGTCGTTGATCCGCGTGCGGATCGAGCGGTGGGGGCCGGTGGCGACGGGCGGTTTCCCGCCGGGGTTGGCCGGCTGAAGGGTCCCGGAGCGGTCCGGGTATCCCCCCGGGGGGTGAGGATGGGGTTGATCGCGCACGATTGCGGCGTGATTCGGGCCCGGTGGGGCGACAGTGGTGGGTCGTGGGGACACGCATCGCGCCTGTGACGCCGATCGGCCCGGCCTTGTCCGGGGCACCTGCCCGGGACGGGCCCCCGGGTGGCGCTGTCGTCCTCGGCGGGGGGCCTGCCGGGGACGGGTCGTCGGCCGTGGCTGGCGCGGTGGTGGACGGCCGGGGAAGCGGTGCGGACGCCCCCGGCGCGGGTGTGGACGCGGAGACGAGGTCGGAGGTCGTGCCGGTGCCCTCCGACTCGGTCCTGGACGCCGTGGTCCTGGATGCCGCGGTGGCCGGTGACCGGCACGCCACCGAGGCGCTGCTCGCCAGCATCCGCCCTCTCGTCGTGCGCTACTGCCGGGCCCGTGTGGGTCGCGGTGAGCGGGCCTCGGCGTCCGCCGACGACATCGCCCAGGAGGTGTGCCTGGGTGTGCTGCGGGCGCTGCCGACCTATCGCGAGCGAGGCCGGCCGTTCCTGGCGTTCGTCTACGGCGTGGCCGCGCACAAGGTCGCCGACGCGTACCGTGCCGCCGCCCGCGATCGTGCCGAGCCGGTGCCGCAGGTCCCCGACGACGCCGGCGACGATCCCGGTCCCGAGCAGCGGGTGTTGCAGGGCGAGCTGTCGCGGCACATGGGGTCGCTGCTGGGGCTGCTGCCCGACAAGCAGCGCGAGATCCTGGTGCTGCGCGTCGTGGTCGGGCTGTCGGCGGAGGAGACCGCGAAGGCCGTGGGCTCCACCCCCGGTGCCGTGCGGGTCGCCCAGCACCGGGCCCTGCAACACCTGCGCCGCGAACTCGGCACCGCCTGACGGGGTCGCCGGCGGGGGTGTGTCAGGCGCTCCAGGCGCCGCCCCAGCCGGGCGGGTCCTCCAGCACCGCGATCACCGTGCCCGCCGGGTCGGTCAGCGCCGCGACCGTGCCGGTGGGCACCGTGATCGGCCCCAGCAGCACACCTCCGCCGAGCTCCACGACCTCCCGGGCCGTGCGCGCGACGTCGGGCACCGCGTAGTAGCACGTCCAGCCGCCGCGGCCGCTGGCCAGGCGACCGGCCACCGGGCGGCGCTCCCCCGCCGGCACGGCGTCGTAGAGGGTGAAGTCCGCGTCCGGGTCGCGCACCTCCCAGCCCAGTTCGCCGGCCCAGTAGTCGTCGGCGGTGGGGCCCATGTGCTCGACCCAGCACGGCTCCCCCGCGCGCGGTCCCGGTGCCCACGGGCCGTGCAGCACCCGTCCCAGGTCCACCGCCATGCCCTCGCGCAGCTCGCGTGGCTCGGTGCCGGCGAACACCACCCTCAGCCCCGGTTGCCCGGCGTGCACGCGGGTGGCGAGCCGGTCGCCGACCCAGCCGGTGAACGACCCGTCCGGCTCGGCGATGATCACCCAGCCCAGCAGCGCGGCGTAGAACTCGGCGATCGGTTCGGGTTCGGGGACGCCCAGTTCGACGCGGCGCACACCGCGCGCTGGGCTGTGGACGGTAGCGGGCACGGTGGTGGTTCCCATCGGGGCGGCGGGGCGGATCGGACAGCGGTGGTCGGGCGAGGGGTGGTCGGCGGGGCGGGCTAGGAGCGCGCCCCATCCTCCGCACCGGCCATGCGCGGCGACAATGCGCCGTTCGGCCCATTCGGCCGGCCCGAGAGGACCTGCGCCAGCGGCACGGGCCGCCCGAGGTGGAACCCCTGGCCGATCCGCACCCCCAGCCGCATCAGCGCCTCGACCTGCGCCGGCCGCTCCACCCACTCCGCCACCGCCGACAACCCCAGCCCCCGCGCGATCTCCACGATCCCCGCCACCAGCACCGCGTCGGTGGACCGCTCGTCGATCCCGCGCACGAACTCGCCGTCGATCTTGATACCGGTGATGGGCAGGTGCTTGAGGTGCACGAACGACCCGAAGCCCGACCCGAAGTCGTCGAGCGTGATCCGGCACCCGAACGCGCGCAGCTGCAACGACAGCGCCCGCGCCGCGTCCAGGTTCGTCACCGCCGCCGTCTCGGTGATCTCCAGCCCCAACCGGCCCGGTGCCACCCCCGCCGTGGCGAGGCGGTCCAGCACGAACCCGCCGAAGTCCTCGTCCTCCAGGGTGCGGCCCGACACGTTGACGTTGAACCGCAGCTCCGGGTCCGGGTGGCGCACCAGCGCGTCGATCGCGGTCGACAGCACCCACCGGTCGATGTCGAGCACCAGGTCCGACCGCTCCGCCTCCGGCAGGAACTCCGCCGGCCCCAGGTACGGTTCCTTCCCGTCGGCCAGCCGCAGCAGCAGCTCGTGCCCCAGCGTCCGGCCCGTGGCCAACTGCACCATCGGCATCGCGTGCAGCTCCAGCCCGCCGTGGTCCAGCGCCGCCCGCAACCGGTCCAGCACCGACACCCGCTTCGCGGTGTCCGCGTAGTGGCCCGGCTCGTAGACGGTGACCCGGTTGCGGCCCGCCGCCTTCGACGCGTACAGCGCCAGGTCGGCGTTGGCCAGCACCAGCTCCCACGTGTCGCCCGACCCGTACTCGGCCACCCCGGTCGACACGGTCACCTTGCCCGCCGGCCCCACCAGCGGCAGCCGCGCGACCGCGTCGCGCAGCACCTCGGCCGTGCGCGCGGCCTGCGCCGGCCCGCACCCCGGCAGCACCACCGCGAACTCGTCGCCGCCCAACCGGCCGATCAGCTGCGAGGGCGCCAACCGCGACCGCAGCGCCGCCGCCAACGTCTTCATCAGCCGGTCGCCCACGGCGTGCCCGCGCAGGTCGTTGACGTCCTTGAAGTTGTCCAGGTCCAGCAGCAGCATCGACCCCGAGCCGCCCGTGGCCAGTTCCCGCTCCAGCTCCCGCGTCACCGCGCGCCGGTTCGCCAGGCCCGTGAGCGGGTCCTGCTCGGCCAGCGCGAGCAGCTCGTCGTGCACCCGCCGCGCCCGGGTGATGTCGTGCGCGGTGCCCAGCACCCGCACCGGGGTGCCGTCCGCGTCGGTCTCGACCTCGCCGAAGCACTCGAACCACCGCTGCGGCACGTCCTCACCGGGCAGCATGCGGTGGGTGTAGGAGAACCCCGCGCCCGACCGCATCGCCTCCTCCAGCGTCGCCTGGATCATCGCCAGGTCGTCCGGGTGCACCAGCGCGGCGTAGCCGTCGAAGTCCAGGCTCGTGCCCGGCGGGAACCCGAACATCTCCAGCAGCGCGTCCGACCACACCACCCGGTCCTCGGCGACGTGCCACTCCCACGTGCCCATCCGGCCCAGCACCTGCGCCCGGCGCAACGCGTCCGCCTCGTGCGTGGCCTCCATCTCGCGGTCGCGCCACGCCGTCACGTCCACGACCCGGTACAGCAGGCGGTCGTCGTCCAACGGACGGCACTCCACCTCCAGCCACCGGTGACCACTGCGGTGCGCCGAAGGGGTCAGCAGCGCCAGGCCCGAGCGGGGCCGTTCGGGCGCGCCGGGCAGCAGCGCCGGCAGGGACCGGCCCACGACCTGCTCCGCGGGCACCCCCAGGACCTCGGCCAACGCCGGGTTCACCCAGGCCAGCACACCGCCGTGATCCGTCACACCGAAACCCACGTCGGCCCGGTCGAGCACCTCCCGGTGCAACGCGCCGTCGCCGTTCACGCGCCCCTCCTCGCCACCCGCGCGCCATGATGGTCGAGATCACCGGCGACGGGCAAGCCGGGGGCGGGGGCTGCGGGGATCAGCGCAGCCGCTCCAGGCCCCGCGCGGTGCCGACGAGCTCCTCGGCCAACCGCCGCAGCTCCTCCTCCGACGCCCCGTCCGCCGCCGCGGTCGCCACGTCCTCCGCCGCGCAGCGCAGCTGGAACAACCGGTCCTGCAGATCGGCCAGCTCACCCGAGGACAGCACCACCGCGTCCTCCGGCAACCCCCCGCGCTGCACCGCCGCACGCCGCTCGTAGGCGCGCTGCCGGCACGGCTGCGCGCAATACCTGCGCGGACGCCCTATCCGGCCGTTGTCGGGCAGGCGGCGCCCGCACCAGGCGCAGTGCCTGGCGTCCTCCCGGCGCGCCGCGTCGGACTCGGTCACCAACTCCACAGCACCCGCTCCATGGCGCGCGACGGTATCCCGCTACCCACCGGTCACCCCCGCGCCACGCCGCCAGGGCAGACTCTGCCGGTGTGACCGCGACCCACCCGTACCTCGCCGGCCCCCACCCCCGGGCCTACGCCCACCGGGGCTGGCACCTCGACGAGCTGGCCGGCATGGAGAATTCGCTCGCCGCGTTCCGGCGCGCCGCCGCCGAGGGCTACCGGTACCTGGAGACCGACGTCCACGCCACCTCCGACGGGGTCGTCGTCGTCCACCACGACAGCACCCTCGACCGCACCACCGACGGCTCCGGCCCCGTCGCCGCCCAGCCCTGGTCCGCCGTGCGCCGCGCCAACGTCGGCGGCCGCGAACCCGTCACCCGCCTCGAGGACCTCCTCGAGGAACTGCCCGACGCGCTGCTCAACGTCGACGTCAAGGCCGACTCCGCCGTCGGCCCCGTCCTCGACGTGCTGCGCCGCACCGGCGCCGCGCACCGCGTCTGCCTCGCCTCGTTCTCCGACAAGCGCCTCGCCCGCCTGCGCCGGCTCGGCGGCCCCGACCTGATGACCTCCATGGGGCCCCGCTCCGCCGGGGCCCTGTGGGCCGCGGGCCGCACCCGCGTGCCCGCGCTGCCCGTGCGCGGCCTCATCGCCCAGGTCCCGCGCACCAGCGGCAGGCTCACCGTCGTCGACCCCCGCTTCGTGCGCGCCGCCCACCGCCGCAACCTGGAGGTGCACGTCTGGACCGTCGACACCGACGCCGAGATGCGCGCACTGCTCGACCTCGGCGTCGACGGCCTCGTCACCGACCGCCCCGACCGGCTCCGCGCCGTCCTGCGCGACCGCGGCGCCTGGAGCGCCTGACACCCCGCGCCCGCCCGAAGGACCGCACGGACGCGCGAGGACACCCGTACGGCGGTCGTGCCCCGGTGGCCGGCCGTGGGCCAAAAGGCAACAGGTTGGTGGTGATCACCACCAACGGGTGGCGCTCGATATACAGTCCGCCCCCATGAGCGTGGCCGACAGCACAGCACCCGCCGTGGACCGCAAGCGGGAACAACGCGGCTGGACCTGGTACGACTGGGCGAACTCGGTGTTCCCCACCTCCGTGGTCACCGTGTTCCTCTCCGGCTACCTCACCGCCGTGGCCAAGGAAGCCGCCATCGCCGACACCGCGCGCAACGGCCCGAACGCCTGTGCGGACGGGTCGCTCAAGCAGTGCGACATCTCCCTCTTCGGCGCCTACTTCCCCGCCGGGTCCCTCTGGGGCTACCTGCTCTCCATCGCCACCGTCGTGCAGGTCGTCGTCCTGCCCGTCATGGGCGCCGTCGCCGACCGCACCCAGAACAAGCGGCGCATGCTCGCCGTGCTCGCCTTCACCGGCTCCGCCGCCACCATCGCCCTGGCCGCCGTCGGCGGCGACAACTGGCACCTCGGCGTCGCCCTGTTCATCCTCGGCAACATCTGCTACGGCGCCTCCGTCGTCGTCTACTACGCCTTCCTCCCCGAGATCGCCACCCCCGACGAACGCGACGCCGTCTCCTCCCGCGGCTGGGCCTTCGGCTACCTCGGCGGCGGGCTCGCCCTCGCCGTGCAGCTCGCCCTGTTCGTCGGCCACGACGCCATCGGCCTCTCCGAAGGCGCCGCCGTCCGCGTCGGGTTCGTCCTGTCCGGCCTGTGGTGGGCGGGCTTCACCCTCATCCCGCTCGCCCGCCTCAAGCGCCACCAGGAACCCCACGGCACCGAGACCGGCGCGGGCGCCATCACCGCCGGCTTCGCCGAACTGCGCCAGACCATGCGCCAGGCCCGCATGTTCCCCCTGACCCTGGCGTTCCTGGCCACCTACCTCATCTACACCGACGGCATCGCCACCGTCGCCAACGTCTCCGCCCAGTACGGCCGCGACGAGCTCAAGCTCGACGAGACCGTCCTGATCACCACCATCCTCATCGTGCAGTTCGTCGCCTTCTTCGGCGGACTCCTGCACGGCCGGGCCGCCCGCGCCTGGGGCGCCAAGCGCACCATCATGGTCAGCCTGTGCGTGTGGATCGTGGTCGTCACCGCGGCGTTCTTCGTCCAGGCCGGGCAGCAGTTCCAGTTCTACGGCCTCGCCGCCGGCATCGGCATCGTCCTGGGCGGCACCAACGCCCTGTCCCGGTCGCTGTTCTCCCAGATGATCCCGCCCGGCCGCGAAGCCCAGTACTTCTCCCTCTACGAGGTCGGCGAGCGCTCCACCTCCTGGCTCGGCCCGCTGGTGTTCGCCGGCGTCGGCCAGGCCACCGGCTCCTTCCGGCTGGCGATCATCTCCCTCGTGGCGTTCTTCGTCATCGGCTTCGTGCTGATGATCTTCGTGCCGGTCCGCAGGGCCATCACCGCCTCCGGCAACCCCGTCCCCGTCAAGGTCTGACCCCGCGCAGCCCGACACGGACTCCGAAACCGACGGCGGCGTCCCCGACACCGGGGGACGCCGCCGTCACCGCACTACCGGCCGGGCACCGCGCCGCCGACACCCGCCCACGGCCGCGCCGCCACCACCGCACCCGCGGTCACCACCCACGCCGCCAGCACCGACACCGGTGACAACGGCACCAGCAGCCCCGACACCGCCCCCGACAGCACACCCGCCGCGCCCGCGACCCACCACCGCCGCGACACCGGCGGCGCCTCCGCGTGGAAACCCGCGACCACCGCCGCACCCGCCACCCACGCGGGCCCCGCGAACACCAGCGGCCACCACGACACCGCCGACGGGGCCCGCACCCACTCCACCAGCACCGGCGACGACGCCAGGACCGCCGCCACCCCGGCCACGACCCGACCCGCCGCACGCCGCCCCGCCACCAGGCACGCGAACGCCACCAGCACCACCACGTCCGCCCACCACGCCCACGGCGGCACACCACCCACCCCGGCCGCACCCGACCCGAGGGCACCGGACCACACCGCCGCCGACCACGACTGCGCCGCCAGCACCAGCTGTCCCAGCAACCCCGCGAGACCCAGCAGCCGCACCACCGACCCGGCCGCACGACCCGCGCCCAACCGCACCCGCACCGCCAGGCCCGCCGTCGCCGCCGCCTCGCCCCAGCCCGGCCAGCCGTACTCCTGGTCCAGCCCGTCACCCCGGTCGGCCAGGAAGATCCCGACCATCTCCTCCTCGCGCTCGACCCGGTACCAGCGCGGCAACACCCGCAGCAGCGACCGGTACCGGCGCTCCAACCGCGACACGTCCGCCACCCCGGCCACCCCGGAACCGACCTCCCCGGGATCGCCCTGCGCGCCGTCCCCGCTCACAGCGCACCCCGCGCCCGCAGCACCGACGACGCCGCCCGCACGTTCGCCGACAACCGCGCCACCTCCGCCGACAACGCCCGCACCCCGTCGTCGGTCAACCGGTAGTACCGCCGCAACCGCCCCTGGTGCACCTCCTCGCGCTCCCGCTCCGCGAGCCCCTCCACCACCAGCCGGTCCAGCACCCCGTAGAGAGTCCCCACCCGCAACCGCACCCGCCCCTCGGACAACTCCTCCACCGACCGCACGACGGCGTAACCGTGCAACGGCCCCTCGGCCAACGCGGTCAACACCAGGAACGCCTGCTCGGACATACCCTTCACACCGCAGGTTATATCGCGTCACGGTATATATCGTCCACAGCAGCGTTGTTCGGGACAGCGCGTCGCGGGGGCTCCCCGACTCCGGTTTTCGTCGTTCTCGGGCGACACTGAAATAATCAAGGGGGATGACGGAGGAGGCACGGCGTCCGGGCGCGCATCCACCACCGGTACGGAGGGGCCGGTGCCTCGACGGCCGCCCGGAGGGGCCCGACGCGGTCGGGACCGTACCGGCCACCGCGCACCGCGCCGCGCGGGGCACGCCGACGGCACCGGAAGAACCCCCGGACGGGTGGCGGGCCCCCGCCCCGCACGGCGCGCAGGAGGCGCTGATCACGCCGACGGCACCGCGCATTAGGGTGGCCCGCCGTGGAACCGACGAATCCCGACCTCGACCCCACCGACGCCCTGTCGTCCGTGCCCGCAGCCGGCGCCGGGCGCGGCGTGTCCCCCACCGGGAAACTGCGGTTCTTCTTCGGCCCCATGGACTGCGGCAAGTCCACCCTGGCCTTGCAGATCGACCACAACCAGGCACGACAGGGCCGCAGCGGCCTGCTGCTCGTCCGCCACGACCGCTCCGGCACCCCCACCATCTCCAGCCGCATGGGCCTGGCCCGCAACGCCCTCGAAGTGCACGAGGACATGGACCTGTGCGCCGTGGTCCGCCGACGCTGGGCCGCCGGCACCCGCGTCGACTACGTCATCGTCGACGAAGCCCAGTTCCTCTCCCCCGCCCAGGTCGACCAGCTCGCCGAACTCGCCGACGACGCCCAGGTCGAGGTCTACTGCTTCGGCCTGGCCACCGACTTCCGCAGCACCCTGTTCCCCGGCTCCCGGCGGCTGTTCGAACTCGCCGACGAGCTCAACGCCATCCAGGTCGAGGTCCTGTGCTGGTGCGGGCGCGCCGGCCGCTTCAACGCCCGCGTCCACGACGGGGAGGTCGTCCGCGCCGGCGACACCGTCCTGGTCGCCGACACCGCCGTCGTCGCCGAAGAGGTCCGCTACCAGGTCCTGTGCCGCACCCACTACCGCACCGGCGACCTCGGCCCGCACGCCGTCAGCGGACGCCAGCTCAGCCTCACCTGAGCCCGGCACGGTGGCCCCGACGACCCCCGCCGTCCCACAATGGGCAAACACCGTTGCCGAGACCGGGACACCACCATGACCGACGCCCCACCCCCGCACGACCCCGCCGACGACGTGCTCGGCAAGGTCGGCGAACGCCTGCGGCACCTGCGCACCAGCCGCGGCGCCACCCTCGCCGACCTCGCCCACGCCACCGGCATCTCCAAGTCCACCCTGTCCCGACTGGAGTCCGGGCAGCGCCGCCCCAGCCTCGAACTGCTGCTGCCCATCGCCCGCGCCCACCGCGTGCCCCTCGACGAACTGGTCGGCGCGCCGCCCGTGGGCGACCCCCGCATCCGCCCCGTGCCCGTCCGCCGCAACGGCATGACCGTCCTGCCGCTCACCCAGCAGCCCGGCGGCCTCCAGGCGTACAAGATGATCATCCCGCCGCGCGGCGAACCCGACCCGCGCACCCACACCGGTTACGAGTGGCTCTACGTCCTGTCCGGGCGGCTGCGCCTCGTGCTCGCCGACCACGACGTCGTCCTGGCCCCCGGCGAGGCCGCCGAGTTCGACACCCGCCTGCCCCACTGGTTCGGCCCCGCCGGCGACGAGCCCGTCGAGGTGCTCAGCCTCTTCGGCAAGCAGGGGGAGCAGATCCACATGCGCACCCGCCGCAAGGGCTGACCCCGTGCCCGGCACACTGGCCCCCATGACGGGCAAGCACGGGACGGGCAGGCGCAGCGCGGGCATCCTGCTCCACCGCCGGGGCGGGGCGGGCGTCGAGGTCCTGCTCGGCCACATGGGCGGGCCGTTCTGGGCGCGCAAGGACGACGGCGCCTGGTCCATCCCCAAGGGCGAGCCCGACGGCGACGACGAGGCCCCCGAGACCACCGCGCGCCGCGAGTTCACCGAGGAGCTGGGCCTGCCCGTGCCCGAGGGCGAACTGGTGCCGCTGGGCGAGGTCCGCCAAGCCGGCGGCAAGGTCGTGCACGCCTTCGCCCTGGCCGCCGACCTCGACCCCGATCAGGTGGTTCCGGGGACCTTCACGATGGAGTGGCCGCCGCGCTCCGGGCAGCTGCGAGAGTTCCCCGAGATCGACCGCGCGGCGTGGTTCTCCCTGGTCCAGGCGCGTGTGAAGATCGTTAAGGCCCAGCGCGAGCTGCTCGACAGGCTCGACGGGATAGTTGTTTTCGCGCAACACTGAAGTCATCGAGAGAGTGAAGGACGTCGACCTGCGTTTGGGTGAGGGCCGGACGGGTGATACATCCTCATGTCCGCCGCCGCCCCCGCCCGCTCCCCGGACCGCTCCCGCACGCAGCGTGTCCGGGCACGGGTACGATGTCCGAATTGACTTTCCGTGACCGCAAGCATGACGGGCGTCACTACTCGTGCGTTAAGCCCGCTGTGACGTCGCCCAGAGTGTTCGGTCTAAGCTGTCGCAGCCGCACGACTTCTACCGGGGCTACTCCATCAGTGTGATGGTGTGTCCCGGTAGCTTGATAACGCGTCACGAACCGCCCGCGATTGCCTCCCTTAGGAGGAAGCCTTCGTTGACGGGTGAAAGACGTCACTGTGGGCGACGATGACCACGAAGCCGGGAACGAACGGAGCAGTCCGATCGTTGCACTCGGTGAGCAACAAGCCTGGGCCCCGGCCCTGAGCCGAGCGAAAGGACACCGCCATGGCCGACCGCGTTCTACGGGGCAGCCGGCTCGGAGCAGTCAGCTACGAGACCGACCGCAACCACGATCTCGCCCCGCGCCGGTCGGTGCGGTACGCCTGCCCCAAGGGTCACGACTTCGAGGTCCCGTTCTCCGACGACGCCGAGGTCCCGCACACCTGGGAATGCCGCCTGCACGGCCAGGAGTCGAAGATCATCGACGGTGCCGAGCCGGAGGCGAAGAAGGTCAAGCCGCCGCGCACGCACTGGGACATGCTCCTGGAGCGCCGGACCATCCCCGAGCTGGAGGAGCTGCTCGACGAGCGGCTGGAGGAGCTCAAGGGACGGCGCACCCGCACCGCCTGACGCGAGACGCGTGACGAGGGGCCTGTCGGATCGATCCGACAGGCCCCTTCCGTCGTGCCCGCTCCCCCGCGACTAGCGGTTGCCCGGCGCTTTCGCCTTCGGCGCGAACAGGTCGCGCAGCTGGGTCGCGCGCCGCCGCACGCCCCACTTCGTCACCCGCCACAACGCCTCGCGCACGATGTCGCCGCTCATCTTCGACTCGCCGATCTCACGCTCGGTGAACGTGATCGGCACCTCCACCACGCGGTAGCCCAGCTCGATCGTCCGCCACGCCAGGTCGATCTGGAAGCAGTAGCCCTGCGAGGCCACCGTGTGCAGCTTGAGCCGGTCGAGCACCTCGGCCCGGAACGCCCGGAAGCCGCCGGTGATGTCCTTGACCTTCGCCCCCAGCGCCAGCCGCGAGTACACGCTGCCCCCGCGCGAGATCAGCTGCCGGTACTTCGGCCAGTTCACCGTGCTGCCGCCCGGCACGTACCGCGAGCCGAGCACCAGGTCGGCGTCCTCCAGCGCGTCCAGCAGCCGGGGCAGGTCCTCCGGGGCGTGCGAGCCGTCGGCGTCCATCTCCACGACCACCGCGTACCGCCGCTCCAGCGCCCACCGGAACCCGGCCACGTACGCCGCCCCCAGGCCCGCCTTCTCCGTGCGGTGCATCACGTGGACCCGGTCGTCCGCGGCGGCCATCTCGTCGGCGACCTTCCCCGTCCCGTCCGGGCTGCCGTCGTCGACCACGAGCACGTGCACCTGCGGCAGAGCCGCGTGCAGCCGCTTCACGATCGTCCCGATGTTGTCCCGCTCGTTGTAGGTCGGGATCACCACCAGCACCGGCCCGAGCTCGCGGTCAGGCTGCGCCTGCTGGTCCGCCATCCGTTTCCTCCTCGCCGACACCCGCACCAGGGGTCGGACGCGATCGTCGTCTTCTCTGTGCCAAGCCCACTGCCGAGCCGAACGCCACGGCCGCCAGACCCAGAGCGGTCATCACCCACTCGGGCCATGCACCGAGCCGGGTGGCAAGCGTAGCCTCCCCCCGCAGCGGCAGCGTCGCCACCAGAGCGTCCGGGGTGAACATGCCGGTCCGCTGCGTGACGGAGCCGTCCGGGGCCACGATGGCGCTCACCCCGGAGGTGGCCGAGACCACCACCGCCCGGCCGTGCTCCACCGCCCGCACCCGCGACATGGCCAACTGCTGGTAGGTCATCTCGGTGTAGCCGAACGTGGCGTTGTTGGTCGGGATCGCGATCAGGTTCGCCCCACCGCCCGCGAGCACCGAGTCGCGCACCACCGAGTCGAAGGCCACTTCATAGCAGGTGTCGATCGCCACCCGCACGTCGCCGACCGCGAACCCGGTCGGGTCGTCGCCCGGCTGGAAGCGGCCCGCGCGCTCCACGGTCTCGCTGAAGATCCGGAAGAACTCCCGGTAGGGCATCGTCTCGCCGAAGGGCTGCAGCTGGCGCTTGGTGTAGGAGTCGGTGGCGCCCACGCCCGGTTCGAACAGCACCACCGTGTTGCGCGGCAGGTTGTCGGCCCGGTCGACGACCACCGCGCCCACCGCGATGGGCGCGCGGATCGCCTCGGTGGCGCGCTGGATCTGCGCGGCGGCGTCGACGTTGCGGAACGGGTCGATGTCGGAGGAGTTCTCCGGCCAGATCACCAGCTGCGGCCTCGGCGCCCGCCCCGCGTCGACGTCGGCGGCCAGCTCCAGGGTCCGCTCGACGTGGTTGTCGAGCACCGCGCGGCGCTGGGAGTTGAAGTCCAGGCCCGCGCGCGGCACGTTGCCCTGCACCGCGGCGACCGTCACCTCGCCCTGGTCGGGGTCGGTGCGCACGAGCGCGGTCGCCGCGAGCCCGGCGACCAGCGGCAGCACCACCAGCGGCGCTCCCACCCGCCAGTCGCGGCCCAGGTGGGCCAGGCCGAAGCCGGTCAGCGCGACGGCGAACCCGACCAGCGGCGCGCCGCCCAGCGACGCCAGCGGCAGGTACCAGCCCTCGGGCTGCCCGAAGGCGATCTTGCCCCACGGGAACCCGCCGAACGGGAACACCGCGCGCAGCGCCTCGTCGGCCACCCACACCAGCGCCATCCACAGCGGCGCGCCCGGCACCCTCGACACCACCGCCATCGCCGCCGTGCCCACCGCGATGAGCAGCGCGCACACCAGTGCCAGCGGCAGCCAGGCGATCAGGCCCACGAACTCGCCGGTCCAGCGCAGCAGCGGCGCCATGAACCCCAGCCCCCACACCAGGCCCAGCCCGAACCCGGCGCGCGCGCGGCGACCGTGCACCAGCACGCCGAGCACGGCGAACCCCAGCGGCGCGAGCCACCACGCGGTGCGCGGCGGGAAGCTGAGGTAGACCAGCACGCCACCGGCCGCGGCCAGCAGCACCCGCAGCAGCGTGCCGCGCACGTCGCGGCGACGGCGGGCGGGGGGCGTGTCGGCGGCGGGCTGACCCGGCGCCACAGGGGGAGCGACCACGCGATCAGCCTACGAGGAGCAGGTCAGGACCCCGTACGGCGGGCGACCGCCGTCACCCCGATCCGGACATCCGGTGCGAAATCACCGCACTCGGTACCGGTAGGAGATCGGGCTCAGGTCCTCCTCCACCCGCCACGGGTGCACCACCCTCAGCCGGCCCCCGTGCGCCCGTCCGTTGCCCAGCACGATGCCGCTCACCACGATCAGCATCGTGTCGGGGTGGCGCTCGGCGTTGAGCAGCACCTCGTTGCGGGTCAGCACGACCTGCGTGCCGGCCGATGTGGTGCCCTTGACTTCGACGAACAACCGCTCGTCGCCGCGAACGGCGGCCAGGTCGTAGGACTCGACGGCCCCCACGTCCCGCACCGTCCACCCCTCGGCCTCCAGGTGCTCGCGCGCCAGCCGGACCGCACGCCCCTCCACCGCGACCCGGCCCGCCCGGTCGAGCCCGAAGCCCTGACCGCCGCCATGCGCACGTCCTGCCGTGCGCGACGCCGACTCGACCGCCTCCGCGACCTCGGGGCTCTCCTCGATCTCGTGCAGCCGAGCCAGGACCGCCGTAAGGAACAGCAGGTCAGCGTCGAGCACGTCGTCGCCGGGCACGGCGTCGCGCCGGTACTCGAACGCGGCCACGGTGCCCAGTTGGTAGCCCTTGGCGCGTTTGCCGGAACGGCCCTTCAGGTCCACGGCGAACAGCAGGTCAGAGCGGGCCGCCAGGTCGTCGCCCAACGCCTGCCGTGCCCACGACGACCGCGCGACGAGATCCTCGTCCGCCCTGTCGACCGGCGCGTCGCTGTCACCGGTAGTCGTGCCCTGCATCAGTGCCAGGTAGACGCTCTGACCCACGGCGTCGAACAGGTAGACCGCGTACCAGCCGTCGCGCGCCCGCGGTGAGCGGCTGCGGGAGTGCACCCGCGCCCACGGGACCTCGGCCGGTCTGCCCTGGCCGTCCTTGGCCGAGACGTCGAGGTCGTCGACCGAGTTCGCGCGCAGGACGGGCAAGCGCCGGCGAAGCCGCCCGGTCAGGACGTCGGTGACGAGGCTGCGTCGGCGACGCGTCGGTTCGTGGTTGTAGGTGTTGATGTCCCGAGGGGGGCTGTCGGCGCGCGCGCGTTGGATGTCCAGCACGCTGAGTAAGACCTCTCGCACCACCGAAGGATCACACGACCGGGTGACTACGACGTCTCGGGGCTGTCGAGGTTGCCCTGGATTGCCGCGGGCCTCCCCTGGGTAGGGATCAGGGTGTCCACCGATGTCGGGGGGCCGGAACGCAGGGATGGTGGAGACATGACGACGTTGAGCAGGCCCCAGAGCCAGAAGATGATCGCGGGCGTGTGCGCCGGTCTGGCCGCGCGCTACGGCTGGAAGGCGAGCACGGTGCGACTGCTGTTCGTGGTGTCGTGCCTGCTGCCCGGTCCGCAGTTCCTGGTCTACATCGTGCTGTGGGCGATGATGCCCAAGGCCGCCTACTGACCCGCCTGCCGGGACCGCACCAGCGCCTCGACGCCGTCGAGCACGCGTTCCAGCCCGAAGGCGAACGCGTGCTCACCGTCGTGGGCCGCGCCGTGGGCCTCCCCCGCCGCGGCGCCCACGCGGGCCGCCCGGGGGAACCGGCGGGGGTCGAAGACCTTCGCCAGGTACGGCGCGGCGGCCCGCCACCACTGCTCGTCGGTCAGGCCCGTGCGCTGCTCGGTGCGGGCGGCCTCCACCGCGACGCGGGCGGCGGTGCGCACGTGGCCGAGCACCAGGGCCAGCACCGAGTCCATCTCCACGTCGGTCAACCCGATGCCGTCCACGGCGCCCAGCTCGTAGTCGTACTTCGCGGCCACGTTGGGCCCCAGCACGGCCCGGTTCGTGGGCACCTCCAGCAGCCACGGGTGGCGCAGGTGCAGCTCCCAGTTCTCCCGCGCGACACTGGTGAGCCTGCCCCGCCACCCGCCGGGCACGTCCGCCGACCGGGCGGTCTCGCCGTTGACGTGGTCGACCATCACGTCGACCAGTTCGGCCTTGCCCGGCACGTGCGTGTAGAGCGACATGGTGCCCACGCCGAGCTTCTCCGCCACCCGGCGCATGGACAGCGCCCCGATGCCCTCGGCGTCGGCCAGGGCGACCGCGGCGGTGACGATGCGGTCCACGCCCAGGTCCTTGCGGGCGCTGCGCTCGTGGGTGCGCCACAGCACCGCGAGGGTCCGGGCCGGGTCGCTGTGTTCGGCTGCCACGGCTGGTCACCCTACGGGTGGTTCACCCCGCCAGCGCGGCGCGGACGATCTCCAACGCCTCGTCGGCGCTCAGGCCCTGCTCGCGGGCGGTGGCGGCGTAGCCGCGGGCGGCGCGCAGCACCCGCTCCCGGCTGCGCTCCCCCGCCGCGCTGACCACCGTGCCCGCTCTGCCGCGGGTCTCGATGAGACCCGCCTCCTCCAGCTCGCGGTAGGCGCGGGCCACCGTGTTGACCGCGATGCCCAGGTCGGCGGCCAGCGCCCGCACGGTCGGCAACCTGGTGCCCACCGCCAGCTCGCGGTCGGTGATCTTGCGGGCGAACTGGGACCGCACCTGCTCGTAGGGCGGCACGGACGAAGCCTGATCGAGGCTGATCACGCGTCGATAGTGGCAGAGCGTGAGCCGGGACGGCGCGTCCCCCGCTTCCGGCGTGGCGCGCCGAAGCCGCGCTGCGCCGAGACCCGCGAGTCCGCGGCTAATCCCGCTCGGGGGCGACCACCGTGCCGCGGGCGCGGGTGGCCACGACCGGCGGGTCCAGCACGTCGGCGGCCGACGGGCCGCGCTCGGGCGCGGAGCGGCACACCACGCGGACCTCGAACTCGATCTCGCGCGACCGGGTGCCCACCCGCACGAGGGTGGCGGTGGCCTCGACCACGTCCCCGGCGAGGATCGGCGCGGCGAACTCGACGTGCGAGTAGCCGGCGAACAGGCCCTCGTCGCCGTCGGTGCGGATGAGCAGCTCGGTGGCGACGTCGCCGAACAGGCCCAGCCCGTAGGCGCCGTCCACGAGGTTGCCGCCGTAGTGGGCGTGCGAGTGCGGCACGTAGCGGCGGTGGGTGACGGAGAAACCCTCGGTCGGGCTCACGCTGCGGTCTCCTTCTTCGTCTTCACGGCGTGCACGAGGTAGCTGGCGACCTCGCCGGGGGTGGTGCCGCGGCCGAAGACCCGGTCCACGCCCAGCTCGCCGGCCATCAGCGGGTCGAAGCGGGGGCCGCCGGCGATGAGCAGCGGGCGCCGCTCCCCCATCGCCTCGCGGAACGCCGCCGACATCTCCTGGGTGTTGAGCAGGTGGGCGTCGCGCTGGGTGACGACCTGGGAGACCAGCACGGCGTCGGCCTTCTCCGCGCGGGCGCGGCGGACCAGCTCGGGCACCGGGACCTGCGCGCCCAGGTTCACCACCTTGAGCTCGCGGTAGTACTCCAGGCCCTTCTCCCCCGCGAAGCCCTTGACGTTGAGGATCGCGTCGATGCCGACGGTGTGGGCGTCGGTGCCGATGCAGGCGCCCACGACGACGAGCTTGCGGCGCAGCAGCCCCCTGAGCGCGGCGTTGACCTCGCCGGGCGGGAGCAGCGGGTACTCGCGCTCCACCACGCGCACCTCGTCCAGGTCCACGACGTGCTTCACCGAGCCGTAGACGACGAAGAAGGTGAAGTCCTCCCCGATGGGGTGGGAGTGCACCACCATCGCGGGGTCGATGCCCATCCGGTTGGCCAGCTGCTGCGCGGCGCCGTCGGCGCGCGGGCCGGCCGGGACGGGCAGGGTGAACGAGGTCTGCACCATGCCGTCGCCGGTGGTGTCGCCGTAGGGGCGCACGTGCCGCTCGGTCGTCCTGCTCGTCTCGCTCATGGCCGCTCCTCCAGCAGCTCGGAGGCCGGGTTGAGGTAGTCATCGGCCTTCGCGACGACGCCGTCGGCGCCCTTGCCGCCGTCGGCGGGGCGCTTCATCAGGCCGAAGGTGCCGTCGGCGATGGCGTCGAGCAGGCCGTCGGCGACGATGCGCTCCAGCAGGTCGACGGCTTCACCGAGCACCTGGTGGGCGCGCTTGACGATCAGCCCGTCCGGCGCGGGCCGGAAGTCCTCGGCGAGGCCCCCGGCGGCGTCGAGGACGTAGCGGACGTTGGCCAGGGCCAGGTCGCGGTCGGACAGGAACGGGGTGACGACGGCCTCGGTCATCATGCCGACCAGCAGGATCGACTGGCCGGTGAGCACGCCCGCGAGGTTGAAGAACCCGTCGAGCAGGTAGCCCTTGAACACGTCGCCGGTCATGTGCTTGGTGGGCGGCATCCACTTCAGCGGCGCGTCGGGGAACAACTCGCGGGCCAGCAGGGCGTGGGCCAGTTCCAGGCGGAACGACTCGGGCACGGCCGGGTTGATCTCGAAGGCGTGCCCGAGGCCCAGCAGGTGGTCCGGCAGCCCGGCCTCGTGCGCGAAGTGCTCGTTGAGCAGCTGGGACACCGTGACGGTGTGCGCGGCGTCCACGGCGTCGGCGGTGGTGAGGTAGTTGTCCTCGCCGGTGTTGATGACGATCCCGGCGCGGGCGTGGACCTGGCGGGAGAACCGCTGGTCGACGAAGGTGCGGATCGGGTTGATGTCGCGGAAGAGGATGCCGTACATGGAATCGTTGAGCATCATGTCCAGGCGTTGCAGGCCCGCCAGGACGGCGATCTCGGGCATGCACAGCCCGGAGGCGTAGTTGGTCAGGCGCACGTAGCGGCCGACCTCCTTGGACACCGCGTCCAGGGCGGCGCGCATGATGCGGAAGTTCTCCTGCGTGGCGTAGGTGCCGGCGAACCCGTGGTGGGTGGCGCCCTCGGGCACGTAGTCCAGCAGCGACTGCCCGGTGGAGCGGATGACCGCGATGACGTCGGCCCCGGCGCGGGCGGCGTTGCACGCCTGCACCACGTCCTCGTCGATGTCGCCGGTGGCCACGATGAGGTAGATCCAGGGGCGTCGCGCGGGGTCGCCCAGCTTGGCGACGAGCTTGTCGCGGGTGGCCCGGTTGCGGTCGACCGTGCGGATGCCGCGGGTGACGGCGGCGCGGGCGGCCTTCTCGGCGCGGGTGCGGTCGCGGCCCCCGGGCACCCGGTAGGAGACCTGCCCGGCGGCGGTGGCCTCGGCCAGTTCGGTCAGGCTCGTGAGGTCGTGCTCGCGCAGGGCGTGGAAGACGGGCAGCGCGGCGCCGTGCTCCAGGCCGCAGTGCTCGCGCACGGTGTCCACGACCCGGTTGACCCACGGCACGTCACCGGCGCGGTGGGTGGAGTCCGCGCCGGTGATGCCGGCCAGCCGCAGCGTGGCGCGCTCGACCGCCACCGTGGTGTGGGCCTTCGCGATGCCCACGACCGGTTCGGCGGCCCGTGCGGCCAGGGCGCGTGCCTTGGCGACCACCGCCGGGTCGAGGTCGAGCAACGCCATGTGTCACTCCTGTCCGTGCTCGGGCTGAGGGAAGTTGATCTCTGTGGTGCCCGGGTCGCGGAGGTGCACGTGAACCGGACCCGACTCGATGTTGACGACCTGGTTGGTGGTGTGGCGGCCGGGTGCGCCGTCACGGCCGAGTTCGCGCACTGCGAGGAGGACCTCGTCGAGGAGTTCGCGGTCCGTGCGCCGCTGCCCCGCTTCCGGTCGCGCGTCGCGGAAGGTCCGCACGGCCGCTTCGAACGCCGACCACTCGCGGTCGACGAAGTGCGCGAGCGCGGACAGCGGCTCGGGCAGGCGCGCGTTGATCGCCTCGACCAGTTGCAGCACTTCCGCCTTGCTCGCGGCGTCGACGGCCTGGAACTGTGCCAGGGGACCGACGACGTCGGTCTTCGGCAGGTTGAGCAGCAGGGGCACCAGACTCGCTTCGGTCACGCTCTTGGACACGGCGCCGGCCTCGAAGTTGATCCACGGTGAGTGCTGGTTGGCCGCCGAGAGCACGACGATGCCGAAGGCGACCTGGTCGAGTTGATCACCCAGGCCACGCATGGCGTGGCTCCCCCTGGCGATGTCGACCTCGGACATCCACGGCTTGGCCGTCTGGATCACCAGCGGCAGCCAGGCGTGCAGGAACCGCGCGAACTGCCGTTCGGCGTCCCCGGACCAGGAGATGAAGACCTTCACAGGTCCCCCTCGAAGATCGTCCGCCCGCGCAGCACGGTGCGCAGGCACGCCGGCGCGGGGCCGTCGAGGGCGGGCAGGGCCGGGACCCGGGAGCGCGGGTCGGTGGACCAGCGCTGCACGCGGCTGTCGGGGGCGGCGACCTCCAGGTCGGCGGCGTCCCACACGGCGTAGGTGGCGGGCGCGCCGGGCTGGAGGGTGCCGGTGACGCCGTCGTCGACGCCCGCGGCCCGCCAGCCGCCCCGGGTGTGGGCGTTGAACGCCGCGCGCGGGGAGATGCCGTGCCCCTCGGTGCGGTGGTGCACCGCCGCCTTCACCGCCGCCCACGGGTCCACCGGGGTCACCGGCGCGTCCGAGCCCAGGGCCAGGATCATCCCGGCGGCGGCCAGCCGGGAGAACGGGTTGAGCGCCGTCCCCCGCTCGACCCCCAGGCGCTGGGCGTACATGCCGTCCGGGCCGCCCCAGGCGTGGTCGAACAGGGGCTGCACGGACGCGACCGCGCCGTGGGAGGCCAGCGCCGCGGCCTGCTCGGCGGTGACCATCTCCAGGTGTTCGAGGCGGTGGTGGCGGGCGGCCAGGGCGGGGGTGCCCACGACCGCCGCGGCCTGGGCGAAGCCGTCCACGACGGCGGCCACGGCGGCGTCGCCAATGACGTGGAACCCGCCCTGCACGCCGGCGCGGGTGCAGGCCACCAGGTGCTCGGCGACGGCGTCCGCGTCGAGGTAGAGGGCGCCGGTGGTGTCGGCGTCGGCGTAGGGGCTGCACAGGGCGGCGGTGCGGGAACCCAGCGCGCCGTCGACGAACAGGTCGCCCGCCAGGCCGCGCACGGGCAGGTCGACGCCGTCGGTCGAGCCCCAGTAGCCGACGACGTCGAGCAGGTCGGTGGCCAGCAGGTCGGCCAGGTCGTCGCGGCTGGAGATGTCGGGGCCGGCGCACTCGTGGACGGAGGCGATGCCGCGTGAGGCGGCGTGGCGCAGGAACGCCCGCTGGGCGGCCCGGCGGCGGTCGGCGGGGATGGCGTCCTTGGCGGCGCCGCGCACGTGGTGGTGGGCGGCGCGGGCGAGGGGGCCGTCGGGGGTGAAGCCGTCGGCGTCGCGGGCGGCGGGGACGAGGTCGAGCAGGGCGGTGGAGGCCAGGGCGGAGTGCACGTCGATGCGCGAGAGGTAGACGCGCTTGCCGGCGGCGGCGTCGTCGAGTTCCGCGCGGGTCGGGGGCCGCCGCTCGGGCCAGGCGGTCTCGTCCCAGCCGTGACCCCACACGAGGGGGCCGGGGGCGGCGCGCACGGCGTCGAGCAGGTCGTGCAGCGAGCGGCAGCCGGTCAGGTCCAGGCCGGTGAGCAGCAGGCCCGCCGAGGTGGCGTGCACGTGGGCGTCGACGAAGGCGGGCGCGACGAACGCGCCGCCCAGGTCGACGACGCGGGCGTCCGGGTGCAGGGCGCGTCCCACGGGGTCCTGGCCCAGCCACACCACGGTGTCGTCGTCCACGGCCATCGCGGTGGCGTCGGGGTTGGTCGGGGAGTGGATGCGCCCACCCACGAGCAGAGTAATCACGCTTGCTGAGTCTGCCTGTGCTCGAACAGCGCCCGCACGGCAGGTTCGGCGCGCAGCAGGTCGAGGGCGAACGCGGCGTGACCTGGAACGTAGCCGTTGCCGATGAGCATCTCCACGTCGGCGGCCAGCCCCTCGGCGCCGAGCGCGGCGGTCGGGAAGGAGGTGGCCATGGAGAAGAACACGATCGTGCCGCCGTCCGCCGTGGCGAGGATCGCGCCGTGCTCGCAGCCGGGCACGTCGACGCACACCACCGTCACGTCGGCGGGCCGGTCCACGGCGTCGGCCACGGCGACCGGGTCGCGGGCGTCGGCGACGACGACGGTGTCGGCCAGCCCGGCGGCGCGCACCGCGTCGGCCTCGGCGTCGGTGGGCACCAGGGCGGTGAGCCGGCCCGCGCCGGCGCGGCGGGCGGCGGCCAGCGACAACGACCCGGACTTGCCCCCACCGCCCAGGACCAGCACGGACGGCGCCGTGCGGCGGCGCACGACGCGGTCGGTCAGGGCGGGCGCGCCGCACACGTCGAGCACGGACAGCGCGAGTTCGTCGGGCAGGTCGTCGGGCAGCACGGCGGCGATGGAGCGGCCGAACAGCACGGCGGTGCCGGTGCAGGGGACCTGCTCGGAGGCGCCGTCCCAGCGGCGCAGGTCGTCGGTGACCCGCAGCGGGGTCAGGGTGAGCGAGACGAGGGTGGCGACGCGGTCCCCCACCCGCAGGCCCAGCGGGGAGTCCGGGCCGACGGCGCGCACGGTGCCCAGCAGCATGCCGCCCGAGCCGGTGACGGGGTTCTGCACCTTGCCGCGCTCGGCGACGATGTCGAGCACGGCGCGACGCACGCCCTCGACGCCGTGCTGCTCGCGCAGCTGCCGGTAGGAGGCGGCGTCGAGGTTGAGGCGTTCGACGTCCAGGACGACCTCGTCGGGGCCGCAGGTGTCGTCGGCGTCCAGGCGCCACGCCTGCTGCGGCAGCACGCCGGCGGGGTGCAGGACGCGGTGCAGACCGTACGACGACATCGACGTCATGGAAATCCTTCGGCCAGAGTGCTGCTGAACGCCGATATCTTCACGCGGAACGGCGAGAGTGCGCAAGAGTCGCGCCCAGTACGGTCGTGACATGCCCGAGCCGACCATGCGCGAGCGGATGCTCGCGGGCGAGCCGTACGTCGCCGACGCCTCGCTGGAGCAGGACGTGCTGCGCGCCGACGACTTCACGGCCGCCTACAACGCCACCGGCGCGCGCGACGGCGCGCTGCGGCACCGGCTGCTGGCCGAGCACCTGGGCGCGGTCGGCGAGGGCGTGGTGATCCGGCCGCCGCTGCGGGTCGACTTCGGCTGGAACATCCGCGTGGGCGATCGCTCGTTCGCGAACGTCGGGCTGGTCGCGCTGGACGTGGCGCCCATCGTGATCGGCGCGGACGTGCAGATCGGGCCGAACGTGCAACTGCTCACGCCCACCCACCCGGTCGAGCCGGGGCCGCGCCGGGAGAAGTGGGAGGGCGCCCGCCCCATCGCCATCGGCGACAACGTGTGGCTGGGCGGCGGCGTGATCGTGCTGCCGGGCGTGACCATCGGGGAGAACACCGTGGTGGGCGCCGGCGCGGTGGTGACCCGGGACCTGCCCGCGAACGTGGTGGCGGTCGGCAACCCCGCCCGCGTGATCCGCCACCTCTGACCGCGGCCCGGGAGCCCGAACGCAGAACTCACCGGCCCCGGACGTACGACTCGCGGGACCCGGACGTACGACTCGCGGGTTGGTCCCGCGAGTCGTACGTCCGGGCCGGGCGAGTCGTACGTCCGGGGCCGGTGGGGTGCCGGTTCAGGCCCCCGTGGTGACGGGGGCCTTGCGGCGGCGGAGGCGGAGCACCGCCGCCAGGACCAGGACCAGCGCGAGGATCGAGTAGGCGACCGCCGCGAACGGGCTGGTGACCAGCGCGGACAGGTCGCCCTCGCTGATCTGGAGGGTGCGGCGCACCTGCTCCTCGGCCATCGGGCCCAGGATCAGGCCGACGACCAGCGGCGCCACGGGGTAGCCGTGGCGGCGCATGAAGAACCCGACCAGGCCGATGATCAGCAGCACGACCAGGTCGTCCACCACGAAGTTCACCGCGTAGGTGCCCAGCGCGGCGAACAGCAGGATGCCCGCGTACAGGTACGGCCGCGGGATCTGCAGCACCTTCACCCAGATCTTGACCAGGGGCAGGTTGAGCACGAGCAGCATCACGTTGCCGATGTAGAGCGACGCGATCAGCGCCCACACCATCCCCGGGTTGTTCGTGAACAACAGCGGACCCGGCTGGATGCCGTAGCTCTGGAACGCGGCCACGATCACCGCCGCGGTGGCGGTGGTGGGCAGGCCCAGGGTCAGCAGCGGCACCAGGACACCGGCCGCGGCGGCGTTGTTGGCCGCCTCGGGACCGGCGACGCCCTCGATCGCGCCCTTGCCGAACTCCCCGGGCCGCTTCGACAGCTTCTTCTCCGCCGCGTACGACAGGAACGTCGAGACGTCCGCGCCGCCCGCCGGGACGGTGCCGATGGGGAACCCGATGAACGTGCCGCGCAGCCACGGCTTCCAGGAGCGCCGCCAGAACTCGCCGGTCATCCACTTGCCGCCGACCGGGATCACCTCGACCGGCCCGTGCCGCAGCCGCGCGGCCACGTACAGCGCCTCGCCGACGGCGAACACGCCGACCGCGACCACCACGACGTCGATGCCGTCGGACAGCGTCGGCACGCCCAGGGTGAAGCGCTGCTGCCCGGTGAGGGTGTCGGTGCCGACCAGGCCCAGGAACAGGCCCAGGCCCAGCGACGCCAGGCCGCGCGCCGGCGAGGAGCCCAGCAGGGCGGCGACAGTGGTGAACGCGACGACCATCAGCGCCACGTAGTCGGCCGGGCCGAGCTGCACCGCGACGTCGGCGATGGTCGGCGCGAGCGCGGTGAGCAGCACCGTGGCGATGGTGCCCGCCACGAACGAGCCGATCGCGGCGGTGGCCAGGGCGGCGGCGCCGCGCCCGGCCTTGGCCATCCGGTTGCCCTCCAGCGCGGTGACGACGGAGGACGACTCGCCGGGCGTGTTGAGCAGGATCGAGGTCGTCGACCCGCCGTACATGCCGCCGTAGTAGATGCCCGCGAAGATGATCAGCGCGGCGGTGGGTTCGAGCGTGTAGGTCAGCGGCAGCAGCAACGCCACTGTCATCGCCGGCCCGATGCCGGGCAGCACGCCCACGGCGGTGCCCAGCGTGACGCCCAGCAGGGCGTAGAGCAGGTACTCGGGCTGCGCGGCGGTCGCGAAGCCCTCCAGCAGTGCGGCCCAGTCACCCATCGAGGAGTGGCACCCCCTCGAAGACGCCGGCGGGCAGCGACAGGCCCAGCCCGGCGGCGAACACGACCTGCACGACCAGCGCCAGCGCGACGGCGACGAGCAGGGCCTTCCACCAGACCGCGCCCAGCGTCCACGCCGCGCCCGCGAACAGCACGACGGCGGCGACCGGCCAGCCGACCGGGTCGATCAGCAGCAGGTGCGCGACCAGCACGACGACGAGCTTGCCGACGGTGAGCCAGTCGGTGCGCACCGAGTCGTCGACGTCCTCGGCGTCCTCGGCCTCGCCGAGCCTGCCGCGGGCGGTGGCCACGATCGCGGCGACGCCGGTGACGACGAGCAGCGCGCCCACCGCGTAGGGGAACGCGCGGGGCCCGACGCCGCTCGCCTGGTTGCGCGCGGTGATGGTCGTGGCGTCGACGAGCGTGAACACGCCGAGCGCGACGACCAGGGCCGCGAAGACGTACTCCTCGACCTTCGCCGACCGGGTCGCGGTGCCCGACGGGGGTGTCCCCGGCCCGGAGGCCGGGGACGGTGCGGCGGGCGAGGTCACTTCACGAGGCCGATCTCCTTGAGCACCGGCTGGATGCGGCCGATCTCGGTGGTGAGGAACGTGTTGAAGTCGTGCCCGGTCTGGAACGTGTCGGTCCAGCCCTTCTTCTTCAGCTCCTCCTGCCACTGAGGGCTCGCGTGCATGTCGGTGACCAGCTTGACCAGGCGGTCCTTGGCGGCCACCGAGATCGAGCCGGGTGCCACGACGCCACGCCAGTTGATCAGCTCCACACCGGTGCCGACCTGCTTGAACGTCGGCGCCTTGATCTCGGGGTGCTCCTTCGGGCCGGAGGTGCCCAGCGCGCGCAGCTTGCCCGCCTTGATCTGCTCGACGTACTCGCCGACACCGGAGATGCCGGCGTCGACCTTGCCGCCCAGCAGCGCGGCCAGCGACTCGCCGCCGCCGGAGTAGGCCACGTAGTTGAGCTTGGCCGGGTCGATGTCCTTGGCCTTGAGCAGCATCGCGGCGAGGATGTGGTCGGTGCCGCCGGCGGAGCCGCCGGTGATCGACACGCCCTGGCCCTTCTCGGCGACGGCCGCGAGCAGGTCGTCGATGGTCCGGTACGGCGAGTCCGCGGGCACCACGACGACCTCGTCCTCGGCGGTGAGGCGGGCGATCGGGGTGGTGTCCTCCAAGCGCTTGTCGACCTCGTTGGTCTCGACCGCGCCGACCATGACCAGGCCGGTCACCATCAGGTAGCTGTCGGACCTCTCGTTCGCGAGCTTCTGCAGGCCGACCGTGCCGCCCGCACCGCCGACGTTGCTGACCTGCACCGATCCGGCGAGGTCGGCTCCGCTGATGGCCGCCTGCATCGCGCGCGCGGTCTGGTCCCAGCCGCCGCCCGGGTCCGCCGGGGCCATGATCTCCAGCCGGTCGACGTCGTCGGTCGCCGCGACGCCGCTTCCTCCGCCGCCACACCCCGCGAGCACCAGGCCCGCGGCGGCCACGGCCGCGAGGAGTCGGGTGTGCTGTCCTGCCATCGGGTCCTCCGTGTTCCACCCAGCGCGCCGTCGTGCTGGTGGCCGGACCCTAGATCCGCTCGATCGGGCGAAGTGACACAGAGTTCGTAACGGCCGTATTGGTCGTTTAGGTCGTGGCCGGGCTCACAGGCGATAGGCCAGAATGCCCCACATGCGCCGCCGTTCGGTCCCCCTGGGTGTCTCCCTGCTCATGTTGCAGGTGGTCATCGTGCTGACCACGGTCTGCGCGGCGGGGCTGATGGCGGCGAAGCTGCAGAGCGACCGCATCCGCGACTCGTACAAGGACCGGATGCTGTCGGTCGCCGAGAGCGTCGCACGACTGCCCACCGTCGTGGAAGCCTTCGACGCGCCCGACCCGGCCGGCACCATCCAGCCGCTGGCCCAGCTGATCCGCAACGCCTCCAACGTCACCTACGTCGTGGTCACCGACCGCACCGGCGTCCGCTACGCCCACCCCGACCCGGCGCGCATCGGCGAGATGGTGTCCACCGACCCCAGCACCGCGCTGTCGGGCCGCGTGTTCGTCGGCACCGAGACCGGCACCCTGGGCACGTCGCTGCGCGCGAAGGTGCCCATCCGCTCGCCGGACGGCGAGATCATCGGCATGGCGTCGGTGGGCATCCTGGAAAGCCAGCTGGCCGCCGACCTCGCCGAGGACCTGCCCGAGCTGATCGGCTGGCTCGCCGCCGCGGCACTGGTCGGCGTGCTGGGCGCGGCCCTGGTCACGCAACTGGTCCGCAAGCGGACGTTCAAGCTGGAACCGGCGGAAATCGCGCAGCTGCTGGAGACCCGCGACGCGATGCTGCACGGCATCCGCGAGGGCGTGGTCGCCCTCGACGACCGCGAACGCCTCGCCCTGGTCAACGACGAGGCGGTGCGACTGCTCGGCCTCACCGAGGACCCCACCGGCAGGCCCGCCGCCGACGTGCTGGAGGACGGCGGCCTGCTCGACCTCGCCCGCGGCGTGGACGACGTGGCCGACCGGCTCGTGCTCGCCGGAGAACGCGTCCTCGTCGCCAACCGCACCACCGCCAAGACCCACGGCCGCCCCGTCGGCGTCGTGCTCACCCTGCGCGACCGCACCGAGCTGCACGACGCGCTGCGCGAACTCGACGGGCAGCGCACCGTCACCGAGGTGCTGCGGGCACAGGCCCACGAGTTCACCAACCACCTGCACGTGATCAGCGGCCTGGTGGAGCTGGACCGGCGCGAGGACGCCGTCGCCTACATCGAACGGGTCGGCGGCGCCGGCTCGGTGACCTCCGGCATCATCGGCGGCGCGATGGCCGACCCGGCGCTGGCCGCGCTGCTGCTGGCGAAGTCCTCCACCGCGCACGAGCGCGGCGTGGCACTGCGCCTGGACCCGGCCTCCACGGTCGACACCCGCACCGGCGACGACGCGCTGACCGTGCTGGGCAACCTGCTCGACAACGCCGTCGACGCCGTGTCCGCCGGGGGCACCGTGCGCGTGCTGGTGCGCTCGGACACCACGGGCGTGCGGGTCGTGGTCGACGACGACGGCCCGGGGGTGGAGCGGTCGCAACGCGGCCGGATCTTCACCCTCGGGGTCAGCTCGAAGGCGCCGCGGGGCGCGCACGGACGAGGGATTGGACTGGCGTTGGTGTCCAGGGTGGTCACCCGGCGGAGCGGCCGCGTGGAGATCTCCGACTCGGAACTGGGTGGCGCGTCGTTCGACGTGTGGCTGCCGGAGGTGGTCCGGTGAGCGTGCGCACCCTGGTCGTGGACGACGACTTCGCGGTCGCCGCCGTGCACCGCGGCTTCCTGGCCGCGCTGCCGCAGTTCGAGGTGGTCGGCGAGGCCCACGGCGGCGGCGAGGCGCTGCGCGCGGTCGAGGCGCTGCGCCCCGACCTCGTCCTGCTCGACATCCACCTGCCCGACATCTCCGGCCTGGAGGTCCTCGCCCGGCTGCGCGGCCGCCCCGGCCCCCCGGTGGACGTGATCGCGGTGACCGCGGCGCGCGAGCGCGAGACCGTCCGCCAGGCCATGTCCCGGGGCGTGGACCACTACCTGGTCAAGCCGTTCACCCGCACCGCGTTCCTCGACCGGATGCGCGAGTACCTGGCGCGACGCACCGAGGTGGCGCGCATGGGCCAGTGGCTCGACCAGGACGAGGTGGACCAGCTGCTCCAGCACCGGCCCCGCGCCGGCCTGCCCAAGGGCCTGTCCGCGGTGACGCTGAAACTCGTCCTCGACGCCCTGCGCACCACCACCGGAGACCTGTCCGCGCAGGAGGTCGGCGAACGCGCCGGCCTCTCCCGCGTCAGCGCCCGCCGCTACCTGGAGCACCTGGTCACCGTGGGCAAGGCCGAGGTCCAACCCCGCTACGGGGTCGCCAACCGGCCCGCCCACGGCTACCGCCTCACCAGCTGAGGCGGCAGCCGCGACCGGCCGGGTCAGCCGCCGGCCACCACGCGGAACCAGCGGCAGGCGTAGGGACCCAACTCCACGTGCGCGGTGCCGTCCTTCACCGGCACCGTGCCGTCGACCAGCAGGTCCGTGAGGTCCCCGTCGAGCCTGTCCACGTCGATCGCGACGTCCCGGTCGGCGAGGTTGTGCACCGCCAGCACCGTGCCGCCCTCGATGTCGCAGCGGTGGGCCAGCACCGACGGCTCCGCCGTGTCCAGCACCTGGAAGTCGCCCCACGCCAACTCGGGGCACTCCCGGTACCGCTCCACCAGCAACTTGACCCACGCCAGCAGCGAGTCGGGGTCGCGGCGCTGCTCGACGGCCGAGTCCCACCACATGGGGGTGCGCACCGCCTCCCGCCCCGGCACCGACAGGTCCTCGACCATGCCGACCTCCTCGCCGTAGAACAGCACCGGCGTGCCGGGCAGCGAGAACAGCAGGCTGTAGACCATCTTCACGCGCGCGAGGTCACCGCCGAGCATCGACGGCAGCCGCCGGCGCAGACCGCGGCCGTAGAGCTGCATGTCCTCGTCCGGTCCGAACGCGGCGAACACCTCCTGCCGCTCCGGCACCGTCAACTTGTCCAGCGTCAGCTCGTCGTGGTTGCGCACGAACGTCGCCCAGTGGCAGTCGCGCGGCGGCTCCGGCCGCTCCTTGAGCGCGTGCGCCAACGGGCTCGCCTCCTGCCGCGCCAACGACAGGTACATCTGCTGCATGCCGATGAAGTCGAAGCACATGTGCAGCTCGTCGCCCACGCCGTCGTTGTCGCCGAAGAAGCGCATGGTCTCGGTGTAGGGCAGGTTCACCTCGCCCAGCAGCACCGCCTCGCCGTTGCGCCGCGACAGGAACGCCCGCAGGTCCGCCAGGTACTCGTGCGGGTCGGGCAGCGCCTCGACCGGCGCCTCCAGCAGGAACGGCACCGCGTCCACCCGGAACCCGGACAGCCCCAGCTCCATCCAGAACCCCATGACGCGCGCGATCTCGTCGCGCACCGCCGGGTTGGCCACGTTCAGGTCAGGCTGGTGCTTGTAGAACTTGTGCAGGTAGTACTTCTTCGCCTTGCGGTCGTAGGTCCACAGCGACGTCTCCTGGTCGGGGAACACCACGCCCTCGTCGCCGTCCGCGGGCTTCTCGTCCGCCCACACGTACCAGTCGTGCCGCGGGCTCTTCGGGTCCCGCGCCTCCTGGAACCACGGGTGCTGGTCCGAGGTGTGGTTGACCACCAGGTCCGCGATCACTCGCATCCCCCGGTCACGGGCCGTGCGCACGAACTCCGTGAAGTCGCCCAGCGTCCCCAGCCTCGGGTCCACGCCGTAGAAGTCGGTGATGTCGTAACCGTCATCGCGGTCCGGCGTGGGGAAGAACGGCATCAGCCACAAGCACGTCACACCCAGCCGGTGCAGGTGGTCGATCTTCTGCGTCAGGCCCCGGAAGTCGCCGTAGCCGTCACCGTCGGAGTCGTGGAAGGTCTCCACGTCCAGGCAGTACACGACGGCGTTCTTCCACCACAGGTCCGCGGTCCGCGTCAGCTTCACGACCGCACCGCCGGCAGCACGTGCTCGCCGAACGCGTCGAGGAACCGCCTCTGCTCCTGCCCCACGTGGTGCAGGTAGACCTCCTCGAAGCCCAGCTCCACGTACTCGCGCACCGTCTTCGCGTGCCACCCCAGGTCCGTGGAGATGTTCACCACCGACGCCACCTGCTCGGCGGAGACGTGCTCGGAGACCACGTCGAAGGTCTCCGCCAGGTCCAGGTCCCAGCACACCGGCGGCGCGAACACGTTGCTGCGCCACTGCTCGTGCGCCACCGCCCGCGCCTCGTCCTCGTCCTCGGCCCAGCTCAGGTGCACCTGGAGGTGCAGCTTGCCCCGGCCACCCGCCTCCCGGTACGCGTCACGCACCTTCACCAACTGCTCGACCGGCGCGTTCACCGTGATCAGGCCGTCCGCCCACTCCGCGCACCACGCCGCCGTCTCCGGGCTCACCGCCGCGCCGACCAGCAGCGGCGGCTCCTCGGGCAGCGTCCACACCCGCGCCCGGTCCACCGTCACCAACCCGTGGTGCGTGACCTCCTCGCCGCGCAGCAGCGCCCGGATCACCTCCACGCACTCGCGCAGCCGCGCGTTGCGCGTCGCCTTGTCCGGCCACACCTCACCGGTGATGTGCTCGTTGCTGGCCTCACCGCTGCCCAGCGCCGCCCAGAACCGCCCCGGGTACATCGCGCCCAGCGTGCCGATGGCCTGCGCGATGACCGCCGGGTGGTAGCGCTGCCCCGGCGCGTTGACCACGCCGAACGGCAGCGCCGTCGCCTGGAGCGCGGCACCCAGCCACGACCACGCGAACGCGCTCTGCCCCTGCCTGCTGCTCCACGGCGAGAAGTGGTCCGAACTCATCGCCGCGTCGAAACCGACCTCCTCGGCCCGCCGGACCGCGTCCAGCAGCACCGTCGGGTGTACCTGTTCGTGCGAGGCGTGCACGCCTATGACCGTCATGTCGTGTCACGTACCCAACGCCCGTTTCCGCGACACCCGATCCGGGCCGCCGTCCCTCAGGCCAGCGTGTTCGGCACGTTCTTGTGCGGGCCGAAGTAGCCCACGTGCACCTTCCCCTGCTCCCGCGACGGCACGAAGTAGATCCGCGGCGCGAGCACACCCCCGCCCTCGGCGATCTTGATGTGCATCTCCATGAACACCTCGCCGGCCGCGGCCACACCCACGTCGACCGGGAAGACGCGCTTGTTCCGCAGCTTGTCCGACCTCTTGACCGAATCGCTCTCGACCATCGCCAACTTCTTCGACGTCGCGGTCCACGCGTTCGCGTGCCCGGAGTTCGCGCACCACGTCCAGAACGAACCGGGGTCGCCCTCCTCCGCCAGCGCCTCGCCGTAGGAGTACAGCGCCAGGAACGCGCGCCACGACGTCTGCCCCCAGGCGCGCGACTCGACCGCCCGGTCGAGCTGGTCCAAGTCCACCAGCGCGCCCTCCGGGACGCACAGGTGCGCACCCAGCAGGCCCCTCGCCAACTCGGCCGCCTCACCGGGCGAATCCGCGCTGTCCGGCCACTGCGCGCCCACCACGGCGGCCACCTCGTCCGGGTGCTCCGCCCACAGCCGCTGTTCGACCAGCGCCAGTTTCCGCCGCGCGGTCGCCAACTCGATCCGCAGCCGGTTGTGCTCCCCCTCCAGGTGCGCGTGGTCCTCCAGCAGGTCCTGGTACCGCTGGTCCTGCGTCGCGAGACGGCCACGCAGCTCGTCGTTCTCCTCCTCCGACATCTCCAGCAACACCGCCGCGTCACCCGCCGCGTCGACGCGCACCGAATCCAGGAAACGGGCCGCCACCTCATAGCTCGCCGGAGCCCGACGCGCGCCCGCCCGCAACGCGATCGCCCTGGTGATCACCGCGCCCGCCGTCTCCCTCCGCTGGAGGAAGCGGGAGGGCAGCGTGTAGCGGTGGCGCCACGGCTCGTCGACCGCCGGGTCCATCCCCGAGAGGTAGACGCGGAACGCACCGTCCCGCACCGCGTGGTCCGCACCGACCGCCGAGGCGAACGCCGCGACACCCGCCTCGTCCAGCACGCACACCGCCGCGAGCCCGGCCACCATCGCCGCCGCCCGGTCGACCACCTGCTCGAACCTCTCCCGCACGGTCGTGTTCGGCGGCAGCCCCGCGTAGTGGAAGTCCGCCGGGAGCGGACTGACCACCACCACCGGCAGGTCGCGGTCCAGGTCCGTCACCAGCTCCGCCAACTCGTCCGCCCCGGCCTCCCCGGTGTACGGCAACGGCGAACCCGACAGCGGCACGCCGCCGCGCCGCGGCCGGTCACCTTCGGCGAGCAGCGTCCGCACGAACCGCGGCGCGGCGATCGTGACGCCGTCCAGCGAGTCGTGCGTCACCGCGTCCACGTCCACCCACAACCAGCCCTCGGCGCCCCCGTCCCCCACACCCGGGCACACCCAGCCGCGCACCCGGGTGATCCACTGCACGCCGTCGTCCCGGGACTCCACGAACGACAGCCGCAGCGCCGACGCGACGCCCGCCCCGACCGCCGGGTCCGCCCTGTGCTCCACCTTCAGGCGCATCGCCCCGTCCGCCGTGCGGCCGGCCTCCAGCAACTCGACGAGGCGGCCCCCGCTCTTCCCGTCGACCCAGTCCAACACCGTCCGCCGCGCGTCCTCGACGAGGTCGGCCCGGTCGTCGCTCCACATCGCCCGATACAGCGTCGCCACGATCGCCGCGCCTTCCGACAAACCGATGAGGAGGACAGGCTATCGGCGCGAACACGCTCCACCAGGTGCCCCCGCCCCACCGATCAGCGCAACTCGGGCCGGTCCCCGCGCACCTCGTCGGGCCGCACGTCCACCACGGCGCCGTCCACGACCCCGCCGTCCACCACGGCGCCGTCCACCACCACGCCACCGGCCATCGGCGGCCGCCCGTACCGCAGGTTGAGCACCAGCTCCCGCTCCCGCGCCTCCGCCCGCCGCGCCATCCGCCGGCTGATCAACCGCCGCGTCGGCGGGAACAGCAGGAACAGGCCCACCACGTCACTGACGAACCCCGGCACGACGATCAAGAACCCCGCCGCCGCGATCAGCACCCCGTCCGCGACCTCCTGGTGCGGCGCCCGCCGCGTGCGCATCGCCTCCGAGAACGCCCCGATCGCCCGAGCGCCCTCCCGGCGCAGCAGCAGCGACCCCACCACCCCGCCCAGGAGCAGCAGCCCCAGCGTCGGCAGCAGTCCCCAGGAGCCGAAGGCCGCCACCAGGGCGGTCACCTCGACGGCCAGGCCGATCAGCAGTACGGCGAACACACGCATACCCGCCCAACGAACGAACCGCCCAAAACGCTCCCAGCCGAAATATTTACGTCCAACAGGCCATCTGGCAGCATATCTTCACGCCACTCTACGGTTAGGGAGCATGGATGACTGCGCTGCACGAGGTCACGGCCACGTCGGCCAGGGCTGACCTCCAGCCCTACACCTACGTCCGCCGCGAACTCGTCGAACCCGACTGGCGCCGCTTCCCCGGCTGGCGCGACGTCACCGACGCCCAGTGGCGCGACGCCCAGTGGCAACGCGCCAACTGCGTCAAGAACCCCAAACAGCTCCGCACCGTCACCGGCGACCTGCTCACCGACCGCTTCTACGACGAACTCGCCGCCGACCAGCAGCACCTCGCCACCATGTCGATGCTGCTCCCACCCCAGATGCTCAACACGATGGCCCCCACCGCGGCCCTCGACCCCGACACCTTCACCGAGGCCTTCCTCGCCGACCCCGTCCGGCGCTACATGCTCCCCGTGCGCTCCGACCGCGACCCCGAGTGGCCCAGCCACCCCCACTCCACCCGCGACTCCCTCCACGAAGCCGAGATGTGGGTCGTCGAAGGACTCACCCACCGCTACCCCACCAAGGTCCTCGCCGAACTCGTCTCCACCTGCCCCCAGTACTGCGGCCACTGCACCCGCATGGACCTCGTCGGCAACTCCACCCCCCAGGTCCAGAAGCACAAGCTCGCCCTCAAACCGGTCGACCGCCAGGACCGCATGGTCGACTACCTCAAGAACACCCCCGGCGTGCGCGACGTCGTCGTCTCCGGCGGCGACGTCGCCAACGTCCCCTGGCCGCAACTCGAGAACTTCCTCATGCGGCTGCTCGACATCGACACCGTCCGAGACGTCCGCCTCGCCACCAAGGCCCTCGCCGGCCTCCCCCAGCACTGGCTCCAGCCCAAGGTCGTCGAAGGCCTCGAACGCGTCGCCCGCACCGCCGCCCGCCGCGGCGTCAACCTCGCCATCCACACCCACGTCAACCACGCGCAGTCCGTCACCCCGCTCGTCGCCGAAGCCGCCCGCACCGCACTGGAGGTCGGCGTCCGCGACGTCCGCAACCAGGGTGTGCTCATGAAGGGCGTCAACGCCACCCCCGACGACCTGCTCGACCTGTGCTTCGCACTCCAGGGCGAGGCCAACGTGCTGCCCTACTACTTCTACATGTGCGACATGATCCCCAACGCCGAGCACTGGCGCGTCGCCGTCTGGGAAGCCCAGGAGCTCCAGCACGCCATCATGGGCTACCTGCCCGGCTACGCCACCCCGCGCATCGTGTGCGACGTGCCCTACGTCGGCAAGCGCTGGGTCCACCAGCTCCACGAGTACGACCGCGAACTGGGCATCTCCTACTGGACCAAGAACTACCGCACCGGCATCGAACTCGACGACCCCGAGGCCCTCGCCCGCCGCTACCCGTACTACGACCCGATCTCCACCCTCGGCGAGACCGGCCGCCGCTGGTGGTCCGACCAGGGCTGAGGCCTCGACCCGGGCGGTGCTCGACGAGCACCGCCCGGGTGAACCCCGGCGGGCAGGACCGCCGGTACTCCTCATGACGTGGTGGTCGCGCAACGCTTTTCTCCCGTCCTGGTGGTTTGATCTGCCGTTTCCTGCTTTGCCCACCCGGTGAGCTGTTGTTTTTAAGCAACACTGAAGTTATCGTGGATGTTGACCAGTGGTCCCTGGTTCCATGCGCCATGTGAGGGCATTTCGTGTTCACCCGTGGCCGGGTCGCGGCCGGCTCGGACAGACTTGCGCCCATGACCGATTCCGCCGTGGCGCTGAAGTCCTACGACCTGTTCTCCCCCGAGGCATTGGCCGATCCGACCCCCCTGCTGCACCGGATCCGCGCCGAGAGCCCGGTCAGCGTCATCCCCCAGCTCGACTCCTACCTCTTAACCCGGCACGCCGACATCCTGGCCGTGCTCAAGGACCGCACCCTCGTGCCGGCGAACATGGCCCAGTCGCTGTCCCAGTTCTCCCCCGAGGAGCAGGAGGAGCTGCTCCCCCTGCGGACGTCCATCGAACTGTGGATGGGCCACACGAACGAGACCGACCACGTGCGCTTCCAGCAGCTGCTCAAGCGCTACTTCACCCCCGCCACGGTCAACGGCCTGCGCCCCCGCATCCGGGAGCTGACCCACGAGCTGCTCGACGCCGTCGCCGAACAGGGCCGGATGGAGGTCGTGGCGGACCTGGCCTACCCGCTGCCCGCCAACGTCATCGCCGAGATGCTGGGCATGCCGACCGAGCACCGCGAGCAGCTCCAGGCGTGGTCGCGCGACATCCTCGCGGTCTTCCAGATCGCGGACGCCGACCGGCTGCGGCAGTCGCAGCGCAGCGTGCTGGAGATGCAGGAGTACGTCCGCGGCCTGGTGCGACAGCACCGCGAGGAACCGCGCGAGGATCTGATCAGCGTGTTCGTCGCCGCCGAGCGCGAAGGCGTCGTCACCGAGGACGAGATCGTCGCCAACTGCGTGCTGCTGCTGTTCGCGGGCCACGAGACGACCGCCACCCTGATCGCCAACGGCCTCAAGCTGCTGTTCGACAACCCCGACCAGTTCGCGGAGCTCAGGGCCAACCCGTCGCTCACGCCGAACGCCGTGGAGGAGATGCTGCGCTGCGACGGCCCGGCGAGCATGATCGTGCGCCAGAGCACCGAGCCGTTCGAGCTGGGCGGCGTCGAACTGCCCGCGAACAAGCGGTTCTACCTGGCGATGATGGCCGGCAACCGCGACCCGGAGGTCTTCCCCGACCCCGACCGCTTCGACATCACCCGCAAGCCCAACCGGCACACCGCGTTCGGCCTGGGCGCGTTCTACTGCCTCGGCGCCGCGCTCGCCCGCACCGAGGCCGACGAGTGCTTCCGCATCCTGCTCGAACGCTGCCCGGACCTGCGGCTGGAGTCCGCGAACGTGGTCCCGAGCCCGCCGCTCAACCACCGCCTGGAGTCGCTGGAGGTCACCTTCCGAGCCGGGTCCACCGCGACGGAGGACGAGCAGATGTAGGCGCCCACCCACTCCCACGGCGGACGTGATCACCGGACCGCACAATGGCCCGGTGATCACGCACAGGGTGTTCGTCGCCGGCCCGGTCTCCTGGAACCGCCTGGTCGAGGTGGACCGCCTGCCCGACCCGCGCCCGCAGACCGTGTTCGCCACGCGCCACTGGACCGCGGTCGGCGGCACGTCGGCGGGCAAGGCCCTCAACCTCGCCTCGCTGGGCGTGGACGTGGTGCTGCGCACCGTCGTCGGCGACGACGAGCCCGGCCGGGCGGTGCTGGCCGTGTTGGAGGACGCCGGGATCGAGGTGATCGCGGAGGTCGTGGACCAGCCCACCGAGCAGCACCTGAACCTGATGGACCCGCGCGGCGGGCGGGTCTCGGTCTACCTGGAGCTGCCCGGGCTGCGCGAGCCCCGGCACGACGAGCGGGCGCTGGCCGCGCTCGCGGCGGCCGACGTGGCCGTGGTCGACCTCGCCGAGCACGCACGGCCCCTGCTGGGCGCGGTGCGCGGCGCCGGCGTACCGCTGTGGACGGACCTGCACGGCTACGACGGCGAGCAGGAGTTCCACCGCGACTTCCTCGTCGCCGCCGACCACGTCTTCCTCAACGACGACGGGTTCGCCGACCGCGACGCGCTGCTCGCGTTCCTCGGCACGACCGGCAGGCCCACCGTGGCGACGCTCGGCCCCGACGGCGCGGTCGCCCTGGTCGACGACGAGGTCCACCGCGTGCCCGCCGTGCCCGTCGCCGAGGTGGTGGACACCAACGGCGCGGGTGACGCGTTCTTCTCCGGCTACCTGGTGGCCCACTTGGGCGGCGCGGACGTGCCCACCGCCCTGGCCGCCGGCGCGGAGCAGGCCGCGAGGACGCTGGGATCACCGGGTCTCGCGCCCGGGATGTGACCGGCGACTGTCAAGGACTTGCTGAAAGCCTTTGCAAGGTCTTTCCTCTGCGTACCACGACGGAGAGGACGGACATGGAGGGGGCGACCGCCCGGCTCAGCGACATCGCCGCGCAGGCCGGGGTCAGCGAGGCCACGGTCAGCCGGGTCTTCAACGGCAAGACCGGCGTCTCGGCGACCACGCGGCAGACCGTCGTGGCGGCCATGGACCTGCTCGGCTACGAGCGGCCGCCCCGCCTGCGCCGGCGCAGCGCCGGGTTGATCGGGCTGATCACGCCCGAACTGGGCAACCCGATCTTCCCCGCGCTGGCGCAGGTGGTCGAGCAGGTGCTCACCGGCGCCGGCTACACGCCGCTGCTGTGCACCCAGACGCCCGGCGGGTCCACGGAGGACCAGCTGACCGAGATGCTGGTGGAGCGGGGCGTGGCCGGGATCGTGTTCGTGTCCGGGCTGCACGCCGATTCCACCGCCGACACCGGCCGGTACACCAGGCTCGCCGGGCGCGGCATCCCGTTCGTCATGGTCAACGGCTACACCGAGCAGGTCTCGGCCCCTTTCATGTCGACCGACGACCGGGCGGCGATGCGGTTGGCCGTGTCGCACCTGGTGGAGCTGGGGCACGAGCGCATCGGGCTCGCGGTCGGGCCGCGCCGGTTCACGCCGGTGCTGCGCAAGATCGAGGGGTTCGTGCAGGCCGTGCGCACGACCCTGCACCGCACGGCCGAGGAGGCCGAGGCCCTCGTCCGGCACTCGCTGTTCACCGTGGAGGGCGGGCAGTCGGCGGCCTCGACGCTGCTGGACGAGGGGTGCACGGCCGTCGTGTGCGGCAGCGACCTGATGGCGTTCGGCGCGATCCGGGCGGCGCGGCGGCGCGGGCTGTCCGTGCCGCGGGACGTGTCGGTGGTCGGCTTCGACGACTCGCCGCTGATCGTGTTCGCCGACCCGCCGCTGACCACGCTGCGCCAGCCCGTGGAGGCGATGGGCCGGGCCGCGGCGCACGCGCTGCTGGAGGAGATCGGCGGCACGCGGGGCGGTTCCCCGCCGTCCACGCACGCCGAGTTCGTGTTCCTGCCCGAACTGGTGGTGCGCGGGTCCACGGGCGCGAGGCCGAGGTGACCGCCGCGAGGACCAGGGCGCTGCGGATGCGGGCGCAGCGCCTGACGACCCCCGCCCGATCGCTGGACGAGCTGCTGCGCGACGTGCTGGCCGTGCAGGCGCAGGACACCGCCGCCGCCGGGCTGGCCGTGCGCGCCCGCACCACCGGCGTCGCACCGGCCGACCTGCGCGCGGCCCTCGCCGGCGGTGACGTGGTGCGCACCTGCGCCATGCGCGGCGCCGTGCACCTGCTGCGCCGCGAGGACGCGGGCCCGCTCGTCGCGCTGCTCGGCCCGGTGAACGTGGCCCGCACCCGCCGCCGCAGGCTGGAGCTGGGGCTGGACGACGAGCTGTGCGCGCGAGCCCTCGACGGGCTGCGCGAGGTGCTCGCCGACCCCCTGCCCCGGCACGAGGTGGTCCGGCGGTTGGCCGAGGTCGGCGTGGTGCTCGACCCGACCACCGAGGCGCCCGCGTACCTGCTGGCCTACGCCGCGAACCGGGGTGTGGTGTGCGCGGGCGAGGGCACCTACCGCCTCGTCGGCGACGGTTCCGGGGACGGGTCCGGCGACGGGCGCGAGGACGGCGACACGCGGCACGCCGTGGCCGAGCTGGTCCGCCGCTACCTGCGCGCCCACGGCCCGGCCACGGTCGAGGACTTCACCGCCTGGAGCGGGCTGCCCGCCGCCGAGGCGGCCCGGGGGTTCCCCGTGGACGAGCTCGTCGAGGGCGAGCACGGCTGGCAGCTGCCGACCGCCGACGCGCCCGACCTCGACGGCGTGGTGCGCCTGCTCGGGCCGTTCGACACGTTCCTGCTCGGCTACCGCGACCGCGGCCTGCTGCTCGACCCGGCCGACGAGCCGTTCGTGCGGCCCGGTGGCGGCGGTCCCGTGCCGCACGTCGTGGTCGACGGCCGGGTGCGCGGCTCGTGGCGGCGGCGTGACGGGCGGATCGTGGTCGAGCAGTTCGGGCACATCCCGGTGTCCGAGCTGGACGCCGAGGTGGAGTCGGTGCTGGCCTGGGTCTGAGCGGGTGCCGGCGGGCGGACGGGGAACCGCCCGCGCCCGCCCGCCGGTGGTCCCACCCCGGTCACGGGCCGTCGACGCCGACCTTGCCCCGCGCCGCGGGCTGACGGCCTGTTTCCCCGATCCCGGGGGACGCGGACACACGGGTGTCGTACGGTGTCCGGATGACCGAGCGGGGACCCGGGACCGGAGGCGTGCCGCGTGCGCTGAGCTCGTTCGTGGGGCGCAAGGACCTGCTCGCCGAGCTGCGCCGGAGGATCGGCACCGCACCGCTGATCACGCTCACCGGCGTGGGCGGCGGCGGCAAGACCCGGCTGGCGCTGGAGCTGGCCGCGCAGGTGCAGCGCGCCTACGACGACGGTGTGCGCGTGGTCGAGTTGGCACCCGCGCGCGGTGGCGACCCGGAACTGCTGGCGCAGGTCGTGCTCAGCGCGGTGGGGGTGCCGGACCAGGCGACGACCACCCCGCTGGAGACGCTGGTCGAGTACCTCGCACCGCGCCGGATGCTGCTGGTGCTGGACAACTGCGAGCACCTGGTCGAGCCGGTCGGGCACCTGGTGCGGGAGGTGCTCGGCGCGGCGCCCGGCGTGCGCGTGCTGACCACCAGCCGCGCCCGGCTGCGCGTGCCGGGCGAGGTACTGGTGATGGTGCCGCCGCTGGACGTGCCCGCCGAGGACGCGCCCCTGGACCTGGCGCACGAGTCGGTGGCGCTGCTGGTGGACCGCGCCGCGGCGAGCGTGCCCGGCTGGCGCATCACCGAGGACAACTGGCCGCACGTGGTGCGCGTGCTGCGGCGGGTCGCGGGCATCCCGCTGGCCGTCGAGCAGGCCGTCGTGCGGATGCGGTCGATGCCGGTGGAGCTGCTGGCCGACCGGCTCGACGACGTGATGCGCGTGCTGACCGTGAACGACACGACGACGGTCCCGCACCACCGGACCATGCGCGCGTTGATCGGCTGGAGCCACGACCAGTGCACGCCCGCCGAACGGCTGCTGTGGGCGCGGCTGTCGGTGTTCGAGGGCGGGTTCAGCCTGCCCGCGGCCGAGGCGGTGTGCTCCGGCGACGGGCTCGACGCCACCGAGGTCGCCGACGCGCTGGCCGGGCTGCTGGACAAGTCGATCGCCCTGCCGTCGGCCGATCGCAGCCGCTACCACCTGCTCGAACCGCTGCGGCAGCACGGCGCGGCCCGGCTGCGCGCCTCCGGGGAGGTGGCCGGGGTGCGGGTGCGCCACCGGGAGCACTTCCGCGGTGAGGCGGCCCGGCTGGCCGCCTCGTTCACCGGCCGCAACGAGGCGTTGCTGCTCGACTCGGTGGACCGCGACATGGCCAACCACCGGGTCGTGCTGGCCGACCTGATCGGCGACCCGGCGACCGCGCACGCGGGCCTCCAGATGAGCGTCGACCTGGCGCGCACCCGCTGGTACACCTACGCGGGTCGATTACCGGAGGAGCGGCTGTGGTTGGGCCGGGCCCTCGCCGCCGTGCCGCCGGCCGCGGACCCGCTGCGGGCCAGCGCCATCGCGCTGGACGCCTGGATCGCGCTCTGCCTGGGCGTGGAGCGCTCGCAGGTGGCCCGCCGCGTCGACGAGGCGACGGCCCTGGCCCGGGCGGTGGGCGTGCCGCTGCCGGCCGTGACGTTCGTGCGGGGCGCGTTCGCGGTGCTCGCGCTGGGGTCGGTCGCCGGCGCGGACCTGCTGAGGCAGGCGCACGCCGAGTTCGGCGACCTGGGACCCGACTTCGCGGTGGACGAGCACCTCGCGCACATCATGCTCACCGTCTCCCTCGTCCTGCTCAGCCCCCGGGAACGGGCCGAACCGGCGGCCGAGGAGTTCTTCGCCTCCTGCGAGCGCCTCGGCGCGCCGTGGGGGCTGAGCTGGGCGCACTGGTGCCGCGGCGTGGTCGAGACCCGGTGGGGCGACCCGGAACGCGCGCTGGAGGTGCTGCGGGAGGGTCTGCGGGTGCAGCGCGCGATCCGCGACAAGTGGGGTCCGCTGTGGACGATCGAGGGCCTGGGGTGGGCGCACGCCAAGGCCGGCCAGGCGCAGGCGGCGGCCCGCATGCTCGGCCTGGCCCACGGCCTGCACCGGGTGACCGGCGTCCGCGTCGACGGCCTCGTGCCGTTCGCCGCGCACAGCGCCCGGGCCGTCCGACGCGCCCGCGCGGTGCTCGGCGACGACGCCTACGGGCGCGCGTACTCGTCGCGGGCCGAGTCGGTCGAGAACGCCCTGGCCGCCGTGCTCGACGCGGACGACGAGGACGAGGTCCCGACCTCGCCGCGCCCCGCCGGCCTGACCCCGGCGGAGTGGAACGTGGCCCGGCTGGTCGGCGACGGCCTGTCCAACCCGGAGGTCGCGTCCCGCCTGGTCATCTCCCCCGCGACCGTCCACACCCACCTGACCCGCATCTACCGCAAGCTCGACATCGCCAACCGGCACCAGCTGATCACGCTGCTGGCGGGGAAGTCGGACTAGAAGGGCGGGGTCCAGGGGGCCGGGTCGGGACGCACCCCGGCCAGGACCACCACCCGGGCCAGGTGGGAGCCCGGCGGCGCGGCGGGGTCGGCGGACCGCAGGCTCGACAGCACCGAGCGGTACCAGCCCATCACCTTCGCCGCCGGCCTCGTGGGGACCTGGGAGTGCGGTTCGCGCAGTCGTACCGACATGTCGGGGTCAGGGCTCCAGCCGCACGGGGATCGAGGCGAAGGTGTTGGGCACGACCTTGTCGTCGCGCACCAGCTCGGCCGCGTCGGCCGCGAGGCTCAGGTCGGGGTGGCGGGCGCGCAGGGCGGTGAGGGCCGCCCTGACCTCGATCCGGGCCAGGTGGTGCCCCAGGCAGTAGTGGATGCCGTGGCCGAAGGAGGCGTGCCCCAGGGCGGCGTTGCCGGTGACCGGCACGCGGGTGGGGTCGAAGCGGGTCGCGGTGGGACCGTGCGTCAGCGGGTCGCGGCCCGCGGTCCCCAGGTTGATCATCACGAGCGCGCCCTCGGGGAGCACGCCGCCCGGCACCTCGACGTCGGCGGTCACCCGGTAGTGCGGGGTGACGCGGGTCGGCGGGTCCCAGCGGGCGGCCTCCTCCACCACGGCGGCGACGGTGTCCGGGGTGAGGGCCTGCCACGCGCCGGGCAGGGCGAGCAGGGCGGCGACGGTGTTGCCGATGAGCGCGCCGGTGGTCTCGTGCCCCGCCACGACCAGCAGGATCGCGGTGGTGAGCAGTTCCTCCGGGGACAGGCCCTCGCCGTCGACCCGGGCCTGGGTGAGGGCGCTGAGCAGGGCGTCGTCGGGCTGATCGCGCTTGTACTCGATCAGGCCCGCGAGGTAGCCGAACATGGCGTCGGAGGCCGGGACGACCAGTTCGGGCCGCTCGGTCATCATCGCCGCGGTCCAGCGGTTGAGCTGGGCGCGGTCCTCCTCGGGGACGCCGAGCAGGTCGCAGATCACCGCCAGCGGCAGGGGGAACGCCAGGGCCTCGACCAGGTCGGCGTCCCGGGGCAGCGCGGCCACCAGGTCGTTCGCGGTCTTCTCCACGGCCGGGCGCAGCAGCTCGATCCGGCGCGGCGTGAACGCCTGCGACACCAGGGCGCGCAGCTTGCGGTGGTGCGGCGGGTCGGTGTTGAGCATGGACGGGCCGATGATCCGCGACAGGTCCGTCGGCCTGCCCTTGGCGGCCAACTGCTGCTGCATCGCGCCGACCAGGCCGGCCGCGTCCTTGGACAGCCGCTCGTCGCCGAGCAGGGAGCGGGTGGCCTCCAGGCCCACGGTGGTGACCAGCACCTCCAGGCCGTTGGGCAGCTCGGCGGCGTGCGCCGGACCGAGGCGGGCCAGCGCGTCCTCGTGCGCGTGGTGCTGCCAGCCGCGCAGCGGGCCGCCCACGAGGGCTTGTCGGTCCGGTGCGAACCCGGCGGTCAGCTGCACGTCTTCTCCTCGCGAACGGCGCCCACGCCGGCGTCGGTTCTTCCACGTGGGTGTCCACTGTCGCGACCTCGCCACCGCGAGCGCATCCACCGGTATCCGTATTCCCGGCAACGGGGGTACGGATGCGCCGGTCGTACACCTGCCGGTGCGGGATACGGAAGCGGATACGGAGGGTTGTCGATGCGGGCGCGCTCCCAGCGGGCGAAGCTGAAGGGTGTTCGGCTCCCCGACGGCCGAACGCGACCGGGCGGACAGGCGGTCGACCGCCGCCGACCGGTATCCCCGGGGGGGGCGGAGAGGGGCCGCACCACGCGCGGCCCCTTTTCCGAGCCGTCCCCGCGGTCAGGCGTCGTCGGCGATCCGGCCCAGGACGCGGTGGAACACCCGGTCGAGGACGTCGACCTCCTCGGCGGACAGACCGTCGAACACGTAGCGGCGGACCGCCTCGACGTGCCCCGGCGCGGCGGCCTCGATCGCGGCCCGCCCGGCGGGGGTCAACCGCACCATCGAGCCGCGGGCGTCCTCGGCGCACTCCTCGCGCACGACCAGCCCGCGCTTCTCCATCCGGCCGATCTGGTGCGACAGCCTGCTGCGCTCCCAGCCCACCAGGACGCCGAGTTCGCGGGAGCGCACCACGCCGTCCGCGGCCTCGGAGAGCGGGACGAGCAGCGAGTAGTCGGCGTTGGACAACCCCGAGTCGCGCACGAGCTGCCGTTCCAGCGCACTGTGCAGCTCGCGCTGCACGGCCAGGTACGCCTGCCACACCGCGGCCTCCCGTTCGCCCAGCCACCGTGGTTCGCCCATCCACCCAAGCTAGCAAGATGTTGACGTGTCATCAATGACGCGCTAGCTTGTTGACGTGTCCACAAAAGGTATGCAGCTCGGGGTCTACAGCTTCGGCGACCGGCACCCCGACCCCGTCACGGGCGAGCAGGTCTCCGTCGCCGACGCGCTGGCCCAGAGCCTGGAGCGGATCAGGCTCGCCGACCAACTGGGGCTCGGCTTCTACGGCCTCGGCGAGCACCACCTGCCGCAGTACTCGATCTCCAACCCCGGCACGGTGCTCGCCGCCGCCGCGGGCGTGACCGAGCGCATCACGCTCAGCAGCGCGGTCACCGTGCTCAGCACCGAGGACCCGGTGCGCGTCTACCAGCAGTTCACCACGCTCGACCAGCTCAGCCGGGGTCGCGCGGAGCTGCTCGCGGGGCGGGGCTCGTTCACCGAGTCGTTCCCGCTGTTCGGCGCGAGCCTGGAGGACTACGACGAGCTGTACGAGGAGAAGCTGGCGCTGCTGCTGCGCCTGGACCGGGAGGACCCGATCACCTGGTCGGGCAAGTTCCGCGCACCGCTGGAGAACGCCCACGTCCACCCGCGCCCCTACGGCGAGCACCTGCGGATCTCGGTGGGCACCGGCGGGAACCCGGAATCCTCGATCCGCGCGGGCCTGCTCGGCCTGCCCGTGGTCTACGCGATCATCGGCGGCGAGCCGGAGCGCTTCGCCCCGCTGGTCGACCTGTACCGGCGCGCGGGCGAGGCGGGCGGGCAGCGCCCCGAGGACCTGCACGTGACGATGAGCGCCATCGGCCTGATCGCCCGCAACTCGCAGGACGCCAAGAACGCGTTCTACCCGTACTGGCTGGAGACCATGAAGTACGGCGCGAAGGCGCGCGGCTGGTCGGTCCCCTCGCGGGCGGACTACGACGCGTGGACCGAGGGCGCGACGTCGATCTTCGCGGGCAGTCCCCAGGAGGTCGCCGAACGGCTGATCTCGGTGGGCGGCCTGGTCGACGCCGACCGGTACGCGATGCAGATGGACTGGGCAGGCGTGCCGCACAAGCTGGTCATGGAGGCGATCGAACTGCTCGGCACCGAGGTCAAGCCCCTGGTGGACGCCGCGCTCGGGTCGGGCCGCTAGGTCGGACGGCGCGAGGTTGGATGTCCCCGTGACCCGACCCACCGTCGACGAGATCCGCGCCCACCTGCGCGACCGGGCGAACGACGCGCTGCGGCGCCCGGTCGCGCACGGTGGCGAGATCGGACTCCTGCTCTGCCTGGACGCCGCCGCGTTCGCCCACGGGCTCGGCGCGGCGTGGGCCGCGTTCCGCGCGGAACTGGTCGAGCGGCGCGCGGCCAACGGCGCGGGCGTCAGGGGCGGCGTGCACGCCGTGCTGGGCCGGGCGGACGACGACGTGGTCGCCTCGGTGTACGCGGAGTTCGCGCACCGGCACGACTTCCTGGTCCCCGACCGGCTCCTCGACCGGGACGAGCACGACCGGCTGCTCGCCTCGGCGCACGGGTGGTGCGCCCGCGACCGGGTGCGCGACGAGGTGCTCGACCGCTTCGGGACGCCGACCGCGCTGCTCGGCGGCAGGAACCCCCGTCACCCCGGGACCCTGCTCTACGGGGCCGCCGACCGCGCCCGGCCGCCGGTGCTGTTCCACCTGCGCGGGGAACCCGACCTGCCGGAACCCGTGGTGCTCGCGGTCCGGCTCGGCGGCGCCGACTTCCCCGAAGGGTTCGCGTTCACCCCGCGTGGAGCGGGGATCACGGCACGCGATCACGGAGTGTGACACCACCCACTCGCGGCGCGCAGCTCGGGACAGGCCCGTTAAAGCTGGGTAAAGTCGCACGTCGGCGGTTCCGCCGCAGCGACCGCCCAGGCTGCTTGACCGGTTCGCCGGGCGTGGAGCAGCTCGTCGCCCCCCTCGGAGGATCACCCCGTGCGTTCACGTCGTCCCACCGGTGTCGGCCGGTGACCATCGCCCCCGACACCGCCCTCCTCACGCCGACCGCCACGCCCGCGCTGTTCCGCGCCGGCGCCGCCGCGCCCGCGCGCACCCTCGTCGACGTCCTCGCCGACACCGCGCGGCGCCACCCGCACTCCCCCGCGCTCGACGACGGCACGACGTCGCTGACCTACCGCGACCTGCTCGACGAGGTCGACGCGCAGCGGCGCGCCCTGGCCGAGGCCGGCATCGGCGTCGGCGACCGCGTCGGCATCCGCGTGCCGTCGGGCACGGTGGACCTCTACGTGGCCGTGCTCGGGGTCCTCGCCGCGGGCGCCGCGTACGTGCCGGTGGACGCCGACGACCCCGACGAGCGCGCCGAGCTGGTGTTCGGCGAGGCGGGCGCGTGCGCCGTGCTCGGCGAGCACCGCGCCCTGACCCCGTTGCGCGCGCCGCTGGGCGCGGTCGGCTCACCCGGCCCCGACGACGACGCGTGGATCATCTTCACCTCCGGTTCCACCGGCAAGCCCAAGGGCGTCGCGGTCAGCCACCGCTCGGCCGCGGCGTTCGTGGACGCCGAGGCGCGGCTGTTCCTGCCCGACGACCCGATCGGCCCCGACGACCGGGTGCTGGCCGGGCTGTCGGTGGCGTTCGACGCGTCGTGCGAGGAGATGTGGCTGGCCTGGCGCCACGGCGCGTGCCTGGTCCCGGCGCCGCGCGCCCTGGTGCGCACCGGGTTCGACCTGGGTCCGTGGCTGGTGGAGCGCGAGATCACCGTGGTGTCCACGGTGCCGACGCTGGCCGCGCTGTGGCCGGTGGACGCGCTCGACGACGTGCGGCTGCTGATCTTCGGCGGCGAGGCGTGCCCGCCGGAGCTGGCCGAGCGGCTGGCCGTCGAGGGCCGCGAGGTGTGGAACACCTACGGTCCCACCGAGGCCACCGTGGTGGCCTGCGCCGCCCGGCTGACCGGTGAGCCCCCCGTGCGCATCGGGCTGCCGCTCGACGGCTGGGAGCTGGTCGTGGTCGACGCGGCGGGCGAGCCGGTGCCGATGGGCGGCTCGGGTGAACTGGTGATCGGCGGGGTCGGCCTGGCCCGCTACCTCGACGGGGCCAAGGACGCGGAGAAGTTCGCACCACTGCCCGCGCTCGGCTGGGACCGCGCCTACCGCAGCGGCGACCTCGTGCGCGCCGAGCCCGAGGGGCTGGTGTTCCTGGGCCGCGCCGACGAGCAGGTCAAGCTGGGTGGTCGGCGCATCGAGCTGGGCGAGGTGGACGCGGCGCTCCAGGCGCTGCCCGACGTCGCCGGCGCCGCCGCGGCCGTGCGGTCCACCAAGAGCGGCAACCAGGTGCTCGTCGGGTACGTCGTGCCCGCCGACGGGGACGCGTTCGACCAGGCCGCCGCGCTGGACCGGTTGCGGTCCGCGCTGCCCGCGGCGCTCGTGCCGGTGCTGGCCGTCGTCGGCACGCTGCCCACCCGCACGTCCGGCAAGGTCGACCGCGACGCGCTGCCGTGGCCGCTGCCCCTGGCCGTCGACGAGTCCGCGCACGCCGACCTCACCCCCACCGAGGCGTGGCTGGCCGACCAGTGGGCCGAGGTGCTGGGCTCCCGCGTCGCCGATCCCGACGCCGACTTCTTCGCCCACGGCGGCGGCAGCCTGGCCGCGGCCCGGCTGGTGACGCTGGTCCGCACCCGGCACGCGGGCGGCTCCGTCAGCGACGTCTACCAGCACCCCACGCTGCGCGGGATGGCCGCCCGGCTGGACGACCTGGCCGGCCACCGCGCCGCCGCCCGCGAGGTCGCGCCCACGCCCCGCCGCGCCGGGCTGCTGCAACTGCTGCTGCTCGTGCCGCTGACGAGCCTGGTCGGGCTGCGCTGGTCGCTCGCGCTCGCCGCCCTCGGCAACGTCCTGGGCATCACGCCGCACGTGTCGTGGTGGTGGCTCGCCGCCGGCTGGCTGCTGCTGGTCAGCCCGCCCGGCAAGGTCGCGATCGCGGCGGGCGGCGCGCGGCTGCTGCTGCGCGGCGTCACACCCGGCTCGTACCCGCGCGGCGGGGGCGTGCACCTGCGGCTCTGGACCGCCGAACGGCTCGCCGAGTCCAGCGGCGCCACCAACCTCACCGGCTCGTGGGTCACCCACTACGCCCGCGCCCTGGGCGCGAAGATCGGCCCGGACGTCGACCTGCACTCGCTGCCGCCGGTCACCGGGATGCTCAAGCTCGGCCGCGGCAGCGCCGTGGAGCCCGAGGTCGACCTGTCCGGCCACTGGGTCGACGGCGACCTGGTCCACGTCGGCCGCGTGCGGATCGGCGCGGGCGCGGTCGTCGGCGCCCGCAGCACGCTCTTCCCGGGCGCGCGCGTCGGCAAGCGGGCCGAGGTCGCGCCCGGCTCCGGTGTCACCGGCTCCGTGCCCACCGGGCAGCGCTGGGCGGGCGTGCCCGCGACGCGCACCGGCAAGGCCGACCGCCCCGGGCCGCGACCGCCGCGCTCGCGGCGGTGGAAGCTCGCCTACGGCTTCACCGCCTCCGCGCTGGGCCTGATCCCGGCCGTCGCCGCGCTGCCCGCCGTGCTGCTGGTAGTGCGCGAACCCCTCACGCTCACCTCGGCGCTGCTCGCCGTGCCGCTCGCCACCGTGGTGTGGCTCGGCGCGTACGCGCTGCTGGTGCTGGTGTGCGTGCGGCTGCTCGGCACCGGCCTGCGCGCGGGCAGCCACCCGGTGCACAGCCGCGTCGCCTGGCAGGCGTGGACCACCGAACGGCTGATGAGCACGGCGCGCGTCGCCCTGTTCCCGCTGTACGCGAGCCTGTTCACGCCGGTGTGGCTGCGCCTGCTCGGCATGCGGGTGGGTCGCCGGGTCGAGGCGTCCACCGTGGTCGCGCTGCCGAGGATGACGACGATCGGCGACGGCGCGTTCCTCGCCGACGACACCATGGTGGCCACCTACGAGCTGGGCGGCGGGCGGCTGCGCATCGCCCACGCGCGGGTCGGCAAGCGGGCGTTCCTGGGCAACTCGGGCATGACCGCGCCCGGTCGCGCGGTGCCCAACCGCGGCCTGGTCGGCGTGCTGTCGTCCACGCCGAAGCGCGCCAAGGCGGGCAGCTCCTACCTGGGCATGCCCCCGATGAAGCTGCCGCGCGCGGCCGAGGAGGGCGACCTGAGCCGCACGTTCGACCCGCCGCGCCGCCTGGTCGTGGCGCGGGCGCTGGTCGAGCTGTGCCGGGTGGTGCCGGTGATGTGCCACGTCGCCCTGGTCGTCGGCGTGCTGTTCGCGCTGCGCGAGGTGGGGCCGCTGCTCGCCGGTCCGGTGCTGCTCGCGGCGGGCGTCGTGGCGTGCGCGGTGGCGGTGGCGGCGAAGTGGCTGCTGGTGGGTCGGTTCCGGGCGCGCGAGTACCCGCTGTGGAGCGGCTTCGTCTGGCGCAACGAGCTGGCCGACACGTTCGTCGAGGTGCTGGCCGTGCCGTGGCTGGTCGGCTCGACGGGCGGGTCGCCGGTGACGGCGGTGTGGCTGCGGGCGCTGGGCGCGCGGGTCGGCCGCGGCACGTGGGTCGAGTCGTACTGGTTCCCCGAGGCCGACCTGGTGTCGCTGGGCGACGGTGCGGCGGTCAACCGCGGGTGCGTGGTGCAGACCCACCTGTTCCACGATCGGATCCTGCGCATGGACGCGGTGGCGCTCGCGGCCGGCGCGACGCTCGGCCCGCACGGGATCGTGCTGCCCGGGGCGTCGGTCGGCCCGCACACGACGGTGGGCCCCGCGTCGCTGGTGATGCGGGGCGAGCACGTCCCCGCGGGCACGCGCTGGCTGGGCAACCCGATCTCCGCCTGGCGATGAGCGGACCGTACCTGCCGGGCAACGGGGACGGCCGCTACCGGGTCGCGCACTACGACCTCGACCTGGAGTACCGGATCAGCGGTCGGCTGTCGGGGCGGGCGGTGCTGTCCGCCGTCGCCGACGCGCCGCTCAGCCCGGTGGTGCTGGACTTCGCGGGACCGGCCGTGCAGCGCGTGCTGGTGGACGGCAAGGCCGCCCGGTTCGCGCTCGGCGGCGGCAAGCTGCGGGTCCGCCCGGCCCGCCCGGTCGACGGCCCGTTCACCGTCGAGGTGCGCTACGCGGGCGCGGTGCGGCCCGTGCGCACCCGGCACTGGGGCGAACTGGGCTGGGACCAGCTCACCGACGGCGCGCTGGTGGCCGGCCAGCCGGTGGGCGCGCCGTCCTGGTTCCCGTGCAACGACCTGGTGCGGGACAAGGCGACGTACCGGATCGCGGTGACCACCGCGTCGCCGTACACGGTGCTCGCCAACGGGGTCCTCGTCGACGGCCGGGTCGGCGGCAGCACCACGCGGTGGGTCTACGAGCAGGCCGAGCCGATGGCGACCTACCTGGCGTCGGTGCAGATCGGCGTGTACGAGCGGTTCGCCCCCGCCGACGGGCAGGACGTGGCGGCGCCTGCCCGGCTGCTGCGCGCGGCCCGGCACGACTTCGCCCGCCAACCCCGGATGGTGGAGGTCTTCGAGGAGCTGTTCGGGCCGTACCCGTTCCGGCGCTACCAGGTCGTGGTGACCGACGACGAGCTGGACGTGCCGGTCGAGGCGCAGGGCATGTCGGTCTTCGGGGCGAACCACGTGGACGGGCGGCGCGGGCACGAGCGGCTGGTCGCGCACGAGCTGGCGCACCAGTGGTTCGGCAACGCCGTGGGGTTGGCCGACTGGCGGGACATCTGGCTCAACGAGGGTTTCGCCTGCTACGCGGAGTGGCTGTGGTCGGAGCGCTCGGGCGGCCTGACCGCGGCGGTGCAGGCACGGCGGGCGCACGCCCGGCTCACCCGGCTGCCGCAGGACCTGAGGATCGGCGACCCCGGCGAGGCCGACCTGTTCGACGATCGCGTGTACCAGCGCGGGGCGCTGCTGCTCCAGGCGTTGCGCGAGCGCGTCGGCGACGTGGAGTTCTTCGCGCTGCTGCGGGACTGGACCACGACGTTCCGGCACGCGACGGCGACGACGGCGGACTTCGAGGCGGTGGCCGCCCGGCACACCGCCCTGCCGTTGGACGCGCTGTTCGACTCCTGGCTGAGGGAGGCTCGCCTGCCCGTGATTTGATCACGACGAATTGGGGTAGATGTCCGATTATGACTGGTCGAGTTGCGGTGTTCGCGCCGTCCCCGGAGTTGACGGTGACGGTGGAGGAGTTGGACGGTGCGCCGGACATCCACGTCCACGCGGGTGGTCAGGGTGTGTGGCAGTCGCGGATGATCCAGTCACTCGGCGCGGAGGTCGTGCTGTGCGCCGCGCTGGGCGGGGAGACCGGTCACGTGCTGCGGCACCTGATCGGGGTCGACCTCAAGGCGCGCGACGTCGCCGCCCGCAACGGCGGGTACGTGCACGACCGGCGCGACGGCAGTCGCGACGAGGCCGTGCGGATGCCCGCCGACGCGCTGACCCGCCACGAGCTGGACGACCTGTACGAGATGACGTTGATGGAGTCGCTCAACGCGGGCGTCGCCGTCCTCAGCGGCCCTGCCGCCGACGACGAGCCGGTGCCGGACTCCGTCTACGAGCGCCTCGCGAAGGACCTGGGCGGCAACGGCTGCCAGGTCGTCGTGGACCTGTCGGGCGGGCGGCTCGCCGCGGCCCTCAAGGGCGGGCCCGCGGTGGTGAAGGTCAGCCACGAGGAGCTGGTGTCCGACGGGCTGGCGAAGTCCGACTCGCTGCCCGACCTGGTGGGGGGCGTGCGCGAGCTGGCGAAGTGCGGCGCCCGCGCGGTCGTGGTGTCCCGGGCCGCCGAGGAGACCCTGGCACTGGTCGAGGAGGAGTTCTACCTCGTCGAGTCGCCCGACCTGTCCCCCGTGGACACCCGCGGCGGCGGTGACTCGATGACCGCGGGGCTGGCCGCCGGTCTCGCGCTCGGCATGTCGCTGAAGGACGCGCTGAAGCTCGGCGCGGCGGCCGGCGCGGTCAACATCACCCGGCACGGCCTGGGCACCGGTAGCGGCGACGTGGTGCGGGAGCTGGCGGAACGGGTAACCCTCACCCCGTGGAAGCACGAGTGAGGGTACTGATCACCAACGACGACGGAATCGACTCGCCGGGGCTGGCCGCCCTCGCGCGCGGCGCGGTGGAGCACGGGTGGGACACCGTGGTCGCCGCGCCCGCCCGCGAGTCCAGCGGCACCAGCGCCGGCCTGACCGCCGCCGAGGACGACCGGCGGATCGTGGTGGAGCGACGGCAGTTGCCCGACCTGCCCGACGTACCCGCCTACGCGGTCTCGGCGCACCCCGGCCTGATCGCGATGGTCGCCACGCAGGGCGCGTTCGGCGACCCGCCGGACATCGTGCTGTCGGGCGTGAACCGCGGCGCGAACGTCGGCCGGGCCGTGCTGCACTCCGGCACGGTCGGCGCGGCGCTCACCGCCTCCATCAACGGGGTGCGCGCGATGGCGGTGTCCCTCGACGTCGGGCTGGACGTGGACGTGCCGCACCACTGGGACACCGCCGTGGCGGTCGCGTCGGGCCTGTTCGACCGGCTCGCCGCGCTGCCGCCGGGCTCGGTGCTCAACCTGAACGTGCCCAACGCCGCCGAACCCGACGCCTCCTGGGCCGAGCCGAAGCGGGCCGGGCTGGCCGAGTTCGGCGCGGTGCAGAGCCGGGTCAAGGACACCGACGACGGGTCGATCGACATCGCCTCGGTGGCCGTGGAGGGCGACCTGCCGCCGGGCAGCGACGCCGCCGTCCTCGCCGGCGGGCACCCGACGGTGACCGCGCTGCGCTCGGTGAGCGAGGACGCGGACCTGGAGTTCTGACCGGCGCGTTCCGGTCTAGTCGTCGTCGAGCCGCTCCGGGGTGGTCTCGGCCTGTTCGCGGTCGCCGCGGGCCAGGGCGTCCTCGGCTCCGGAGACCAGGTCCGGACCACCCCACTGCCGGCCCTCGGACTGGCCCAATCGGTGCTTCGCCATCGTGTGCACTCCCCTCGATCCGGGAGGGAGTACCCCGTTCGGACGAATTCACACCACGGATGGCCGATGGCCTGTCCCACGCGGAGTAGGCCACCGTTTCGAACGGTGATCAGCTCGCCCAGTGGACGTCAGGTAGGGGCGGGGTGGGTGTGTCAGGCGAACTGGGCGCTTCACACCGTCACCCGGTGGGCAGGCGCAGGCCGTCGTAGAACGCCGCGCGCACGGTGATCTCCCGCTCCTGCCCCGGCCGCAGCACCAGGGGCCGGTCCCAGGCCAGGGCCGAACCGATCCCCTGGTAGCGGGCGACCCGGACGAACCACGGGTCGGTCGGCCCGGACAGCACGGCCGTCCAGGGCCGTGCGGGGTCCGCGACCACGACCGCGAGCCACGGCGCGCCGCGTCCGTCGACCTCCTCCTCACCCTCACCGTCCTGGCTGAACACCCGCACGGTGAGGGGGTCGAGGTCGGGCAGCCGCCAGAACCAGCCGCCGCAGCCCGCGCCCGCGCGGCCCTTGCTGCCCGGGCTGTGCAGGACCACCTCGGCCCGCGCGGACAGCACGCTGGTCCACTCCAGCTCCCACCCGCCGTCGACGACGCGACGGCGCAGGCGGCGGCGTTCGCGCAGCAGCACCTCCCCCGCCGAGTCGCACCACACCAGCTCGCCCGGACCGACCTCGCCGACCACGCCCAGCTCACCCGGCACGTACCCCTCGCCCGGCACGTACCCCTCACCGGGCACGTGGTCGCGGCCGCCCCACAGGTTGACGCCGTTCACGTCGGGCAGGGCGAGCCCGATGCCCCGGTGCCACGGGTGGTCCGCGGGGTGCTCCCCGGTGACCACCGCGCCGCCGAGCGTGCGCACCGGGTGCAGGGCGGGTCGCGGCACGACCAGCGGCAGCGACCCGGCGTCCCAGCCGTACCTGGCGGCGGCGCCCAGCGGCGACCAGGGCACCTCCAGCTCGGCGAAGGTGCTCAGCCGCTCGACCGCCCTGGTCACCGCGTGGTCGACACCGTCGACGTCCACCCGCTTGCCGTTGCGGCGCAGCCAGCGCGGGTCGATCGGCACGGGGTCGGGCGCGGTCCGCACGGCTTCCAGCACGCGGGTGAACGCGCCGGTGGCGGACAGCGGCGCGGACAGCGGCACGGCCGGGTCGTCGAGGTGGTCGAGCAGGTTGCGCAGCGGCGTGTCGTGCCCGTGCCGCTCCTCCACCCCGTCGACCACCAGCCGGTGCTCGGTGTAGTGCAGCTCGGCGCGCACCTCCTCGCCGTGCACGACGAGGACGGGGTCGCCCGGTACCTCCGCGCACAGCGTCACCGCGACCACGACGACCGTGCCGCGACGGGTGCGCAGCCGCAGGCACGAGGTGTCGTCGGCCTCGATGGGGCGGGCGCGCAGCAGTTCCAGCTCGACGTCCTCGACGTCGTCCACGCCGGTGCTGCCGTCCAGCGCGAGGGCGGTGGCCACGGCGTGCGCGAACGGGTTGGTCAGCGCGCCGTCGACGACGGGCCTGCCGTCGAGCGTGCGGCGGCCCGCCCAGGGCGCGCGGGCGTAGTAGGCATCGTCACGGGACCAGGCGCCGCGCACCCCGATGCCCCGGACCGCGCCCAGCTCCCCGGAGCGCACCAGGTCGTGCAGCCGCCGCAGGGCGTGCGACCCGAGGCTCTGGAACCCGACCTGCACCACCCGGCCGCGCGACCGCTCGACCAGCTCGTGCCAGTCGGCGAGGGTGGGGGTGGGCGGTTTCTCCAGCAGCAGGTGCAGCCCGGCGTCGAGCACGGCGTGCGCCAGCGGCACGTGCGTGTGGATGGGAGTGGACACGACGCCGATGTCCGCGCCCGCCAGCAGCGGGCCGAGGTCCGGGCCGACCGGTCGGTCGCCGATGAGCCGCCGCGCCTCGGCGTCGAGCGGCCCGGTTTCGCACACCCCGGCCAGCTCCACCCGTCCGGCGGCCTCCAGGGCGACGATCTCGCGCAGGTGGAGCCGCCCGTGGCCGGAGGCGCCGGCGAGCACCACGCGCGGCGTCACCGGCGCTCCACCGCGACCGCGGCGAACACCAGCAGGCCGGGCACGACGACCGCGAACGCTGGCGCCTGGCCCACCACCAGCACCGCCACCGCCACCGCGCCGACCAGGTAGGCGTAACCGCCCGGGTCCCGCGGCGGCGACGCGAGCAGCACCGCCCACCGGTCGCCGGGGCGCCACCGCGCGGCCGTGCGCAGCAGCACGAGCACGACCGCGGCGAGCACCAGCCCGATCACCGGGCCCAGCGCGGTCGCGCCGGGCAGCCCGCCCGCCAGCGCCAGCAGGTCCAGCGCGCCCAACACCAGCACGGCGAGCGGCACGAGGACCGCCGCCGGGTCGCGCAGCGCCCGGCCCAGCAGCAGCGCGAACCGCCGTGCGGTCGGCGTCCGCCCCTCGTCGACCAGCTCCCGCAGCAGCACCGCGCCGGCCGCCAGCGCGGGCACGGCGGTCAGCACCGGCAGCGCCGCGGCGCACACCAGCACCCCGACCAGCAGCACCTCGGCGAGCAGCGCCACCGGGCGCACCCCGGCGCTCACCCCTTCAGGCCCGAGGTCGCCACGCCGTCCACCAGGAACCGCTGGAAGGCCAGGAAGAACAGCCCGATGGGCAGCAGCGCGAGCACCGACATGGCGAACATCGGCCCGAACGCGGACTGCGTGGCCTGGTCGACGAACAGCTGGAGCGCCAGCGGCAGGGTGAACTTCTCCGCGTCGTTGAGGTAGATCAGCTGCGAGAAGAAGTCGTTCCACGTCCAGATGAACGTGAAGATCGCCGTGGTGATCAGCGCGGGCCGCAGCAGCGGCAGCACGACGTGCCGGAACACGCCGACCGGTCCGCAGCCGTCGAGCGTGGCGGCCTCGTCCAGCTCGCGCGGCAGGGTGCGGATGAACTGCACCATCAGGAAGATGAAGAACGCGTCCGTGGCCAGGAACTTCGGCAGGACCAGCGGCCAGAACGTGTTCACCGCGCCCATCTGCTGGAAGATCACGTACTGCGGGATGAGCACCACGTGCTGCGGCAGCATGATGGTGATCATCATGAAGCCGAACATGGGCCCGCGGCCCCGGAAGTGCAGCCGCCCGAACGCGTACGCGGCCAGCGAGCACGAGACCACGTTGCCGACGACCGCGCCGGCGGAGACGAGCAGCGAGTTCCGGAAGTAGTGCAGCACGCCGAACTCGCCGACGCCGTCGAAGACCTGCGCGTAGTTGTCGCCGGTCGGCTCGGTCGGCAGCAGCGCGAGCGTGGACAGCACCTCCGTGGCGGGCTTGAACGAGGTGGAGACCAGCCAGACCACCGGGTAGAGCAGCACCAGCAGCGCGCCCGCGACGAGCGCGTGCCACACGACCCGCTTCGAGAGCGTCACCTGTTCTCCCCCGCGTAGAACACCCAGCGCCGGGCGCTGCGGAACACCAGCGCGGTGAGCACCGCGACCACCGCGAGCAGCACCCAAGCCATGGCCGAGGCGTAGCCCATCCGGAAGTCGGTGAAGCCGCGCTGGTAGAGGTACAGCGGGTAGAGCAGGGTCGAGTCGCTCGGCCCGCCGCGCCCGCTGCTGACCACGAACGCGCCGGTGAACGCCTGGAACGCGTGGATGGTCTCCAGCACCAGGTTGAACAGGATCACCGGCGACAGCATGGGCAGCGTGACGGACAGGAAGCGCCGCCCCTGGCCCGCGCCGTCGATCGCCGCCGCCTCGTACAGCTCCTTCGGCACCTGCTTGAGGCCCGCAAGGAAGATCACCATCGGCGCGCCGAACTGCCACGCGGCCAGCGCGACCAGCGTGAGCAGCGCGTACTGCGGCTGGTCGACCCAGCCGCCGGTGTCGATGCCGACGGCCGCGAGCCCCTCGTCCACGGTGCCGCCGGTGGAGAACAGCGCCCGCCACGCCAGGGCCACGCTGACGCTCGCGCCGAGCAGCGACGGCGCGTAGAACGCCGACCGGTAGAGCCCCGCGCCCCGGCGCGGCCGGTTGAGCAGCAGCGCCACCGCGAGCGCGAGGCCGAGCTTGATCGGCACCGAGATCAGCACGTACTTCGTGGTCACCCACGCGGCGTGCCAGAACCGCTCGTCGCCGCCGAACATGGTCGCGTAGTTGTCGACGCCGATCCAGTTCGGCGCGGAGAACAGGTCGTAGTCGGTGAACGACAGGTACAGCGACGCGACCATCGGACCGATGGTCAGCAGCGCGGCGCCGGCGATCCACGGCGACAGGAACAGGTAGGCCACGCCCTGCCCGCGCCGCCGGCGCCCCGGCGCGGCCGTCGGCGGCGGGCTGTCCCGGACCGGCGGGCCGGCCGCGCCCGACGTGTCGGACGTGTCGGACGTGCCGGTGGCGTCGGTGAACGCGGACCGGGTCATCGGTCAGGACCCCAGGGACTGCTCGGCGTCCTGGACGACGCGCTTCGCGGCGTCGGCGACGGACACCCGGTCGAAGATCACGTCGTCGTAGGTGCGCTGGAAGTCGCGCTTGACCGCGGAGGAGCCGGTGGGCCAGGCGCCGAACGCCGGGCCGATCCTGTCCTGCTGCGCCACCTCGTAGTCGCACACGGCCTTGCTGCCCCCGGTGGCGCCGGCGCAGACCCGTGCGCGGACCTCCTCGTTCGGCGGCACGCCGCGCGAGGCGCCCAGCAGCTCGCCCGCCTCGGGGTCGTTGAGCAGGAAGTCGAGCAGCTTCACCGCGGCGTCCTTGTTCTTCGAGCGCTGCGCGACGCCGAACGACACGGGCGGCAGCGCGGCCATGCCGCTCTCCTCGGCGTCGCTGGGCAGCGGGGCGAGCGCGAGGTCCGGGCCGAACGCGCCGAAGTAGCCGGTGACGCTGGAGTCGTAGCCGACCTCGGAGGCGGTCTGCCCGGTGACGATGCCGGAGTTCTGCACCGAGCCGTCCATCTTGGTGGTGACCTCGGCGGCCGAGACGCCCCTGCCGGCGCGCATCGTGCCGATCAGCTCCCAGTACTCGGCCAGGTCGTCGGCGGTGAAGCCGAGTTCGCCGTCGGGGGTGTAGAGCGACTTGTCGTGCTGGTGCAGCCACACCTCGAACCAGTCGATGGCCCAGCCGAAGTCGGTGGTGCCCGCCACCGCGCCGGCCGCGCCGATCCTGTTCATGGCCTCGGTGAACTGCGCCCACGTCCACGTCTCGCCCGGCGCGCTCGGGGCGGTGACGCCCGCGGCCCGGAACTGCGAGGGCACGTAGATCAGCATCTGCGTGGTGGCCCCCGCGGCGACGGCGTGCTGCCTGCCGTCGACCTTGCCGCCCTCCAGCAGGTTGGCCGGGATCTTGTCGACCTTCAGCGCGCCGCCGAGGTACGGGCCGAGGTCGGCCAGCACGTTGCGGCCCGCGTACTCGCCGATCGTGGCCCGGTCGAGCTGGAGCAGGTCCGGACCGGCGCCCCCGGCGACCTGGGTGGAGAGCTTCTGGAAGTACGCGTCGTAGCCGCTGTACTCGGTCTCGACCTCGATGCCCGGGTTCTTCGCGCGGAACGCGTCGACCGCCGCCTCGGTGACCTTGGCGCGGTCCTCGTTGCCCCACCAGACGAACCGCAGGGTCACCGGGCCGTCGCCGGAGTCACCGCCGCCACACCCGGACAGCACGGCGGCCAGCGACACCAGCGACACCAGCAGGCCTGCCGGACCACGGCGAGACACTCGTCCCATCACCCTCACCCTTCGGTTTGAATCGGTTCAAACAACCTAGGTGAGCCACGTCACGGCGTCAAGGATAGCGCTTTCCTGCTCAGGTGGGCGGTCGACTTCCCTTGCTATTCCTGTTGAAACGGTTCATCGTGTGGCGTCGTCACGCACCTCGCACCTCGCGCACCGCCGCATCCCCGGAGGCCGCCGATGACCCGCGTCCGATCCCTGCTCGCCACCCTCGCCGCCCTGGCGCTCGTCCTGCCCGCTCCCCCGGTCTCGACCGCGGAGCCGGGCGGCTCCCGGCCGGCGGGTCCCCGGCTGGAACGCCTCGACCGCGGCCTGGTGGCCGCACGCACCGACGACGGCGTGTTCCTCAGCTGGCGGCTGCTGCGCCACGAGGTCACCGGGCACACCGCCACCGGCCTGGCCGGCCCGGCGTTCGCCGTGTACCGCGACGGCCGCCGGGTCGCCACCGTCACCGACAGCACGAACCACCTGGACCCGGTCGTGGGCGCGGAGTACCGCGTGGCGCCGGTGGTGCGGGGTCGCGAAGGCGCGCGCAGCGAACCGGTCACGCCGTGGGCGGGCGCCTCGCGCGACCTGCCGCTGCGCAGGCCCGCGGACGGCGTCACGCCGACCGGCGAGGCGTACGCGTACTCGGCCAACGACGCGAGCGTCGGCGACGTGGACGGCGACGGCTCGTACGAGTACGTGGTCAAGTGGGAGCCGTCCAACTCGAAGGACGTCTCGCAGGTCGGCTACACCGGCCCCACCTACATCGACACCTACCGGTTCGACGGGACCCTGCTGCACCGCGTGGACCTGGGCGTGAACATCCGCTCGGGCGCGCACTACACGCAGTTCCCGGTCTACGACTTCGACGGCGACGGCCGCACGGAGATGATGCTCAAGACGGCGCCGGGCACGAAGGTCACCCGCTACGACCGGCGCGGCGACCCGGTGTCGCAGCGGTACGTGACGATGCCCCGCGAGGACGTGCGGGCGGGCCACTCGCACCGCGACGACCACCGGCTCAGCGCGGCGGGCTACTACGAGCACCTGGTGGAGGTGTTCCGGGGTTGGCACGCGCACCCCGAGGTGGTGGCCGGTCGCTGGCCCGCGACGCTGGAGCGGGCGTTCGGCCTCGAACCCCGCTACGCCTACCCGCTGTCGGACGCCGACGCCCGCGCGCTGGTCGACCACTTCGTGGACGTGTACGCGCCGGGCCGCAGCACGCGCAACAACCTGCGGGCGTTCGCCGGGTTCGTGCTCGACGGCCCCGAGTACCTGACCGTGCTGGACGGTGCGACCGGCCGCGAGCTGCGGACCGTGCGCTACGAACCGGGGCGGCACGACGACGGGCTCATGTGGGGCGACTACGCGATGGCGCGCATCGAGCCGGGCAACCGCGTCGACCGGTTCCTCGCCGGCGTCGCCTACCTCGACGGCGTGCACCCGTCGGCGGTGTTCGCGCGCGGCTACTACACGCGCTCCACCCTGGTCGCCTACCGGTGGGACGGCCGCGAGCTGCGGCGGGACTGGTTCGTCGACAGCGGGTGGACGCCGATGTCCAACCCGTTCGACGACTCCCCGCACGGCCGCGACGGCACCTCGCCCGAGTACGGCTCGCTGACCACGCAGGGCGCGCACTCGCTGAGCGCGGCGGACGTGGACGGCGACGGGAAGCAGGAGGTCGTCTACGGCGCGGCGACGATCGACCACGACGGGTCGCTGCTCTACAGCTCGAAGGCCGAGCTGCCGCCGGGCAGCGCGAACCCCGGCGCGGTGGAGCGGCTGGGCCACGGCGACGCGCTGCACGTGACCGACGTCGACCCGTCCCGACCGGGTGTGGAGATCTACATGGTGCACGAGGGCGGCCGGTTCGCGCCCTACGGCTACTCGCTGCGCGACGCCGCGACCGGGCGGGTCCTGTACGGCGCGTACACCGGGGTCGACACCGGGCGGGGCATGGTCGGCGACGTGCTGCCCGACGAGCCGGGGCTGGAGACGTGGGCGTCCGTGCCCGGCGGGTCGGGCGCGGTGGGCCTGTGGTCGGCGGACGGCAGGCCGCTGTCGGCCGCCATCCCGGGGACGAACCAGAGCATCCGGTGGGCCGGGGACCTGACCACGCAGGTCGTCGCGGGGGCGGGGGAGGTGACGCCGACGGTGGAGGACTGGCGGCGCGGCACGCTGCTGACCGCCGGGGGCACGCGCACCAACAACGGCACCAAGGGCAACCCCTCGCTGGTGGCCGACGTGTTCGGCGACTGGCGGGAGGAGTTGCTGGTGCGCACGGCGGACAGCAGCGCGCTGCGCGTGCACCTGAGCACGGAGGTCACGTCGCACAAGCTGTACACGCTGATGCAGGACCCGCAGTACCGGGTGGACGTGGCGCGGCAGCAGACGACGTACAACCAGCCCGCCTACCCGTCGTTCCACCTGGGCGCGGGCACCGAGTGGGCGCGGGTGCCGCGTTAGCCCGAAGTGCCCGCCCGCGTCCGCTCGGTCGACGGCCCGACCGCTGCCAGACTCGCCGTCAGGGTGAATTCCTCACCGAGAGAAGGACTTCTTCGTGTTGAAGCGACAAGCGGGGCGGCTGCTGGCCGCGGTCGTGCTGGGCGCGGCGCTGGTGTCGCTGCCGACCGGCCAGGCGGGCGCGGCGGGCACCACGGGCATTGCGGCCTGCACGTGGCAGAAGACGCTGTGGGAACTGCCGGAGGGCACCGAGGCCGGTGAGATCAACGGCTACGACGGCGGCCGGTACGCGGTGGGCAACACCGGGCTCGACTTCGCCTGGGGTGACGGCCTCGTCGACCCCCGGGCGACGCTGTGGGACAACGGACGGGTCGTGATGCGGGGCGCCGGCCAGGTCCCCTACTTCAACGACGTGAACGCGTCCGGGCTGGTGGTCGGCGCCATGTACCTCAACCAGAGGTTCTACGCCATCACCGTCGCCCACGACGGCACCATGACCGACCTGCCGGCCAACCCCGCCTGGACCAGCTCGTGGGCCTCGTGGGTCAACAACAGGGGCGACATCATCGGGTGGGGCACCATCGGCTCCGCGAAGAGCAGGATGGTGGTGTGGCCGGCGAACGCGCCGGGCACCTACCGCGAGGTGACCATGCCGGACGCCCACGGCGTCTCCCTCGTGGACGTCGACGAGCAGGGGCGCGTCATCATCGGCGTCAGCCCGGGCGGCAGCTACGTCCTCACCCCCGCCGGCCAGTGGACAACGCTCGCCGCACCCGGCGTCAAGGGCGCCGGCATCCCGCGCGACATCCGCGACGGCCGCGTCGTCGGCAGGCTCGACATCGCCCCGAACTACGGCGGCGCCGTGGCCGAGTGGGACGCGCAGGGCGCGGTCGTCCGCACCATCGGCAGGCCCGCCGTCGAGGGGATCTCCCTCGGCGGCAACGGCACGATCGCCGGCTACGGCTTCGTGGGCTCGTCGCAGCGCGTGATGCTCTGGCGCGACGGGGTGATGGTGGCCCAGCCCATCGCGGCCCGCTTCGAGCTGACCGGGCTGAGCGACGACGAGCGCACGATCGTCGGGGTCGAGGCGGACCGGCCCGCGCACTACCGCTGCTCCTGACCTGGTCCGTATGGTCGGGCCGTGATCACCATCGCCGTCGCCCAGCCGCGCTGCGCGCCCCGCGACGTCGCCGCCAACGCGGTGGCGCACGCCGAGGCGGTCCGCGCGGCTTCGGCGAGGGTGGTGGTGTTCCCGGAGCTGTCGCTGACCGGGTACCACTTCGACGCGCCGGTCGTGTCGCCCGACGTGCTGGGGCCGTTGGTGGCGGCGTGCGCGGAGACCGGGGCGGTGGCGCTCGCCGGCGCGCCGGTGGCGGGGCCGTCCGGGTCGGGCCGGTCCATCGGCGTGCTGGAGGTGACCGGCGCGGGCGTGCGGGTGGCGTACCGCAAGATGTGGCTGGGCGGGGAGGAGCCGGCGCACTTCGTGCCCGGCGACGCACCCGCCGCGGTGGAGGTCGACGGCGTCCGGATCGGGCTGGCCGTGTGCAAGGACACCGGCGTGCCGGAGCACGCGGCCGCCGTGGCGGCGCTGGGCTCGGACGTGTACGCGGCGGGGGTGGCGGAGCACGAGTCGGACCTCGACGTGATGCGCTCGCGGGCGCGGCGGATCGCCGTGCGGCACGGGGTGTGGGTGGCGGTGGCGAGCTTCGCCGGGTCGACCGGCGAGGGATTCGCGCGGGCGGCGGGGCGTTCCGCCGTGTGGGACCCGCGCGGCGCGCTGGTCCGCTCGGCCGGTGCCGAGGTGGACGCCGTGGCGCGGGCGGGGGTCGTGCCACGTCCTGCCGGGGCGTGACGCCCGCCCTAGGGTGGGTCGGGTGGACGTTGCGGTGGTGACCGGGGCGGCGCGCGGGTTCGGGTTCGAGATCGCGCGGCGGTTGCGGGGGCGCGGGTACGAGGTGGTGCTGGCCGACGTGGCCGAGGCCGTGGTCGGTGTCGCGGCGGAGATCGGCGGGCACGGGGTGGTGGCCGACGTGCGCGACCCGGCGGCGCACCGGGCGGTGGCCGGGGTGGCCGCCGGTGTCGGGCGGCTGTCGCTGTGGGTCAACAACGCCGGGGTGCTGGTCACCGGGGACGCGTGGGAGCACGGTGACGAGGCCGTGCGTCGGCTGGTCGAGGTGAACCTGCTCGGGGTGGTGCACGGCAGCCTGACCGCGGTGGAGGCGATGCGGGCCGGTGGCGGCACGGTGCTGAACGTCGCGTCGACGTCGGCGTACGGGCCGGTGCCGGGGTTGGCGCTGTACGCGGCGACGAAGGCCGGGGTGCTGAGCTTCGGGGTGGGGTTGCAGGGCGACCTGCGGCGCGCCGGGGTGCCGATCAGGGTGTTGACGTGCTGCCCGGACGTGGCCGACACCGGGATGGTGCGCGAGGTCCGGTCGGACCCCGGTTCGGCGATCCTGTTCGCGAACGCGTCGCTGCTGTCGGCGTCGCGGGTGGCGGACGCGGCGGTGTCGATGCTGGACGGGCGGCGGATGGTGCGGGCGGTGCCCGCGTACCGGGCGGGCATGGCGCGGGCGGGCGCGGTGCTGCCGTCGGTGGGGTTGCGGGTGCTGGCGCTGATGCGCGAGTGGGGCGAGCGCAGGCGGTGAACCCTCCGCCGACCCCCGCCGGGAGGGTCGGCGGAGGTGGGGTCAGCGGTCCACCCGCGCGCGGCTCTCGGCGAACAGCTCCCCGATCCGCTCCAGCGGCACGTCGCCGTCGGCCAGCTCCACCGCGACGCGCTCGAAGGCCAGCAGGAACGCGCCGATCTCCTCGCGCGGCAGCACGGCCGTGTCCGCCATGAGCCCCAGCCGCATCCGCTCCGGCGTGCCGCGCACGTCGAAGTACAGCACCATGCGCTCGGCCTCGGAGGTCGCGGGCCAGGTCAGCTCGGACGCGGCGGGGTCGGGTTCGGCGGTGGCGCGGGATCGGGGCAGCGTGGACCACATGTCGTTGAACTGGGTGCCCGGTTCGAGCACGCCGCCCCGGGCTCGGACGACCTCGGCCACCGCCCGGCTGTCGTAGCGGGCGTGGGCGCGGGCGTCGGCCATGGTGCGCCCGGCCCGTGCCAGCAGGTCGGCGAAGGAGTCCGCGCGCAGGTCGGTCACCGTGTGCACGACCTGGTTGAGGGTGGTGACGCTGCCCATCAGCCCGGGGGTGGTGCGGTTGCCCTGCATGACGTCCAGGCGGTGCAGCGGTCCGGGGCACACGCAGCGGACCAGGGCGGTGGTGATCGCCAGCATGAGCACCGAGGTGGTGGTGCGGCAGCGGCGGGCGGCCTCGCGCACCACCACGGGCAGGACGTCGGACTCCAGGTCGGCACCCACGTGCCGGGGTGACGCGGGTTCGGCGCGCGCGGGGGTGGCGGGCGGCATCCGCTCCAGCGCGGCCCGCAGGTGCCGCAGCGCGTCCGCGGCGAGCATCTGGCCTTCGGGTGAGCGCTCGGCCAGCGCGATGTCCACGGGTTGCAGCGCGGGGCGCGGCGGTGGCGGCGGCACGCCGTCCACGCGGGCCCGGAGCAGGGCGGTCAGCTCGGCGGCCAGCAGCTCGGTGGCGGTGTGGTCGGCGGCCAGGTGCGAGAAGACGAGCACGACGAGCACCGGGATGCCCTCGTGCAGCGCGACGGACAGCCTGACGGGCAGTTCGGCGGAGTGGTCGAACGCGGTGGCGGTGTCGCGCTGCCAGCAGGTGGCCACGACGTCGCCGAACTGCACCGGGTCGTCGGCGGGCCGGTCGTGCACCCGCACCGGCAGGGTCCCCGAGGCCAGCACCTCCTGGGTGACGTCGCCGCCGGGGCCGAGGTGGAAGCGCGTGCGCAGCGACTCGTGCCGCAGCACGAGTTCGCCGAGCACGTCGAGCACGTCGCCGACCTCCACCAGCAGCGGCACGGGCAGCCACTTGGTGAGGAAGAAGAACGGCTTGAGCTCGGGCAGCCACCCGTGGATGCCGTCCCAGGTGCCCTGCTGTCCCCACGTCGCGGGGCCGGTGCGCGCCCGCCCGCCGTGGAACTCGACCTGCGCGGCGCTCTCGGTGATCACGACGGCACCACCTCGGGGGTCCGGTCGAACAGGACGCGGCGCAGGCACAGCACCGTGTAGGTCAGGCCGGCGGTCCAGCCCGCGACCACCGCCCACATCACCGCCTCGATGCCGAACACGCCGTTGAGCAGGTAGGCGAACGGGATCTGCACGACGACGAACGCGATGACGGTGCAGATCAGCGGCGCGGTGGTGCGGCGCGAGCCGTTGAGGTGCCCGTGCAGCACCACCATGGCCGTGTAGAGGGCGAAGAACGGGAAGATGATCAGCAGGTAGCGCTCGGTCAGGTCGCGGGTGGCCGGGTCGTCGGTGAACACGGCGGCGATGGGGCCGCGGGCGAGCAGCACGAGCGCGGACACCACCGCGGTGAGCGCGACGGTCAGGCCGAGGGTCTGGAGGAGCCCCTGCCGCGCCCGCGCCCGGTCGTGCGCGCCGAGGTTCTGCGCGGTGAACGCGGTGACGGCTCCGGAGAAGTCCAGGAACAGCATCGCGGTGAACTGCTCGATCCGCGACACGACGGTGAACGCCGCGAGCACGACCGGCCCGAACGCCTGGATGATCCAGACCAGCACCATGATCCCCACGGCGAGGATGATGTGCTGACTGGCCAGCGGGAACCCGAGCCGCACGGCGTCGCGCAGCTCGCGCGCCACCGCGGGCCGCTCCCCCGCGCGCGGCACCGGGTGGACGCGGCGGGCGTGCAGCAGGCCGACGACGAGCGCGGCGGTGGCGGCGATCGCCGTGGCCAGCGCCGCGCCGCCGACGCCCATCCCGAACACGGCGACGAACAGCAGCACGAGCACGGCGTTGGCGATGCTGCCGAAGCCCGCCACCCACATCGCGGCCCGCGAGTCGCCCAGCCCGCGCAGGTAGGCGCTGACCGCGGCGGAGCCGAACAGGCCGGGGAAGCCGAGCGAGAGCACGCCGATGAACTCCGCGCACGAGTCGGCGAGCGTGCCGTGGATGCCCATGAGCGCCAGCACGGGCCGGGCGAGCGCGGTGGCCAGCACGATGCAGCCGACCGACCACACGGCGGTGAGCAGGGCGAGCGAGAGGACGACGCCGCGCCGCTCGCCGTCCTGCCGCGCGCCGCGCAGGTGCGCGAGGCGGATGGTGAACGCCGTGCCCAGGCCGATGAACATGGCGTTGAGCAGGTAGAACAGCGGCCCGCTCGCGCCGACGGCGGCCAGTCCCTCCACGCCGACGTAGTGGCCGACGACGATGCTGTCGACCAGCACGTAGCCCTGCTGGAGCAGGTTGGCCGCGGTGAGGGGCAGGGCGAAGCCGACGACCCGGCGCAGCGGCGGCCCGGTGGTCAGGTCGGTCATCAGGCGACTTCCGTGGCGGCGAAGTCGGCGAGGTCCTCCACGTGGTAGGCGATCTCGGCGACGGTGCGGTCGGCGAGCAGGTCGGCCACGTCGTAGCCCACGCCGTGGCACACCGCGATCGTGTTGGCGACCGTGGCGGCCATGATGGAGTCGCCGCCGAGGTCGAAGAAGTCGGCCTCCACGTCGAGGGTCTCGTAGCCGAACGCCAGCGCGAGGCACTGCGCGACGGTGCGCTCGACGTCGCTGTAGTCGCCGCCGGGGCGGCCCTCCAGCTCGACGGACACGGCGGCGACGGTGGCGCGGGTCTTCTCCGACGCCTTGAGCAGCCGCGCCTCCAGCGCCTGCATCTCCTTCTCCACCTTGGCCTCGATGTCGGGGGACAGCGCGACGTCGTAGGAGCGCAGCAGGTGGATCAGCTCGCCGCGGTAGTTCAGCTCGCCCGCGAACAGCCGGGCGCGGGTGGAGCGCAGGCCGGCGTCGAGGACGGACAGGCCGACCTTCGTGGGCAGCGCCTTGAACATGGTGTCGCCGTTGGTGCCGAAGTCGACGGCCATGCCGATCTCCTTCCAGGCGACCCAGTCCAGCGCGATGACGTGCGTCGGCCCGCCGGCGCGGTGCCGGGCGAGGTTGTCGAGGTAGTAGTTCGCGGCGGCGTAGTCGGCCTGGCCGGGTGCGGGGAAGACGGAGGCGACCGAGGAGAAGTGGGCGACGAAGTCGGGCCGGTCGTCGGCGGTCAGCTCGTCGAGCACGAACGCGGCGTGCAGCTTGGCCCGCACGACCCGGTCGAAGTCCTCGGTCCGGCGGAACATCACGGTGCTGCCGCCGGGCAGGCCGGCGGCGTGCACGATGCCGTCGATCCGGCCGTGGTCGCGGCGCAGCGCGGTGACGGCCGCGGCGAGCGAGTCGGGGTCGCCCGCGTCGGCGGCGAGGACGACGACGGTGGCGCCGAGGGCCTCCAGTTCGCGCACCGCCTCGACCCGCTTGGCGGCGGTGGAGCCGGTGGGCACGGCGGTGAGGTCGTCCCACCGCTCGCGCGGCGGCACGCCGGAGCGGCTGAGCAGGGCGAGCGTCACGCCGGGGCGCGCGGTGGCGAAGTCCTTGGCGACGGCGAGGCCGAGGGCGCCCGTGCCGCCGGTGACGAGGTAGGTGCCGTCCGGCTTGAGGTAGTCGCGGGCCTCCTGCCCGGTCACCTCGGGGACCTCGACGAACACCTCGCGCAGCCGCTTGTCGCCGCGCAGCAGGAACACGCCGTGCTGGTCGGCCAGGACCTCGGCGCGCAGCGCGGCGGGCGGCACGGCCGGGTCCACGTCGACGTGCTTGACCTTGATGTAGGGGTACTCGCGGCCGACGACCTTGCCGAAGCCGACCAGCGCGGCGTTCTCCACCACGGCCGGGTCGCCGTCGGCGGCGCACACGGCGCCCTTGGTGAGCACCGCGAGGTCGACCTTGACGCCCGCCGCCATCAGCGCCTTGGTGAGCAGGAACAGGCTGTTGAGGTTCTTCTCGGTGCGCCGCTCGACCTCGGCGACGTCGGTGGCGGGCGCGTCCTCGAAGGCCAGGGCGTGCACGAGGTGGGTGACGCCGTCGCCGACGAGGCGCGCGACGTGCTCGTGGGCGGCGGGGTCGGTCGGGTCGAACGGCGTGCCCGGTTCGAGGTCCTCGCCGAGGCGCAGGTAGCGCACGTCCCCGAGTCGCGCGGCGGTGAGCACGGCCTCGGCGTCGGTGTCCGGGTCCACCAGGGCCAGCACGGTGGTGGCGCGCCCGGTCGGCTCGGCCGGCGCGGTCTCCTGGAACTCGACGTCGTGCGTGACGGGGTGGCGCTCGTCGGTGGTGGCGATGTTCATCGTCTCCCGCCAGTCGTCCGGGAACTGCACCCAGGCGAGCGTCTCGTCGAAGGCGTAGGACGGCAGGCGCACGATCCGGGGCCGCCGGTCGCCCGCGAGGGAGCGCCAGTCGACCCGCCCGCCGCGCAGGAACGCCCGGCCCTGGTCCCCCAGCGGGCCGTCGGGCAGCGGCGCGGGGCGTTCGGCGAGCAGTTCGACGAGCTTGTGCCGCAGGTCGGCGGCGTCGGTGGTGGTGACGGCGACGCGGTGGCGGTGGCTGCCGCGCGAGACCTGGGTGGTGTGGCAGACGTCGGCGATGTCGACGCCGGCCAGGCCGCCGGCGTCGATGAACCGGACGTAGCGCTCGACCAGGCGGATCAGGGACTTGACGGTGGCGGCGCTGAGGGTGAACAGGTGTTCACCGGTGGAGGCGGGCCGGTCGTCGACGGGCGTGAACTCCTCCACGACGACGTGCGCGTTGGCGCCGCCCAGGCCGAAGGCGCTCACGCCGGCGCGGCGCGGCCCGTCCGGCTCCCACGGGGTCAGCTCGGTCGGCACGTACAGCGGGCCGGAGGCGAAGTCGAGCTTCGGGTTGGGGTTGGCGTAGTTGGCCTGCGGTGGGATGGCCTTGTTGCGCAGCACGGCGATGGCCTTGATCAGGCCGATCACGCCGGAGCCCTCGAACAGGTGGCCGACGTTGGCCTTGACCGTGCCGACGGCGCAGAAGCCGCGGTCGGCGGTGTGCTTGGCGAACGCCCGCTTCATGCCCTCGTGCTCGACGGGGTCGCCGACGCGGGTGGCGGTGCCGTGCGCCTCGAAGTAGCCGATGGTGCGCGGGTCGACGCCCGCGTTGTCCCAGGCGGCCAGCAGCAGGTCGGCCTGCGAGTCGGAGTCGGGGTTGGTGATGCCCTCGGTGTTGCCGTCGTGGTTGACCGCGCTGCCCTTGACGACCGCGTACACCTGGTCCCCGTCGGCCAGCGCCTTGTCCAGTCGCTTGAGCACGACCGCGCCGGAGCCCTCGCCGAAGCCGGTGCCGTCGGCGGCCTCGTCGAAGGTCCGGGTGACGCCGTCGGAGGACTCGATGCCGATGTCGGAGTGCCGGTGCTTGACCGGGGCGAACACGATCCGCGCGCCGCCGACGACGGCCATGTCGCAGTCGCCGACCAGCAGCGCGTTCTTGGCCTGGTGGACGGCGACGAGGGTGGCCGAGCAGGCGGTGTCCACGACCATGCTGGGGCCGCGCAGGTCCAGGTGGTGCGACAGCCGGTTGGCCAGCATCACCGGGATGTTGCCGGTGATGGCCTGCTGCCCGACGGACGGGTCGACGCGGCTGATGTAGTCGAGGTAGGTGGAGCCGGGGTTGACCGCGAAGCCGACGAACACGCCCGTGCGGCTGCCGCGCAGCCGGTCGAGCGAGTAGCCCGCGTCCTCGAACGCGAGGTACATGGCGCGCAGCACCATGCGGTGGTGCGGGTCGGTGAGCGTGGCCTGGCGGGGGTTCATGCCGAACGCGGCGTGGTCGAAGTGGTCGACGACGTCGAGGAAGTAGCCGTTGTGGTAGTCGATGTCCGGCTCGTCGAGCGGGTCGATGCTGGTGGCGCGCTGGTAGCGGATGTACTCGGCGAGCTTCTCCGCGCGGTCGGGCGGGAACGGGCGGCTCATGCTGGTGCCGGTGCTGACGACCTGCCAGAAGGAGTCGAGGTCGGTGGCGCCGGGGACGTCCACCGAGAGGCCGACCACCGCGATGTCCTGGTTCATGGTGTTTCCCCTCAGTGGATCTTGTTGACGAGCGAGGTGAGCGTCTGGCCGTGGACCTCGTCGAAGCCGGTGACGCCGGCGGCGCGCAGGGTCTTGACGGCGGCCACCCACTCGACGGGCGCGGACAGCTGGCGCGCGAGCAGGTCGGGGCCGTCGAACAGGCCCCCGGTGACGCTGGAGACGACGGGCGTGGCCGCGGGCCTGAACGTGAAGTCGGCGAGCACGGTGCGGAACTCGGCCTCGGCGGGCGCCATCAGCGGGGTGTGGAACGGGCCGCTGACGTTGATGGGCACGACGCGCGAGCCGGGCAGGGCGGCGATGGCCTTGCCCGCGACGGCGAGTTCGGCGCGGTCGCCCGCGATGGTGGTCTGGGTGTCGGCGTTGAAGTTCGCGACGAACACCTTGGTCAGGCCGGTCTCGGCCAGGGCGCGGCGGACGAACGCGGCGGGCACGCCCTGCACGGCGGACATGCCGCCGCCGGTGATGCCCGACATCAGCTCGGCGCGCCGCCGGACCAGCCGCAGGCCGTCGGCGAGGTCGAGCACGCCCGCGGCGACGAGCGCGTTGTACTCGCCGAGGCTGTGCCCGGCGAGGAAGTCGGGGGCCGGGTGCCCGGCGGCGCGCTCGACGCCCAGCAGGGCGTTGACGAAGAACACCGCGGGCTGGGCGTAGCGGGTGTCGCGCAGCCGGCGCTCCGGGTCGCGGAGGCACAGCTCCTCGATGGAGTACCCGAGGACGTCGTCGGCGAGGGCGGTGGCCTCGGGGTGGCGGGAGAACAGCTCCGCGCCCATCCCCTTGCGCTGCACGCCCTGGCCCGGGAAGAGAAGGCACTGCACGGCGGTTCTCCTATCCTGCTCGGCGGGGTTGTCGGACCGGTTCGAAGCGCACCCGCGCGTGCAGGGACTCGCGGGTGAAGCGGCGCGCGCCGGCGCCGGGACCGCAGTCGAGGACCCGGGTCGCGCCGGCGTCGGCCACGGCGTGGTTCACGGCGCGCGGCCAGTCGATGGGGTGGACGAAGACCTGCCTGAGGTACTCGTCCACGAGGTCGTCGGTGTGCTGGAGGTTGCGGGGCCCGTCGGTGGCGTACACCGGGACGGCCAGCCGGTCGGGGGTGGGCCACGGGCCGGTGAAGTCGGCGTCGGCGCGGACGCGGTCGACCACCGGTTCGAGCGCGGGGGTGTGGAACGGGATGGTGTTGGGCAGGAACGCCCAGTTCACGCCGGGGCGGTCGAACGCGGGGTGCCGGCGCAGGGCCAGCAGCGCGGCGGTGGGGCCGCCGAGGACGTGCGTGGTGGGCGCGTTGACCAGGCCGAGCGTGACCGGTGTGCCGGTCAGGAGGTCCCGCAGCTCGTCGTGCGCCAGGCCGGTGACGGACGCCATGGGGCCGGGTGCGGCGCCCCTGCTCCCCCGCCCGTCCGCCTGGTGGGCGGCGTGGTCGGGGCCGGGTGCGGGGTCGGGCGCGATCTGGTGCGCGCGGACCAGGCTGACCAGGACGAGCTTGACCGAGGCGGTGACCAGGGCCAGGAACTCGTCGAGCCGGGCGGGGCGCAGGCCCGCGACGACGGCCGCCTGGAGGCCGATGCTGTGGCCGAGCGCGGCGACGACGCCGTCGCCGGGTCCCCACGCGGTCGGCTGGAGGTGGCACAACTGGTGGACGTGGACGCACACCCCGGCGGCGGTGGAGTCCAGCGCGGGCGGCTCGACACCGTCGAGCCATTTTTCCAGGGGCAATCCGCCGGGCAGCGCAATCGGTCCGAGGTATTCGGCGGCGGCGTCCAGCGCCTGACCCACCGCGGCGAAGAACGCGGTGTTCTCGGGACGTGCGCGCAAGGTTCGCAGGGTTGTCGTCAAAGTGTCGTTGTTCCCACCGAGACCGTCGAACAGCAATAACGAGCGCATGACACCTCGACCCGTTTCGGGCAGCATGGGGCGGACCGGGTCCGACGCCGGTGCGCGGCACCGTGGACCTGGCCAGATGTGTTAATAGGACGTCAAGAGGGAATTGCTGGGAGGCAACGGCGGATAGGTCACCCCTATGGGACCCCAGTCGCCATTCGCCTTTTCGATGACGGGCCCGCAGCCCGCTCCCGATGTTCTCCTAGGTGGGTCGTCGTGTTTTCGAACGCGGCGTCACGCTAATGGCGGGCCGTGTTCGCGACAATTGTCCGGAGGGGCGTCGGGGACCGACCGGGAACCCCTGGGACGCTCCCCGGCGGAAGGGGAAGGTCCCTCACCTGCGCAATCGGGGCCCACCGGTACCGGCCCCGACCTCCCGCACCGCCGCCGGCCGGGTACGGGAGCACGTAGCAGGGCGTTCCCGAGGGGGTGCGCGCATGGGGACGCCGCCGGGGCGGTGCCCCGACGGCGTCCGGGTGTGCCGTCCGCCCTGGGGGTGGCCGACGGCACGTCTGTGGGTGGTGCGGGCTTCCAGGGTGCCAGGCACTCCGGGGGAGGTGTCGCCGACCCCCGGTGGCGACCTCGCCAGTCAAGCGGCGACGTGGCGCCGGCGCCAGGCAGAAGGACAGGCAGAACTGCCGGGGCGGGCGTGCACGTGCCGGAGCACGGGCCGTCCCGGGTGGCGGGCGCGCGGGCGGCGGCCTGCGGGTGCGGCCGACCGCGGGGCGCCGCGGCGGCCGTTCGGAGCCGGCTCGTCGGCCGATCGCCCCCCGGCCGGGCCGGACGGGGGCGGCCGACCGGGTGTCGAGCACCGTCGAACGCCCGTCGAATACCCGGTCCACTGTGGACCATATGCAGGATTGTCTACGTCACCCTACGGATGTCTCCGCATCAGTGCGGCCTCATCGTGGGGTGCACCGCACCGATGCCCGCACAACGACGTGTGGCACTCACCGGAAGGTGCACCCGCATGATCCACACAGCTCCCTCCGCACACGCGGACGAGGCGGGGAGCAGGGCCGAGACCATGGCCCGCTTCCTGCGCGACGTACCCGTCCCCTTCACCCGCGTGCTGTCCCTGTGGGTGGGCTACCGCCTGCGCCGCGACCCCCGACGACCCGACGCGCCGCACTACCTGACGCCGCGCCAGGCCCACCTGCTCGGTTTACCACCGGGCACGCGGGTGACCCGGCGTGAGGGCTACCTCGTCCCCAACCTCGGCGACAGCGTCCCCCGACTGGCCGCCATCACCGCGCTCGTGCACCAGCGTGCCCTCGACCTCGACGAGCCCCGCCGCGAGGAACTGGCCCGCGGCTACACCCCGCTCGGCGTGCTGCTCACCGAGGCGCGCCGGGCGACCCACTACGCCACGACGACCCGCCCGCCCGGGGACCCCGACCTCGACGACCCGCTGCCCGACCTGCCCGAGGACGTGCCCGCGCTGTGGTGCCAGGCCACGCTGCTCAGCGCGGGCAGACCCGTGGCACTGGTCCGCGAGACCGTCTACCGGGCGGCGTTCACCGGCCGCAGGCCACCCGACCTGTCCTCCCACCTGACCCCGGCACCGCCCCGACTGGTGTCGTGATGCACGCCCGGACCGCCGCGTTGGCCGCGACGACGGTGGCGGCGGGGTCCAGCGGGTACGTGGTCGCGGCGGTGCTGACCGACCTCGCCGCCGACCACGGGGTGTCCGCCGCCGCGGCGGGCACGACGATCACCGCGTTCGCCCTGGCGTACGCGGTCGGCTCGCCGCTGCTGGCGATCGCGACCACCCGCTTCGGCCGGCGCTCCGTGCTGGTGGCGGCGCTGCTGGTGGCGACGGTGGGCAACCTGGGCGCGGCGCTCGCACCGACGTTGGACCTGCTGCTGGTGGCCAGGGTGGTCACCGCGTGCGGCGCGGCGCTGGCGACGCCGGCGGCGACCGCCGTGGCGGCCCGGCTCAACCCGGGGCGGCAGGCGCGGGCGATGGCCGTGGTCACGGGCGGCCTCACGGCGGCCACGCTGCTGGGCGTGCCGGCCGGGCGGTTCGTGGCCGACCAGTTCGGCTACCGGGCGGCGTTCGTGCTGACGGCGCTGCTGTGCGCGGCGGCGGCGCTGGTGGTCCGCGCGGCGGTGCCCGCCGTGCCGCCGGGACCCGTCGTCGACGTGCGGCAGCGGTTGGCGCCGCTGGCCGACCGGCCGGTGCAGCGGCTGCTGGCGGTGTCGCTGCTGGCGTGCCTGGGCACGTTCAGCGTCTACGGCTACCTGGGTCCGGTGCTCGGCGGTTCGCCGTCGGGCGGGAACCTGCTGGCCTACGGGCTCGGCGGGGTGCTCGGCAACGCGGTCGGCGGCGTCGCGGCCGACCGGTGGGGGCCGCGTCCCCCGCTGCTGGTGGCGCTGGGCGGGTGCGCGGTGACGATGGCGCTGCTGCCCTGGGCGGTGTCCGGTCCCGGTGGCGCCGTGCTGCTGTTCGCCTGGGGCGCGTTGTTCTGGGCGTTCAACCCGCCGCTGTTCGCCGCGCTGGTGGCGCTGGACCCGGACCGGGCCAACCTGCTGCTGGCGTTGAACGCCTCGGCGATCTACGCGGGCATCGCGGGCTCCGGCGTGCTCGGCGGCGCGGTGGCCCCCGTGGTCCTGCCGCTGGTGGGCGCAGTGATCACGGCGGGCGCGGTGGTCCTCGCGGCCACGATCCGCAGGCCGGCGCCGGAGATCCCCGCGCCGCGCTCCCCCGCGGACGACGTGCCGGTGCGGCGGGAGGTGGTGGGCTGACCCGAGGACGGGCCGGCGGCGCGCGCAGCGCCGCCGGCCTCCCGGCGCGATCCGGGTCAGGTTGCACCGCATGGCCGGAAAGGTGCCTTCGGCGGAGTTGGAGGTCGGGGACCGCGTCGTGCGGGTCTCCAACCCGGATCGCGTCCACTTCCCGGCGCGCGGCGAGACCGCACGATCGCCTGCGCCTACTCGGTGCGGGGCGTGCCGGACGCGGACGAACCCGACCCGGACCTCGGACCTCGGCGAGGGTCACGCCGGTCGAGGCGGTGCCGGTTGAGACGGTGCCGGTTGAGACGAGGGGTGGGCAGCACCCTTCGACCGGACGGCTGACTCGGGGGGCCCGCTGCGGCATGCTGGGCCGGTGCTGTCCTTGGTCGACCCCGACCGGGTCGACCCGCCGGTGAGCGGCGGCGACCCGGTCGCCACGCTGGTCGTGCTGTCCGCCCTGGGTGCGGTGGTCGCGGTGGTGCTGTGGTGGTCGGAGCGGCGCGCGGCGCGGCGGCGGGCGGTGGTCGAGCGGCCGGTGGCCGAGGAGGTCGTGCTGGGGTTGGACGACCTGACCCGGGTGGCCGGCCTGCTGGTGCTGGTGCGGCTGCTGTCGGCGCAGGACGGCTCAGCGCAGGACGGCTCAGCGCAGGACGGCTCAGCGCAGGACGCGAGGTCTGCGACGGCCCAGGGCGATGCCGTTGGCGACGTGGCGGAGGGCCTCGCGGGCGGTCCACCCCTCGACCCCGTCGTGGGTGGAGGCGGCGGCCAGCAGCAGTGACGTGGCGGTCGCCTCGTCCAGCCAGCCCGCACCCACGAGTTCGCCCAGCCGGCACGCGGCGGTGAACACGACGTGCGCCCGCACGCCGGGGCGCGCCTCCTCGACGCGCCGCACCTCGCCGTCCACCACCGCGGCCCGGTAGGCGGCGACCCTCCGCCGGGGTGGGCGCCGCTGCGCGGGGATGTCGACGTGCTCGGGCTCGGGCGGGGTGAGCACGGCGACGAGCCAGTCGGGGGCGGGTGCGACGGGCAGGTCGCGCAGCACGCGGTAGCGGTGCGGTCCGACGCGGGACCCGGCGGCGACCACGTACCCGCCGACGCCGCGGGTGTCGACGTGCGGGGCGAGCCTGCCGACGCTGTTGCCCAGCGGCACGGCGGGAGCGCGGAAGTAGCGGTGCTCCCCGCCGCCGGCGGTGGCCACGGAGTAGGTGCCGCGCGGGTCGTCCTCGCCGTGCTGCCAGGCGCGGCGGGCGAACGCCTCGCGCCCGTGGGGCACGTCGAGGTCGACCACGAGCAGGCCGGCCGCACCGCAGGAGATGCCCACGTTGTAGGCGTGCCGGGACCACCAGCGGCGGATGCGGTCGCGGTCGAGGGTGGCCTCGCGGTCCCAGCCGCGCAGGGCGGGCACCTTGTCGTGCGGGCGCAGCGGCACGACGGGCCAGCCGCGTGCGGCGGCGGCCAGCGCGGCCCTGAGCCGCTCGGTCCCGGCCCGGTACCCGGACATGCGCGCCCCCTTCGCGTGGTGCCGGCGGGGGAAGCGCCGCGCACTCCAGTGTGCCCCGGTCGGGACTGCCGGTACAGGGCCACCAGGACGCCGTGCGAGGCCGGTTCGGCGGCGACCGGCCCAGGGGCGCGGACCGCGGGCCGGCGTGGGTGCGGTCGGGCGCGGACAGCGGGCGTTGCCGCTTCCACCGGCGCGCTGCTCTACTCCCCCGCGTGGACACCACGTCGATCGTCACCCTGACCCGGGCCCTGCTGGTCGAGCACTACGTCTCCCCGACGTCGCCGCCCGGCTGGACGCGCTGCCGGCCGACCGCCTGGCCTCGGGCGCGTACGACACCGCCGCCACGCCCGAGGAGCTGGGCCGGCTGGTGACCACCGACCTCCGGTCGGTCAACGGCGACCGGCACCTGCGGCTGAAGTTCCACGCCGAGCAGGTGCCCGAGGCCGACGGCGGCGCGAGCGAGCAGGAGACCCGGCGCATGTTCGCGGAGTCGATGGGCGGCGTGCCGCGCCTGCGGCGCCTGCCCGGCGGGGTGGCGCACCTGGAGCCGGCGCCGCTGCTGTTCCCCGCGCCGTGGGCGGCCGAGCGGATCGCGGCGGCGTTCACGCTGGTGTCGCCCGCCGAGGCGCTGGTGATCGACCTGCGGGAGAACGTGGGCGGTGCCCCGGAGACGGTGGCGCTGGTGTGCGGCTACCTGCTCGACGAGCCGACGCACCTCAACACGATGCACGACCGCGGCGGGCCGGGCCGGCAGTTCTGGAGCCCGGGGCACGTGGCCGGCACGCCGTTCGGCGGCACGAGGCCGGTCTGCGTGCTGACCTCCCGGCGGACGTTCTCCGGCGCGGAGGAGCTGGCCTACGACCTCCAGCAGTTGGGCCGGGCGGTGGTCGTGGGCGAGCGGACCGGCGGCGGCGCGCACCCGCGCCGGGGCTTCACCGTGCACCCGCACCTGGAGGCGACGATCCCGACGGGCCGGGCGGTGAACCCGGTGTCGGGTACCAACTGGGAGCTGGTCGGGGTGGCGCCGGACGTCGAGGTGCCGGCGGAGCAGGCCCTGGACCGGGCGCACCGCGAGGCGCTGCGGGAGCTGGGGCGGCGCGGCTCCACCGGTGGCGGAACGGACCGGTTCATCCCTTCAGGGACTGCACCGGTCCAACCGGCCGGATAACATCGGGGCGGGCACCGTGGAATGGCATCGGGGTTGTTCATGGACGACGACCGCCTCGTCGAGAGAATCGCGCGCAGGTTGCGCCTGTTCGACTCCAACGCGGACGGGGTGGTGCGCCGGCGGGACGTGCTGGCCGCCGCCGAGCGCGTGGTGCGCGGGTTCCGGGTGCCGACGGCGTCGATCGGGGCCGAACGCGTGCGCGCGGTCTACGAGATGCTGTCGCTGGCGCTGGTGGCCGAGTTCGGCGACGTGGCGCGCGACGAGGTCCGGTGCGAGCGGTTCGCCGTCGCGGTGGGCGCCGACCCGCTCAGGCGGGCCGAGCTGGGGCTGCGGATGGCGCGGGCGGACGCGGTGGCCGTGCGGGAGTGCCTGGCCGGCGTCGGCGGGGTGGCGAACGCGGAGCAGGTCGCCGAGGTGGTCGTGGCGCTGGGCGCGCACCCCGGCCACGCGCCGGTGATCCGGCGGGCGCTGGAGCGCGACGGGGCGCTGATCCCGCTCGCCGCCGTCGAACGCCCCTTCGCGGCCTACTTCGACGGAATGGGGTGCCCCGGGCTTTACGGCCCGCCGAGGTGAACCACCGCGAAATGTCACACGTCCGAGTGGATCATTTCGGAAATTTCCGGTAATCCGCCCCACTGGGGCTAAGGTCGCGGCCACGGCATCCCCACGATGCCGTTTCCGGGGGCATTCACCCCCACCCCTCCCGCTCGCCCCACCGGTCCCGGCACCACGCCGCCCGTCGGTCGAGCGCACCCCGCAACCCCCGGAGGACCGCCGTGGCCCGATCGACCGACCCCCGCCCCACCCTCGTGCTGCTGGTCGGCCTCGGCATCGGCGCGCTCACCGCCGGCACCCTCTCCCACCTGACCGCCGCGCACACCGAACCGTCGCCCGGCACACCCGCTTACGAGGCCGCCGTGACACCCCCCGACAAGCGCAACCTCGCCCAGCGCGGCACGACCCCCTGACCACCCGCACCGGGATGGCAGTATCCCGACCGTGACCGTCCCGGCCGTGCTGCGCACCCTCGCCCGACTCAGCGCCTCCGAACAGCCGCAACGGGCCCAACTCGACCTCACCAGGACCGCCGGCCTCGCCTGGCTCGGCGACGACCCCGCCGGGTGGACCGCGCTGACCTGCGACACCCCCACCCCCTGGACCGCCTCCCCCGAACAGCACCGCGCCACCCAACGCCTGGCCCAGTTCGACGCCCTGCACCACGAGGACCGCCTCCTGCGCCTCGGCTGGGCCTACCTCTGCGGCCCCGTCCGCGTCAACGGCCAACGCCGCCGCGTCTGCCTCCCCCTCGTCTCACGCCCCGTCCGACTGCACCACTCCGGCGGCCGCCGCCACACCCTCCACGCCGCCGGCGACACCACCCTCTTCCCCCTGCTCACCGACTGGACGCACGCCGCCCACCTCGAAACCACCCTCACCACCGACCACGGCTGGATCACCGCCGTCCTCGCCGCCGCCGGCTTCGACGCCGTCCCCGTCCTCGACGCCCGCCACCACCCCCACCGCTACACCACCGGCGACGAACCGGTCGTCGTCGCCGGCACCGGCCTGCACGCCGGCGAACCCGTCGTCAACACCGAACGCGGCACCGCCCTCACCACCTGGGCCCGCACCCCCGGCACCGAGCACACCGCCCTCGCCGCCCTCTACACCCCCCACGACGACGCACCCGTCACCCACGACACCACCGTCACCGGCGACACCACCGTCACCGGCCCCCTCCCCCTGAGCCCCGACCAGCGCGCCGCCGTCCTCACCGCACGCCACGCACCCATCACCGTCATCGGCGGCCCACCCGGCAGCGGCAAGACCCACACCCTCGCCGCCATCGCCCTCGACGCCGTCGCCACCGGCCGCTCCGTCCTGCTCGCCAGCCGCACCCGCAGCGCCGCCGACGCCCTCGCCACCGCCCTGCACCGCGCCGGCGGGCCCACCCCCGTCCTCTTCGGCGACTCCGAGCTCCGCCACGACACCGCCCGCGACCTCGCCGACGGACCCACCACGCCCAAGCGCGAAATCGCCGCCCTCGACCACGCCCGCCGCACCGCCGACGCCGCCGTCACCACCGCCGAACGCGCCATCGCCACCGCCCTGCGCGACGAGGAACTCGCCCACACCGCCGTGCGACGCGAAGCCCTCATGCCCGCCCACCGCCTCGTCGCACCCCGCGCCTTCGACCACGACGCCGACCACGACCGCCTCCACGCCCTGCTGCGCCCCCGCCACGGCTTCCTCGCCCGCCCGCGCACCGCACGAGCGCTGCGCACCGCACGACGCCTCACCGGCGCCGCCCCCGGCACCACCACCGCGGACCTCGCCGCCGCCGTCACCGCGGCCGAGCAGTCCGCGGCCCACGTCCGCGTCGCCACCGCCGGCGGCACCGACCTGCACGCCCTGCGCGACCTCCTCGCCGACGAGGACACCCGCGCCCACACCGCCACCGCCGCCTGGCTGCGCGCCCTCACCACCAGCCACCGGGGAGCCGGCCCACGGCGCGCCGTCGCCGCCCTCGCCACCGCCCTGCGCTCCGGCCGCGCCGCCCGCCGACGCGCCCTCGCCCTCATCGCACCCGACGACCTCGTCCGAGCCCTGCCCGTCTGGGTCGGCACCCTCGCCGACGTCGAGGACATCCTGCCCGCCGTGCCCGGCCTGTTCGACCTCGTCGTCCTCGACGAAGCCGGCCACGTCGACCAACCCCTCGCCGCACCCGCCCTCCTGCGCGCCCGGCGCGCCGTCATCGCCGGCGACCCCCGCCAACTGCGCCACGTCTCCTTCATCGGCGACCACGCCGTCCGCGACGCCCTCGCCGCCGAGGGCACCACCGCCCTCGGCGACCGCCTCGACGTGCCCAAGGTCAGCCTCTTCGACGCCGCCACCGCCACCGCGGACGCCCACTGGCTCACCGAGCACCACCGCTGCGCACCCCACCTCATCGGCTTCGCCGCCACCCGCTTCTACGAGGACCGCATCGCCCTGCTCACCACCCACCCCGCCCTCGCCGACGACGACCGCATCGACACCGAACTCGTCCCCGGCACCCGCGACGACAAGGGCGTCAACCACGTCGAGGTGGACGCCGTCCTCGCCCACGTCCGCCGCCGCACCGCCGCCGGCGCCCGATCCCTCGGCGTCGTCACCCCCTTCCGAGCCCAGGCCGACGCCCTCGAACGAGCACTCCTCGACCGCCTCACCCTCGACGAGATCACCACCGGCGGCATCCGCGTCGGCACCGTCCACGGCGTGCAGGGCGCCGAGTTCGACGAGGTGGTCATCAGCTTCACCCTCACCGACGACGACCGACCCCACGCCTGGCGCTTCGCCGGCGACCGCAACCTCCTGGCCGTCCTCACCACCCGCGCCCGCCACCGCGTCCACGCCATCACCTCGGCAACCCGCCCCGTCGGCCTCATCGCCGACTACCTCGCCCACGCAGACACCCCACCCCGGGCCCACCCCGGCACCACCACCGACGACGAGTGGACCGCCCGCCTCGCCGACGAGCTCACCGCCCTCGGCCTCACCACCCGCACCGGCCACCCCGTCGGCCGCCACCACGTCGACCTGGTCGTCGGCGAACGCGCCGACGCCGTCGCCCTCGACACCCGCCCCCACCCCGACGGGCCCACCGCCCACCTGGCCCGCTGGCGCGCACTGCACGGGGCGGGGTGGCGCGTCCACGACGCCTTCCCCAGCCGCTTCGCCCACGACCCCGCCCGCGCCGCCGTCACGCTGGCCCACGAACTCACCCCCGCCGCGCACCCCGCGCAGCGCTGACCCCCAGCCGACCCACCCCCAGCCGACCCACCTCCAGCCGAAACCGCCCCCGGGCGACACCCGCGGGCGTCACCGCCCCACGCCCTCGTCCCACCGCGCCCGCACCCACTCCACCCAGGACGCGGCCCCCGCCAGCACCGACAGGTGGCCCTCCTCCTCCGCCACCCACAGCTCCGCCCCCGCGCACCGGCGCGCCAACCACCGCGCGTGCCCCACCGGCACCACGCGATCCCGACCACCGTGCACCAGCAGCACCGGCGTCACCACGTCAGCCGGGTCGAACCCCCACTCCGCCACGTACGCCAACTCGTCGTCCACCGCCCCCGACGCGCCCAGCGCGGGCCCCACCACCGACTCGAACCACGCCCACTCCCCCGCCAGCGCCGCCCAGTCCGCCGACGTGAACCCCGGGTCCTGCTCCCCCGCCGACGCCTCGAACGCCACCTTCGCCGCACGACCCGCCGCCGCCGCGCGCAACGACGCCGCCCCCGACTCGGCCATCCCCGCGAACCAGTCCAACCCCTCCGCGCCGTACGGGGCCAACCCCGACACCGACACCACGGCCACGACCCGCTCGGGCGACAACGCGCCACAGGCCAACGCGTGCGGACCACCACCCGAGTGCCCCACCACCGCGAACCGGCCCACCCCGGCCGCGTCCGCCACGGCCGCCGAGCACGCCGCCGCCGACGCCACGTCACGCCCCGGCGACGCCGACGAGCCGCCGTACCCGAACCGGTCGTAGGACAGCCACCGCAGCCCGAACCGCTCGGCGTCCGCGAACAGCGGCGCGGGCGGCGCGCCGACGTTGGGCGTCCCGTGGTGCCACAGCACCGGGAACCCGTCGCCCCCCGTGTCGTAGGCGTGCAGCACGGGACCACCGGGCAACTCGACGTCGAATTCGATCATCACGGCGCCGAGCCTAATCACGTCCGTCCTCAGCAGGTTTTTGCTGTTCAGGGGACGGTCGTCGGTTTCGATGCCGCAGCAGGATTAGCTTTTGTCCACACTGAAGTTACTGAGTACATGGACCAGTGGTCCCGATCAGCGCTTCTGCTCACCCGATCGGGGCTTGCCGGCCCGCAGCGAGCCGGGGTGCGCCTTGACGGACGGGTCCTTGCGGGTCTTCAGCAGGCTGGCCACCGTGACGATCGCCAGCACACCGATGATCACGCCCAGGCTGACCGGCGTCGCGATCTCCGGCACGCTCGGCGAGATGTCCACGTGCAGCCAGTGCAGGATCAGCTTCACGCCGATGAACGCGAGGATGAGCGCCAGGCCCGTCGACAGGTAGACCAGCCGGTCGAGCAGCCCCTTCACCAGGAAGAACAGCGCTCGCAGGCCGAGCAGGGCGAAGGCGTTGGCGACGAAGACGATGTACGGCTCCTCCGTCACGCCGAACACGGCCGGGATGGAGTCGAGGGCGAACAGCAGGTCGATGCCGCCGATGGCGACCAGCACGATGAGCAGCGGCGTGCCGACCCGCTTGCCGGCCTCCCTGGTGAACAGCCTGCCGCCGTCGTACTCGGTCGACAGCGGCAGCAGGCGCCGGGCGGTGCGCACGACCGCGTTGTTCTCCACGTCCGGGTCCTCGTTGCGGTGCCGGAACAGCTGGACCGCGGTGAAGATCAGCAGCAGGCCGAACAGCAGGAACATGAACGAGAACAGCGACAGCAGCGTCGCGCCGAGCGCGATGAAGGCGGCCCGCATCACCAGCGCCAGCACGATGCCGAACGTCAGCACCTTGTGCTGGTGCTCCTCGGGCACGGCGAACGTGGTCATGATGATCACGAAGACGAACAGGTTGTCGACCGACAGCGACTTCTCGACGATGTAACCGGCGAAGTACTCGGTGCCGAACCCGCCCCCGTGGGCCATCGTCAACCACACGCCGAACCCGACGGCGACGAGGATGTAGAACACCGACCAGGCGGTCGCCTCGCCGAACCCGACCCGGTGGGGCCGCACGGCGGCGAGCACCAGGTCCACCGCGAGCAGCACCACGATCAACCCGATGGTCAAGCCCCAGGTCAGCGCATCGATCTCCAGCACCCGTTACCCCGCCTTCCGTTCACCGGTGAGGGTGGCAGCTTCGCAGAAACGGACATAGTCGGGCAAAACGCCCGACTATGTCCCACCTCGACTGCCGGAAACCATGCCCGAGGTTCCACTCCCCCGCACGGCCGAAACCCCCGCCCGGCGACCGTCACGCCCCCGTGGTCGACCCCGGCCGGACGATCATCAGCACGGTGACGACGGCCCACAGCACGTTGAACAGGCCGGTGTGCATCGCGAGCCGCGCGGGCCACTTCACGTCCACCGCGACCGGCTCGCGGCCGAACCCGTCCAGCACGGCCTGCTGGCGCGGCAGCACCGCCAGCACGAGCACGCCCGCCGCGACGGCGGTCAAGGCGATCGACGTGATCAGCCAGGCGTCACCGAGCACGTCGAGGCTGCTCGCCGTGAACAGGCCGAACAGCGGCACCGCGATGCCGAGGGCGGCGTAGACGCGGCAGATGCGGTTGAGCGTGCGCAGCACCGCGACGTCGCGGTCCTCCCCCGTGGTCAGTGCGCGGCGCGTGGCGGCGGGGAACATGCTCGCCGCCACGGTCACCGGCCCGATCGCGACGATCGCGGCCAGCACGTGCAGCGACAACAACAACTTCGTCATGATCACGGAGCCAACCGCACCGCCGGCGCGAGCGGCACTGTCCGGACTGCCATCTTCCACCTGGTTCCAGCCACCCGCCCTGACCTGGGCTCGTGCCGGGTGACGCAGGTCAACCGGCTGTCCGGAACCGGTTACCGTGGCCACATGCACACGGTCGCCGTCCTGGCCCTGGACCAGGTCATCCCGTTCGACCTGGGCACTCCCCTGGAGGTGTTCACCCGCACCCGCCTGCCCGACGGGCGCACGCCGTACCGGGTCCGCGTGTGCGCGGCCACCCCAACCGTGAACGCGGGCGCGTTCACCCTCCAGGCCCACTGGGGGCTGGACGCGCTCGCCGACGCGGACACGATCGTGCTGCCCGGCTGCGCCACCCCCACCGCCCCGCTGGACGACGACGTGCTCCACGCGCTGCGCGCGGCGGCCGCGCGGGGCACCCGCATCGCCTCGATCTGCTCGGGCGCGTTCATCCTCGCCGCGACCGGCCTGCTGGACGGCCTGCGGGCGACGACCCACTGGGTGGCCGCGCCCCTGCTGGCCGCGCGCCACCCGGCGGTCGAGGTCGACCCGGACGTGCTCTACGTGGACAACGGCCAGTTCCTCACCTCGGCGGGCGCGGCGGCGGGACTGGACCTGTGCCTGCACCTGATCCGCCGCGACCACGGTTCGGCCGTGGCCGCCGACGCCGCGCGGCTGTCGGTCGTGCCGCTGGAGCGCGAGGGCGGCCAGGCGCAGTTCATCGTCCACGACCCGCCCCCGGTGCCGCGCGGCGCGACGATGGAACCGCTGCTGGCGTGGCTGGAGGACAACGCGGCGCGGGACCTCACCCTGGAGGACATCGCCGCGCGGGCGGGCATGAGCACCCGGACGCTGAACCGCCGCTTCCGCGAGCAGACCGGCACCACCCCGCTCCAGTGGCTGCTGCGCGCCCGCGTCCGCCGGGCCCAGTACCTGCTCGAAGCGACGGACCACCCGGTGGACCGCATCGCCGCCCAGGTCGGGTTCGGCTCCCCGACGGCGTTCCGCGACCGGTTCAAGCGCGTCGTCGGCACCAACCCCGGCGGCTACCGGGCGGCGTTCCGCACCGTTCGGGCCCTCGCGTAGGGCGACCGGCCGGCGGTCCGGGCGTCGGCGGCTCGCGCTCCCGACGCCCGGACCGCTCAGGCCCGGTCGAGGGGGATGCGCGCGAGGGCCGGGCCGAGGCCCGCCGCCGGCCAGGCCACGAGCAGGTCGACGACGTCGCCGTGCCGCTCCAGCACGAACTCCCGGGCGCAGGTCAGCACGTCACCGCCGGAGGAGGACGAACCGCGCAGGGCGTGACCCGTGCGGGCGACACCGCCGTGCAGCACCGCGACGCGCGGCCCCGGGTCGTCCGCCCCCGGCGGGAACGCGGCCGTGACCTCGCGCGCCACGTCGCCGCGGGCCAGGCACTCCAGGTCGAGGGACAACAGGTCGGGGCCGAGGACGGCGAGCCGGTCGAGCACGAGCACCGCGTGGTCGGCGCGGTGCAGGACCCGTCGCGCCGCGACGACCCGGCCCGGCTCGTCCACCCCGAGCGGGGGAGCGGCTCCGGGGCGTTCTCCGAAGCCGCAGGCCCCGAAACCGCCGGCAGTCGGCGTGGCCAGCGCGGGCGCGTCCCAGACCGGAGTGGTGCCGCGCGCCACCGCGTCCCGGTCCGGCAGCGGCAGGGTGACCTCGGTGTCTGGGATGTCGAACGCCGTCCACGCGATCACCAGTCGGACCTCGTCGAAGACCGGTGGCAGCCGGTAGCGGGCCCGGTGGTGCGGACCGACCTCCCGGTCGCCGCTCTCCGACGACCACGCCACGGGGTGGGCGGGGCGCACGCGGTCGCCGTCGAGCCACCCGACGCGCAGGCCGCCCGTGACCGGGGCGTCGCCGACCGGGGCGTCGCCGCGCCCCTCCCGGACGTCGCGCTGCCGTTCGAGGGCGGTGCGGCGGTCCGGCGCCCGCCGGACGAGGAGGTCCACGTCCAGCCCGGACGTCCGCGACACCGCGCCGAGCAGGCTGATCGTCACCCGGGGGTGCCGCACGAGCACCCCGCCGCGGTGCGCGGGCATCCCCAGCGTCGTCTCCACCGGTCGAGCATCCCGTTCGCGGGAGGCACCCGGCAACCGCTTTCAGCGACCGCCGAGGGCTCGGGCGCACTCGGCGGCGCCGGGTCTGCGCCGCACCGACAGGGCCGTCATCAGCAGCAGCAGGCGGGTCAGGTCGGCGGGCAGGTCCGGCGGCACGGCGGGCGGCCGGTCGAGGCGGGCGAACGCGGCGGCCACGGCCCCTCCGCCGTACTCGCGGCGGCCGGTCAGGCACTCCAGCAGCACCAGGCCCAGCGAGTAGACGTCGGCCGGCGGACCGACCTCCGCGCCGCGCACCTGCTCGGGCGCCAGGTACGCGGCCGAACCGACCACCTGGTCGCGCCGGGTGAGGCGGGTCGTGCCCGGCGCGCGGGCCAGGCCGAAGTCGGCGAGGTGGGCGTTGCCGCCGGCGTCGAGCAGCACGTTGGACGGCTTCACGTCGCGGTGCACGACGTCCCGCTCGTGGATGTGCGCCAGCGCGTCCGCCAGCCGCGCGCCGAGCGCGCGCACCTCGTCCGGGGGCAGGGGGCCGTCGGCGAGCCGGTCGCGCAGCGTCGGGCCGTCGACGAGCCGCAGCACCACGAACGGCGTGCGGCCCGCGGTGCCCGCGTCCTGCACGGACACCAGGGCGGGGTGGTCGAAGCCGGCCAGGGTGCGCACCTCGTGCTGGAAGCGGCGGCGCGCGGTGGGGTCGTCGTCGAGCGTGAACAGCTTCACCGCGACGAACCGGTCCAATCGGGTGTCCCAGGCGCGGTGCACGTCGGCCGTGCCGCCGCTGCCCAGCAGGCCGTCGAACCGGTACCGGCCGGCGAACAGGTCGTCCTCGTGCTGCGGCACGCCGCGCACCTCTCTGTCACGGTGATGGGGCGGCGCCGTGTTCCCGCTGCACCGGGAACCGAAACCGGCGAACCGGGTTCCGCTTCGGCAAGCCGCAGGCCGAGGTCGTCTCACCCGGGCATCCCCGAGGGCATAGGGTCGTCGGATCATGGAGCTCCTGCCGCTGCCCGCCGCGGGCGACCCGGCCGCCGTCGTCGCGTGCTTCGAGGCCCTTCCCGCCGCGGTGTGGGGCTTCGCCGGACCGGACCTGGTGGTGGTGGCGGCCAACTTCGCCGCGCGGGCGGCGGTCGGCGACTTCCCCGACCCGGTGGGCCGCCCGGCGCGCGAGGGCCTGCCGGAAGCGGTCGGCCGGCAGCTCCTCGACCTGGTCGGGCGGTGCTACGCGCGGGGCCGCGTCGTGGTCGGCGAGGAGCGCCGCGTGCCCACCGGTCGGAACCAGGGCTTCGCGACCATCACCTGCGTGCCCGCGCTGGACGCGGGTGGCGCGGTGAGCGGCGTCGTGGCGCACGTGGTCGACGCGACCGCGCAGGTGCTCGCCCGCGAACGGGCCGAGCAACGCCACCGTGCCGCGCGCGAGGCGCTGCACGACGTGCAGCGCGCCCTGCTGCCCGAGGCGCTGCCCGTCCTGCCCCGGCTGCGGCTCGCCGCGCGGCACGTCGCCGCGGCGGACGAGCGGGCCGCCGGCGGCGACTGGTTCGACGCCCTCCCCCTCGGCGACGGGCGGGTCGCGCTGCTCGTGGGCGACGTCGTGGGCCACGGACCGGGCGCGACGGCGGCGATGGCGGGCCTCCGGGCGGTCGCGCTGCACGCCCTGTGGTCGGGCGCCCCGGTCGAGGCGGTGGCGGCGCAGCTCGACGCGTTCGCCGCACGCTCCCGGCCCGCCCGTGCCGCCGCGGTGTGCCTGGTGGAGCTGGACACCGGCACCGGCGAGGTGCGGGGCGTGAACCGCGCCCACCCGCCCGCGCTCGTCGTGTCGGCCGACGGCGGCACCCGGTTCCTGGCGCGCGACCGGCCCGGTGGACCGCTCGGCGTGGGCGCGCCGGACAGCGGCGCGTGGCACGACCGGCTGCGGGCCGACGACGTCCTCGTCCTGTACTCCGACGGCCTGGTGGAGCGCGAGGGCCGCCCGCTGGACGCCGGGCTGACCGCGCTGGCCGAGGTCACCGCGTCCGCGCTCCCCGCCGGGCACGACGGCGCCGCACCACCACGCCACGCGGCGGACCGGCTGTGCGCCGCCGCCGTGGACCGCATGGGCTGGCCCGGCCACGGCGACGACGTCACCGTGCTGGTGGCCGAACGGCTGCCCGAGGCCCCCGCGCCGCTGTCCGTGACGCTCGACTGCGACCCGGCGAACCTCGCGGTCCTGCGCAGGCGGTTGGCCGACTGGCTCGCCGTGCCCGACGTGGACGAGGACACCGCCTACGCGATCCAGCACTCCGTGGGCGAGGCCGTCACCAACTCCGTCGAACACGCCTACGCCCGGGGCGGCGGCGAGGTGCGGGTGACGGCCCGGCTCACCGACCTGGGCGCGGCCGAGATCGCGGTGCACGACCGGGGGCGGTGGCGGACCGCGCCCGAGTCGCCCGGCGGGCGCGGGCGCGGGCTCGCCCTGATGCGGCACTTCGCCGACACCGTCGACGTGACGTCCTCGGACGGGGGCACGACCGTGCGCCTGCTCGTCCCGATCACCCGACCGGCGCACGTCGACCGGGTGGGGCCGCACGCGGCGCGCGCCCGCAGCGGGTTCGGCACGGTCCTGGAGCGGTCCGCGAACCCCGTGCTGACCGTCACCGGGCCGGTCGACGCGCACACCGCCGACGCGCTGCGCGGCGCCGTGCACGAAGCGGGCCGGGGTGGCGCGCTGCCGCTGGTCGTGGACCTCACCGGGGTGACGCTGCTGTCCGGCGCGGGGGTGAGCCTGCTGTACGAGCTCACCGCGGCGCTGCGCGTGCGGCTGGTCTGCCCCGGCGGCTCGCCCGCGGGACAGGTCCTGTCGCTGACCGGTCTCGCGCACGCCGAGCGGCTCGACTGAGGTCCGCGCGACGCGGAACCCGCAGGTCGACGCGCCGACGCCCCGCGAAGGGGTGCTCCGGCGGTAGACTCAGGTCGATCAGGAGTCGAGCGTAGCGAGGTGGACGGGTCCCCGACACGGGTGTCCCACGCATGGTGGAAACGGATCGTCTGGTGCCCTCGGCCGGTGTCGTGACCGACATCGGCTGGCAGAACGCGCCCTACCCGGCCGTCCTCGCGGACGGCGACGGCACGGTGCGCGCGCTGAACCGCGCCGCGCACGACCTGTTCCCCGGCGCCGCCATCGGCACGGCGCTGGCCGCGGGCTGCTCCCCCTGGCTGGCCGACGCCCACGGGCGGCCACGCCTGGCGGTCGGCCCGATCGGCGAGCGCAGCTTCGAGGCGCACCCGGTCGAGCACGACGCCGGCGCGGTCACGTGGTGGCTCGTCGAGGACACCGACACCCGACTGGCGCGCGAGGCGCTCACCGTGGAGCGGAAGCGCACGGCGCTGCTCAGCGAGGTCTCGACGGCGCTGCTGACCTCCCTCAACCCCGAGCGCTGCATGCAGGTCACCGCACGGCTGGCCGCGGACCACCTGGCGGACGCGGCGCTGGTCATCGCGCCCGGCGGGCGGTCCGACCACCCGGTGACGCACTGCGTGCGCGGCGGTGCGGCGGTGCACTCCAGGGTGGAGTTCGACCCGGACCACGTGCCCGGCCTGGGCGAGGCCCTCCAGGGCTTCCCACCGGTGCCGTCGCGGTGGATCGACCCGGCGTCGGCGCCGTCGTGGCTGGTGCCCGACGGGTTCGGCGAGGTCGGCTCGATCGTGGTGACCCCGTTGCCGGGGCACGGCATCCCCGCGGGCGCCCTGGTGCTGCTGCGGCGCACCGAGCAGCGCGTGTTCACCGACGACGAAGAGGTGTTCGCCCGGCTGTTCGCGGCCCGCGCGGGCAACGCGATGTCGGCGGCGCGCATGTTCGCGCAGCAGACGTCGATCACCGAGACGCTGATGCGCGACCTGCTGCCGCCGACGCTGGACCACGTGGCCGGGGTGGAGTTCGCCGGGCGGTACCGGGCGTCACAGGCCACCGAGCGGATCGGCGGCGACTTCTACGACGTGCACCGGGTCGAGCAGGGCGGGGCGACCGGCGAGTCCCTCGCCGTGCTGGGCGACGTGTGCGGCAAGGGCCTGGAGGCGGCGGTGCTGACCGGCAAGGTCCGCACCGCGCTCCAGGCGCTGCTGCCCATGTCCGACGACCACCAGCAGGTGCTCGCGCTGCTCAACAACGCCCTGCTCAGCTCGCACCACACGCGGTTCGTGACGCTCGTGCTCGCCTCGGTGAGCCGCGCCGGGGCGGACGTGCGGCTGCGGCTGACCTCGGGTGGCCACCTGCCGCCGCTGGTCGTGCGCGCGAACGGCGCCGTCGAGGAGGTCGACACGGCGGGCACCCTCGTCGGGGCGCTGCCCGAGGTGCACGCCACCACCGCCGAGGTCGTGCTGGGGCCGGGTGAGACGTGCCTGCTCTACACCGACGGCATCACCGAGGCCGTCGGCGGGCCGCTGGGCGGCGAGATGTTCGGCGAGGACCGGTTGCGCCGCGTGCTGGGCACGTGCGGCGGGATGCCCGCGGAGGCGGTGGTGGAGCACGTGCAGATGCTCGCGTCGCAGTGGGTCGGGCCGAACAGCCACGACGACATGGCGGTCCTCGCGATCACCGCGCCGCGCGGGCAGCACCTGACCGCGGTGGGTGGTCAGAGCCGAGGCCGGTACACGGCATGAGCGACGCGGGGGCGTGCGCCGACCGCCTGTGGGACGCCGTGGTCGTCGGTGACGAGCACGGCGCGGCCGACGTCGTGGTCAAGGCCGTCGAGAGCGGGCTGGACGCCGAGGCCGTGCTGCTGGACGTGATCGGCGCGGTTCAGCGGCGGGTCGGCGTGGAGTGGGCGGCCAACCGCCTCACCGTCGCCCAGGAGCACGCGGCGACCGCGATCAACGACCGCGTCATCGGCGTGCTCACCACCGTGGCCGAGCGGCCCGTGCCGCACCGGGAGCGGATCACCGTGGCGTGCGTCGACGGCGAGTGGCACGCGCTGCCCGCCCGGCTGCTCGCCGAGGTGTTGAAGCTGCGCGGTTTCCGGGTCGACTTCCTGGGCGCGCAGGTCCCCGCGCCGCACCTGATCACGCACCTGCACAGCACCGGCCCGGACGCGGTCGCGCTGTCCAGCTCGATCCCCACCCGACTGCCGACCGCCCACGCCACGATCACCGCCTGCCAGGCGGCGGGGGTACCGGTGCTGGCGGGCGGCAGCGCGTTCGGGCCGGAGGGACGCTTCGCCCGCCTGCTCGGCGCGGACCTGTGGGCGCCCGACGCCCGGTCCGCCGCCGAACTCCTGGCGTCCGGCCCGCTGCCGCGCCCGCGCAACGGCCACCAGCCGATCGACGACCTGCCGCACCTGGGTGACCAGGAGTACACGATGGTCTCGCGCACCGGCACGCAGCTGGTGAAGGCCGTCTACACCGGGCTGGAGGAGCTGTTCCCGGTGATGCGCGCCTACACCGACCTCCAGCGGCAGTACACGGCCGAAGACCTCGCGCACATCGTCGAGTTCTTCGCGACCTCCCTCTACACCGACGACGACAGCCTGTTCCTGGGCTTCCTCTCCTGGACGGCCGAGATCCTCGGCGCCCGCGGCGTCCCGCCGCACTTCCTGCCCCCCGCGCTGCGGCTGCTGGCCGCCGAGCTGCGCGACTTCCCCCGTGCCACCAGGCTGCTCGACCGGGCCCGCGTCGAGCTGACCACCACCCTCGACGATGGACCTGCCGCATGAGCTCACCCAGACCGCTGACGTCCACCCCGGCCACCGTCGACCCGCACACCGTGCGCGTCGTGCTGTCCGGTGACCTGTCCTACGACAACGGGGACGACCTCGTGCGCGTCGTGGACACCGCCTTCGCCGGCGGCGAGGTGCGCCACCTGCACCTGGACTGCGCGGACGTCGGCTTCTGCGACTCCTACGGCCTCGCCACGCTGCTCTCCGTCCAGCGCCGCGCGACGGCCGCCGGCGTGGTGCTGTCCCTGGACAACCGGCCGGCCACGCTGGAGCGGCTGCTGCGCCGGACGAACACCCTCCACCACCTGACGGCCGGCGCGCGGTCGGAGCGCAGGGAGCGGTCGGACCACTGAGTCCTCGCCGGGGAGTCGCTGCCGGGGAGCTGCTGCCGGGAGTCGTGTCAGGAACTGCTCAAGATCATGCTGTTCCACCAGAAGTCGAGCTTCTCCAGGCTTTCCGCCGTGGCGCCCGGCCCGGTGGCGAGCGTGCCGGTCACCGAGGTCTTGGCGTCCACCCACCACAGGTGCCCCGCGCCGCCGTCGAAGTAGCAGGTGACGAACTCGCCGGCGAGCGGGCCCGCCTGGCTGCGGTAGTAGGTGGAGTAGTGGATCGCGTCGACCGTCGGTCGGCAGCCGCCGCGCGCGTCGTTGCGCGGGATGCCCCGGCTGGTGACGACGGCCTGGAAGTGCGCGTCCTGCGCGGCGCGTGAGGCGAACAGCAGGAACTCGGCGCGGACGGGCGGGTCGAAGTACGGGCTGACCTGGTTGGCCTTGGTGCAGACGACCCTGGCGGTGACGCCCTCGCCTTCCGCCGGGGCCGGGACGCACGAGTCGTTGCCCCGGTAGACGCCGGGGAGGACGGCCAGGAGCGCCTGGTCCTGGGGGCTCGGGGTCGGTTCGGTCGTGGTGGTGCCGGTCCGGGTGGTGCCGCTCTTGGTGGTCTTGGTCTTCGTCGTGGTGCCGGTGGGCGTGGTGGTGCTCGCGGCGGCGGCTTCGCCGGCCAACCTGGTCGTGGTGTCGATGACCAGGTACGCGACCACGGCGAGCACGACCGCGGCGGCGACCGCCGCGGCGGCGACGGCCGCGTACCGCCGGTCCCGGCCGGGTGGCACGGGGCCGTGCGGGCCGGTGACGGGGTGGGCCAGGACCCGGTTCGGGCCGGTGGCGGGGCGGAGCGGCGTGCCGGGGGCCGGGGTGTGCGGGGCCGCCGGGGTCGGGGTCGCCGGCTGCGAGGCGGCCGGCGGCGGCGCGGTGGGCCGGTGTTCCCGACGCGTGGGGGCGGCCGGTCCCGGGTCTGCTCCGGGATCCGGTCCGGGGGTGGTTCCCGGACCGGTGAGCGCGGCGCGCGCGGCCTGGGCGAGTGCGCCCGCCGTCTCGTGGCGGGCGCCCGGGTCCTTGGCCATGCCCCGGGCGATCACGTGGTCCAGTGCCGCCGGGAGCAGGGCGTTGTGGTCCGACGCGCGGGGCGGGGGCTCCTGCATGTGCGCCCAGATCTGGGCGGCGGTGCCGTCGGCGGTGAACGGCCGCCGCCCGGTCAGGCAGGCGAAGAGGAGGCAGGCCAGCGCGTACACGTCGGCCCGCCCGTCCACCACGCCCCCGCCGTCGAACCGCTCCGGCGCCATGTAGTCCAGGGTGCCGACCACCTCGCCCGAGGCGGTGATGTGCGTCGCGGTCGGTGACGCGCTGCGGGCGATGCCGAAGTCCACCAGGTAGACGAAGTCACCCGGTGCCACCAGCACGTTCGACGGCTTCACGTCCCGGTGCACGAGCCCGTCGGCGTGGGCGGCGTCCAGCGCGCTCGCCACCTGCTCCACGATCCGCACCGCCCGGTCGGCCTCCAGCGGACCGGCCGCGATCAGCTCGGTCAGGTCGGAGCCCTCGACCAGCCGCATGTCCAGGTAGAGCCGGCCGTCGATCTCGCCGTAGGCGTGGATGGGGATGACGTGCGGCTCGCGCAACCGGGCCACGATCTGCGCCTCGCGCCGGAACCGCGCCCGGAACGCCTCGTCGTCGTGGTAGGCCGGGGACAGCCGCTTCAGGGCCACGACCCGGTCGTGCGCGGTGTCGTGCGCCCGGTGCACCTCCCCCATGCCGCCACGTCCCAGCAGCGGTCCGATCCGGTAGGGCCCGAACGTCTCTTCAGCCATGTTCTCCGCGTCCCACGTGCGCCGTCGCAGCGATCGACGCGCCCGCCCCGCGCGCGGTTCCCACCACGCCCGGCGGTGACACCCGGTGACGCTCCGCTCGCGCCGCCGCGACGCACGACGGGACCTTCGAGCCGGTGGACGCGGGACCTCCCACCGCGATCACACGACCTGGTGATCCGATGCCCACCACCTGCTCCCGAACCGGTGAACCCGGTCGCCCCGGCCGGTGTCGTCGACCGCGGTGGCGCCGCGATGCCGGTATGAAGGGGCGGTTGTCCGGAACCGAGGTCGTGGGGGAACCGTGGGGGCGTTGCGGGCCACCGTGCTGACGGTCGTGTTCGCGCTGGGCGCGACCGGCGTCGCCGGGGCGACGGGTGCGGAGGCGGTCGGGCCCCGCCTGGTCATCGGCGAGGACTTCCCCGACCCCGAGGTGATCCTGGTCGACGGCACCTATCACGCCTATTCGACGAGTTCCGGGCGCGGACGGGTGCCCCACGCGACTTCGTCGAGCCCCCTGGGGCCTTGGACCATCCGGGGTGACGTACTGCCCCACAAACCGGCGTGGGCCGGTGACGGCGGGTTCTGGGCCCCTGACGTGTCCCTGCGCTCGGACGGGCGTTTCCTGCTGTACTTCACCGGCCCCAGTGCCGCCGTCGGGCGGATGTGCCTGGGGGCGGCCCTGGCGGACGGGCCCGGTGGGCCGTTCACGGCCACGTCGGACCAGCCGCTGGTGTGCGACGCGACCGAGGGCGGGGCGATCGACCCCGCCAGTTTCGTGGACGCCGACGGGACGCGGTACCTGCTCTACAAGAACGACGGGAACGCCATCGGGCGGCGGGCTTCGATCTGGTTGCAGCGGACGGAAGCGGACGGGATCTCGTTCGTCGGCGGACGGGTCGGACTGCTGCACGACCTCGGCGCCGAGGAGCAAGGCGTCGTGGAGGCCCCGGTGCTGGTCAGGCGGCCTTCCCAGTACGTGTTGTTCTTCTCGTCCGGGGCCTACGCCGGTCCCGACTACCGGACCGGGTACGCCGTCTCGCGCTCGTTGACGGGGTCGTACGCGCGGGCCGAGCGGCCGTTGATGAGCACGGCCGGGTTCGACGGGGCCGTGGTCGGGCCCGGCGGGCAGGACGTCGGGGACGGTCACGTCTTCTTCCACGGGCACCTGGCGGGGCTCGGGCGGGGCACCTACGTCGCGGAACTGGGCTGGGCCGACGACCGGCCCGTGGTGCGCGGCAGCCGGGTCCGGTACGAGGCGGAACGCGGAGTGGTCCACCGGGCCGTGGTGCGCACGGGCGTCGAGGGGGCGTCGGGGGGCGCGGTGGTGAGCGGGCTCGCGGAGGTCGGCAGCCGGCTGGAGGTGCGGGTGTTCGCACCGGTCGACGGGGCCTACGCGGTCTCCATCGGCTACTCCGCGAGGGCCGGCGACGCGCGGCACGCGCTGACGGTGAACGGCGGGGCGGCCGCGGTCGTCGACTACCCGGGCTCGGGCACGTGGGCACGGGCGACGGTGGACGTCGCGTTGACCGCCGGGTTCAACGACCTGCGGTTGCGCTACCTGGACGGGGCGGTCGAGGTGGACTACCTGGAGGTGGCCTGACCCGCGCCGGCGCTCGGCGGCGCGGGCTACCGGTGGACCGCGAACCCCGTGATGTCGAGCAGGCGGGCGGCCGACCGGGAGGGGTTGACCACCTGGACGGTGTGCCCCGTGGGCGACAGCGCCTGGATCAGCTCGGCCAGGAAGCGGAGCCCGGCCGCACCGAAGAAGACGACCCCGGCCAGGTCCACCACGACGTCGGCCGGCCGCCTGGCGGCCAGTACCCGGTGGGCCAGGTCGAACTGGTCGTCGCACGCCATGTCGATCTCGCCGCTCAGTTCGACGCGCGCCGGGTCTTCGCCGAACGAGCAGCGGACCTGGCCCACCACCGGCGGGTCCACACCGAGGATCACTACCGGCCGCCTTCGCATCGTCCGAGCCTGGACTTTTGCACTATGACAATAGTTCGGCTCTAGTATGCGCTCGTGACGGTGCGATCGGCAAACACGGAGGCGGACGGGGCGTCAGGCCGGGCGTTCCCGCGAGCCGTCGGCAGCCGGCTCGGCGGCCTGGGCGAAGCCGGTCAGGCCCACCAGCAGGTGCACCCTGTCCGCGGGGCTCATGGCCGCGAGGATGCGGGTGATCTCCTGACGTCGCAGGCGGCCGACCTCGGCCATCAGGGCGCGACCGCTGCGGGTCAACGTCAACTCCACCTCGCGCCTGCTGTGGCTGCTCTCGCTGCGCGTGACGAAGCCCGCGGCCTGGAGCCGGTCGCACAGCCTGCTCGCCGACGACGGGATCGCACCCATCGCCTCGGCGAGGCCGTTCAGGTTGACCTTGCCGTGCCGCGCGATCACGGTGAGCGCCTGGAACTGCGACGCCGACACCCTCGTCTCCAGCACGTGCTGCGAGGCCGCCCACAGCGCGGCCAGCACGTCCGCCGCCCGCTCGACAGCCGCCGCCGGATCGTCCGGGTGCTGCTGGTCGTCGGTCGCCATGCCACCTACTGTGTCATCCCGACCCCTCGCCGGAACAACCCCACGAGCCGGATTCCGGCAAGGAGGCTCCCATGACCTCGACGGACGACGCCGTCATCGGCATCGAGCAGGCCCTGAGAACGAGCCCGCCGCACGCCCTGCTCGACACGCTGCACGCGCGGCTGCGCAGCGACTTCGGCGCGACCGGCACCGAGCTGCTGCTCGCCGACTACAAGCTCAGCGTGCTGCAACCGGTCACCCGGCTGCCCGAGACGGCGGCGCCGCTGGCGATCCGGACCACGACGGCGGGGCGGGCGTTCACCTCGCAGCGCGTGCTGCTCGAACCCGACCGGGACCGGGACGGGGTGGTGGCCCACCTGCCGGTGGCGGTGCGCGGCGACCGGCTCGGCGTGCTCGTCACCAGGCTGCCCGAGGCGCCCGACGCCGACGTGCTGCCCGCGCTGGCCGAACTGGCCACGGCGCTCGGGCACGAGCTGGTCGTCGCCGAGCGCGACACCGACCTGTACCTGCGGGCCCGAAGACGGGAGCGGCTCAGCCTGGCCGCGGAGATGCAGTGGCAGCTGCTGCCCGGGCGCGGCTGCGCGCGGGCCGAGTACTCCCTGGGCGGGCAGCTCGAACCCGCCTACACGATCAACGGCGACAACTTCGACTGGAGCGCCACCTCCGACCGGCTCACCGTCACCGTGTCCAACGGCATGGGCGAGGGCATCCAGGCGGCGCTGCTGACCAACCTGGCGATCAGCGCCCTGCGCAACGCCCGCCGCGCCGGGCTCGACCTCCAGGGGCAGGCCGCGCTGGCCGACCAGGCGATCTACGCCCAGCACGGCGGCGCGTGCCACGTGTCCACCCTGCTGCTGGAGTTCGAGCTGGCCACCGGCGACGTGTCCGTGATCGACGCCGGGTCGCCGCGCATGCTGCGGATGCGCGACGGCGAGGTCACCCTGGTCCCGTTCGAGCGCCAGCTGCCGCTGGGCATGTTCGACGGCACCGACTACGAGGTGCAGCGGCTGCGCGTGGAGCCCGGCGACCGGCTGGTGGTCGTCAGCGACGGCGTGCACGCCGCGCGGTCGCCGCACGGCAGCGACTACGGCTCCACCAACCTCGACCGGATCATCCGCGGGTCCCACCACCTGCCCGCGCCCGAGGCGGCGCGCGCCATCATCGCCGAGCTGCTCGACTACCACGAGGGGACCGACCTGCTCGACGACGCCGTGGTGGTGTGCCTCGACTGGACCGGGGCCCCGTCTCCCTGACGGGACGCGCCAGGGCCTCCGGCACCGTGAGCGGCCTCGGGGTCGGCGTGCGGTCGGGCGCCCGGTCAGCGGTCGCCGAACCGCGTCCCCAGCCACGCGAGCTGGCGTGCGGAGTGCAGGGCCTCGCCGTGCTCGTGCCCGTTGAACGGGTAGACCTCGATGCCCTTGTCCGCGCCGCCCAGGACGTTGTACGCGGCGAACGCGCCGGCCGGCGGGCAGACGTCGTCCCGCAGGCCGACGCCGAAGTGGGCCGCCGCGGTGGTGCGGCGGGCGAAGTGCGTGCCGTCGAAGTGCGCCAGCGAGTCCAGCACCCGCTCCGCGGCCTCCCGGTGCACGGACAGGAACTGGGTGATCTCGCCGTACGGGTGCGCGTCGGTGAGCGCGATGCTCCTGGGGATGTCGCACAGCAGGGGCGCGCTGACCAGCAGCGCGACCGCCCTCGGGTTGAGCCCGGCGGCGGCCAGGGCGAGGCCCCCGCCCTGGCTGTTGCCGGCCACCGCGATCCGCGTGCCGTCCACGCCGGGCAGCGCGGCGACGGCGTCCACGGCGCGCGCCGCATCGGTGAGCAGCCGGCGCAGGTAGGCCGTGCGGGGATCGGTGACACCGCGGGTCAGGAAGCCTGGCGCGGCCGGTCCGGACCCCACCGGGTCGGGGGTGTCGCCGCCGTTGCCGTACTGGCCGCCCTGCCCCCTCGTGTCCACGAGCAGGTGCGCGTACCCGGCGCAGGGCCACACCAGCCGCTCGTGCGGCAACCCCCGCCCGCGCCCGTAGCCCAGGTACTCCACGACGGCGGGCAGGTCGCGCCCGGCGGTGCCGGCGGGTCGGGTGAGCCAGGCGCGGATCGGGTGGCCGGCGAACCCGGTGAACGTGACGTCCCAGGTGTCGACGAGCGCGAGGTCCGTCGCGACGGGCACGACGTCCACGAGCGGGTCGTGGGCGGCGGCCTCGGCGAGGGTTCCGGACCAGAACACGTCGAAACCGGCGGGTTCCCGAACCTCTGGCGCGTACCGCTCCCAGTCGGGCAGGTCGAGCAGGGCCATCGTCGATCCTCGGGGTCAGGGACGGACAGGTGGGGCGGTGCTCTCGCGCACCACGAGTTCGGTGGCCAGGTCTATCCGCTCGTTCGGCGGGCGCTCGCCGCGGGCGAGCGTGAAGACCATCTGCGCGGCGGTGGTCGCCATCTCGCGCAGCGGCTGGCGCACGGTGGTCAGCGGTGGCCCGATCCACTCGGTCACCGAGAGGTCGTCGTAGCCGACGATCGACAGGTCGCGCGGGACGGACAGGCCCAGCTCGCGGGCGGCGCGCATGACGCCGAGGGCCTGGAAGTCCGAACCCGCGAAGATGGCGGTGGGCCGGTCGGACCGGTCGAGCAGGGCGAGCCCGTGGTGGTAGCCGCCGTGGACGTAGAAGTCGCCGTAGCGCACCAGTTCCGGGTCGATCGGCACGTCGGCGGCCTCCAGCGCGCTGCGGTAGCCGTCGACCCTGGCGCGGCTGCACAGCATCGTGGTCGGACCGGACACGACCGCGATCCTCCGGTGCCCCAACGCGATCAGGTGCCGGGTCGCGGCCAGACCGCCCGCCCAGTTCGCCGAGCCGACGGTCGGCACGCCCGGTGGCTGCTCCCCCGCCGTGTCGACCACGACGAACGGGATGGTGCGGGTGGCGAGCTGGTGGCGCTGCTCGGCGTCCAGCTCCGCCAGCACGAGGATCACGCCCAGCGGGCGGCGGGTGAGCAGGTCGTCGAACCACTCGCGGCGGGGGCGGTGCGCGCCGCCCAGCTCGGACAGCACGACGGCGGCGCGCTCCACGGCCGCGGCCTGCTCCACGCCGCGGATGATCTCCGTGGCCCAGGCCGAGTTCATCTCGTGGAACACCAGGTCGATCAGCGCCGGCCGGGACGACTGGCGGGCCCGTCGTCGGCGGTACCGGTGGCGTTCGATGACGCTCTCCACCCGGGCGCGGGTGTCGGCGGCGACGTCCGGGCGGCCGTTGAGGACCTTCGAGACCGTGGGCACCGAGACGCCCGCCTCGGCCGCGATGGACGAGATGGACGCGGCCACCGGCTTGCCCGCACCGTCCGCCGCACCGTTCGGGCTCGACTCCGTTGACGCGCTCATGCCTGCCCCTGTCCGAGAGGTTGCGCGTGCGGCAGCGCGCTTCGGATCTAAAGTTTCGGCGCTCACCCTAGGGGTTGCGGGCCGCAACGACCAGCATCTGTTCACCCACATGAACTTGTTGACGTGCACTGGAGTTGGTCCTACGGTCCGTCCCACCGGACCGATTATCGGCTTCACAGTCGATAGTTTCGGCTATTCACGAAGACGTGAGTCGGAGGTACCTGGTCGATGACGAACAGGACGACGGACGCCGCGGCGCCGCCCGTCGGGAGGGCGGTCCCCCCGTGGCGGGACGCGCGCCTGCCGGTCGCTGACCGGGTCGAGGCGCTGGTCTCGGAGATGACGCTCCGCGAGAAGCTCGCCCAGCTCGTCGGGGTGTGGGTGGGCGCCGACCCGGAGGGCGGCGAGGTCGCGCCGCACCAGAACGAGATGACCGGCGACCCCGTCGACTGGACCGAGGTCATCGCCGCCGGGCTCGGTCAGCTCACCCGCCCGTTCGGCACGCGACCGGTGGACCCGGTGGCGGGCGCCCGTTCGCTCGCCGTGTCGCAGGAGCAGGTCGTGGCGGCCAACCGGTTCGGCATCCCCGCCCTGGTCCACGAGGAGTGCCTGACCGGGTTCGCCGCCTTCCGCGCCACCGCGTTCCCCGCGCCGCTGTCCTGGGGCGCGAGCTTCGACCCCGGCCTGGTCGCCGAGGTGTCGGGCCTGATCGGCGCCTCCATGCGGGCCGCGGGCGTGCACCAGGGCCTCGCGCCGGTCCTCGACGTCACCCGCGACTACCGCTGGGGCCGCACCGAGGAGACCATCGGCGAGGACCCCTACCTGGTCGGCACCGTCGGCACCGCCTACGTGCGGGGCCTGGAGCGGGCGGGGGTCGTGGCCACGCTCAAGCACTTCGCGGGCTACTCGGCCTCGCGCGCCGGGCGCAACCTCGCGCCGGTGTCGATCGGCCCGCGCGAGTTCGCGGACGTCGTGCTGCCGCCGTTCGAGATGGCCGTGCGCGAAGGCGGCGCCCGCTCGGTGATGAACTCCTACAGCGACGTGGACGGCGTGCCGTCCGCCGCCGACCACGCCCTGCTCACCGCCCTGCTGCGGGACACCTGGGGCTTCGGCGGCACGGTCGTCGCCGACTACTTCGCGGTGAAGTTCCTCCAGTCGCTGCACGGCGTCGCCGCCGACGAGGGGCACGCCGCCGGGCTGGCGCTGACCGCGGGCGTCGACGTGGAGCTGCCGACCGTGCGCTGCTACGGGGAACCGCTGCTGCGGGCCGTCGAGCGCGGCGACGTGGACGAGGCGCTGGTGGACCGGGCGCTGCGGCGCGTGCTGCGCCAGAAGGTCGAACTGGGCCTGCTCGACCCCGACTGGTCGCCGTGGCCCGCCGACCTCGACGCGCTGAGCCTCGACACCCCCGAGGCGCGGGACGCGGCGCTGCGGCTGGCGCGGGAGTCCGTCGTGCTGCTGGCCAACGACGGCGTGCTCCCCCTGCGGGCCGACCTGCGGCTGGCCGTGGTCGGCCCGCTGGCCGACGACCCGATGGCGATGCTCGGCTGCTACTCCTTCCCCGCGCACATCGGCGTGCACCACCCGGACGCCGGGCTCGGCCTGGACGTCCCGACCGTGCTGGGCGCGCTGCGCGAGGCCGGCGCCGACGTGGCGCACGCCCGGGGCTGCGACGTGCGCGGCGACGACCGGTCCGGTTTCGACGAGGCCGTCGCGGCGGCACGGGACGCGGACGCGTGCGTGGTGGTCGTCGGCGACCTGGCGGGCCTGTTCGGCCGCGGCACGTCCGGCGAGGGCTGCGACGCCACCACGCTGGAGCTGCCCGGCGCGCAGGCCGACCTGGTGCGGGCCGTGCTGGCCACCGGCACCCCCGTCGTGCTGCTGCTCGTCACCGGTCGGCCCTACGCCGTCGGCGACCTGGCCGCGGGCGCGGCGGCGACCGTGCAGACCTTCTTCCCCGGCCAGCTCGGCGGCCGGGCCATCGCGGACGTGCTCACCGGAGCCGTGTCGCCGTCGGGCCGGCTGCCCGTCGGCATCCCCGCCGACCCGTCCGGCCAGCCCGGCACCTACCTGTCCGCGCCGCTGGGCCGCCTCAGCGGTGTGTCCAGTGTGGACCCGACGCCCGCCTTCCCGTTCGGCCACGGCCTGGGCTACGGCGAGTTCACCTGGTCGGAGCCCCGGGTGGCCGGCACGACGTGGGCCACCGACGGCGCCGTCGAGCTGGAGCTGGACGTGCACAACCCCGGCGACCGGGACGGCGCGGACGTCGTGCAGCTGTACCTGCACGACCCCGTCGCCCAGGTCGTGCGGCCGGTGGTGCGGCTGGTCGGCTACGCGCGCGTGCCACTGGAACCCGGCGGGACGGCGCGGGTGCGGTTCCGGGTGCCCGCCGACGCGACCTCGTTCACCGGGACCGACGGGCGACGCGTGGTGGAACCCGGCGAGGTGCGGCTGCGCGTGTCGCGCTCCAGCGCCGACGTGAGCGCCGAGGTCGAGCTGGAGCTCGTCGGCCCGCCGCGCGTGGTCGACCACACCCGCGAGCTGCTGACCGCGGTGGAGGTGGTGCCGTCGTGAGCGTCGACACCCGCGAACCCGCGACCGCCCCGGCCGGACCGCCGCAGGCGCCGCCGCCCAAGCGGCCGGCGGGCAACCGCCGGACCTGGCGCAAGGCGTTCAGCCGCGACTGGCAGCTGTACTCGCTGGCCCTGGTGCCGCTGCTGTTCTTCCTGGTCTTCCGGTACCTGCCGATGGTCGGCAACGTCATCGCGTTCCGGCGGTTCGTGCCCGGCGGCAGCCTGTTCGGCGAGTCGTGGGTCGGCCTGCGGTACGTGAACATGTTCCTCGACGACCCCACGTTCTGGCAGGTCTTCGGGAACACGCTGGCCCTCGGCACGCTGACCCTGCTGTTCTGCTTCCCGCTGCCGATCGTGCTGGCCCTGCTGCTCAACGAGGTCCGCACCCGCTACTTCAAGCGGTTCGTGCAGACCGTGTCGTACCTGCCGCACTTCCTGTCCATCGTGATCGTGGCGGGCATGCTGCTCCAGCTGGTGTCCGTGGAGGGCACCGTCAACCAGGTGGTCAAGGCGTTCGGCGGCAGCCCGATCGCGTTCGCCCAGGAGCCGGACTGGTTCCGCACCATCTACGTCTCCTCGGAGGTGTGGCAGACCGTCGGCTGGGGCACGATCCTCTACCTCGCCGCGCTGACCACCATCGACAACCAGCTCTACGAGGCCGCCCGCATCGACGGCGCGGGCCGGTGGAAGCAGACCTGGCACATCACCCTGCCCGGCATCCGGCCGACGATGATCACCCTGCTGATCCTCAACATCGGCACGTTCATGGCGGTCGGCTTCGAGAAGGTCCTGCTGATCTACAACCCGCTGACCTACCCGACCGCCGACGTGATCTCCACCTACCTGTACCGGGTCGGCATGGTGTCGAACAACTTCAGCTACGCCGCCGCCATCGGCCTGTTCGAGTCGGTCATCGGCCTCACCCTGATCCTGTCCGCCAACGCGATCTCGCGCCGCACAGTGGGGACGAGCCTGTGGTGACCACCGACCCGACGCGGCTGGCCGAGAAGATGGCCGCACCGACCGCGCCCAAGCGCACCGCGCTGGACGACAGCCGCGGCTACCGCGCGTTCCGCAAGGTCAACGCGGTGGTCCTGCTGGTCGTCGTGGCCGTGACGCTGTACCCGTTCGTCAACGTCGTCGCCCAGTCGTTCAGCGACGAGCAGCACATCCTGGCGGGCCGCGTGAACCTGCTGCCCCGCGGGTTCAACCTGGAGACCTACAAGGTCGTCATGTCGGACTCGGCGTTCTGGAACAGCTACGCCAACACCGTGCTCTACACGGTCACCGCCACGGCGATCTCGCTGGTGCTGACCACCACCTACGCCTACGTGCTGTCCAAGCACCACCTCAAGGGCCGCGGGCTGCTCATCGGCATCTCCGTGTTCACCATGTTCTTCAACGGCGGCCTGATCCCGAACTACGTGCTGATCTCCGAACTGGGCATGAAGAACACCCTCTGGGCGATCGTGCTGCCCAACGCGATCAGCGTGTTCAACCTGCTGGTGATGAAGGCGTTCTTCGAGAGCCTGCCCAAGGAACTGGAGGAGGCCGCCGCCATCGACGGCCTGAACACCTACGGCATCCTGCTGCGCGTCGTGCTGCCGCTGTCCAAGGCGGTCGTGGCGACGATGATCCTGTTCTACGCGGTGGCCAACTGGAACTCGTGGTTCTCGGCGTTCCTCTACTTCGACCGGTCCGACCTGTTCCCGGTCACCGTCTACCTGCGCAACATGATCTCGGGCGCGTCCACGGCCACCTCGGTGGGCGGCGCGCAGAGCGACCTGACGCAGATCAACTCGAACATCAAGGCCGTGACGATGGTGCTCACCGTGCTGCCCATCATCGCCGTCTACCCGTTCATCCAGAAGTACTTCGTGTCGGGCGTGATGCTCGGCGCGGTGAAGCAGTGACCCCCCGAGCAGTGGCCGGCACGAATCGGAACGCTCCTAGGAGAGCACGATGCGAACGATGTGGAAGCGCGCGCTTCTGACGCTCACGGCAGGCAGCCTCGTGCTGGGCACCGTGGCGTGCAGCGAAGAGGAGGCGCCCGCCGTCGACCTCGGCGGCAAGCGCGTCGGCGCGATGGCCGACTTCGCGGAGGGCAAGCAGTTCAAGGCCACCGAGGCCATCGAGCTGGGCGTCCTCTACAGCGACCACCCGAACTACGCCATCAAGGACGACTGGCTGCTGTGGAAGGAGATCACGTCGCGCACGAACGTCACGATCAAGCCGACGGTCGTGCCGATGAGCGACTACGAGCAGAAGCGCAGCCTCGTGGTCGGCGCCGGTGACGCGCCCACGATCATCGCCAAGACCTACCCGGGCCAGGAGCAGGCCTACGTCGCCTCGGGCGCGATCCTGCCGGTGAGCGACTACCTCGACCTGATGCCGAACTTCAAGGCGAAGATCGAGAAGTGGAAGCTCCAGCCCGACATCAACTCCCTCAAGCAGGACGACGGCAAGTTCTACCTCCTGCCGGGCGTGCACGAGGAGGTGTGGCCGGACTACACGCTGGCCTTCCGCACCGACGAGCTCCAGCGCCTCGGCCTCCAAGCGCCGAAGACGTGGGACGAGGTCCACACCGTCCTCAAGGCCATCAAGGCCGCGCACCCGGACGGCTACCCGCTGTCCGACCGGTTCGAGGGCAAGGCGATCCTCAACTACGCCGCGCAGACCTTCGGCACCTCCGCCGGCTGGGGCTACAACAACGCCCAGTGGAACGCCGGCGAGGGCAAGTTCACCTTCACCGGCACCTCGCCCGAGCAGAAGGCGCTGGTCGAGTTCTTCCGCAAGCTCGTCGCCGAGGGCCTGATGGACCCGGAGAGCTTCACGCAGAAGGACGAGCCCGCGATCCAGAAGCTCGCCAACGGCAAGTCCTACGCGATCAGCACCAACGCGCAGAACCTGGTCAACGACTACCGCCCCGCGCTGAAGAACATCCCGGGCGCGACCATCGCGAAGATCACCGTGCCGGGTGGCCCGAAGGGCGACGTCATCACCGGTTCCCGCCTGGAGAACGGTCTGATGATCTCGGCCAAGGCGGTCGAGAGCGACAAGTTCGTGGCGACGATGCAGTTCATCGACTGGCTCTGGTACTCCGACGAGGGCCAGGAGTTCGCCAAGTGGGGCGTGGAGGGCACCACGTTCGACAAGGACGCCTCCGGCAAGCGGGCCCTCAAGTCCGACATCGCCTTCGGCGGCCTGAACACGGGCGCGCCGCAGCACCTCCAGAAGAACTTCGGCTTCCAGGGTGGCGTGTTCGCCTACGGCGGCACCACCGAGCTGCTCCAGTCGATGTTCACCGAGGAGGAGATCTCCTTCCAGGAGGCGATGAAGGCCAAGAAGGTCATCGCCCCGAACCCGCCGTACCCGTTCACCGCGGACGAGCGCGAGCAGGCCACCCTCTGGGAGACGCCGTTGAAGGACTTCGCCACCCAGGGCACGCTCCAGTTCATCCTCGGCAGCCGCGACATCTCGACGTGGGACGCCTACGTCAAGGAAGCGGAGGCCAAGGGCGTGACGCAGTACATGGAGCTGGTGAACAGCGCCTACCAGCGCTTCAAGCAGAAGAACGGCTGAGCCGGTCGGGTCCGGCCGCGGTTGGGGCGGCCGGACCCGACCTCCCCCCGACGAGGACGCACGCCGGAGGTCCTGGTGAGCCACACCCACGTGCCCGAGCAGCCGCTCGGCCGCCTGTCCGCTTCCTGGCGCCACTGCGTGGGCACCGGGCGGCTCAACCTCGCGCTGCGCGCCGACCACCGGGAGTCGCTGGCCCTGGTGCGGCGCGAGATCGGCTTCCGGTACGTCCGGGGTCACGGCCTGCTGTCGGACGACATGGGCGTGCACCGGGTGTCCGGCGGCCGGGTCCGGTACTCGTGGACCTACCTGGACCAGGTGTTCGACCACTTCCTGGAACTGGGCGTCAAGCCGTTCGTCGAGCTGGGGTTCATGCCGACGGCGCTCGCCTCGGGCGAGGAGACCGTCTTCTGGTGGAAGGGCAACATCACGCCGCCGCGCTCGCACGACGAGTGGGCGGCGCTCGTGCGGGCGCTGCTGGCGCACCTGGTGGACCGGTACGGCGTGGACGAGGTCCGCACCTGGCCGATCGAGGTGTGGAACGAGCCGAACCTGGTGAACTTCTGGAAGGACGCCGACCAGGAGGCGTACTTCCGGCTGTACGAGACGACCGCGCGGGTCGTGAAGGACGTGGACGCGGACCTCCAGGTCGGCGGGCCGGCCATCTCGCCCGGTTCGGACGGGTGGTGGGAGCCGTTCGCCGAGTTCGTCGCCCGCCGGGACGTGCCGGTCGACTTCGTGTCCCGGCACGCCTACACCTCCGGACCGGCGCAGCACGTGCCGTTCGGCACCTACCAGACGCTGACCGCGCCGGGTGCGCTGCTCGACCAGTTCGACGCGCCGCGCAAGCACCTCGCGGGCACCGCGCTGGCCGGGCTGCCGGTGCACATCACCGAGTTCAACACCTCCTACCGGCCGGACAACCCGATCCACGACACCGCGTACAACGCCGCCTACCTGGCCCCGGTGCTCGCGGGCGGCGGCGACCTGGTCGACTCGTTCTCCTACTGGACGTTCTGCGACGTGTTCGAGGAGGAGAACGTCCCCACCTCGCTGTTCCACGGCGGCTTCGGGCTGCTCGCGCACCGGCAGGTGCGCAAGCCGACCTACCACCTGTACGCGTTCATGGCCCGCATGGGCCCCCACGTGCTGGCGCGCGGCGAGGACCACCTGGTGTGCCGCGACGACGACGGCCGGGTGACGGTGCTGGCGTGGCAGCCGGTGGGCGGCACCGGGGGGCCGGACGCGCCGGAGCGGCACGACGTGCGGCTGTCCGTGCCCGTCCCCGGGTCCCGCGCGTTCGTGCGGCGCGAGCGGGTCAACGAGCACGACGGCAACGCGTTCGCGGCGTGGCGCGAGCTGGGCCGGCCGCGCTCGCCGTCGGCGCGGCAGCTCGACGTGCTGCGGGACTGCTCGCGCCCGGCCGTCGAGCACTCGGCCCGCGCGGTGGTGGACGGGCGGGTGACCCTGGACCTGGCGCTGTCCCGGCACGAGGTGACGTTCGCGGAGGTCCTCCCGGTGCGCCCGGAGGAGCACGAAGGGCTGGACGACCGGCGGCTGCTGGGCGTCTCCGACGACCGCCTCGTCGCGGCGCACGAGAGGTGACCGCCGTGGACGAGCGCGACCCCGCCGCCGAGATCGGTCCCGGCGTCCTGTCCCGCGCCGCCTCGGTCGTGTACTGGTTCCTGGTCGTCGAGGTGCTGCTGGTGCTGACCACCGCGCCCGGCCTGCTGCTGGTGCCGCTGCTGGCCGGGGACGCGGGCAACGCGCCGCTGGTCGCGCTGTGCTTCGCCCCGGTCGGCCCGGCGCTGTCCGCGGCGCTGTTCGCGTGGCGGGTGTTCCTCACCGACCGCGACCTGTCCCCCGCCCGGCACTTCCTGCGCGGCTACCGGTTGAACTGGCTGGACGTGCTGCGCTGGTGGCTGCCGGTGCTCGCGGCGCTGGCCGTGATCGGCTTCACCCTGGCGAACCTGCGCTTCGCGGGCGTGCCCACCGGGTACGGCGCGGTGCTGGTGGTCGTCGCGGTCGGCCTGCTGGTGTGGTCGTCCAACGCGCTGGTGCTGTCCTCGGCGCTGTCGCTGCGCACCCGGGACACGGCCCGGCTCGCCTCCTACTACCTGGCCGCCCGCCCGCTGGCCGCGCTCGGCGCGCTGTCCCTGCTCATCGCCGCGGGCGGCGTCGCGGCGCTGGTCTCGGACCGGCTGCTGCTCCTGCTCGCCGCACCGTTCACCCTCGCCCTCCTGCGCAACGCCGAACCGGTGCTGCGCGACGCGACCGGGAGGTTCACCGCGTGAACGACGTCCACCCCCCGGCGGCGAAGATCGGCTACGGCGGCGACTACAACCCCGAGCAGTGGCCCCGCGAGGTGTGGGACCGCGACTACGAGGCGTTCTCGCTGGCCCACGTCGACACCGTGACGGTCGGCGTGTTCGCGTGGGCCCACCTCCAGCCCGCCGAGGACCGCTACGACTTCTCGACGCTGGACGCGATCGTGGAACGGGCGACCGCCGAGGGCAAGCGGATCGTGCAGGCCACGCCGAGCGGCGCGATGCCGCCGTGGCTGGCCCACGCGTACCCGGAGGCGTGCCGGGTGGACTTCGAGGGCCGGCGGCACGTCTACGGGCAGCGGCACAACGCGTGCCCCTCCTCCCCCGCGTTCCGGCGGCTGTCGGTGGCGATGGCGTCGCGGCTGGCCGAGCGGTACGGCGACAACCCGGCGATCGTGGCCTGGCACGTGGGCAACGAGTACGGCGGGGCGTGCTACTGCCCGCTGTGCGCGGCGGCGTTCCGGGAGTGGCTCCGGAAGCGCTACGGGGGGCTCGAACGGCTCAACGCGGCGTGGAACACGACGTTCTGGTCGCACACGTTCACCGACTGGGCGCAGGTCGAACCGCCGACGGTGCTGTCCGAGCACTGGCGCGGCCCGGACCACACCGCGTTCCAGGGCATCACGCTGGACTACCGGCGGTTCACGTCCGACGCACTGCTGGGCGGGTTCGTCGCGGAGAAGGCGGCGATCCGCGAGCACGTGCCGCGCACGCCGGTCACCACGAACTTCATGGGCCTCTACCAGCCGGTCGACTACCACCGGTGGGCGCCGCACCTGGACTTCGCGTCGTGGGACAACTACCCGCCCGAGGACCCGTCGGCGTCGCGGACGGCGGCCCGGATGGCGCTGGCGCACGGGCTGGTGCGCGGGCTGCGCGGCGGCGCGCCGTTCTGGGTGATGGAGCAGACCCCGTCGGTCACCGCGTCGCGCGACGTGAACGCGGTGAAGCGGCCGGGCGTGCTGCGGCTGTGGTCCTGGCAGTCCGTCGCCCACGGGGCGGACGCGGTGCTGTACTTCCAGCTGCGGCAGTCGCGCGGGGCGTGCGAGAAGTACCACGGCGCGGTGCTCGACCACGCCGGCCGCACCGACACCCGGCTGTTCCGGGAGGTCGCCGAGCTGGGGCGGGAGTTCGAACTGGTCGGTGACGCGGTGCTCGGCGCCCGCACGCCCGCGCGGGTCGCGCTGCTGGTCGACTGGGACAGCTGGTGGGCGGTCGAGATGTCCGACGGCCCCAACCGCAACGTGCGCTACGTCGACGTCCTGGCCGCGTACCACCGGGCGCTGTGGCAGGCCAACGCCCTGGTGGACGTGGTGCCGGTGACGGCGGACCTGGGCCGCTACGACGTCGTGGTCGCGCCGCTGCTGCACGTGGTGAAGGGAGACCTGGCGGACCGGGTCGCCGAGGTGGTGCTGCGGGGCGGGACGTTCCTGACGACGGCGCTGTCCGGGCGGGTGGACGAGGACGACAACGCGTTCCTCGCCGACGTGCCCGGCCCGTTCGCCGGGCTGCTCGGGCTTCGGGTGGAGGAGACCGACGCCCAGCGGCCGGACGTGGTCAACCCGGTGGTGCTCTCCGGCACGGCGCACGAGGCGCGGCACGTGTTCGAGGTGGTCGTGCCGGAGGACGCCGAGGTGCTGGCCACCTACGGCGCGGACTTCTACGCCGGTACGCCGGCCGTGACGCGGGTCCGGCGCGGTGCGGGCAGTGCCTGGTACGTGGCGACCCTGTTGGACGACGGAGGGGTGGGGGCAGTGGTGGACGGGGTGCTCGCCGAGCACGGGCTGGCCGGTCCGCTGGCCGACGTGCCGGACGTCGAGGTGGTCGAGCGGGTGGCGCCGAACGGCACCCGGTACGCGTTCGTGCTCAACCACGGCGCGGAGCAGGTGGTGACGTGCCCGTTCGACGGCGTGGACCTGCTCACCGGGCGGGAACTGCGGTCGGGGGACGACGTGGTGCTCCCCCGGACCGCCGCGCTCGTGGTCCGCTGCCGGTGAGCAGGTCGACGTCCTCCGCTCCGCATCGGCGGCCACGACGAAGCACAATTCCACCGAAGGCCGAATTCCTGCGCGACAATCACTCGAACAGGAGTTCCGGAAACTCTTCCGGGCGAGGGAGACGCGTCAGCAGCGCTCCCGCACGGTGATGGTGATCGGCGCGGTGCGGGTGTCGACGCCGTCCGAGACCCACAGGTACGCGGCGTACACGCCGACCGGGGCCGGCGCCAGCGGCGTGTGGACACCGGCGACGATGCCGTTGTCGTAGTCCGACCCCGGGGCGATCGGCGTGGTGCCGGAGCGGGAGCCCGGCGGCAGGTCGCGCACCTCGGCCGTGAGCTGCCTCGTCCACGTGCCGTGCACCGGGACGAGGAAGTACTGGCCGGGGTGGCCGAAGTCGGAGGTCACGCACGTCTGCTGGGTCCCGATGTCGCGCAAGGTCCACGTGGTGCCGGTGGAGGGCGCCGCCGCCGCTTGGGAGGCCCCGGCCAGCGTCGACACCAGACCCAGCACCAGACCGGCCGCGCGGTGAACCGATTTCACGGATTCCTCCAGGGGTATCGTTCGAACGACGACGACCACCCTCGAAGGATTACCACTCATTCACGACGTCGCACAACCCGTAAAACGCGTCTTGATTCGAAAAATAAGCGACACGATTGCCCGAAAGTGCAATTGCCCGAAAGTGCACCGCACGGCCGGGACGGCGGTGTCGGGGGCTCCCGCTACGGTTCCGCCCATGATCCGAGAACTGCGGGACCGACTGGGCCCGTTCCGCGACGAGGCGCTCGCGCGCGGCATCCCCGCCGACGACGTGGAGCGCTGGTCGGCCCTCGCCCGCCCCTGCGCGACGCTGACCGCGCACGGCGACGGACCGGTCGTGGGCCGGTTCGGCGGGCCGCTCCTGCTCCCGGCCGACGCCCCCGACCCCGCCCATCCCTTCGTCGCCTCCCTCGACCTCGCGGCCCTGCCCGCCGACGCGACGGACCTGCCCCTGCCGCCCGACGGCCACCTGCTGCTGTTCGCCGAACTGGAGCACGAGTACGACCCCGCCGAGCGGGGCGGCGTGGTCCACGTGCCCGCCGGCGCGGCCGTGGCGGAGCGGGACGGGCGGGGCACCGGGGACGCGGAGTACCCCCGGGGGCCGCTGCGGCTGCGGATCGACGTGTCGCTGCCGTACCACGAGGCGGTCGCGCTCCCCGACGACCAGGGGCACGGGCCGCTGCCCGGCCACCCCCGCAGCGAGGACCTCGTCGAGGCCTGGAACAGCACGCACGACGACATCGCCCCCTGGGGGTCGTTGCAGCTCGGCGGGTACTCCGCGGAGGAGGCGGTGTTCACGGACCCGGTCGCCGACGCGGTGTCCGACGCCGTGCGGTCGGTGCGGGAGGACCGGTGGACCGGACCGGTGTCGGCCGACCCGGCGGACTGGGTGCTCCTGGCCGACTGGGACGCGGGCATGGACGTGACGGGGTGGGAGGGAGCCGTCGTGCACTGGGTGGTCCAGCGCGACGACCTGGTGGCGCGGCGCTTCGACCGCGTGTTCACCACGTTCTTCTGGAACCCCTGACCCGTCAGAAGATCCGGCGGCCCCGTTCGTCGGGGACGCCGGACTTGCGGAGGAAGTAGGTGTTCACCTGGTCGCGCCACTCGGTCGCGCACCGCGCCTGCTCGGCCAGCAGCGCCGTGACGCGGTCGAACAGGGCGGCGGGCACGCGGCCCTCCAGGGTCGCCCACGCCTCGCGCATCCGGCCCACCTCCTCGACACCCGCGAAGTGCGCGTCGTAGATGTGCTGGACCACCGTCTTCCCGGAGCGCAGCACGTGGTCGTAGGGCACGTGGTGGAAGAACAGCAGCAGCTCGTCCGGGCAGCTCCCGACCGACTCGTACACCTCGCGCCACGGGGCCGGGTACTGGCCGGTGAACCCGGTGCCGGTGGCCCGGGTCCGGTCGACGCCGACACCGTCGCGGTCGGCGAAGTGGTACGTGCCCCACTGCGTGTACTCGTAGCCGTCGACGGACGGGCCGTAGTGGTGGCCCGGGTTGACCATGAAGCCGACGCCGAGCGGGGCGGTGTAGCGCTCGTAGGTGTGCCACGAGCCGTCCAGGACCTCGTGCAGCGGACCCCGCACCGACGGGTCCTCGAAGGTCAGGCCGATCCACTCGTCCAGCACGGCCGCCGGGTCGAGGCGGTCGTCCCACGCGAGCCGACCGAAGCCGAACAGGTTGGCCTGCGCCAGCGGGTGGCCGGTCCAGAACTCGTCGTCGCCGACGTTCGACACCGCGACCACGCCGTCGACCAGGTCGGCGACCGGTTCGCCGCCGCGCAGCCCGAACCCGAGGACCTCCGACCACTGCGGCACCAGGTGGCACACGTGCTTCTGCTGCCCGGTGTACTCCTGGGTGACCTGGAACTCGGCGGCCAGCCGGGTCCCCGGCATCGCCGCGAACACCGGGGAGACGGGTTCGCGGACCTGGAAGTCCATCGGCCCGTACTTGACCTGGAGCACCACGTTGTCGTCGAACGCGCCGTCGAGCGGGGCGAAGTGGTCGTGCGCGGCGCGGGCGCGGTCGGTGCCCCGGTCGCGCCAGTCCTGGCGGTGGTCGTAGACGAACGCGCGCCAGAACACCGTGCCGCCGTGCGGTTCGAGGGCGCGGGCCAGCGCGTTCGCGCCGTCGGCGTGGTCGCGGCCGTAGGCGAACGGGCCGGGTTGGCCCTCCGAGTCGGCCTTCACGACGTACCCGCCGAAGTCGGGGATCGCCGCGTAGACGGCGGCGGTCGTGCGCTCCCACCACTCCCGCACGGCGGGGTCGAGCGGGTCCGCCGTGGGCAGCCCGCCCAGCGTGATCGGGGCGGCGAAGCCCACCGACAGGTGCACGGCGACGCCGTGCGGGCGGAACACCTCCGCCAGCCGTGCCACGTCCGGCAGCAGGTCGGTCAGCAGCCGCGCCTCGGTGCGGTGCACGTTGACGTTGTTCAGGGCGACCCGGTTGACACCGATCGAACCGAGCAGGCGGGCGTAGGCGGCGACGCGGCCCAGGTCGGCGCGCACCCCGCCGTCGGCGTAGAAGATCGAGCCGCCCGCGTAGCCCCGTTCGACCTGCCCCATCAGGGGGTCGACGTCGATGTTGTCCCAGTGGTCGAGCATGCGGATCGCCCGGCGCGGCGCGTGCCGCTCGGCCGGCAGGTCGCCGTCGAACGCCGCCTCGCCCCGGCGCACGACGTGGTGCAGGCCGTACAGCAGGCCGGGGCCGCCCTCGGCGCGGACGATCGTGGTGCCGCCGGTCCGTTCGACGGTGAACGCCTCGCCGTCGCCGTCGGCGGCGACCAGGTCGAGGTCCACCGGGCCGTCGGCGACCAACGCGCCGCCGTGCCCGGCGACCGCCGCCGCCACCTCGGCGCGCACCGTGCCCACCAGCGGCCCGTCGCCGGCCACCCGGACCCGCCGCGCCCCCAGGGGCCGGAACGCCGCCGCGGGCAGCCAGGCGGGATCGGTCCGGTGCTCGGTGCTCGCTGTGCTCGCCACGTCGTCGAACCTAGGTCGGGAACCCAGGCGGGACAAGGGGTTCGCCGTCCACAATCGACGTTCGGCGGGACGAAACTGTTTCGTGGTCGGCATTCCGCTCGCCGCGCCCTTCGGACGGGGTCGGGCGGCCGGCGGCGTGCCCGGGCCGTGACCCGCCGGCGCTAGGGTTGCCCGGTACGGCGTTCGACCACTCCGGTCGCGCGGGACGGGAGGCGGGAGCCGGTGGTGGACGAGGGGCGGTTGGTGGCGGGGCGCTACCGGCTGCGCACGAGGCTCGGTTCGGGCGCCATGGGCGTGGTCTGGCAGGCGTTCGACGAGCGGCTCGGTCGGGTCGTCGCGCTCAAGCAGCTCATCGTGCCGGAGGGCACGGGGTCTGCGGAGGCGGTCGCCCGCGCCGCCCGCGAGGGGCGGATCGCCGCGCGGGTGCAGCACCCGAACGCCGTCACCGTGCACGACGTGGTCGAGGACGGAGGCCGACCGGTCCTGGTCATGGAGTACGTGCCGGCGCGCACGCTGGCCGAGGTGGGCGTGCTGCCGCCGGACGCGGCCGCGCGGATCGGGGCGCAGGTCGCCTCGGCGCTGGCCGCCGCCCACGCGGCCGGCGTCGTGCACCGCGACGTGAAGCCGGGCAACGTCCTGATCACCTCGGACGGCACGGCGAAGATCAGCGATTTCGGCATCGCCCGCGCGGTCGGCGACGTGGCCGTCACCCGGACCGGCCTGCTCGCGGGCACGCCCGCCTACCTGTCGCCCGAGGTCGCCCGGGGCGCCGAACCGGGCCCGGCGTCCGACGTGTTCGCGCTCGGCGCCACCCTGTACGCGGCGGTCGAGGGACGGCCCCCGTTCGGCGAGGGCGGCAACACCATCGCGCTGCTGCACACCGTGGCCGCCGGCCGCTTCGACCCGCCCCGCAACGCCGGGCCGCTGACCGGCGCGCTGATGGAGGCGCTGCGCACCGACCCGACGACCCGGCCCGACATGGCCCGGTTCGCCGACCTGCTGCGCTCCCCCGCTTCCCCTGCTACGCCCGCTTCCTCCTCTTCACCTGCTTCCTCCGCTCCACCGGCTGTCCCCACTCCCCCGGCGACGCGTCTCGACCTGCCCGTGCCGCCGGTCGGCCCGTCGCGCCGCCGCCCGGTGCTGATCGGCGTGACCGCCCTCGTCGTCGTGGGCGGCGTCGTCCTCGCCGTCCTGCTCGCCGCGAGGAACGACGACGCCGCGGCCGGCGGTGCCCCGACGTCGAGCGGCACGACGACCTCGACGACCACGTCCGAGACCGAGGGCGAGGTGACCGCCGACCGGCTCCAGCAGACCGTGGCCGACTACTACGCCCTGCTGCCGGACGACACCGACGGCGCGTGGGCGATGCTCGGCCCCGGCATGCGGGAGCAGGGTCGGGAGAAGTACGACGAGGCGTGGGAGGCCGTGCGGGACCTCGCCGTGACGACGCCGCCCGAGGCGACCGGCCCGGACCACGTCACCGTGGGGTTGCGGTACACCGGCGAGGACGACGAGCGGATCGCCGAGACCCGGGGCCTGATGCTCGCCGAGGTCGACGGCACCCTGCTCATCGTGGCCGAGGAGGTGCTGTCGTCGGAGCGCGTCGAGGAGGGTGGCGGCGACGACGAGGGCGAGGGCGGGCGGCGCGGCAAGGACAAGGAGGAGAAGGGCAGGAAGGGCGAGGGCTGACGGGTCGGCGGGGTGACGGCGGAGGGCCGCGGGACGTCCCCGCGACCCTCCGCCGTCACGCCACCGGCTACCGGGCGGCGTGCTGCTCCGCCACCTCCGCGTCGGTCAGGGCGCGGTCCACGGCGCGGACCTCGTCGATCGAGCCGTGCCAGAAGTCCCCGCGCGCCCCGGCGTACTTGGCGCGCCCGATGGCCAGCGGTCCGGTGCTCACCTCGTCCGGGCCGATCGGGATGGCGGCGGCCCGCACCCCGTCCACGTACAGGCGCGTCTCGCCCGCGGCCTCGTCGCGCACGCCGACCAGGTGGTACCAGCGTCCGGGCTCCGGCGTGGCGGCCAGCGTGGCCCGCCTGCCGCCCGGCACGCTGAACGCCCACCTGCCCTGCCCGTACTGGAGGTAGAACGGGTTCTCCACCCGCCTGCCGTCCTGGCTGACGGCGGTGGCGTAGTTGCCCGGCAGCGAGTCCACGGTCACCCAGGCGGACACCGAGTAGGACCCGGTGGTGTCGAGCACCGGCCCGGCGGTCTGGGCGTAGTCGCCATCGCCGTCGAGCTTCAGCGCCCGGCCGCGCACGCCGGTCGTCCACGCCGCGTCGCCGGTGGGCGAGACCGGGTTCCCGGCGCCGCTCGCGTCGGTGCCGTCGCCGTCGAGCGACCACGTGCCCTTGCCGTCGTAGGTGCGCTCGGCCGCCGCTGCGCCGGCCGCGACCACCCTCCTGTTGATCTCGCGCACGGGGCCGGGGTCGACCTTGATCTCACGCCGGTCGTAGGTCCACATGCCGTTCAGCTCGGTCTCCACGTCGGTGATCTGCGTGTAGACCGAGCCGGACAGCTCCGCGCCGGCCGCGTCGAGGTAGAAGGTCTCCGTGTTCGACACGTACTTCGCGGTCAGCGCCGCCTTGTCGGCGACGCCGCTGTAGATCACGGCCGGGGCGCCGGGCCACTGGTGGCCGGGCGTGCGCAGGGTGAACCCGCCGTGCTCGCCGTCCATCGCCACGCGGGTGGCGTCCGGCCACGCCGGGTCGGTGTTGGTGTAGTCGTGGTGGTCGATCACGTCGCCCTTGCCGGAGTCGCCCTTCGACGCGCAGCAGTTGACACCGCTGTGCGCGTTGACGACGCGCGACGGGTCCGCGGCCCGCACCGACTCGGTGATCCGGCCGGTCTCCTCGCGGTCCCACTCGCCCCAGCCCTCGTTGAACACGACCCAGCCGATGATCGACGGCGAGTCGTGCAGCTGCTCCATCGTGCGCCGGCCCTCGGTGAGGAACGCCTGCTGCCCGGTCTCGTTCGTGACGTTGACGTTCACGAAGTCCTGCCACACCAGCATGCCGAGCTTGTCGGCGTGGTGGTACCAGCGGGCGGGTTCGACCTTGATGTGCTTGCGCAGCGCGTTGAAGCCGAGGTCCTTCTGGGCCTTGATGTCCCAGGCGAGGGCCTCGTCGCTGGGCGCGGTGTTCAGGCCGTCCGGCCAGAAGCCCTGGTCCAGCATGGCCAGCGAGAACACCGGTTCGCCGTTGAGGACGAGCTTCGGGAAGCCCGCCACGTTCCGCACGCCGATGGAGCGCATGCCGAAGTAGCTCTCGACCTCGTCCCTGCTGCGGCCGTCCTCCAGCGTCACGTCGAGGTCGTAGAGGTACGGGTCCCCGGGGCTCCACAGGTGCGGGTTCGGCACGGGCAGGGTCAGGTCGGCGTTGGGCTTGCCGGTGACGGAGCCGACCTTCCTGCCCCGCTCGTCGCGGGCGACGGCGGTGACCCGGGCGTTCGCGGACGCCGTCGTGGACGACACGCGGACGGCGAGGGTGCCGCGGGTGATGTCCGGCGTGGTCTTCACGTCGTCGATCGACCGGTCGGGCACGGGCTCCAGCCACACGGTCTGCCAGATCCCGGAGGACGGGGTGTAGACGATGCCGCCGGGGTTGCGGGACTGCTTGCCGATGGGCTGGTTGTCGCCGGTGGTGTCGGTGACCGCGACGATCAGCTCGTGCTTGCCGCCGCCGCGCAGGGCGTCGGTGATGTCCGCGGTGAACGCGGTGTAGCCGCCGGTGTGCTCGGCGACCGGGGTGCCGTCGACCCAGACCCGGGCGTGGTGGTCGACCGCGCCGAAGTTGAGCTTGAGCCGCTCGCCGCGGCCGACCTTCCAGTCGCGCGGCACCTCGAACTGCCGGCGGTAGAACATGTGGTCCTCGTGGCGCTCCAGCCCGGACAGCTGGGACTCCACCGGGTACGGCACGGTGATCCGCTCGGGCAGCCGGCGGCCGAACGGGGGCTGCTGGTCGGCGGTGGCGCCGGTGAACTCCCACTGGCCGTTGAGGTTGAGCCAGTCGTCGCGCTCCTGCTGCGGGCGCGGGTACTCGGGCAGCGGCTTGTCCTTGTCGACCTCCTCGCCCCAGGGCGTCCTGAGCCGGTGGGTGGAGGCGTTGGTCGCGGTGCGGATGACCCGCGGCACGGTCTCGGCGCCGACGACCAGGCCGCCGTTGCCGTCGTAGGTGACGCGGACGCGCTGCGGGGCCTGCACGCGGGCGCCGAGCCGCACGACGACCTTGGTGCGGTCGCGGCGGTCCACGGCGACGGACTCCAGCGGGAACGGCACCGTGTCCACCTCGACCTCGAGGTGCGGTTCGAGGTCGCCGAGGTTCGTGACGCGCTGGTCGAAGTCGGCCTCCAGGGTGTTCCCGTCGCGGGACACGGTGAGGCCGACCGGGTAGACCGGGAAGTCCGCGGGCGGCAGGAACGCCGACTCGGGCACGGCCTGCTTGGCCAGCGTCGGGGTGGACCAGCGCAGGCGCATGGTGGCGCCGCCGACGTCCTGGAACAGCTCCATCCGGAAGGCGTGCTCCTGGCCCGCGACGAGGTGGACGGGCGCGCTGTGCTGCTCGACCTCCCAGTCGCCGACCCAGTGGTCGATGACCGGGGCCTCGTCGAGGAACAGGCGGAAGCCGTTGTCGCCGATGGCGTGGAAGGTGTAGTCGCCGGTGGCGGGCGCGGTGAGGCGGCCGGTCCAGCGGGCGGTGGTGTGCTCCGTGCGACCGGTCAACTGCTGGAACGTGCCGGTCAGGTCGGAGAAGTCGACGTTCGGGTCGAGCGTGGCGCCGCCGAGTTCGGCGAAGTCGCGAGCGCCGGGTGCGGACATCCGGAAGTACTCGCCCTTGAGGCCGTGCGCGGGCGGCGCGGCGGTCGCGGACGGGGTGTCGCCCACGGGGTCGGCGGTCGCGGACGGGTCGGCGGTCGCGGGCAGGGCGAGGACGGGGGTGAGCAGGAGTGCGAGGAACAGGGCGGACAGCCGGCGCGCGGCAGGGGGCATGGAAATCTCCTCGGGGCTCGTCCATGAGGCCCATCACAACGTCGCCCATCTATCCACAGACATCCGCAGAAGACAACAAAAGACTTCACTTATGGGAGCGCTCTCGCACCTCAACCGCTCAACCACCGACAGAGGTCTGGACCGCCGGCACGCTCGCCGCGCGTGGACAGCACCCGGATGACACCCGCCGATCACCCGGCGTGATCAAGGACCACACCACCGGGTAATTGCCGGTCACCCTCCCGACGACCGACGATGCGCCGACCTGATCGCCACGGCCGGGAGGCTCCCGCATGACCACCCAGGACGTGCTCGGTCCGGGTTCCACCACCTGGCAGCACCTCGGGCAGTGGCGGCTCCTGCTCGTCATCCACCGGACGCTGCTGCTCCAGGCCGCGCACCCGGCCATCGGGGCGGCGGTCGGCCAGTTCTCCGTCTACACCGCCCGACCCTGGCGGCGCTTCCTGCGCACCCTGGACAGCCTCCAGAACTACGTCTACGGCACCGCCTCCGAGCGGGAGCGCGAACTCGCCCGCCTCGAACGGCTCCACCGCCGCATGCGCGGCACCGACGACCACGGCCGGCCGTTCACCGCCACCGACACCGGGGCCCGCGCGTGGGTGCACCTCACGCTGTTCGAGGCCGTCCTGACGCTCCACGACCTCGGCGGCGACCCCCTCGACCGGGCCGAGGCGGAGCGGTTCTACGACGAGTGGCGCCGACTGGGCCGCCTGTTCGGCCTGACCGCGGCCGACCAGCCCGCCGACCTCGACGAGTTCCGCACCTACTTCGACCGCATGGCCTCCGACGTCCTGGAGGACAACCCGACCGTCCGGGACCTGCTGTCCGGCAGCATCTTCCGGGTGCCGCCACCGTCGAACCTGCCCGTCCCGGACCTGGTCTGGGCGCCGCTGCGGTACCTGGTGGTCTCCACCGCGGTCCAGGCCACGACCGCCACGCTGCCCGACGCCTACCGCCGACGCCTCCGGCTCACCACCGCGCCCGGCGCGGGGCTGCTCGTCCTCGGCGCGCACCACGCCGCCCGGGTCGTCGCCGACCTGCTGCCCACGCCCTGGCGCTACCTGCCCACGGCCTCCGCCGCGATCAGGGCGACCAGCGGTGTCCGCGCCGTCCCCGGCACCGATCCGGGCACCTTCTTCGGCACGATCCTCGACCAGAGCGGCGACGGCGTCCTGCGCTGGGCCGACCTGCTCGGCATGGCCCGCGAGATCAGCGTCCACCTCGACCTGGACGAGGCCGACGAGAACGACGTCCACGACGCCTTCGAGTCCTGGTGGCGGCAGCTGCTCGCGGCCACCGGCGCCCCGGCGGACGGGTCCGTCACCCGCGCCGCCTACCTCACCGCCATCGCCGAGGGCCGCTACCCCGGCACGTCCGATCCCGGGCAGGGCTACGGCAGGGTCACCGACGTGGTCTGCCGCCTGATCGACCGCAACGACGACGGCGAGGTCACCCAGGCCGAGTACTCCCGGCTGCTCGACCGCAGCCCTCGGCGCCACGAGCTGATCGCCGCCCTGCGCTCCCTCGACCACGACGGCGACGGCACCCTGCGCACCGGGGAGTTCCGAGAGGCCCTGGACGCCTTCCTCACCGGCCGCGCCGACCTGGCCGCCGGCCGGCACCTGCTCGGCCGCGCGTGAACGGGCCCCACCCGCCCCGGACGTGCCGGGAGCGGGCGGGGCCCCTCGACGCGCGCCGGATCAGGAGTGGCCGGCACCGCCCTCGTACTGCGGAGCCGCGCTCCCGGCGGAGACACCGGAGGACGTGCCCGAGACCCCGTAGGAACCCAGGTAGGCGTAGATGTCGCCCACCGGGTTCCGCCAGGTGAAGACCCAGCTGCCGTCGGCGCGGACCACGCCCGACGGGTCGGTGGCCGCCTCGGTGACGTTGCGGATCTCCCACGGGCGGTAGGAGCCGCCCGGCACGTTCTCGCCGGTGGTGTGGACCAGGCCCTCGGCGTCGCGCACCGCGATCTCGATCAACCCCGGTCCGGTGCGCACCACCGCGGGCGACCCGGAGGCGACCAGGTCGCCGACGCGCTGGTAGGTGCCGCGGAAGCCGCCGCGGACGTCCTCGACCTGGGTGTGGATGCCGCCGTCGGCGCGGCGGGTGAACACCCGGAGGCCCGATGTGAGGCTCGACCCGGTCGACACGGCGGTCGGCCTGCCGACCGCGTCGGCACCGGGGAGGGTGCGCCACGCGTTCAGCACCCGCACCGGGGGCAGCGGATCGGCCGCCGCGACAGCCACGGCGCCGCTGGGCACCTGCACCGCCGAGTCCGGCATCATCGCGACGCGCACCGAGCCGTCGGTGAACCGCGCGACCACGTGCAGGCCGAAGCCGTGGCGCACCACGGTGAAGTCGGTCGACAGACCGGTGTCTCCGCTGTCGCGCCACGCCCCGAACGGGCCGTTCGGGGAGACCTGCTGCCGGTACCACAGTCGACCGTCGCCGTCGACGGCGAACATGATCAGCCTGCCGCCGGCCCGCCGCACGAGCACGGGGTCGCCGAGCACGTGGCCGCCGTGCTCGTTGAGCGCGGGCGACCACGTGCCGCCGACCGCGGCCTGGGTCTTGCCGCGCACGTCGGCGTCGGAGTGGCTGTTGGCCGACACCTCGAAACGGCCGTCCGCGTTCGGCGCCGCACCCGGCCGGCCGGTGTAGGCGCTGTAGTCGCCGAAGGACTGGTGGTCGATCAGCAGGAAGTCATCGGTGCGGCGCTGCTTCGCGACGGTGAGCCTGCCCTGCGGGTTGACGTAGAAGTAGTTCATCAGGCCGTCACCACCCTGCAGCGCGGTGGTGGGCGCGGTGAAGTCCGCCGGCACAGCGGGTCGGGTCGGACCGGCCGGGCCGCCGACGACCCGGCACGCGTCCGGGTGGCTCTCGGTCTGGATGCCGGTGACCCAGCCACCCGGGCCGACCACCTTGCCGGAGTCCGCAGCCCAGGCGCCGTCGCCGAGGTAGCGGTACCACCGCAGGTTGCCGGCCGCGCCCTCGACCGCCCAGAACACCCCGCCGCCGGCCGCGGCGAAGTCGGTGAACTGGTTCCACCCCGTGGCGCCGACCTCGCGGGCGTACTCGGTGAAGCGCCGGCTGGCCGCGTGGTACGCGAAGTGGTGCAGCCCCCCGGTCGTCGTCCGGGCGAACAGACCGCCCTCACCGGAGGTGAAGATCCGGTCGTAGGTGATGCCGAAGTTGGGCGTGAGCACCCGTTCCTCGGTCGTCCACTGGTTGTTCACCTTGGTGAACCGGTACCACTTCAGGGCGTTGTCGGCGGTGATCGCGTAGAAGTCGCCCCGCGCGTCGACCAGCATCCGGTCGGCCGTGGACCACCCCGTCCAGCCGGTGGTGACGGTGTCCGGGACGCCGTTGTTCTCCCAGCTCGCCCCCAACCACCGGTAGCGGTTGAGCTGCCCCTCCGGCGTCACGTGGTACAGCTGGTCGGCCGGGCCGCCGAGCACCACGCCGTTCCAGCCGGCGCCGACGTTCTGCTGCTCCGTCCAGATCGCGTGCCCGTTCTCCGGCTCCTGGTTGTGCAGCATCCACAGCGACGCGTCCGCGCGGCGGCTGAAGATCGGCACGGCCGTCGTGCACTGCAACGTTCCCTCCGCCGCCACCGCGGCAGGCGCCACCACCGTGCTCAGCGCGGCCGCGGCCGCGAGCACCAGCGCCACACTCCGCCTGCGTCCGGGCAGGCGGGCAGGATTCACTCTCACGTGTTATTCCCCCCGTTGATCGACGAGTCGGACCCGCGATCGGCTTGGACGAGCGTCCAACCCGGGGCACGGTAACGAGCACTCCTCACCCGCTCAAGACCCGAGCGGCTGCCCGTGCTCGGGCGGCCAGTGTTCGAGCAGGTGGTGCAGGGCGTCGAGGGTCCGCGACCACGAGGTGTCGGTGTCCCGCGGGTGGGACAGGAAGCCGCCCGCGGCCTCCAGGGTCGTGTAGCCGTGGAACGTGCTGTGCAGCAGGCGGATGGCGTCGGTCTGGGCGGGTTCGGGCAGGTCGTAGCCGCGCAGGATCGCCCGCGTCATGTCCGAGTGCCGGCGGGCGGCACTGGCGAGGGCGACGTCCGGGGGCAGCCGGACCTGCATGGCGGCGTACCTGCCGGGGTGCTCCCTCGCGTAGCGCCGGTAGGTGTCGGCGAAGGCGACCAGGGCGTCCTTGCCCGCGCGGCCGGCCAGGGCCGAGGCGACGTCGTCGGCGAGTTCCGCCAGGGCCAGCACGGCCACCCGCTCGCGCAGCTCCTGCGCGTTCCTCACGTGCGAGTACAAGCTCGCGTCCCTGACGCCGAACCGGCGGGCCAGCGCCGAGACGGTCACGTTGTGGAAGCCGACCTCGTCGGCCAGGTCCGCCGCCGCCCGGGTCAGGCGTTCGGCGGTCACCCCCGCGCGTGCCATGCCGCCTCCTCAACCTAAGGTCTCTAGGTTAGCAGCTAATCATTTGCCCCGATTGTCTAGGCGACGTAGCTTCGGGGTCATGGGACCGCTGACCGAGAACGACATCCGCGCGTCGTTCGTCAACTGCACGAAGGGCGAGGCGAAGCGCCTGAACCTGCCCGCCGACCTGGCCGGGCAGCCCTGGGACGACCTGGACTTCCTGGGCTGGCGCGACCCCGCGTCACCCCAGCGGGCCTACCTGGTCGCCGAGACCGCCGACGGCCTGGTGGGCGTGGCGCTGCGGCCGGCGACGCCGCACACCGGCCAACCGCGGCGCACCATGTGCTCGCTGTGCCTGACCTCCCACCCCGGCGGCGGCGTCACGCTGATGACCGCGCGCAAGGCCGGGCGGAGCGGCCAGCAGGGCAACTCCGTGGGCGGCTACTTCTGCGCCGACCTGGCCTGCTCGCTCTACCTGCGCGGGAAGAAGGACGCCGGACCGGGCGGGCGGCTGCACGAGTCGCTGACCCTGGAGGAGGTGGTCGAGCGGACCGGGGCCAAGCTCGCCGGGTTCCTCGGCCGGGTCACGGGGTAACCCCCGTCCACGGCGTTCCCGGGTCCACAGTGGAGGAGTCGGGGCTCGGTACGCTGGGAACCGTCGCAATCCGGACGAAAGGGGCCGACGTGCCGCGAGGTCGACGAGCCGCACTGCCCGTGGCGCTCCTGCTGGCGCTGGGCGCGTGCACCGCGGAGCCGGCCGGGGCGCCCGAGGGGACGACCTCGCCCCCGGTGACGTCGTCCGACGGCGCACCGACCGCCGAGCGCGTGCACGTGTCGCTGGGCGACTCGTACGCCACCGGCTACCGGCCGGCGGACGCGGGCGAGCCGGGCGGCTCGTCCCGGGAGGGCTTCGCCCAGCTCGTGGCCGACGAGGCCGACCTGCGGTTGATCAACCTCGCGTGCAGCGGGGCCACGTCCGCGCAGCTGCGCGGCGAGCCCGGCTGCTCCCCCGCCAACCGCGCCGTCGACGCGCCCGACCCGGCGGGCAGCACCCAGCTCGACGCCGCGGTGCGGGTGCTGCGCGAGCACGAGGGCCGGGTGGGGCTGGTGACCGTGGTGATCGGCGGCAACGACCTGGCGCCGTGCGCGCAGTCGTCGGACGTGCCGACCTGCGCGTCCCAGGCCGTGGCGACCGTGCGGGCCAACCTGGCCGCCGTGCTGCCCGCCCTGCGCGACGCCGCCGGTGACGCCCCGATCGTGGGCCTGACCTACCCGGACGTGTTCCTCGGCGCGTGGGTGTCCTCCTCGTTCCCGAACGGCCAGGACCTCGCCCGCCTGTCGGTGTCGCTGTTCCGGGACTTCTTCAACTCGGCGCTCAAGGCCGAGTACGAGAAGGTCGGGGCTACGTTCGTCGACGTCACCGCCGAGACCGGCGGCTACGGGCCGTTGACGGAGACGACCCGGGACCCCGCCTACGGCGAGATCCCGACGCCCGTGGCGAAGGTGTGCGCCCTGACGTACTTCTGCTCCAAGGCGGACGTGCACCCGACGGCCGAGGGCCACCGGGCGATCGCCTCGGCCGTGCTGGCGGCGGCGGGGCGCTGACGCACGCCGACCGCCGGGTCGTGGAGCAGGCTCCGCGCCGGCGGTCAGCCGCTGATCACCCCGATGGCGATGCCGAGCATCGCGGTGTTGTAGATGAACGACAGCACGCCGTGCGCGAGGACCCGCAGCCGGATGCCGGAGGTGCGCGACTCGACGTCGGAGACCGCGAAGGTGGTGCCGACGGTGAACGAGAAATACGCGAAGTCGATGAACGTCGGGTGCTCGGTGCCGGGGAACACCAGCAACTTCTCGGGCAGGGCGCTGTAGTAGGCCTGCGCGTAGCGGTCGGCGTAGCCGAAGTGCAGGATCGCCCACGCCAGCAGCACGGCGGGCACACCGGCGGTCTTGCCGAGCAACTCCGCTTGGGTGCCTTCCTCGGTGAGCACGATGGTCAGGCCGGACATGATCCCGATGAAGCTGGTGAACAGGGTGAACAGGGTGCCGCTGCGGCGGCCCAGCGCGCTCCTGACCCACGCGCCCCGGTCGTCGCCCGCCCGCTTGCCGCGACTGAGGCGGACGACGCGGATCGCGAGGTAGACGACCGCGATGAGGTCCCACAACGCGATCCACCTGATGTCGTCCGACAAGAAGATGGGGAAACCGAGCAGGACGAGCGTGCTCTCGATGATCCGGGACAGCACGATCGACGGGCTGAAGCGCATGACTTTCCTTCGTCGGAACGGCAGGGGTGGTCGTCGCGCACCTCGTCCGGACGACGACGGCCATTCCGCGGGAGCGACGTCGGAGAGGTTATAGGCCGCCCGTGACCGGAGCGCGTGCGCGCCCGGACCGGTCGGGTCGATGATCCCCGCTTCGTCGGTGGCCCCCGCTACGGTGGCGCCCGTGAACGAGAGCGACACCCCCTGGGAACCACCCCTCGCCGGCACGGAGGCCGAGCACCTCGTCGGCGCGCTCGACCGCCTTCGGACCACCTTCCGCTGGAAGGCGGACGACCTCGACGACGCCGGGCTGCGGACCCGCGTCGGCAGGTCCTCGCTGACCCTCGGCGGGCTGCTCAAGCACCTGGCCTTCGTCGAGGACGACGTGTTCACCTCCCGGCTGCGCGGCGAGTCGCCCGGCCCGCCGTGGGACACCGCGCCGCGGGACGCGACCGACGACTGGTCGTTCGCCTCGGCCGCCGACGACACGCCCGAGCAGCTCTACGCGCTGTGGGACGCCGCCGTGGCGCGGGCGCGCGCCAGGCTGACCGCGGCGCTGGCCGACGGCGGCCTCGACCAGCCCGTCCACCTGGCCTGGCCGGACGGCCGCCACGCGAACCTGCGCCGGCTCGTCTGCGACCTCCTGGAGGAGTACGGCAGGCACACCGGGCACGCCGACCTGATCCGCGAGGCCGTCGACGGGCGCGTCGGCGAGGACCCGCCGGCCGGGTGGCGCCCCCGCAGCGGGAACCCCGCGCCGTGACGGGCGCCTGAGCGCCCGGCGGGTCACTCGCGGCGGATCGCGTACGCCCTCGGGTACTTCCGACCGGGGGTCGGTGTGGGCGACCCGGTGAACGACACCGGTGTCCCGGTCGGCAGCACGGTGTGCCCGTCGGGCAGGTCGTCGCGGGAGACGAACCACGAACCGCCTCGGGTGTCGGTGATGAAACCGTGCGGCTGCCCGGCCCGCCAGCCGGTCACGGTCCCCCTGCGCCGCCCGCGCGGCAGGCCCGCGCCGGACGCGACGACCCCGCCGGACCGCACGAACGGCTGCCGCAGCGGGTAGTCGGCGCGGTCCGCGGGCGCGAACAGGACGTCGAAGTCCGGTGTGGACGTCGCCGCCGCGCGCAGCGGCGCGGCGGTGCGCGGCGTCCACGCGGGCGGCGGCGCGGCGGCGGACACCGGCCACGACGCGTCGACCACCGGCACGACGACGCGCACGCCGCGAGCGGTCAACCGGGTGGCCAGCGGGGTGAAGTCGGCGTCGCCGGTCACCAGCACGACCCACTGGAGCGGCGCGGTGGTGGCGCGCTCCCACACCTCCAGTGCGAAGTGGACGTCCGCGCCCTTCTCCTTGCCGCCGTGCAGCGGGAGGTCGTGCCGGACGACCCCGGCGGCGGCCAGGACGGCGTCGAAGGACGTGGCGGGCGTCTCGATGCGACCGCGCACGTAGTGCGACTCGTGCACCGCGCAGTCGTCCAGGGCGAGCCCGGTCTCGGTGTGGACGTACCAGCGCACCGCGTCGTGGAAGCCGTCGAGGGCGATCCGGGCGGCCCGCGGGTGCACCGTGGCGTAGAAGTCGCTCAGGTACGCGAACCACGTACCGTCGTAGAAGACACCGATGTCCGCGCCCTGCCCCACCCGCACGACTCTACCCGGAGCGGTTCAGCCGCCGGACGTGCAGGTGAGGTCCGGCGTGGGCGTTCCGGGGCCGTTGGCGGTGAAGCCGAACGCGGTGGAGCCCGCCACGGGCAGCTCCGCGTTGTGGGCGGCGTTGGTGACCGTCACCGAGCCGGCGCGCGAGGTGAGCGTGCCGTTCCACAGGTTGCTGATCACGTGGTCGGCCGGTTGGGGCCAGCTCACCGTCCAGTGGGTGAGGTCCCGTTCGCCGGCGTTGCGCACCACCACCTGCGCCTGGTAGCCGCCCGGCCACGAGTTGGCGACCTCCAGGCGGGCGGTGCAGTCGGACACCACCACGGGTGTGGTGGTGGTCGTGGTCGCGGCGGCGGTGGCAGCGGTGGTGGTCGTGCCGGTCGGGGCGGGTCGGGCCAGGTCGGCCGGTTCTTCGGCGCCCAGCGCCACGCCGATCACGACCCCGGTCGCGACCAGCACGGCGGCACCCGCCACCAGCGCGGCCTTCCGCCACGGCGCGCGGCGGGGCGGGGACCCGGCGCCGGCGGTCGGGAGGGCGACGGTCGGCGCGTCGTCGAGGGGCAGGGTCGCACCCACCGGCCGCGCCTCGTCGACGGGCCGCGCGTCCTCGACCGGGGGGTCGCCCGGTAACGGCCGCCCCTCCACCACGGCGTCCAGCAGGGCGTGGGTCTCGGCCATCGTCGGTCGTTGCGCCGGGTCGCGGCGCAGGACGCGCAGCAGCACCTCGCCCAGCGGGCCGGGGAACCGGAGCGGCGCCACCTGCCCCTCGGACACGCGCCGCAGCAGCGCGTACGGGTTGTCGGTCGAACCGACCGGCGGGTGGCCCTCCAGCGCCGCGTACAGCGTCGCGCCGAGGGAGTACACGTCGGAGGCGAACACCGCCTCCTCCCCCGCCGCCACCTCCGGCGCGAGGAACGCGGGCGTGCCGACGACCAGCCGCGCGTCCGTCACCGTGCCCTCGCCGATGGCCCGCGCGACGCCGAAGTCCACGATCTTCGCGGTGCCGTCCTCGGACAGGAGGACGTTGAACGTGGTCACGTCCCGGTGCACGATCCCCGCCGCGTGCGCCGCCGCCAGCGCCGACGCCACCTGCCACCCGACGCCCGCCACCAGCTCCGCCGGCAGCGGCCCGCGCTCGTCGACCATCTCGGCCAGGGTCCGGGACGGCAGGTACTCCATCACCAGGCACGGCTTCCCGCCGTGCTCGACCACGTCGTGCACGGTGACCGCGTGGGGGTGTCGCAACCTGGCGGCGACCCGCCCCTCCCGGACGATCCGCTCCACGGCGTCCGGCGAGTCGGCGGCGCCGAGGAACTTGACCGCGACCACCCGCCCCAGCCGCTCGTCGCGCGCCCGCCAGACGACGCCACTGGCACCGCGCCCGACCAACTCCACCAGCCGATAACGCCCGGCGACGACTTCGTCCCGTTCCGACACGTCCCGACGCTACTGCTCCGACCAGCCCACCGGCTACCTCCACCTGGCCCGTGCGTGCGGGCGATGACTTCGTGGTGCGCGCGGGCGGGGTGTGAACGGGCACGCCCCCCGGTGTTCGCCACCTGTTCGCCGAGGGGCGACCAACGGCGGATTGACCACGTCGCCCCCGGGCCGGGAACCTCTGACCGGGCCGGTCGACCTCCGCGGGCACCGGCCGACGCCGCCGCCACCCGCGCCCCTCGACACCGGATGGAGGGCATGGTCGTCGTGACCGCCCAGATGACGGACCACCCCCGGAACGCACCCCGACGCGGCGGCCGGACCGCCGCCGGACTGGCGGGTGCGCTGCTCGGCGCCGCGCTGCTGGCCGTGCTCGTGCCGGGAGCGGCGTGGGCCGCCCCGCCGCTCGCGCTGCCCGGCAACGCGGCGGCCGCCGACGCCAAGTGGCAGCCCGCGTTCGACTACGACACCGATGGCTGCTACCCGACCCCCGCGATCTCGCCGACCGGCGCGTTGGCCACCGGCCTGAAGAACTCCGGTGCGCTCAACGGCAACTGCCGCGACCGGTCCGACCTGGACAACACCAACTCGTACTCGCGCTCCAAGTGCAACAACGGCTGGTGCGCGTACCTCTACGACCTGTACTTCGAGAAGGACCAGGCCGTTCCCCTCATCGACTGCTGCGGCCACCGCCACGACATCGAGCACGTGGTGGTGTGGGTGAACAACGACCAGGCGCAGTACGTCTCGACCTCCGCGCACGGCCGGTACTCGACGTACCCGCGTTCCCAGGTCTCCTGGGAGGGCACGCACCCGAAGGTCGTCTACCACAAGGACGGCGCGAGCACCCACTGCTTCCGCATCGCGAGCGCGAGCGAGCAGCCGGAGAACCACTACGGCTCGTGGCAGTACCCCGACCTGGTCAGCTGGGACCGGTTCCCCGCCGGCATCCGGGACGTCCTGGTGAACGCGAACTTCGGCAGCGCGAGCCTGGCGATCAAGGACGGCGCGTTCAACCACAACCTGTCGCTGGCCAAGCCCGCCGGCATCCCGTTCGACCCGAACGCCTGACCCCGCCGACGCCCTGCCGGTCACCGGTGACCGGCAGGGCCGGGCCTCAGCCGACGGGTCGGCGCTCCACCGCGACCGCGGCCATCAGCACGCACCCCACCATGGGCACGAACAGCGCCGGCAGCTGCCACGTCACCACGACGAGCACCCCGAGCGCCATGAGCACCAGCGACGACCCCCGCGCGTCCACCGCCGCCCGGCGTGCCGCCTCCCGCACCACCGCGCCCCACCGGGCGCCCGGCGACCAGGTCGCGGCCGAGCGCAGGACCACCACGGCGAGTCCGGCCGCGGCGGCCGAGCAGACCGCCATCACCACCACCCCGCCGGCCAGTCCCGCACCGAGCACGACCAGGTCCACCGCCAGCACGGCGAACGCGGCCACCACGCCGAGCGACAGCTGCCACCCGCCGGGCAGCGCCGAGCGCACCCGCGCGAAGAACGCCCGGACCGCGGTGGTCTCGCCGTCGACGTGCGCCTTGACGTGCGCGCACCCCGCCGCCAGCGCGGGCACCAGCGTCACCACCGGCAGCGCGACGAGCAGCACCAGCAGCCCGGCGGTCAGGCACTCCCCCAGCAGCGCGAGCTTCCTCATCCCTTGATCCCGGTGGTGGACACGCCTTCGACGAGGAAGCGCTGGAAGAACAGGAAGAACAGCACCACCGGCACCAGCGCGAGCACCGACATGGCCATCAGCGCGCCGAAGTCCGAGCCGGTGGTCTCGTCGATGAACAGCTGGAGCGCCAGGGGCAGCGGGTACTTGTCCGGGCTGCTGAGGTAGATGAGCGGGCCGAAGAAGTCGTTCCAGCTCCAGATGAAGGTGAAGATCGCCGTGGTGATGAGCGCCGGGCGGCACAGCGGCAGCACGACGTGCCGGAACACGCTCCACTGCCCGGCGCCGTCGATCTTGGCCGACTCGTCCAGCTCGGGTGGCAGGGTGCGGATGAACTGCACGATGAGGAACACGAAGAACGCCTCGGTGGCCAGGAACTTGCCCGCCAGCAGCGGCACGTAGGTGTCGACCAGGTCCAGCCGCTGGAACACCACGTACTGCGGGATGACCAGCACGTGCACCGGCAGCAGGAGCGTCGCGATCATCACCGCGAACAGCGTCGTGCGACCGCGGAAGCGCAGCCGGGCGAACGCGTAGGCCGCGGGGGCCGACGACACGACCGTGCCGACCACCGACAGCACGGCCAGGACGGTCGAGTTGAGGAAGAACACGTCCACCTCGATGCCGACCATGCCGTCGAACACCCGCTCGTAGTTGGCCGTCGTGGCGGGGTCGGGCAGCAGCCGCAGGTCGCCCAGCACCTCGGCGGACGGCTTGAACGTGGACGCCACGACCCACACGACCGGGTAGAGCACGACCGCCAGCAGGACCAGGACGCCGACGTGCCACACCGCACCGGGCACGCGCCGCGTCACCGGGCGTCCCCGGCGTAGTGGACCCAGCCCCGCGCCGTGCGGAACAGGAACACGGTCACCAGCCCCACGCCCAGCAGCAGCATCCACGCCATGGCCGAGGCGTAGCCCATGCGGTAGTCGCCGAAGCCGCGGTCGAACAGGTAGACGGTGTAGAACAGCGTGCTGCCCGCGGGCTGGCCGTTCGGGCCGCCGACCACGTACGCCGACGTGAAGACCTGGAACGCGTTGATGACCTCCAGCACGAGGTTGAAGAACACCACGGGCGAGATCATCGGCAGGGTGATCGAGGCGAACCGCCGCCACCGGCCGGCCCCGTCCACCTCGGCGGCCTCGTAGAGGTCGCGCGGCACCTGCTTGAGCCCCGCCAGGAAGATCACCATCGGCGCGCCGAGCTGCCACACGGCCAGCAGCACGAGCATCGGCACGGAGAAGTCGGGGTTGCCCGCCCAGCCGCCCGCGTCGACGCCGACGGAGCGCAGCAGCCGGTCGACGACCGAGTCGTCGCTGAACACCACCTTCCACACGATGGCGACGCTGACGCTGCCGCCGATCAGCGACGGCCCGTAGAAGGCCGCGCGGTAGAAGCCCTGCCCGCGCCGCCGGTTGTCCAGCAGCAGGGCGACGGCGAGCGCGGCGGCCAGCTTCAGCGGCACGGCGAGCGCCACGTACAGCGCGGTGACGCCCAGCGAGTTCAGCCAGCGGGCGTCGGAGAACATCCGCGCGTAGTTGTCCAGGCCGATCCAGCGCGGTGCGCCGAACAGGTCGTAGTCGGTGAACGACAGGTACAGCGACGTCAGCATCGGGCCCAGGGTGAGCACGACGACGCCCAGCACCCAGGGCGACAGGAACAGGTAGGCGGCCCGGCCGTCACCGGGGAGGCGCGCGGGTGTGCGCGGCTTCCCGGCGGGGTTGTCGGTGGGGCGGTCCGGGGCGAGCGCCACCCCCGTCACGGCTCGAGGGTTTCGTCGGCCTCGGTGAAGAACCGGTCGACCGCCTCGTCCACGGTGATCCGGTCGTACTGGAGTTCCTCGGTGATCCGGATGAACGCCTGCTCCAGGGTGCCCGCGCCCTTCGGCGGCGCGGGCGGCGTCTCGCCGAACTCGTCCTTCAGCTCGTCCTCGTAGGCCGCTACGGCGGCGAGCGGTCCCTCCAGCCGCACGGCGGCGCGCTGCGCGTTGGTCGGCGGCAGGCCGCGGTTGGCACCGAAGATCCGGCCGACCTCCGGGTCGTTGACCATGAAGGACACCAGCTTGGCCGCCGCTTCGGGGTGCTCGGTCCGCCCGGAGAGGCTCAGCAGCATCGCGGGCTTGAGGTACTGGCCACCGCCGCCGGGCACGGGTCCGAGCTTCAGCTCGGCCTTGGCGGTCTTGGCGTAGCGGGCCGTGAAGTTGTCCCAGCCCAGGTCTCCCGCCACCAGGTCCAGCTCCAGCGCGTGGGAGGGCTTGATCTGCACGCCCTTCTCGACGGGGAGGACGGCCCCGGCGTCGGCCAACTCGGTCCCCTCGCGCAGGAACTCGGCCAGGCGGGCCTTGTCGAAGCCGAGCTTGCCGTCGGCGGTGTAGAGCTGCCCGCCCTCCTGGCGGAGCTGGAGCTCCAGGTTGTAGTAGCTGCCGATGTAGTTGCCGCCGCCGTGCACGCCGGTCCGCTCGGTGATCCGCCGCAGCGCGGCGCGGTAGTCGTCCCAGGTCCAGCCCGGTGCCGGCTCGGCCACGCCGGCCTGCGCGTACAGCGCCGGGTTGTAGAGGTAGCCCCAGGTGTTGCCGCCCACCGGCACACCGTAGCGGCGCCCGTCGACCTCGCCCGCCGTCCGGAGGCCGTCCAGCAGGTCGTCCAGCTCCAGGTTCCCCTCCTGTCCGGAGAGGTCGTGGAGGGCGCCGCGGTCGGCGTACTCGCGCAGGTAGGCGAAGTCCATCTGGAGCACGTCGGGCGCGTTGCCGCCGGCGGTCTCGGTGGCCATCTTCTGCCAGTACGCCTCGAACTCCTGGAAGCTCGGCGTGATCCTGATGTCCGGGTTGCGCTGGTGGAACAGGTCGATCGCCCGCTGCATCAGCTCGGCGCGCTCGGCGTTGCCCCACCACGCGTACCGCAGGGTGACGGGTCCCGATCCCGCGTCGTCCCCGCAGCCGGTCAGCACGGCGGCCAGCACCAGCGCCGACGCCGCCGTCCTCCTCAAGCGCTCCAGTGCACCCATGGGCCAACCCTCCGGTCCCGGCGTCCGGGAAGCGTGTTGCGGAAAGCGGTTTCCGCGAGGTTACGAGCGAGCCACCCGCGCGTCAATGCCCCACCGGGCGCCGGTCCTCGGCCGGTTCGCCGCGCAGGAGGCCACCGGGACGCCGTTGGCGTCGCGCGACGAGCCCGTGAACCCGAGCGAGGTGGCGGCGGCGGCGAGCGCGCCGTTGCGGGCCGCGTTGCGGGCCGTGACGGTCGCGGTTGCGGCGGTCCGCTGGGCGGCGTCGGTGAACGAGCCGCTCCGCGGGGCGGTGACGCCGAACCCCGTCGTCGTGAAGCCGGCGGCGACGAGCAGCGCCGCGCCGATCGCGGCGATCCTTCTCCTCGTGGTCCTCCCACCTCCCCTCGTCCGCGCCCGTCACGTCGAAGGACGGAGGGCGAAAGGGGTGTTCGACCACGAGGTCGAAGATTCGACGCGCACACTCGGATCGTCCGTCCTGCGTGGACATCGTCGGCTCACCCGGCACGTCCGGGCGAGCAGGGCCGCCGAGTCGGACCGGCGAACGGCCGGACCCGCCCGTACCGCCGTCCGGCCTCGCGCGTTCAGGTGAGGTCGCCGCCCCCGGTGGGGAAGGCCGCGGTCCGGGACTCCGATTTCATGGATTTAGGCGAGCGTGACCGCCTGCCACCGAGGGCAGCCTTTCACGGCGAAGGAATCGAATGACCGTTTCGGGCCCTCGAAGCGGCCGATCCGCGAAGGAGACCGGATGCCCACCGTTGCCGCGTACACCGCCACGTCGCCCGGCTCGCCGCTGACGCGCACCACCATCGAGCGGCGTGCACCGGGCCCGCGCGACGTGAACGTCGCGATCCACTACTCCGGCATCTGCCACTCCGACGTCCACCAGGTCAAGGGCGACTGGGGCAAGGGTCTGTTCCCGATGGTCCCGGGGCACGAGATCGCGGGCGTCGTCACCGAGGTCGGCGTCGAGGTGACCCGCCACGCCGTCGGTGACCGCGTGGGTGTCGGCGTCATCGTCAACTCCTGCCGCGAGTGCCGCAACTGCACGAACGACCTGGAGCAGTACTGCACGGGCGCGGGCTCGGTCGAGACCTACTCCGACACCGACCGATACCGGGGCGACGAGCCCACCCGGGGCGGGTACGCCACCCACATCGTCGTCGACGAGCACTTCGTCCACCGCATCCCGGACGGCCTCCCGCTGGAGCAGGCCGCGCCGCTGCTGTGCGCCGGCATCACCACGTACTCGCCGCTGAAGCACTGGGGAGCGGGGCCGGGCAAGAGGGTCGCCGTGCTCGGCCTCGGCGGCCTCGGCCACCTCGCCGTCAAGATCGCCGCGGCCCTCGGTGCCGAGGTCACCGTCCTCTCCCGGTCCCCGGCCAAGCTGGAGGACGGCCTGCGCCTGGGCGCCGCGCACTGCCGCGGCACCGACGCCCCGGAGACCTTCACCGACCTGGCCGGGACGTTCGACCTCGTCCTCTGCACCGTCTCGGCCCCCTTGGACGTGGACGCGTACCTGTCGCTGCTGGCCACCGACGGAACCCTGGTCTACCTCGGCATCCCCGACCAGCCGCTCACGGCGAGCGTGTTCTCGCTGCTACCGGGGCGCAACGCGCTCGCGGGCTCGCAGATCGGCGGCATGGCCGAGACCCAGGAGATGCTCGACTTCTGCGCGCGGCACGGCATCGGCGCCGATGTCGAGGTGGTCGACGCGGAGCGGGTCAACGAGGCGTTCGACCGCGTCCTGGGGCGCGACGTGCGCTATCGCTTCGTCATCGACGCCTCCACCATCTGACCGCGACCGGGGCGTCCGGGCTACGCGTTGTCACGTCGGCCCCGCCGACGACGATGACCGGGGTAGAGCCCGGACGGAAGGTCGAGTCATGAGTCAACCCGGTGCGGACGTGCACGAGCCCGGCGGCAGCGCCCCGCCCGCCCCGCCGTCGGTCGCCGACGTGGAGCGGATCTCCGCGCACGCCGAGCCCGTCGTGCGCAACCTCCGGATCACGCAGTGCTACCACGAGCTGTCGCGGGCGCTGTCCACCCTGACCGGCGGGTCGGCGAACTGGTGCACGTTCGCGGTGTGGGCGTCCAAGCAGGTGGGCCGGTCCATCCGGCAGGAGGACCTGGAGCACGCGCTGGGGCGGCTGCTGGAGTCCTCGCCCGAGGCGACCGCCGGCGTCGAGTTCGCGGTCCGGGGCCTGCGACGCGCCTTCCCCGGGCGCGCCCTCGACGACGCCGGGCGGTGGGTGCGCCGGGCGGTCGTGGCGACCGCCCGGCTCGACGCGGTCGGCGACGCCACCGCGAAGGGGAACCTGAAGGTCTTCGAGGAGATCGCCCGCGAGTTCGCCCGCTTCCTGGCGGCGTGCGCCGACGGATCGCTCGACGAGGACGGGATCGCGGAGTTCTGCGCCGCGCTCCGCCCCGGCGAACCGCCCGAGGGGCAGCGGTACCTCCGGCAGGCGTTCGCCCGGTACCACCTGGCGATGACGGCGGAGGACCCGAAGCAACGGGCCGAGCTGCTGCTCCTGGCCAACGTCGAGGTCGGCCTGCACGAGCAGACGAGGCTGCAACCGGAGATCGCCGCCGCCCTGGAAGCGCCCGTCGTCGATCCCCGCGAGCTGGAACGCCGCCTCCTCGACCTGCTGCTGCCGGACAACCGCGTGCTGCGGTGGCTGCGCCTCGCGGTGCTGACCGCGCTCGGCCGGCGGACCCCCGTGCGGGTGGCGAGCGAGCAGTTGGCCGACCAGGCACGCGCACTGGCCCGCCGGGTCGTCACCCGGCACGTGATGACGTTGGCGCTGCCCGGCGGCGAGCTGCTCGACCTGGGCGACGACCTCCCGGCGGCGTTCCCGCCGCCGCTGGCGCGGCTGACCCACCTGGAACTGCTCGCACTGCTCGAACAGGTCGACCCGACGCCCGACAGCGTGCTCGGCACCGCCGCGCGCGACTGGTCGGACCTGCCCGACCGGATGCACTACATCGCGGACATGTTCCGCTGCCACGCGCTCCGCGACGACCTGCTCGACCCGCCCTTCACCGCGGCGCAGGTCGCGGAGATCACCGAGGGGCGCCGCCCGCCCGGCCGACTCTGACCGCCATCCCCGGAGGGCGCGCACCGCTCCCTCCGGGGAATTCGAAACGCTTTCCGAACACGGCGGCGCGATACGGCGATTCAGCGTCCACAAAGCGCCCACCTGCTACGATGCCGCCAGTTCCACTAGACGAAAAGCTCCGCGCGAATTCTTTCGCACGCTTGCGACAAAACTTTCGCAAGGTTGCGCGAATCGTTGACAACCCGGCGCACCCGATCGAACACTGACCGTACCGAAAGCCGATCCGCCGCCGGCCTCAACGAGGAGGAGAGCGTGCACATGGACGACAACGCCCCCGCCCACCCGATCAGCCGCCGACTGTTCCTGGGCGGCGCAGGCGCAGGCACCCTGGCGCTGGCGACGTCCGCGTTGATCCTGCCGGGCACCGCCCACGCGCAGACCGTCACGAACAACCAGACCGGCAACCACAACGGTTACTTCTACTCGTTCTGGACCGACGCCAACGGGACCGTCTCGATGACGATGGGCGGCGGCGGCCAGTACAGCACGTCCTGGCGCAACACCGGCAACTTCGTGTGCGGCAAGGGCTGGAGCAACGGCAGCCGCCGGACCGTGCGGTACTCGGGCAGCTTCAACCCGTCCGGCAACGGCTACCTGTGCCTCTACGGGTGGACCTCGAACCCGATGGTGGAGTACTACATCGTCGACAGCTGGGGCGACTACCGGCCCACGGGCTCGCACCGGGGCACGGTCAGCAGCGACGGCGGCACGTACGACATCTACCACACGATGCGCTACAACGCCCCGTCGATCGAGGGCAACAACAAGACCTTCCCGCAGTTCTGGAGCGTCCGGCAGCAGAAGAAGGTCGGCGGCACCATCACCACCGGCACCCACTTCGACGCCTGGACCCGCGCCAACATGCAGCTGGGCAGCTTCAGGTACTACATGATCATGGCCACCGAGGGCTACCGGAGCAGCGGCAGCTCCAACATCACGGTGAGCTGACGACCTCCTGGTCGAGCACCCGGAGGTGTGGCGCGACGGCTCCGGCCGTCGCGCCACACCTCTTCGCACCCCGCCCGCACCTGGTACTACGGTGGCGATCAGCAGAGCGCGGGAGGCGACCGACGGTGACCAGCTGGACCGATGTGATCAACTACGTCCGCACCAGGTACGAGGTGCTGGAGGAGTCGGACGACTGGCTGCGCTTCCGGCTCGACACCACCGGGGGGCGCACCCAGCAGGTCGCGCTGCACCACGTGCCCGAGGGCGACGGCGGTGCGTGGCTGGAGATCTCCTCGGCGGTCGGCCGGGCCGACGCGATCGACCAGGGGCGGCTGCTCGAACTCGCCGGCACGTCGCTCGTCGGCGGCGCGGCCGTGGTGGACGGCGTGGCGCTGCTCAAGCACACCGTGCCGCTGGAGCACCTGAGCGTCCGCGAGGAGTTCGAGCGCCCGCTCGCGCTGCTCGTGTCGAACGCCGACGCATTCGAGCACCAGCTCACCGAGGACGACCACTTCTGACCCGCCCGGCAGGCGGTCGGACGGACGCGGTCAGTCCAGGTCCAGCACCGCCTTGCCGTGCAGTCGCCGCTCCACCAGCGCCGCCAGCGCCGCGTCGGCGTCCCGCCAGCTGCCCCGCCAGGTCACGTTCGGGTCGAGCGCGCCCGCGTGCACCTGCCCGGCCAGCCACGTCAGGTCGGGCCCGAGGTCCGGGCAGTCGAGCAGGAAGAACGTGGCGATGGTGCGGTCGTGCGCGCCCATGCCCTCGAACGCCCCGGCCGGGAACGCGGTGGGCTCGCCCGAAGCGCGGCCGACCGAGACCAGCGTGCCGCGTGCGGCCAGCCGGCCGTGCGCCCGGACCAGCTGCGGCCCGCCGACCAGGTCCAGCACGCCGTGGACCGGGTCGGCGAGCTCGCCGGGGTCCGCGACCACCTCGTGCGCCCCCAGTGCCCGCAGCCGGTCGCCGTGGCGGTCGGGGTCGCCGGTGGTGGCGACGACGTGCGCGCCGCCCCGGCGGGCCAGCTGCACGGCGTAGCGGCCCACGCCGCCGGTGGCGCCGGTGACGAGCACCCGCCTGCCCAGGACCGGCCCCAGCCGGTGCAGGGCGCGCAGGGCGCTCAGGCCCGCGACCGGGGTGGTGGCGATGGCGCCGAGGTCCGCCTCCGCGGGCACGACGCCCAGCAGGTCGGTGCGCACGGCCCGCAGCTCGGCCCAGCCGCCCGCCAGGCCGAGGGTGGCCACCGGGGTGCCCGGCGCGGGGCCGGAGCCGTCGGCGGCGGCGCGTTCGACCACGCCCGCGGCGTCCCAGCCCGGCACCGCGCCGTCGGGCGAGCCCGGGATCACCCCGGTGACCTCGCCGGGGTTCAACGAGGTCGCGGTGACCCGGACGAGCGCCTCGTCCGGGGCCGGCACGGGGTCGGGCGCCTCGCCGAGGCGCAGGCCGGCGGGGGCGGAGTGGTCGACGAGCAGCGCGCGCATGGGGTCCTCCCGGAGGTGGTGTCGAGCAGTCGGAGGTGGTGTCGACGAACCCCGGCGACGAAGTGCCACCGAGTGGCAAAAGCCTATCAGTGGCTTACGACCGCTGGATTAGACTGCCCCCGATGAGCACGCCCACCCCGTCCGACACCCGCCCGCCGCTGCGCGAGCGCAGGAAGCAGCGCACCCGCGAGGCCCTGCTGGCCACCGGGCTGCGCCTGTTCACCGAACGCGGGTTCGCCGCGACCACGCTGGACGAACTGTGCGACGCGGTCGAGATCTCCAAGCGGACCTTCTTCCGCACCTTCGCCGGCAAGGAGGACCTGGCCGGCGCCCCGCTGCACGACCTGTGGACGCTGTTCCTGCGGGAACTGGCCGCGGCCGAGCCGGCAGGTGACGACCTGGCGGGCTTCCTGCGCGGCGTGCTGCTGACCACGCTGGACGGGATGACCGACCCGGAGTGGCCCCACCGCGTGCTGCTCTCGCGCAGGCTCGCCGAGCGGAACCCGTCGATCGAGGCGCACTGCCTGTACTTCTGCGACCGCACCACCCGCGCCGCCCTCACCGTGCTGCGCGAGCGCTTCGACCTGCCCGACGACCTGCCGGTGCTGCTGACCCTCGACGTCCTGGTCGCCGTGTTCCACCGGGCCCAGGAGCAGTGGGCCCAGGAGCAGGAGGCCGCCGCGCCCGGTCCCGCCACCCGCGAGGGACTGCGCGACCACGTGGTCGCGGCGTGGGACGCGGTGCCCGCCGGACCGGGCGCACCCCTGCGCCCGGCCGCCGCGGACCGGCCGACGGCCTGACGCGCCACGCGGACGACCGCCGTCGCCGGGGGCCGCGGCTCGGCGGACCCCGGGGACGGCGGATCGCGCCGGTCAGGCCGGCGGGGTGGTGAAGAGCAGGCCCTGGCTCTTGGTCGACTGGCTACCCGTCACGTCCACGGTGACGACCTTCGCCCGCTGGAGCCTGTCGGGCGTCAACCCGGTCAGCGTCGCCTGCTTCCCGGGGAAGCGGCCGAAGTTCCCGCCGTCGATGTAGACGTCGTAACCCGCGGTCGGGAACCACCAGGAGTTGGCCTCCCAGGCCAGCGTCACGGACGTCGGGGTGGTCGACACCACGTGCAGCCCGGTCGGGCGCAGCGGCCGGTCGCTGACGAGGCCCTGCGACCACACGGTGCCCAGCAGGTCGTTCTGCGCCGGGTCGTGCGAGCAGGACGCGGTGACCGTGCCGAGGGACGTGCCGTCGGCGCGCTTGGGGCGCAGTACCAGCTCCAGGCCGTCGACGTGCAGGTCGTAGTAGCCCTCCTGGCTCAGGTACTGCACCGGGAAGGCGCCCCCGGTCCGCAGCGAGGCCCCCTGGCTCTTCCGCACCCACGCGGGCGCGACGGTGAGCGCGGCCTCGACGGTCCGCGTCCCGTCCGGACCGGTGATCCTCGCGCCGAGCGTCGCGGTGCTGTCGCCGTCCAGGCGCACCTCGTCGGCCAGCTCCAGGACCGGGCGCAGCTCCATCAGGTACACGTCCACGTCGATGAAGGCGGGTTGGTGGCGGGGAACGCTGTTCGGCCCCGAGCCGTCGTCCGGCAGACCGCCGACGGCCCACGCCGTCACCTCGACGGTCGGCCCGAGGGAGGTGGTGCAGGTGTAGTCCAGCCGCACCGCGGTCGTTCCCGCCGACGCCGGGCCCGCGGCCCCCGCCAGTGCCCCGGCGGCCACCAGGGCCGAGGCCAGGGACAGGGTGGCGACGCGGTACGGCTTCCACTTCGCGCGCAAGTCGGTTCCTCTCGGTTCGCTCGCCCACGGCCAGCGTCCCACGGGTGGCCCTCGGAGGGACGCGCCCCTTCAGCCCCATGATCGGCGCGGTCGGCGGTCACCCGGTTGGGCGAACCCCGGCCACCCGCGCCGGGCCCGCTCAGGGGCGGAGGGCGGCGGCGAAGCGCGAGGCGACCCCCGCGACCGCGGCGCGGAGCTCCGGCCCGCCCTCGACCCGGAACGCGAACGGCACGGCCGCCAGCCACTCCTGCGCGTACATGGCCGGGTTGCTCGTGCTGCCGACGAGCACGCACCCCTCGCCCAGCGGCGCCAGCCGCCCCATGGGAGGGCGGACCCACGGCGCCACCTCGGCGGGCGGGGCGTGGAAGACCACGCGCGTGGGGAACTCCCACCCGGTCCCCAGGTTCTCCTCCACCGCCGCCACCGGGTCGAGGCCGGCCGGCGGCTCGAAGCCGTGCACGGTCTGCCGGACGTCGCGGATCCGGTCGACCCGGTAGGTGCGGACGGCGTCCGAGCGGTGCGAGTGGCACAGGAGGTACCAGCGGCCGTGGCGGACCACGACGGCCCACGGGTCCACCTCGGCCTCCCACTCGTCGCCCGACTCGGCCCGGTACGCGACCAGCACGCGGCGGCGGGCCGCGACGGCGGCGACGAGCGCGCCGGTGGTGGCGGGGTCCGGGCGGGCCGGGTGCCGGTCGGGCACGGCCGACGCGTGCTCCCGCAGGGCCGCCGCCTGCCGGCCGACGTTCTCCGGCAGCGCCCCGATCACCTTGCCCAGCGCGGACCCCACGAGGTCGTGGACGTCGGTGGCGGCCGGCCGGCCGTCGAGCACCGCCATGACCAGGCCCAGCGCCTCGGGCTCGGTGAACACGATCGGGGGCAGCCTGGTCCGGCGGCCGAGCCGGTAGCCGCCGTGGGGGCCGCGGGGGCCGCGGGGGCCGCGGGCCGACTCGACCGGGATGCCGGCCTCCCGCAGGATGCCGACGTACCGGCGCGCGGCGCGTTCCGTGACCCCCAGCCCCGCCGCGAGTTCACCGGCCGTCACGCCGGGCCGGTTGCGGAGGATCTCGATGGCGCGCAGCGCCCGCGCGGTGGGACTGGCATCGGTCGGCACGCGAAGAGGGTAGTGGCCCCGGACGAACCGGAAGCGGATCGTCCGGAACCGGTCGTAGCGTGACGTCCGGCTCACGAGGACGACAGTGGAACGAGGAGAACCGACCGTGGACATCCTGCTCATCGCCGGCCTGTGGCTCGACGCGTCCGCCTGGGACGGCGTCGTGCCCGAACTGGCGGCGCTCGGTCACCGCCCCGTGCCGGTCGACCTCCCCGGCCAGGGCGACGGGTCCGGTTCCGCCACGCTCGACGACCAGGTGGCGGCGGTGCTGGCCGCTGTGGACGCGGCGCCGGGGAAGTGCCTCGTGGTGGGCCACTCCGCCGCCTGCTCGCTGGCGTGGCTGGCCGCCGACGCACGGCCGCGACGGGTGGCCGGGGTCGTGCTCGTCGGCGGGTTCCCCGCCGGTGACGGGCAGCCCTACGCGGACTTCTTCGAGCACCGGGACGGCGTCATGCCGTTCCCCGGCTGGGACCCGTTCGAGGGACCGGACTCCGCCGACCTGGACGAGCGCGCCCGGGAGCGGTTCGCCGCCGCCGCGATCCCCGTGCCCGAGGGCGTGGGCAAGGGCGTCGTGCGGTTGACCGACGACCGCCGGTTCGACGTGCCGGTCCTCGTCGTGTGCCCCGAGTTCACCCCCGACCAGGCCCGCGGGTGGATCGCCGCCGGCGACGTACCCGAACTCGCCCGGGCCCGGCACGTCGGGTTCGCCGACCTCGACTCGGGCCACTGGCCGATGACCACCCGGCCGGTCGAGCTCGCCCGGCTCGTCGCCGGCGCGGCACGGGGCTGAGGTCAGCGCCGGCACTCCGGCAGCGCGTCCAGGATGTCGACGATCCGGCCGAACTGCGCGGCGTTCGCGGCGTGCGGCGCGTCCACGGTGTGCACGTCGAACCGGTTGCGCGGGGTGAGCCGGTCCGCCTCGGCGATCATCCGGTCCTGGAGCGCCAGGGGGATCATCCGGTCGGCGGTGTGCCGGATGTAGGTGCGCGGGACGCGCCCCCAGGTGTCCGCCCGGACCCGGCAGTCCTCGCGGCCCACCGTCGGCGACTCGTCGGGCTGGAGGCAGGCGAGCAACCCGTGGAACTCGGCGTCGTCGGCGCCCGCCATCATCACCTCCTTCAGCTTGGCCAGCGCGGCCCGGTCGGCGGTGCGGTAGTTGATCCGCACCGCGCCGACCACCGCCGGGTCCGCGACGATCAGGTCGGCGAGGTCGCCCCCGAGGCTCGTCGACCCCTCGGGGGTGGCCAGGTACTCCTCCGGGCACGAGAGGTCGACGCAGCAGAAGGCCGTGTCGTAGACCATGCGGTCGACCAGGTGCGGCACGGCGTTGCCCACCCGGTTCAGCGTCGCGCCGCCCATGCTGCCGCCGTAGAGCACCACCGGGCCGAACCCGGCGACGGTGCGCACCACGTCGACCGCCGCGGCGGTGTACGCGTCCAGCCCGACGCCCGCCATCGGCGACGGCCGGGTGGCCAGCGAGGCGGCGTCCTGCGGGCACTGGTAGTCGACGGCGAACTGCGCGTCGGTGGCGCGGTGGCCGGGCAGGGGGACGCCGACGGTGCGGTGCCCGCGCAACGACAGCGCGTCGATGCCGCCGGGGGTGCCGCTCGCGCCGGTGACCACCACGAACGTCGTCGTGCCGCGCCTGCCGCCCGCCCTGGCCGCCGCACCGCCCCCGGCCAGGGTGAGCCCGCTTGCCGCGGCGCCCGCGGCGGCGGCGCGCAACGCGGTCCGCCTGGAGTAGCTGCTGTTCGTCATGGCACCGAGTGCACCTCGGCCGGCCTCCCCGGCGTCAGCGGCGGAGGTGGACTGTCGAATCCACGAAAGTTGCACTCCGGGCGGCCGGCGCGGCGCGCGCCGTTACCGTGGGCCGGGTGCGCCGAGAACGAGTCCCCGCGCTGTGGCCGACCCGGCGGGACGGGCTCTGGCTGGTCGCCGCCGCAGTCCTCTTCGGCGCCCTGGACCTGCTCGTCCACGGCCCGGGCCCGCACGCCGGGCTGGCGGTGCGGCTGTCGGTGGACGTGTCGCTGCTGTTCCTCGCCCGGTTCCCGGTGCGGGTGGCGTCCTGGGCGCTGGTCGTCGCGGTGCTCCTGCTCCTCTCCGGGCAGTTCGCGCCCGGCCTGCTCGTCCCCGTGCCGCCCGCGACGCACCTGGCGCTGCCGGTGGCCACGCCGGCGATCGTCACGAACCTGGTCCGGCTGGTCGACGGCCGGCGCGCGGCCGTCCTGGTCGGCCTGCTCGCCGCGGTCGGCACCCGGTTCTGGGACCCGGCCTGGGACACCACACCCCTCGGCCTGGTCAACACCCTGCTGCCCGCGCTGGCCGTGCTGTACCTGCGGGCGCGCGGGCAGCTGGTCGACTCGCTGCGCGAGCGCGCCGAGCGGGCCGAGCGCGAGCAGGTGCTGCTCGCCGAGCGGGCCCGGGCGGAGGAACGGCGTCGGCTCGCCGAGGAGATGCACGACGTGGTGACCCACCGGCTGAGCCTGGTCGTGCTGCACGCCGGGGCGCTCGGCGTCGGGTCGGCCGAGCCCGCCGTGCGCGCCGCCGCCGAGGACATCCGGCAGGCGTGCGCCCTCGCGCTGACCGAGCTGCGCGACCTGGTCGGGGTGCTGCGCACCGGCGGGCAGGTGACGGCCGGCGCCCCGGCGGAACCGACCGCGCCCGACCCCCGGACGCTGGTCGACGAGGCCCGCGCGGTCGGCGAACGCGTGTCGTACGCGGTGGGGGGCGTGCCCGAGCGGGTCTCGCCGACGGTCCGGCGGACGGCGTACCGGGTGGTGCAGGAGTCGCTGACCAACGCGCGCAAGCACGCGCCGGGCGGCGAGGTGGCCGTGGTGGTGGACTACCGGGCCGACGGCGTCACCGTGCGCGTCACGAACGGCCCGGCGCGGCGGGCGGCCGACGACGCGCTGGCGTCGAGCGGTTCCGGCGCCGGGCTGCTCGGGTTGGGGCAGCGGGTGGAGCTGGTCGGTGGGGCGCTGCGCGCGGGGCCGATGCCGGACGGCGGTTTCCGGGTCGACGCGACGCTGCCCGCGTACGTGCCGACGAGGGAGGACGCCGGGTGACCGGGGATGGCGGGGACGATCGGGGTGGTGGCGTGATCAGGGTGGTCGTGGTCGACGACGAACCGATGGTGTGCGCGCACCTGCGGGTGATCCTCGGCGCCGCCGAGGACCTGGAGGTGGTCGGCGACGCCCGGGACGGCGCGGAGGCCGTGGAGGCGGTCGTCCGGCACCGTCCCGACGTGGTGCTGATGGACCTGCGGATGCCCGGCGTCGACGGCCTGGTGGCGATCGAGCGGATCGGCGCGCTGCCCGCGCCGCCGGTCGTCGTCGCGCTGACCACCTTCGACGCGGACAGCTACGTGCTGCGCGCCCTGCGCGCCGGTGCGGCGGGCTTCCTGCTGAAGTCCACGCCGCCGGAGGACCTGGTGGGGCTGGTGCGCGTCGCCGCGGCCGGGCACACGGTGCTCTCCCCGGCCGCCGCCGCCCGGCTGGTCGCGGCCACCGCGGCGGGGCGCGGGCGCGACGAGGCCAGGGCTCGGCTGCGCGGGCTGTCCGACCGCGACCGGGACGTGCTGGCCTGCCTGGGGCGCGGGCTGTCCAACGCGGAGATCGCCCGCGAGCTGCACCTGTCGGAGGCGACCGTGAAGAGCTACGTCTCGCGGATGTTGGTGAAGATCGACTGCCGCAACCGCACCCAGGCGGGCCTGCTCGCGCACGAGGCGGGACTCGTCACCGGCGCGTGATCACCGGAAAGAAGTCGACCACTTCTTCCCACTTCAATTTATAGCGCGCCCCCGCACTTGCGGCAAGGCCGGGGTGGTGCCGCAGAATCGCCGGGCACAGAACCGACCGCCTCCGCGGAGCCCCTGGTCGCGCACGTCGCACCGGGGACTTGACAAGGGGCGGAGAATGAAAAATCGGCGTGCTCTCCACCGTGAGATGGAGAATACGCCGAATCTGATATCAGGTTAGCCGCTGCGAGGGGCATGTGTCAACTCAGGGGTACGACGAAGAATTGCGGTCCGAGCGCGGTTACGTGGCCGGTCTCTACGCGCGGCTCGACGCGGAGCGCGCGCGGGTGAAGGGCGAGTACGACGCGGCGCTGCTGGGCAACGGCGGGACGGCCGTCGAGCGGGACGCCGAGGTGCGGGCCCTGGCCAAGGAGGCGAAGCGGCTGGACGTGGCGGACAACGGGCTGTGCTTCGGCCGGCTGGACGCCCTTTCCGGTGAACATTCCTACATCGGCCGGATCGGCCTCTTCGACGAGCACGACGAGTACGAACCGGTGCTGCTCGACTGGCGCGCACCGGCGTCGCGCGCGTTCTACGTCGCCACCGCCGCGAACCCGGAGAACATGCGCCGTCGCCGCCAGTTCCACACCCGGGGGCGGCGTGTGCTCGATTTCACCGACGAGGTGCTCGGCCGCCCCGACGGCGAAGCGCGCGGCGACGCCGCCCTGCTCGCGGCGGTCAACGCGCCGCGCGGCGAGGGCATGCGCGACATCGTCGCGACGATCCAGGCCGAGCAGGACGAGATCATCCGGCTCGACCACCCCGGCGTGCTGGTGATCGAGGGCGGTCCGGGCACCGGGAAGACCGTGGTGGCGCTGCACCGCGTCGCGTACCTGCTCTACACCCAGCGGGAGCGGATGGAGCGGCACGGCGTGCTCGTGGTCGGGCCGAACCCGGCGTTCCTGAACCACATCGGCCGCGTCCTGCCGTCGCTGGGCGAGTCCGACGTCGTGTTCACCACGACCGGCGGCCTCGTGCCCGGCCTGCTGGTCACCGCCGAGGACGGTCCGGAGGCCGCGCGGCTCAAGGGCTCGCTCGCGGTGCTGGACGTGCTCGCGGCGGCGATCCAGGACCGGCAGCGGCTGCCGGAGGAGCCGCTGACGATCGAACTGGGCGGCGGCACGGCCCGGATCGACGCCCCCACCGCCGAGTGGGCCAGGGAGGAGGCGCGCGCGAGCGGGCTGCCGCACAACGAGGCCCGCGCCGTGTTCACCGAGATCATCACGTACGTGCTCACCGAACGGGCGATCCCCCGGATCGGCAAGGGCTGGTTGACGCGGGAGGACCGCGCGTCGTGGGAGCGCCTGCGGGCCGAGCTGGTCAAGGAGCTGGCGGAGGACGAGGCGTTCACCGCCGTGCTGGACGAGCTGTGGCCCGTCCTGACGCCGGAAGCGCTGCTGGCGCCGCTCTACTCCTCCCCCGAGCGGCTGCGGGCGGCGGGCGGTGACCCGGTGCTGCTGCGCGCCGTCGGCGAGGCGTGGACGGTGTCGGACGTGCCGCTGCTCGACGAGCTGGTCGACCTGCTCGGCAGCGACGGGTCGGTGGACCGGGCCGCCGAGCGGGCGCGGGCGGCCGAGACCGAGCACGCCGCCGCGGTGCTGGACAGCTTCGTCGGCCGACGGGACATGATGGACGACGAGGACCACCTGTTCGCCACGGACCTGCTCGACGCCGAGGAGCTGGCGGACCGCTTCGTCGAGCACGACACCCGGGAACTGGTCGAGCGCGCCGCCGCGGACCGGGACTGGACCTACCGGCACGTCGTGGTCGACGAGGCCCAGGAGCTGTCCGAGATGGACTGGCGGGTGCTGATGCGGCGCTGCCCGGGCCGTTCCTTCACGGTGGTCGGCGACCTCGCCCAGCGCCGGTCGTCGGCCGGCGCGACGTCGTGGGGCGGGATGCTGGACCGGTACGTGCCCGGCCGCTGGGTCTACCGGTCGCTGACGGTGAACTACCGCACCCCGGCGGAGATCATGGACGTCGCCGCCGCGGTGCTGGCCGGGTTCGCGCCGGGGGTCCGCCCGCCGGAGTCGGTCCGCGCGTGCGGCGTCCGGCCGTGGTCCAGGCTGATCACCGGGGACGAGCTGCCCGCCGCCGTCGAGGAGTTCGTCCGCGACGAGGCGGGCCGCGAGGGCACCAGCGTCGTGATCGGGCCGCCGGACGTGCCGGGCGCGGTGGCGGCGTCGGAGACGAAGGGCCTGGAGTACGACGCCGTGCTGGTCGTGGAACCGGAGCGCATCCTCGCCGACGGCCCGCGCGGCGCGGCCGAGCTGTACGTCGCCCTCACCCGCGCCACCCAGCGCCTGGGCGTCCTGCACCGCGGTCCGCTGCCGCGCGCGCTGGACGGCCTCGTCGGGATCGGGATGCCCGAGCGGGTAGGGGGCCGGCCGGTGTAGCGGCACGCGCCCCCGGGACGCCGCGCAGCCGGGTGAATTCCTTCGAAGCCGTTCGTCGAAGCCCGTCGAAGGAGGACCGCCCGGTTGACCGGTCCCGGGTGGACTGCGAAAGTCCGATCCGTTCCGCCGCCGGACACCGTTCCCGGCGCGCTCCGCGACGTGGTTCGACGAAGCGCGCCGACGTGGGCGACGACGCCCGGGAGGAGTGCCGACAGTGACGAGAACGCGATGGGCCGCCGCGGCGGTCGTGCTCGCCGGTCTGCTGGTCGGGAGCGCGGTGCCCGCGCAGGCCGCGACGTGGTCCTCGACCGACAAGTGGGGCACCTGGTCGAACGGCGGGTACACCGTCCGCAACAACGTCTGGGGAAGCGGGGTCGGGCCGCAGACGGTCTGGGCGAACTCGTACTCGAACTGGGGCGTGTGGGCGAACCACCCGAACACCGGCGGCGTGAAGTCGTACCCGCACTCGGCGAGGATGGTGAACCGGAAGCTGAGCGCGCTGAGCAGGTTGAGCAGCTCGTTCGACGTGGCCAGGCCCGGCAGCGGCGCGTACGCGACGGCGTACGACATCTGGGCCGACAACCACGCGTACGAGGTGATGATCTGGGTGAACAAGCAGGGCCCGGTCGGCCCCATCGGAGGGCGGGAGACCACCGTGTCGGTGGGCGGCCACACCTGGGACGTGCACCGCGGGTCCAACGGGTCGAACCAGGTGTTCTCGTTCGTGCGCACCGGCAACACCAACGCCGGCACGGTCGACGTGCTCGCGGTGCTGCGCTGGATCGGCGCGCGCGGCTGGTGGGGCGACGTGACGGTGGGCGACGTGCAGTTCGGCTTCGAGATCACCTCGTCGTCCGGCGGCATGGACTTCCGGTCCAACAGCTTCTCGATCACGACCTGACCGCGCGGGGGCGGCGGGGACCCGGTCCCGCCGCCCCCGCGCGGCGGTCGGCGTCCGGGCCCGGGTCCCCGCCGCGTACAGTGCCGACCCGGCGGTCGCGGCCGGGACCGCCGCGCCGCTGCCCACGCCCGGCCGGGCGCACCACCGGTGGGAGGGCACCCGTGGAACCGGAACACCGCCGGGTGAACGGTCGGTCCGTGCTGGTGTGGCGCACCGGGCGACCGTGGCTGGCCATCTCCTCCGCGGTGCACGGCGGAGGCATCGGCGAACGCGAGTGGGTGCTCAACGCCACGGTGCCGCACGACTACGACCGCGACGACCCGGCCGCCGACGTGGTCGACCTCGCCGCCGCGTGCGGCCTGGCGGGGACCGGCACCGGTGTGCTGACCGCGGTGGACGTCCGCCAGGAGGTCACCACGACCGACCGGGGCGTGACCGTCACCGCGACGACCGGCATCGGCGCCCACCCCACCTGGGCGGCGGGCGGCGAAGCGCTGGCGTGGCGGCCGGGCACGATCAACGTGGTGGGGTGGTTCCCCGTGCGGTTGACGCCGGCGGCGCTGGTCAACGCCGTGGCCACGGCCGCGGAGGCCAAGGCGCAGGCCCTGGTGGAGGGCGGTGTGCCGGGCACCGGGACACCGACCGACGCCACGGTCCTGCTGTGCCCGGCGACGGGACCGGCGGAGGAGTACGGCGGTCCGCGTTCGGTGCAGGGCTCGCGGTTGGCGCGCGCCGTGCACGCGGCCGTGCGGGCGGGCCTGCGCACCTCGCCGATGACCTGGTCCACCCGGACCTGACCGGCGCGGCCCCGCGGCGTCCGGGGCTCATCCGCGCCCGGGGCTCATCCGCGTCCGAGGAAGCCCTCCAGCCCTGTCAGCGCGCGCTCGTGGTCGGCCAGCAGCGCCGTCGCGCGCGCGTCCAGGGTGCGGGCGGCCCCCGACGGGTCGGCGCGGCCGGCGGCCACCGCGATCCGGACCGCCGACCAGTGGTGCGCCACGCGGTCGACCTCCCGCGCCAACTCCACCAGGGCGGTGTCACCGAGGCGGCGCCCGGTCGCGGCCAGGTGGTCGCCGTGCAGGCCGGTGACGGCGAGCACGACCCCGGCCACCACGAACACCTCGTCGACCGCGGCCGGGTCGTGCTCGCGCAGGCGGGTCGCGGCGTCGGCCAGGAAGCGGCGCGTGCCGGGCAGGCCGAGGTAGTCCGGGCCGCCGTCCCCCTCACCGGCGAACCCGGCCAGGTTGGCGGCGAGCACCTCGCGCAGGCGGTCGCGGTCCGGCGGGTCCAGCGGGCCGTCCACGGACACCTCCAGCCACCGGTTGCCGATGGGCCGGTCGGTGAAGAACAGGTCCCGGTCGTGGCGCACCGGGTTGGCCGAGTCGCGCGCCGCGGTCAGGTCGGCGATGGTGATCTCGCCCAGGAAGCGCGGCGGCACGGAGTCCGCGACGAGCGCGACGCCGCGTTCGTCGTCGAAGCCGTGCACCACCAGCAGGTGGTTGGTGTGCACGTCGCCGTAGGCGGGCCGGAACGGCAGGTGGTAGTTGTCCGCGGCCACCGCCACCGGCCGGCCGGACGCGACGGCGTCCCGGACCTCCCGCCACCCCGCCTCGGCGTCGACCGGCTCGTGCCAGCGCGACGTGACCGCGTGGTGCGGCGCGATGCTCGCGAACAGCGAACCCCGCGCGCACGGGAAGTAGTACTCCTCGCGGCGCACGTCCCCAGCCCGGTACCCGAAGCCCCAGCCCGCGCCCAGCACGTCCAGCGGGTCGGCGCCGTGGAAGCGCAGCAGCACGCCGGCCGTGGCGTGCAGGCAGTGCCCCAGGTCGTGCCGCCAGTGCCCGATGCCCGGCAGTTCCACCTTCATCCCGGCTGTCCCTCCCCCGCCTGGAGCGTCATGGCGAACACGTGCAGCGCCGGGTTGTCCGGCAGTTCCAGCGCGACGACGCCGTCCGGCCCGGTCAGCGGGACCCGCTGCGCCCACAGCGCGGGGGCGGTGTTCCGCTGGACGTGCCGCGGGTAGTGCATGGTGCGGCACCGGTGCGCGAGGAGTTCACCGAACCGCGGCGCGGTCTCCGGCCAGAAGTCCGACACGCGCAGCCACTGCGGGCGCACCGACCCGTCGGCGTGGTGCACCGACAGGGGGTCCTCGGTGCGGCGCTCGGCCGCGCCCAGGACGTGCACCCAGTCCCACCGTCCGGGCGGCACCGCGATCCGCTGGCCGCGGCAGCGCAGGTTGTCCCGGCCGTCCGGGGCCCGCGCGGGGAACGCGAAGGGCACCCCGCCGGTGGTCGACGTGCCGCCCGGCGCGGGCAGGTCGTGCGCCGGGAACGTGTTGCCCCAGAGGTTGAAGCCGCCGGCGTCGAGGGCGTCGACGGTGGTCAGGCCGGTGTTGTCGAAGTGCTCCGACAGCGGGAGCGGGTGGGTCGCACCGGGGGCGGACCGCGTCGCCGTCACCTCGACCACGCGCACGCCGGGCAGGTCCGGCAGCCGCACGGCCACCAGGTCGTCGCGGCGCGGCACGCCGATCCGAGCGGCGCCGGGAGCGCCCGGCGGCACGCGCAGGAACTCCGGGTCCACGCCGCCCCGGTAGTGCAGCCACGCGGTGGCGTCGAGGTCGCGCAGCGCGGCCGGGTCGCCCGCCAGCACCAGGTTCACCCAGTCGTACCGGCCTGGTTCGATCCGCACGAGGCCGTCGGCCGGCGGGAGGTCGGTGCGGTGCGCCTCGACCGCCGGGTCCGTCGTCGGCGTCACGACGGGTTGATGTCGACGAGGAGCATGTCCCGCACGGCCCGGCCGCCCGCGCGGTCGCGCACCGCGATCGGCGACACCTCGTGCCACACGGCCGTGTCGTCGACGAGCACCGAGTCCAGCGGCGACTCCAGCGTGAAGCGGACGTCGGGCCGGCCGTCGCGGTAGACGGTGGACACGCCGCCCGCGCTGTTCTCCCGGCGCAGCAGGTGCATGCCCACGAACGCGTGCCCGTCGCGGTGCCTGCCCTCGGGGGTCGGCAGGCCGGTCTCGCCGTCCAGGGCGATGATCCGGATCAGGTGCAGCCCGACCGTCCACTCCGGACTCGTGCGCACCAGGTCGGCGGCCGCCAGGTCGGCGGTGACCAGGGCGTGCAGGCACGCGTCCGCCAGCGCGGCGGGCCGGATCGGGGCGAACATCCGCTCGTCGCCGCGCCACATGGGGATGCCGTCCTGCCGGAACGCCGCGTGCGGCAGCGCGGAGAGGGAGATCCCGTCGGCGGTGCGCACCGCGCGCAGCCTGCCGTAGCGCCGGTACCGGTAGCAGCCGCCGTCCACGAGCGCCCCGTCCAGCTCCAGGTCCTCCCAGGTCTCGCGGAAGCGGGCGAAGTCACCGCCCTCGGGGTCGACCGGGAAGTGCTCCGCGCCCAGCCGCGCGAACCCGTCGCCCGCCACGGCGGCGGCCACCTCGGCCGCGGGGAACCCGGTGCCGTCCGGTCGGGCGACGAGCTCCGATGTGCGAAGGTCCTCGGTCACCGGTCCCACCCTCCATCCTCATCGACGTCGTGATCTCTCGGAACGCCCGGCACGTCAGGCCCGGTCACCGGCCGTCGGCGTGCCCGTCGCCAGGCCGGTGCAGTCGAGGACGTCCAGGCGCAGCCGCGCGAGCACGGCGGCCTCCTCGTCCCTCGGGAAGAAGTGCCCGCCCGGGAACGTGCGGACGACGACGGGGCCCTCGACCTCCGCCGCCCACGGTTCCGCCTCCTCGGCGGGGACCGTCACGTCGTCCGCGCCGAGGTACACGCGCAGGGCGCACGGCAGAGGGGGTCGCGGGTCCGGGCGGAAGTCGTTCACCACGGCGAGGTCCGCGCGCAGCACCGGCAGGAGGTAGCCCAGGAGCAGCGGGTCGAGCGACGTGCCCGGCGGGAGCCCGTCCGACGACGTGATCAGCCCGACCAGCTCGGCGTCGGTGACCGGGCCGCGCGGCCGGGCCGCGTCCGGCGCGCCGGGCGCGGCGGCCCCCGCGACCACCAGCCCGGCGGGCACGGCACGTCCGGTCGCCCGCAGCTCCCGGCACAGCTCCCAGCCGACGACCGCGCCCATGCTGTGGCCGAACACGACCAGCGGGAGGTCGTCGAGCGCGTCGAGCGCCCCGACCACGCCGGCGACCACGTCGGTCATGCGGGTCAGGGGCGCCTCCAGGCTGCGCTCGCCGCGCCCCGGCAGCTCCACCGCGACCACGTCGAGGTCCGCGCCCAGGAGGGCGGGCCAGCGCTGGTACAGCTGGGCCGACCCGCCGCCGGGCGGCAGGCACAGCACCCGCGCCCGGGCCGGACCGGGTGGGGAGAGGCGCCGCAACCAGTCAGTCACCCGACCAGGTTCGCGGGAGCGCGGGTGGGGCGACAAGTCGGTGACACCACCGACAACACCGCCGTCAGAGCGAGAAGACCCCCGGCGCGAGGCTGCGGGCCAGGCAGAACTCGTTGCCCTCCGGGTCGGCCAGCACGACCCACGACCGGCCCTCGCCCTGCCCGACGTCCACCTTGGTCGCACCGAGGTCGGTGAGCCGGGCGAGTTCCGCGTCCTGGTCGCTGTCCACGGGCGTGATCTCGAAGTGCAACCGGTTCTTGGCCGCCTGCTTCCCCTCCGGCACGCGGACGAACACCATGCTCGGCACGGTCGGCCGGTCCCGCAGCTCGGCGAGGCGCTCCTCGTCCGGCTGCTCCGGGTCGGGGCCGATCTCCACCGCGTCGCCGTCGCCGCGCTCCCCGTAGACGACGTACCCGAGCACGCCGCACCAGAACGCGGCGAGCGTCCGCGGGTCGCGGGCGTCGAGGGTGATCCACTCCAACCGGCTGGTCATGCGGGGTCCTTCCGGTGCTCACGGTTCGAACGGCAGGGTGCACAGCATTCCACCGCGCGAACGGCGCGGCCGGCCGGGTGGCGCGGCGCGCTAACCGGCCGGGGTGAGCGTGAGCCGGTCCTGCGCCGCCTCGACGACGGCATCCCTGGTGAACGGCCACGCGGTCGTCTCGTCGCGCTGCCACAGGGGCGTCTGGTCGTCGTAGTGCTCGGCGAACGCGTGACCGGACGCCCCGGTGAGGTTGATCCAGCGGGAGGCGTCCGGGTCCGACCAGTCGACCACCATCCGCATCGAGGGCACCCAGTTGACCTCGTAGCCGCGCTTGGCGTTCCACCCGTTCGCGTTCACCGCGGCCGGTCCGCCCGGCACGCCGACCGGTCCCCGGTTGAGCAGCCGCCGCAGCGGCGCGGGCCCGGCGGAGCCCAGGGTCTGGTTCTTCAGGGTGAGCTGGTGCAGGTCGCCCCACCGCCACCCGCGCGGGTCGTCGCCGAGCCGGTCGGTCAGCTCCCGCGCGGCGTCGTCCATCGCCGCCCGGAGCACGGCGTCGCGCCCGCGCAGGCCGCGCGGGTCGGTCTCGTTGGTCCAGAACGGGTCGTCCGGGCGCTCCAGGAGGGCGCGGACGACCTCGAACCACTGGCCGCCGCCGTCGACGTCCACCTTGGGCGCGCCGTTCGTCAGCTCGTCGACGAACAGCAGCCGCAGCAGGTTGCGCCACACCGCGTTGAAGTAGGCCGCGGGCGCGGAGTCGGCGGGCTGGGTGAAGTCCCAGCCCCGCAGCAGGTCCCGGGCGGGCGCGGTGCCGGGTCCGACGTCGGTGGCGAGCAGCGCCGGGGTCAGGGTGGCCGCGTTGGCGTTGCGGGTGTCGGCCTGGATGCGCTCCATCGCGTCGCGGTCGAGCGGCGCGCCCTGCTTGATCAGGTCGGTGATGCGCTGGCTGCGGTTGCCGTCGCCCCACGCCTTCGTGATGAGGTACGGGTAGGACGGGGCGGTGACCGCGTTGTTGGCGTTGACGAAGTACCCGCTCGCCGGGTCCAGCGCGCTGGGCAGTTCGTCGAACGGGACGAACCCGGTCCACTCGTGCTCGCCCGTCCACCCGGGCACGGGGTAGCGGCCGTCCCCGCTGGGGCGCACCGGGATCAGGCCGGGCGTCTGGTAGCCGATGTGGCCCTCGGCGTCGGCGTAGAGCATGTTCTGCGCCGGGGCGGTGAACAGCGACGCGGCCTCGCGGAACGAGCGCCAGTCGTGGGCCGCGTTCAGCCGGAACACCGCGTCGATGGTGCGGCCGGGTTGCAGCGCGGTCCACCGGATGGCGACCTCGTAGCCGTCGGCGTCCGGTTCGACGCCCGGTGTCCGGCCGTCCCGCCCGGTGGCGCGGACCCGGTCGACCACGTCGGACAGGATCGGTCCGTGCGCCGTGGAGCGCACGGTGATCGTGCGGGGTTCCCCGCCCGCGACCCGGATCACCTCCTGCCGGGTCCGGAGCGGGACGACCTCGCCGCGGTACTCGTAGCCGTCGCCGACCACCCGCTCCAGGTACAGGTCGGTGTCGGCCGGGCCCAGGTTGGTCAGGCCCCAGGAGATGGCGGCGTTGCGACCGATGAGGACGCCCGGCATCCCGGCGAAGCTGAACCCGGACACGTCGAACGGGCAGTCCGGTCCGGTGGTGCGGCAGTGCAGGCCCACCTGGTACCACGGTCCGGGCATCGTGGGTGCGAGGTGCGGGTCGTTGGCGAGCATCGGCTTGCCGGTGGTGGTCAGCTTCCCGGAGACCACCCAGGCGTTGGAGCCGATGCCCTCGCCGCGCGGGCCGAGCAGGTCGTCCAGCGCCGTGGCCGTCTCGGTCACGCCGCGCAGCGCGCCCAGCACCTCGTCGGCGTCCGGCCGCGCGGCCCCGGCCGACTGCGGGACGGTGGTGCCGGGGGCGATCGGCTCGGGATCGCGGCTGGTCTCGCCGGGCTGCACGGTCGGTTCCCACCTGTCGAAGTCGTAGCCGGGGAACAGCCGGTCCACGGTCTCGCGCGGCATGCTCGCGGCCAGCATGGCGTGCCGGGCCTGGTCGGTCACCGTGCCGTTGAGGTCCCAGGCCACGGCCTTGAGCCAGGCCACCGAGTCCGCGGGCGTCCACGGTTCGGGCTCGTAGTCGGACACCAGCAGGCCGAGCACCGCGTACTCGACGCCCACCTCGGAGCCGCTGTGCTCGGCGAGGTAGGCGTTGACGCCGTCGGCGTAGGACCGGAGGTGCGCGCGCGCGTCGGGCGACAGCAGCTCCAACTCCTGCTCGGCGACCCGCCGCCAGCCCATCGTGCGCACGGTCGCGTCGGTGACCACCTGGCTCTCGCCGAACAGCTCCGCGAGGCGGCCGGAGGTGATGTGGCGGCGGACGTCCATCTCCCAGAACCGGTCCTGGGCGTGGGTGTAGCCCTGCGCCAGGAACAGGTCGTGCGGGTCGTCGGCGTAGATCCGCGGCACCCCGAACCCGTCGCGGAGCACCTCGACCGGTCCGTGCAGGCCGGGCACCGCGAGCGTGCCCTCGACGACCGGGAAGGAGCGCCGCACGACCCACGTGACCGCCAGCGCGGCGACCGAGGCGAGCACGACGACCAGGACCAGGAACGACCACGCCGCCACGCGCACCCGCCGCCACCACCGGCGACGCCGGTCGCCGCCGGGGCGGACCCGCCCGTCCGGGGCCGGCCCGTCCGGGGCCCGCTCGTCGGAGCCGGTGTCGCCGCCGGTGTCGCTGTCCGCGGTCTTCAGCACGTCGCCCACCCCGGCAGCATCGGCGGGCCGGTGGCGGCGGGACAGCCGGGGATTCTCCCGACTCCCGGCGGCGGCGCGACCGGTGTGACGCTTCCCGCGTTCAGCGCGCGGCGCGGTGCCACGACCGACCGCGCGGCCGGGGACCCACCACCGGGAGCGGGATGACCGTCGACGAGACCCTCCGGGACGCGCCCGCGCCGCGCCCGCTGCGCCGGGACCCGGACTTCCGCCGGTTCTGGGTGGCCGACCTGGTGTCGCAGTTCGGCTCCCGGATCACCGAGTTCGCGCTGCCGCTGCTGGTGGTGACGACGCTGGACGGCACCGGCACCCAGGTGGGCCTGCTCCAAGCGCTGTACCTGTGCCCGTTCTTCCTGCTGCCGCTGTTCGCGGGCGTGTGGCTGGAGCGCCGGACCAAGCGGCCGGTGATGATCGCCGCCGACCTGGGCCGGTTCGCGCTGGTGATGTCGGTGCCGCTGCTGGCGCTGTTCGACGCGCTCACGCTGCCGCTGCTGTACGCGATCGCGGTGACCGGCGGCGCGCTGACCGTGCTGTACGACATCGCCGCGGTGAGCTACCTGCCCCAGCTGGCGGCCGGGCGCGACCTGGCGTCGGCCAACAGCGCCGTGTCGGTCAACCTGGCCGTCGGCGCCACGGCGGGTCCGGGTCTGGCCGGCTGGTTGAGCGGGGTGTTCGGCCCCGTCGGCATCCTCGTCTTCGACGGCCTGTCCTACCTGGCCTCGGCCAACGCGCTGCTGCTGATCCGCCACCGCGAACCGAGGCCGCCGCGCCCACCGCGCCGGTCGCTGCGCCGCGAGCTGGCCGAGGGGCTGCGCGCCGTGCTCGACAACCCGCCGATCAGGGCCCTGGTCCTGCACGCCGGCATCTACAACGCCGCCGCCGCCACGACGACCGTGGCGTTCCTGGTCCACTTCGTGCGCGACCTCGGCCACGCCAACGCCGAGTACGGCGCGGTCCTGGTCGCCGGCGGGGTGGGCGGTGTGCTGGGCGCGCTGGGCGTGCCGAGGCTGATCCGCCGCGTCGGCCACGGTCCCGCGCTGTCCGTCGCCGTGGTGTTCTCCACGACGTCCTACTTCCTGCTGCCGCTGACCGACGGCGGGTCGTCCGACGTGCTGCTCGGCGGGCTGGGCTACTTCCTGGGCGTGACGGGCTCGTCGGCGGGCAGCGTGATCGCGCTGACCGTGCGGCAGCGGTGCACGCCCAGCGCCCTGCACGCCCGGATGAACGCCAGCTACCGGCTGATCAGCTTCGGCCTGCTGTCGATCGGGGCCGGCGTCGCCGGTGTGCTGGTCGACTCGCTGGGCGCGCGGACCGTGCTGTTCGCGACGCCCGTGGTGCTCGTGCTGTCCGCCGTCCCCGCGGTGAGCCGGCCGATCCGCACCCTGAAGGAGCTTCCCGACCTGGGCTGACGGACCGCCGGCAACCGGGCGGCTCGCGGGACGGGGCTCCACGAGGACCTGAACCGCGCCCACCGCGGGGTCCGGCTAGCGGTAGGTGCGCAGCAGTTCGGTCAGGCAGTGGGCGCCCAGCTCCAGGGCGTCCACCGGCACCCGCTCGTTCGCCGTGTGCAGCAGACCCCGGTAGTCCACGCCGGCGGGCAGCTTCAGGGGCAGCCAGCCGTAGCAGCGGATGCCGAGCTGGGCGAACAGCCGGGCGTCGGTGGACGCGGGCGACACCATCGGCAGCGGCGTGCCGCCGGGGTCGGCCTTGGCGAGGATGTCCGACATGGTGTCGTAGAAGCCGCCGAACTCCGGTTCCGCGATCAGCTCCGGGCGGACCCTCGACCCCTCCAGCAGCAGGTCGAACTCCACGTCGGGGCCGACCCGCTCGCGCAGTTCCGCGACGAAGTCGTCCACGGTGAACTCGCCGGGCAGCACCCGGCCGTCCAGGTCGACGGTGATCTCGCTCGGCACCACGTTGATCTTCTCGGTGGTCCGCACGATCGTCGGGTTGACCGTGTGCCGCAGCACCGAGTCCAGCCGCAGCGCCTCGACCTGCGGCAACCCGCTCGGCGGGCGGTCGCCGGCGCGGTCCTCCCGGTAGTGGGCGACGTCGGCGGCCAGCGGTTCGGGCAGGGCCGCGGCGAGCGCGGCGAGCATCCGGTCCGCCGCCGGGGTCTGGTGCCGGGGCAGCCTGGTGCCGCTCAACGCGGTCAGCAGGCGACCGAGCCGGGCCATCGGGGTGTCGGGCGGGGTCAGCCGCGAGCCGTGTCCGCCCGGTCCGCGCAGGGTCGCGCGCAGCCAGGCCGCCCGCTTCTCGGCCACCACGATCGGGTGGAACCGCACGCCCGCCAGGTCGACACCCGCGCCGCCCTCCTCGCCGATGGCGCAGCGGATGCCGGCGAACAGCTCGGGGTGGCGGTCCACGAGGTAGCGCGCGCCGACCGCGCTGCCCGCCTCCTCGTCCGCGACGACGGCCAGGACCACGTCGCCGGCGGGTCGTTCGCCCGCCGCCGCGAGCCGCGCCAGCGCGGCCAGCATCATCGCCAGGCCGCCCTTCATGTCGATGGCGCCGCGACCCCACACGTGCCCGTCCACGACGCGCGCCTCGAACGGCGGGTGGTCCCACACCTGCCCGTCCACGGGGACGACGTCGGAGTGCGCGTGCAGCAGCAGCGGCGGGGCCTCACCGCGACCGGGGAAGCGGGCGACGAGGTTGGCGCGCTCCCGATCGGGGCCCAGCACCTTCAGGTCCGCGCCGGTGTCCGCGAGCAGGCGCTGGAGGTGGGCGACGACCAGGCCCTCCCGTCCCGGCGGGTTGGTGGTGTCGATCCTGATCAGGTCCCGCAGCATCGGCAGCGGGTCGGTGGACAGCTCGGCCGTCATCGGCGCGGCTCCTTCGGTCGGTTCGGCGGTGGTCAGGCGAGCAACCCGACGACGCGGGCGGCCGACGCGGCCACCCCGCCGCCGTCGGGCCGCAGGACCAGCTCGGGTCGCAGGGGCGGCTCATAGGGCGCGTCGACCCCGGTGAACCCCCGGAGCTCGCCCCGGCGCGCCCGTTCGTAGAGGCCCTTCGGGTCGCGCGCCTCGCACACCTCGACGGGCGTGTCCACGAAGACCTCCAGGAACGGCAGGCCGGCCTCCTCGTGCGCGGCGCGCACCCGGTCCCGGTCCTCCCGGTAGGGGCTGATCAGCGCGACGAGCGCGACCGTGCCGGAGTCGGCGAACAGCCGGGCGACCTCGCCGACGCGGCGCACGTTCTCCGCCCGGTCCTCGGCGGAGAAGCCCAGGTCCGCGTTGAGGCCCAGGCGGACGTTGTCCCCGTCGAGCAGGTACGCGGGCCGGCCGGCGGCCACCAGCTGCCGCTCCACCTCGACGGCGAGGGTGGACTTGCCGGCCGCCGACAGGCCCGTCAGCCACACGGTCGCGCCGCGGGTCGCCCGGTCCTCGCGCCCGACCGCGGGGCGGTGCCGCACGACGGTCGGCGCGGCCTCGGCCGGGGCCAGCACCATGCCGGCGGCGACGGTCTCGTGGGTCGTCTCGTCGACCAGGATGAAGCTGCCGGTGGCCCGGTTGGTCCGGTAGGTGTCGTGCACCAGCGGGGTGTGGGTGTGCAGGCTGACCCGGCCGATCTCGTTGAGCGACAGCGACTCCGCCGCCTCGTCGCGGTGCAGCGTGGTCACGTCGAGCCGGTAGCGCAGGCCGTGCACGGTGGCCCTGGTCAGCTGGGTGCTGTGCTGGAGCACCAGCCGCGCGCCGGGGACGAGGCTCGACCGGTCGCCGAGCCAGCAGACCATCGCCTCGACGTCGCGCCCCACCCGGGGCCGGTTGCCGGGCTTGCACAGCGTGTCGCCGCGGCGCACGTCCAGGTCGTCGGCCAGCCGCACGGTCACCGCCTGCGGCGGGAACGCGACCGCCAGCGGGGTCCCGCCGGGGCCGTGGATCGCCGCCACGGTCGAGGTCACGCCCGAGGGCAGCACGACGACGTCGTCCCCGGGGCGGAACACGCCGCCGGCCACGGTCCCCGCGTAGCCGCGGAAGTCGCCGTGGCGCACCACGTACTGCACGGGCAGGCGCGGGTCGATGAGGTTGCGGTCGGAGGCGATGTGCACCTCCTCCAGGTGGTGCAGCAGCGGCGCGCCCTCGTACCACGGCATCCGCGCGCCGCGCTGCACGACGTTGTCGCCGTGCAGCGCCGACATCGGCACGAACGCCACGTCGGCGATCTCCAGCCTGGTGGCGAACCGCTCGAACTCGGCGCGGACCTCGGCGAACCGCTCGGCCGACCAGTCGACGAGGTCCATCTTGTTGACGCACACCACGAGGTGCGGGATGCCGAGGAGGCTGGAGAGGAACGCGTGCCGCCGCGACTGCTCCAGCAGTCCCCTGCGGGCGTCCACGACGACGAGCGCCAGGTCGGCGGTGGACGCGCCGGTGACCATGTTGCGGGTGTACTGGACGTGCCCCGGCGTGTCGGCGATGACGAACCGGCGGCGTGGCGTGGCGAAGAAGCGGTGCGCCACGTCGATGGTGATGCCCTGCTCGCGCTCGGCGCGCAGGCCGTCGGTGAGCAGGGCCAGGTCGAGCCGGTCGCCGCCGCGGGCGCGGCTGACCCGCTCCAGGGACTCCAACTGGTCGGCGAGGATCGCCTTGGAGTCGTGCAGGAGCCGGCCGATCAGGGTCGACTTCCCGTCGTCCACGCTCCCGGCCGTGGCCAGCCGCAGCAGCTGTGCACCGGACTCCACTAGAAGTACCCCTCCCGCTTCCTGTCCTCCATGCCCGCCTCGGAGACGCGGTCGTCGGCGCGGGTGGCGCCGCGCTCGGTGACGCGGCTGGCCGCCACCTCGGCGAGCACCTCGTCGTCCGTCGCCGCCGTCGACTCGACGCACCCCGTGCAGGTGGCGTCGCCGACGGTGCGGAACCGGACGGTGGCCGGTCGGGTCCGCTCCCCCGGCGCGAGGACCAGGTGGGGCGTGCGGGCGAACAGCATCCCGTCGCGCTCGACCACCTCGCGGCGGTGGGCGTAGTAGATCGGCGGCAGCTCGACCCGCTCGTCCCGGACGTAGGACCAGATGTCCAGCTCCGTCCAGTTCGACAGCGGGAAGACGCGCACGTGCTCGCCGCGCCGGTGCCGTCCGTTGTAGAGGTTCCACAGCTCGGGGCGCTGGTTGCGCGGGTCCCACTGGCCGTGCTCGTCGCGGAGGCTGAACACCCGCTCCTTGGCCCTGGCCTTCTCCTCGTCACGGCGCGCGCCGCCGAACACCGCGTCGAAGCGGTGCTCGGCGATCGCGCGCAGCAGGGTCGCCGTCTGGAGCCGGTTGCGGCCCGCGCCGGGCTCCTCGACCACCCGGCCCGCGTCCAGGTCGTCCTGCACGCGGGCGACGAGCAGCCGCACACCCGTGTCGCGCACGACGCGGTCGCGGAACTCGACCACCTCGTCGAAGTTGTGCCCGGTGTCCACGTGCAGGACGGGGAACGGCGGCGGCGCGGGCCAGAACGCCCTGACCGCGACGTGCAGCATCACCATCGAGTCCTTGCCGCCGGAGAACAGCAGCACCGGCCGCTCGAAGGTCGCGGCGACCTCGCGGAACACGTGCGCCGACTCGGCCTCCAGTGCGCCCGGGTGCGGCAGCGCGTAGTCCTCGGCCGCGCGGTCCCGGGTCACGCGGTCCGGGATCACGCGGTCCGGGGCCCCGGGCTCGCGGCTCACCGCCATCGGTCGCCGCTCACGTACCCATGGCGAGGCGCAGGCTGAGCGGCCGCATGTCCGTCCACACCTGCTCCACGTGGTCCAGGCACTCGTCCCTGGTGCCGGTGACGCCGACCTCGCGCCACCCCGACGGGACCTCGCGGTACGTCGGCCAGATCGAGTACTGCTCCTCGTGGTTGACGACCACGGTGTAGCGGGTGCCGTCCTCGTCGTCATCGCGCATGGTGGACCTCCACATCGGAACGGGAACTCGGGTCGCCGGCCGCTTCGGCGCGGTCGGCCAGCTCGCACAGCAGCGCGGCGACGTGCGGTGATCGCAGCGGGTCGCCGGGCACGCGGACCGCGCCGCCCGGGGAGGGCGGTCGGACGCCGGTCGCGCCGCCGGGCGGCGCCGGGTGCAGCGCGGCGATCAGGCCCACCTCGCGGCCCGCCGCGCGCAGCTCGGTCGCGACGGCCTCGGCCAGGGTGGCCGGCGAGCGGTCCACGAGGTGGTGCGGTCCTTGCGGCCAGCGCCGGCGGATCACCGCCGCGTAGTGGGCGGCCAGGTGCGTGATCGCGGGGGCGTCGCGCAGGTGGTCGGGTGGTTCGAGGGCGTACCAGGGGCGGCCGGCGGGCAGCCGCCGGGTGGGCCCGGTGCGGGCGTGCAGGCACAGCAGCGGCGGGGTCGAGCCGTCCTGGCTCAGCGCGACGACCGGGTCGGTGGCGACCGCCTCGGCCAGTTCCGCGATCGTCTGGTGCTCGAACAGCCTGCGGGCCGTGATCGGCAGGCCCCGGCGGTTCGCCCCGGCCACCACCGCCACGACGGACAGCGAGGTGCCGCCCAGGCCGAAGAAGTTCGCCCGGACGTCGACCCGGTCGAGCCCCAGCACCTCCTGCCACACCTCGACCAGGAGGTGTTCGGCGGGCGTGGTCGGCGTCGCGCGCTCCTCCGGCGGGGCGATCGCCGGCAGGCGGGCGTGGTCCACCTCGCCGCCGGGCGTCAGCGGGAGGGTGCCGAGCCAGGCGAACCGCGTCGGCACCACGCGTGCGGGCAGCAGGGGGCGCAGGTGGGCGCGCAACGCGGTGTCGGCGGGCGGCGTGGCGCCGGGATCGGCGGCGACCAGGTGGGCGGCGGTCCCGGTGACGACCGCCGCGCGCACGCCCGGGTGGCCGCGCAGCGCGGCCTCGACGGCGGCTTCGGGCCGGTCGAGCACCTCCAGCGTGCCGTCGGCGAGCCGGCGGGCCGCGTCACCGGTGCGGTGGAACCGCCCGGCCAGGCCGAGGTGCAGCTCGCCGGGGACGCCGACCGGCTGCGGTCGTCCGAGGCGGTCCAGGACCCGCGCGGTCCGACCGGCGAGCGGTGCGCCGTCGGCGAGGACCCACGCCGTGGTCCCCGGGAGGCCGTGCAGGACGTGCAGCGCGGGAACCGCGTCGCGCAGCCGTCGCGCGAGGTCCGCGGGCACCGGCCCGCCGCCGACGAGCAGCACGTCCAGACGGGACAGGGTGTCGTCGGCGAGGAGCGCGGCGGGCGCGGGCGCGCACCGGAGGTGGGTCACGCCGTGCTCGCGGACCAGCGCCGCCAGGTCCGCGTCCGCGTCGGCGAGCACGACGGTGAACCCGCGCGACAGCGCCCACAGCGCCTCCACGGCGGAGGGGTCGCCGACGGCGAGCCAGGTGCCCGGTGGGTCGTCGCGCAGGTCGAGCCCGTCGAAGAGGGTGAGCACCGTGCGGTGGTCGACCACGAGGTCCGTGCCCCCCGGGACGTGCGACCCCGGGACGTACGACCCCGAGGCGCGGAGCGCGTCCAGCGCGCCGAGGACGACGTCGGAGCCGGGTCCGACGACCGCCTCCGCCCGCCGGGGCGGGACGACGTGGTCCAGCGGGACGGGGTGGCCCGGCGGGACGGGGTCCGGTACGCGCTCGGCGTCGGTGAGCAGGTCGAGCGCGGACAGCGGCGCGTCGGGTCGGGTCGCGGCGGACTCCAGCAGCCGCACGAAGTGGGCCAGCAGGCGTTCCACCCGGTCGCGGTCGAACAGGTCGGTGGCGTACTCGGCGGTCAGCTCGACACCACCCGCCGCGCGTTCGGCGACGTTCAGCGTCAGGTCGAACCGGGAGGTCCCGGTGTGCACGGCGACCGCCTCGGCCACGACGTCCCCCATCGGGGTCGGCCCCAGCCACGGGTCGACCTGGAGCAGCGCCACCTGGAACAGCGGGTTGCGGCCGGCCTCCCGGTCGACGCCCAGCTCGGCGACGACCTGCTCGAACGGGGCGGCCTGGTGGGCGTGCGCCGCGTAGACGCTGTCATCGGCCCTGGCCAGCAGCTCCCGGAACGACGGGTCGCCCGCGGTGGACACCCGCAGGACGGCGGTGCTCGCGAAGTAGCCGATCAGCGGCCCGTGCTCGGGACGGGTGCGACCGGCGAACGTCGTGCCGACCGCGACGTCGTCGTGCCCGGTGTAGCGGCTCAGGACCCCGGCGAGGCCGGCGAGGGCCAGCGGCAGCACGCGCCCGGTGCCGCCGAGGGCGGCCAGCGCGCGGTGCGCGGCGGCGGGCAGCAGGCCGTGCGCCCGCTCCCCCGCCCAGCCCGGACCGCCCGGCGGACGCGGCCGGTCCGTCGGGAGCCGTGCGGCGTCCAGGCCGGCCAGGGCGGTGCGCCAGTGCGCCAGGGACGCGGCTCGGCGCTCCTCCTCCGCCGGTCCGCGCTCCCACACCGCGTGGTCGGCGAACTGGACGGGCAGCTCCGGCAGCACGGGGTCCCGGCCGGCGCGGTCGGCGGTGTAGAGCTCGACGACCTCCCTGGTCAGGACGTCGGTGGACCACGCGTCGGTGGCGATGTGGTGCGCGCTGAGGAGCAGGAGGTGGTCGTCGTCGGCCAGCCGGACCAGGGTGGCCCGCAGCGACGGGTCGCGGGTGAGGTCGAAGCACCTGCGCGCCTCCCGCAGCACGACGTCGTGCGCGCGCGCCTCCCGCTGCCCGGGGTCGAGCGCACCCAGGTCGACCGAGGTGAACACGTCGTCGGTGGTGGCGCCCACGACCTGGCGCGGACCGTCGGGGCCGGCGGTGTAGCGGGTCCGCAGCACCTCGTGCCGCTCGACCACGCCGAGGACGGCGCGCCGCAGCGACCCCGCGCCCAGCGGACCGCGCAGCCTCAGCGCGAGCGGGGTGTTGAAGGCGGGGGTGCCGTCGGCCCACTGCTCCAGCAGCCACAGCCGCTGCTGGGCGAACGACAGCGGGAGGGGTTCGTCGCGCCCCACCGCCGGGATGCGGTCGGTCCGGCGCTCGGCGGCGCGGCGCGCGCGCACCCGTGAGACGAGTGCCGCGCGCTGCTCGGCCGTCAGCCGCCCGAGCCGGTCCTCCGTGCTCTCCCGCATCGCGCTCCTCACCGCCCCCCGCGGCGACGGTCGGTGCCGCGGTCCCCAGCAGCGTGTCGGTCGCCGGAGCGGCCGGACCAGTCGGGGAAGTCCCCTACCCGCGCGCCGGCGGGAAGCGCCACCAGGCCAGGGACGCCGGGTCGGCGCACCGCGGCAGGGCGTAGGCGGGGACGAGGTCGACCGGTGCCGGCAGGTGCTCGACCCGCGCGCGGTCCGGCGCGTCGCCGATGAGCGGCGCCCTGTCCACGCCGCGCAGCACCGCCCGCTCCGGCACGAGCCGGCCGTGGCGGGCCAGTTCGGCGGCCACGCCGTCCTCCCCGGCCCCCACGACGCGCACGGCGTGACCGCCGACCGACCACCACGACCGCACCACGCCCGGCGGGGACGTGGCGAGGTCGGTCGGGTCGGGGTGCTCCGGGGGCGGCGGCGGCTCGTCCAGGGCGCGTTCCATGGTCACCTCGGAGAGCGGCTTGTCCGGCGCCGCGAAGTGCCGGGTGGTGAGGTAGCCGGCCCTGGCGTAGAAGGCGGGGTTGCCGCGCTCCACGACCGCGTCGAGCGTCACCCGGGCCGCACCCGCCTCCGCTGCCGCGGCCTCGACCGCGCGCAGCAGCAGCCTGCCCAGGCCGAGGTGGCGGTGGTCGGGGGACACTGCCAGCCTGCGCACGCTCCACGCCCGTGCGCCGGGCAGCGCCCGCACCGAACCCGCCGGCCGGCCGGCGACCGTCGCCGTCCACAGCAGGTGCCCGGCGTCGAGGTCGGCGCGCACGTCGGCCTCGACCTCGCGGGCGCCGTCGGCGACGGGCAGGCCCGGCACCAGGTCCCCCGCGGCGTACGCGGCGCGGGTGAGGGCGGCGACGTCGCGCACGAGGTCGTCGGTGACCGACGGCGACCTGGTGATCGTGGGAGCTTCCGCCGTGCCCATGGCCCTCCTCGCCGACGCGGGGACCGGCACCGGCCGCGCAGCCCGCCGCGCGACCGAACTGTCGCAGCCGCGGCACCCCCCGACCCGTCGGGGAATCGCCTGACTCGTGAGCACCCCCGCGCGGTGGGGATGGTGGGGGCCGCCTCGCGGGCGAGGAACCACTCCGGCACCGAGGAGCCCACACACGATGTCCACGTCGAACCCGGCACCACGAGAGCCACGAGAACGCCGCGCCCCCGGCCTCGCCGAGGCGCGCAAGGCGGTGCTGGCGCTGCGCCAACGCCGGCCGGACGTCGGTGGCGCCGTCCCGGGCCGCATCGCGCCGGCCCCGCGTGACCGGCGGCTGCCGCTGTCCTACGCGCAGCAGCGCCTGTGGTTCCTCGACCGCTGGGCCGACGGCCGCCCCGTCTACAACGCCCCGCTCGTGCTGCGCCTGCGCGCCGCCCTGGACGTGGCCGCCCTGCGGCGCGCGCTGGACGACCTCGTCGCCCGGCACGAGGTGCTGCGCACCCGCTACCCCGCCGAGAACGGCGTGCCGCACCAGGTGGTCGAACCGCCGGCGCCGGTGCCGCTGCCGGTGCACGACCTGTCGGGGCGCGCGGACCCGGAGGCCGCGGCGCGCGACCTCGTGCACGAGCTGGTGCGGGCGCCGTTCGACCTGGCCGGAGGGCCGGTCCTGCGGCCCGCCCTGATCACGCTCGACGCCGCGGAGCACGTGCTGGTGCTGGCCATGCACCACATCGCCACGGACGGCTGGTCCACCGGCATCCTCGTGGCCGAACTCGTCGCGGGCTACCGGCGCGCCGCCGTCGGGAGCGCCCCGGCCGAGCCGCTGCCGGTGCAGTTCGCCGACTACGCCGCGTGGCAGCGCGGGTGGCTCGCGGGCGAGGACCCGCAGGAGCAGTCGCGCTACTGGCGCGAGCAGCTCCGCGACCTGCCGACCCTCGACCTGCCCACCGACCGGCCCCGGCCCGTGCGGCCCACCCTGGCGGGCGCGATCGAGGAGGCGCTGCTGCCGGAGTCGCTGGCGCGGCGGCTGACCGACGTCGCCCGGGACGAGCGGGTCACCGCGCTCGCGGTCGCCCTGGCGGCGTTCACGGCCGTGGTGTCGCGCTACAGCGGGCAGTCCGACGTCGTGGTGGGCTCGGTCTTCTCGGGGCGCACCCGGCCGGAGGTCGAGCCGCTGATCGGCTTCTTCGCCAACACGCTGGTGCTGCGCACGTCCACCGCGGGCAACCCCACCTTCCGGGAGCTGCTGGCCAGGACCAACCGCACGGTCGTCGACGCGCACCTCAACCAGGACCTGCCCTTCGGGCGGCTGGTCGACGAACTCGCCCCTGCCCGCGACCCCGGCCGCAACCCGCTGTTCCAGGTGTCGTTCACGCTCCAGCACACCGGTGCGGAGTCGGCCGCCCTGGGCGACCTGGAGGCCGAGGTCTACCCGGTCGAGGTGGGCACCGCGCGCTTCGACCTGGCCGTGCAGGTCACCCCGGTGCCCGGGCGCGGGCTGCGGCTGTGGGCGGAGTACTCCACCGAGCTGTTCGACGCGGCCCGCGTGCGGCGCCTGTTCGCCCACTACCGGCGTGCGCTGGAGGCGTTCCTGGCCGACCCGGACCTGCGGCTCGGGCAGCTCGACCTGCTCGGCGACGACGAGCACGCCCTCGTCGACGCCACGAACCGCACCGAGTGCGACCTCGGTGTCGGCGAGCGGTGCCTGCACCACCTGTTCGAGGCCGTGGCCGATCGGCTGCCGACGGCGGTGGCGAGCCGCTTCGAGGGCGCGTCGCTGACCTACCGCGAACTGGACGGGCTGGCCAACCGGGTCGCGCACCGCCTGGTCGACGCCGGGGTCGGCCCGGAGTCGGTGGTGGGCGTCCTGCTGGAACGGGGACCTGGCCTGCCCACGGCGTTCCTCGGCGTCCTCAAGGCCGGTGGCGCGTACCTGCCGCTCGACCCCGACCACCCGCCCGCGCGCCGCGCGCTCGTGCTCGCCGACGCGGGCGCGGCGACCGTGGTGACGACGCGGGCACTGGCGCGGGAGCTGCCCGACGGGGTGCGCGCGGTGTGCCTGGACGACCCGGAGGCGGACGACGCGCCCGCCACGCGGCCGGAGGTGGCGGTGTCGCCGGACAACCTGGCCTACGTGATCTTCACGTCCGGGTCGACCGGGCGCCCCAAGGGCGTGCAGGTCCAGCACCGGTCGATCGCCAACTTCACGCCCGCGGTGATCGCGCTGTTCGGGCTGGACGAGGGCGACCGGGTGCTCCAGTTCGCCAACCCCTCCTTCGACGTCAGCCTGTTCGACTTCTTCGGGGCGCTGTGCAGCGGCGCGACCCTCGTGCAGGCGCCCCGGTCGGAACTGCTGGACCCGGAGCGGCTGACCGCGCTCATGCGGTCCGAGCGGGTCACCGTCACCGACCTGCCGCCCGCCGTGCTGCGGTCGCTCTCCCCCGACGACCTGCCGGACCTGCGCGCGCTGTTCGTGGGGCTGGAGGCGTTCCCCGGTGAGCTGGTGAACGCCTGGAACACCCCCGGCAGGCAGTTCCACAACGGCTACGGCCCCACCGAGGCGACCGTGGCGTGCATCGACCACCTGTGCGCGCACGTCCACCACGACGCCATGCCGCCGATCGGGCTGCCGATGGCGAACTACCGGGCCCACGTGGTGGACCGGTTCGGCCAACCGGTGCCGGTGGGCGTGCCCGGCGAGCTGCTGGTCGGCGGTGTCGGGGTGGCGCGCGGCTACGCGGGGCGGCCGGGGCTGACCGCCGAGCGGTTCGTGCCGGACCCGTACGGCGGGCCGGGCGAGCGGCTGTACCGGACCGGTGACCTGGTCCGGCGCCGCGAGGACGGGGCGCTGGAGTTCGTCGGCCGGGTGGACGACCAGGTCAAGATCAGGGGGTTGCGGGTCGAACCGGCGGAGGTCGAGCACGCCGTGCTGGCGCTGGACGGCGTGCGGGACGCCGCCGTCGTGGTGGCGGGTTCGGGCACCGACGCCCGGCTGGTGGCCTACGTCGCGGGCGACTCGCCGGACCCCCACGCGCTGCGCGCCGCGCTCGGCGAGGCGTTGCCGACCTACCTGGTGCCGTCGGAGTTCGTGGTCCTGCCCGAGCTGCCCCGCGCCGCCAGCGGCAAGCTCGACCGCGCCGCGCTGCCGGCGCCGGGCGGGAGCGTCGCCGTCGCGGTCGCGGAACCGCCGACGACCGCCACCCAGATCGCCCTCGCGGACATCTGGCGGGAGGTGCTCGGCGTCGCGGAGCCGACCCTCCGGGACGGGTTCTTCGCGATCGGCGGAACCTCGTTGAAGATCACCAAGGTCGCCGCCCGCGTCGAGGAGGTCTTCGGGGTGCGCCTGGAGCTGCGGGAGCTGTTCCTGCACTCGACGCTGGCCGAACTGGCCGAACTGGTGGAGGAGCGCGAGCTGGCGGACGTCCCGGCGGACGACCTGGCGGAACTGCTCGACGCGGTCGACCGGGACGGCGGTCTCCCGCGATGAGCGCGGGGATCGTGACGAGCGAGGGGTTCCGCGCCGAGCTGCGGGCGTTCTTCGCCGAGGAGCGGGTGCGGCGGGCCGTCGAGGAGGTGCGGCGGCTGCCACCGGAGGCGGAGACCGGGCGGATCGGGGTGTACCGCCTGCTCGGCGAACGCGGGATGCTCGCGCCGCACTGGCCGGTGGAGTTCGGCGGGCTCGGCCTCGGCCCGGCCGAGGCGGCGGCGCTGACCGAGGAGATGCTGCTGGCCGGCGTCCCCGACGACCTGCACACGCTCGGCATCGGCATCGTCGGCACGTTCCTGCTGCACAGCGGGTCCCCGGCGCAGCGGCGCGAGCACCTGCCCGCGCTGGCGAGCGGTGAGCGGGCGGCCACCGTGCTGTTCACCGAGGACGGCGCCGGGTCGGACCTGGCCGCGCTGCGCAGCACGGCCGTCCCCGAGGACGGTGGCTGGCGGCTGCGGGGCAACAAGGTCTACAACCAGAAGTCGCAGTTCGCCGACCTCTCGCTGATGGCGGTCCGCACCCGCGACAGCGGGGTCGGCATGGACGGGATCACGCTGTTCCTGGTCCCGCTGAACTCCGCCGGCGTGTACGTCGAGGTGGTGCCGTCCATCGGGAACGACCGGTTCACCCGGGTGGTCGTCGACGACCTGCTGCTGCCGCCGGAGGCGATCGTCGGCCCGCTGCACGAGGGCTGGTCGCTGCTCGGCGAGCTGCTGCTGCTCGAACGCACCGGCATCGACTTCCACGCCAAGGCGCGCGTCCTGCTCGACACCGTCGTCCGGCGGGCCGCGGCGACCGGCGCGCTCGACGACCCCGTGCACGCCCACCGGCTCGCCGAGCTGGACGCGCGGCTGTGCGCGGCGCGGGCGCTGGCCTGGCGGCAGGTGGACGCCCTCGCCGAGGGCGCCCCGGACCCGGTCGGCTCGGCGATGGCGAAGTGGTGCGCGTCCGAGCAGGTCCGGCCGGTGCTGCGGGCCGCGGCCGAGGTCGACGGGCTGGACTCGGCGCTGTCGGCGTGGGACGGCGGCGCGCCCGAGGACGGCGTGCTGGAGGCCGCGTACCGCACCGGCCCCACCCACCGGCTCGCCTCGGGCACCTCCGAGGTGATGCTCTACCTGATCGCGGCGAGCGGACTGGGACTCCTGTGACGACGACACCGATCGACCCGCCCGACCTGGCCGACCGGCCGGACGCGCCCGACCTGGTTGACCTGGCCGGGCTGTTCGACGACGAGACGATCCCGCTGCTGCGGCGGCTGGGCGAACGACCGCGCGGCGCGGGCGCGGGTGGTCGACCGGACCCCGTGGACGAGGAGACCAGGGCGCAGGTGTGGGCGGCCCTGACCGGTCTCGGCGCACTGGCCGGCGCGCGGACCCCGGCCGCCCCGGCGACCCTGGCCGCGCACCTGGCCGTCGCCGACCTCCTGGGCCGGGCGCTGCACCAGAGCCCCTACCTGGACACGATCGCCGCGGCCGACCTGCTGGCCGGGCGCGGCGGGCCGGTGGAGGCCATCGCCGAGGAGGGGCGCACCGTGGCGCTCGCGCTGCGCGAGCGCGGCACGGACCGGCCGGGCGATCCGCCGCCGTTCCGGGTGGACGGCGCGACGATCACCGCCACCAGGGACTTCGTCGCGTTCGCTGCGGACGTCGACCACCTCCTCGTCGTCGGCGCGGGGCGCGCGGCGCTGGTCGCGGTGGACCAGCCGGGCGTGCGGGTGCGCAGGCGCGACGACGTGGCCCGGGGCGACCTGTACCTGGTCGAGCTGGCCGGCGCCGCGATCGACGGCGACGTGCTCGACGTCGCGGACGCCTTCCCGGCCGTGCTGGCGCGGGCCCGGCTCAGGCACGCGGCCTACCTGGTGGGGTCGGCGCGGGCGGCGGTGCGGCTGGCGTGCGACCGCCTGCGCGGGCGGAACGCGTTCGGCGAGCCGCTGGCCAGGTCCACGGCGCTCGCGCACCGGCTGGCGGCGCTGGCCGCGGACGCGGAGGCCGCGCGGGCGCTGGTCGACACGGCGGTCACATCGGGTGTGGACGCGCGGCTGGGCGCGCAGGCGGCGCTGTTGGCGGGCGACGTGGCCCGGCGTGCCGCCGAGGAGGTCGTGCACCTGCACGGCGCGCTGGGGATGACCGAGCGGTGCGACGCGCAGCTGTTCTACCGGCGGGCGGCGGTCGACGCGCAGTGGTACGGCACCGCGACCGCCCTGCGCGCCGAGCTCGCCGCGACGCTCGCGGCGCGGTGCTGAGGGAGCGGTGCTGAGGGAGCGGTGCTGAGGGAGCGGTGCTGAGGGCTCAGCGGCCCGCCTGCTCCTCCTCCGGCACCAGCCGCACCGCGTGCAGCTCCCGGTAGAACGGCTCGTGGTGCGCGGCGAACGACGCCAGCAGCGGGTTGTTGTCCACCGTGTCCCGGTACCGGGTGGTCCGGTCGACGAACCCGGTGCTGTCACTCACCGCCGAGTGCCAGCGCTCCGACATGCTCCACTCCGGACGCGCCCCGGACGACCAGCTCGTCGCCGCCGCGTCGAACGGGAGGCCGACGCGCGCGCAGTACGCGCGCAGCACCGCTTCGGGCGCGCGGACCAGGTCTGCGGCGTCCAGCACCACCGGCGCGCGGCCCCCGGCATCGAGGACCGCCCGGTACAGCTCGTGCAGCCCCTCCAGCCCGACGTGGGCGCGCTCCATGTCCGGCTTGAGCGCGTAGAACGACGCCGCGACCTCCGCGGGCCTGCGGATCAGGAAGGTGTGCTGCGCCTCGCGCAGCAGGTCCCGGTCCTCGAAGACCGCGTCGTAGCGCTGGTCCGTCGTGTCCTTGAGGAACACCGTGCCGGTGGCCGAGACGGCCCGGATCTCCGCGATCAGGTCGCGGTGCGTGGTGACCTCCCGGTCGAGCACGGTGGTCCGGCCGTAGTCGACGACGTTGCAGAACGGCTCGTGCAGCGCCACGAGGCCGCCGAGCTGGATCATCGACCGGAAGAACGCGGTCGACCTGGACCGCGGGGCGGCCCACAGCGCGATCACCCTGGACGGCTCGTTCATGCGCGACTCCCCTGGTGGCCCGGTTCGACGCCACGGTCGCGCAGCCCGGCGGCCCCGGCACGTCGGGCATGCTCCCGACTTGTCGGTGCGCGCGGACCGCGACGAGGCTCGCGGAGGACCTGCTCGTCTGCTGGTAGGAGCGATCACCATGGCCGGGGACGCGACCGACGCCCGTACCGAATCCACTGTGGACAGCAGGCTGCGCGCCCTGTCCCCGGAGCGGCGCGCGCTGCTCGCCCAGTCGCTCGCGGCGCGCCAGGTGCGCGAGCCCGGCGGCATACCTCGCGCCGACCGCAGCGGTGGCAGGCTGCCGTGCTCGCCCGCGCAGGAGCGGCTGTGGTTCCTGGACCGGGCCGACCCCGGTTCGGCGGCCTACGTCATGCCCGCCGCGGTCCGCTTCACCGGCGACCTCGACGTGCCGGTGCTCGGCCGCTGCCTGGACGAGATCGTGCGGCGGCACGAGGTGCTGCGGACCAACCTCGTCGAGCGCGACGGCGTCCCCTACCAGGTGGTCCGCCCGCCGGCGCCCGTGCCGCTGCCGGTGCGCGACATCAGGGACGTGCCCGACGTCGCCCGCGCGGTCGACGAGGCGTACCTGCGCGAGGCCGGCACGCCGTTCGACCTGGCCACCGACCCGATGATGCGGTCGAGCCTGCTGCGCACCGGCGACCGGGAGCACGTGCTGCTGGTCAGCGTGCACCACGTGGCCTGCGACGGCTGGTCGATCGGGGTGATCCGCACCGAGCTGGTGGCCCTGTACGAGGCGTTCCGGCGCGGCGAACCGTCCCCGCTGCCGCCGCTGCCCATCCAGTACGGCGACTTCGCGGTGTGGCACCGGCGGCGGCTCGACGACGGCGAGCTGGACGCCCAGCGCGAGCACTGGCGCGCCCACCTGGCCGGCGCGACCGCGCTGGTCCTGCCCGCCGACCGGTCCCGGTCCTCGGTGCGGACCTCACGCGGTGACGCGGTGCCGTTCCGGCTGTCCGCGGACGCCCTCGCCGCGGTCGACCGGATGGCCGTCGAGGAGGACGCCACCCGCTTCATGGTGCTGCTGGCGGCGTTCGGCGTGGTGCTGTGGCGGTGGAGCGGGCAGCGGGAGCTGGTCGTCGGCTCGCCGGTCGCCGGCCGCGCCACCCCGCAGACCGAGCCCCTGGTGGGGTTCTTCGTCAACACGCTGCCGCTGCGCCTGGACCCCGGTGACGACCCGGCGTTCCGCGAGCTGGTCCGCCGGGCGCGCCGGGAGTGCACGACCGCCTACGCCAACCAGGACGTGCCGTTCGAGCGGATGGTCGGCGACGTCGGCGCGGCCCGCTCCACCGGCGCGGTCCCGCTGGTGCAGGTGATGCTGGCGCTGCGCAACGTCCCGCCGTCCCGGCTGGAGCTGGGCGGCCTGGTGGTCGAGGCGCTGCCCGAGCGGACGGTGACGCCGAAGTTCGACGTGGCCCTGGACCTGGTGCCGAACGCGGACGGCGGGCTGGACGGGCGCCTGGAGTTCACCACCGACCTGTTCGCCCGCGACACGGCCGAGCGGATGGCCGAGGCGTTCGCGCGGGTGCTCGACCGCGGCGCGGCCCGGCCCGACGACGCGGTGTCGCTGCTGCCGCTGGTCGGCGAGCGGGAGAACGCGCGGCTGATCGCGGAGCTGAGCGGTGAGGGCTCCGACGAGCCCTTTTGCGGCCCGCTCACCCTGTACGGGCTGTTCGAGCGCTCGGTGGACCGGACACCCGACGCCGTCGCCGTCGTGTTCGGGGACCGCACCCTGACCTACCGGGAGCTGGACGAGCGCGCCAACCGGCTCGCGCACCTGCTGCGCGCCGAGGGCGTGGGCGCGGAGCAGCTCGTCGGCATCTCCCTGCCGCGCAGCGAGCTGATGGTCGTCGCGACGCTCGGCATCCTCAAGGCGGGCGCGGGCTACGTGCCGCTGGACCCCAACTACCCTCGGTCGCGGGTGGCGTACATGGCCCGGGACGCCGGGGTGGCCGTGGTGCTCACGCACTCGTCGGTCACCACGTCCGACGGGTTCGACGAGGCCATCCGGTTCGTGGCCCTCGACGCGGCGGACGAGCGGCTGGCGGAGTTCCCGGCCACGCGCCCCGGGGTCGACGTGCACCCGGCGGGCCTGGCCTACGTCATCTACACCTCGGGCTCCACCGGCCTGCCGAAGGGCTCGGCCAACGAGCACGCCCGGGTCGTGAACACCATGTACGGCGTCAACGGCGTGTACGGCATGACACCGGCCGACCGGATGCTGGCGATCTCCTCGCTGAACTACGACATGTCGGTCTACGAGGTGTTCGGCACGCTCGCCGCGGGAGCCGCGATCGTCGTGCCCGACGACATCGAGACCACCGACCCCGAGCAGCTCCTGGCCCTCCTGGTCGAGCAGCAGGTCACCGCGTGGAGCTCGGCCCCCGCGCTGCTCGACGCCCTGGTCGCGCACACCTACCAGCGCGGCGGGATGCCCGGTGTGCGGCTGCGGGTGGTCGGCCTGGGCGGCGACCGGATGCCGCCCGCGCTGCCCGGCCGGCTGGCCGAGATGGTGCCCGGCGTGCGCCTGCTGAACCTGGCGGGCATGACCGAGGCGTCCTACTGCAGCCTCGCCTACCGCGTCACGCACCGCTCCTACCCCGCCGGCGTGCCCTGGGGCAGGCCGTACGCCAACCACCGCGTCTACGTGCTCGACCGGCACGGGCGGCCCGCCCCGGTGGGCCTGCCGGGCGAGCTGTTCATCGGTGGCCACGGGCCGGGTCGCGGCTACTGGAAGCGGCCCCGGCTGACCGCGGAGCGGTTCCTGCCCGACCCGTTCAGCCCCGAGCCCGGCGGCCGGGTGTACGCGACCGGCGACCACGCCAGGTTCCTGGCGGACGGCGACGTGGAGTTCCTCGGCCGGCTCGACCAGCAGATCAAGATCCGCGGGTTCCGGATCGAGCCCGGCGAGATCGAGGCGGAGCTGGCCACCCACCCCGCGGTGAACGAGCCGGTCGTGGTGGCGTTCGACGACCACCTCGGCGAGCGCAGGCTCGCCGCGTACGTGACGCCGCGCGGCGACCGGGCGCCGACGGTCGCGGAGCTGCGCGCCTACCTCACCGCGCTGCTGCCCGACCACATGGTGCCGTCGGTGTTCGTCGTGCTCGACCGGCTGCCCCTGCTGCCGAGCGGGAAGCTGGACCGCGCCGCGCTGCCCGCGCCCGCGCTGGGCCGGCCCGAGCAGGAGTACCACGCGCCGGCCGACCCGCTGGAGGTGCTGCTCGCCCGCACGTGGGCGGACGTGCTCGGCGTCGAGCAGGTCGGCGCGTCCGACCGGTTCTTCGACCTCGGCGGGCACTCGCTGATGGCGACCCGCGCGGTGTCCCGCATCCGCGACGTGCTCCAGGTGAACCTGGAGATCCCCGGCTTCCTCGGCGCGGGCACCGTGCGGGCGCTGGCGGCGCACCTGCGCGAGGTGGGCGGCGAGTCCGGGGTGGACGTCGACGCGGTGGCCGAACTCGTGGCGCAGGTGGCGGCGATGTCGCCGGAGGAGGTCAGCGCCCACCTGGACGGGTGACGCGGGCGTCGGGGGCGCGTCGGGAAAGTCACCGACTGTCCCGGAACCCGCCGGACGACGACCTTGGGACGGGGTCCGGCCGCGCGGCCGGACCGCCGGATGCCGATGGAGGTGTCGGATTCGTGGGATCGGGACCGCTCACGGCGGACCAGTTGCGACTGGTGCGGCGACTCGCCGAGCAGAAGGGCGTCGGACGGGCCCTCGGCGGCATCGTGCGGCACGACGACCCGGCCGGCCGGTGGCCGCTGTCGCCGGCGCAGGAACGGCTGCACTACTTCGAGCAGGTCGACCCGGGCAGCTCCCTCTACGTCGTGGCCGGGATGATGCGGATGCGCGGCGCGGTCGACGAGGACGTGCTGCGCCGGTCGCTGCGGCACCTGGTGGAGCGGCACGAGTCGCTGCGGACCGGGTTCGACGTCGGCCCGGACGGCGAGGCGGCCCAGGTCGTGACGCCGGCGGCGCAGGTGGCCGTCGAGCTGCCCGTGCGCGCCACCACGGCCGCCGCGCTCGACGACGAGGTGCGGGCGCTGTGCCGGACGCCGTTCGACCTGGCCGGCCCGTCCCTGATCCGGCCCACGCTGCTGCGGCTCGCCGAGGACGAGTCGGTGCTCGTGCTGTGCGTGCACCACGCGGTCGTGGACGGCTGGTCACTGGGCATCCTGGCCCGCGAGGTGAGCGAGACCTACCGGGCGCTGAGCGCCGGTGAGCGACCCCGGCTGCCGGACCTGCCGGTGAACTACCGCGACTTCGCGGTGTGGCAGCGCGGCCAGGAGGGCACGCGGCTCACCGCCCAGCTCGACTACTGGCGGCGCACCCTCGCCGGGGCCACCGCCACCGACATCCCCGGCGACGTCCCCGGCGACGCGCCGCGCACCTTCGCCGGCGACTGGGTGCCGCTGGAGCTGTCGCCGGAGCTGGTGGCGCGCCTCCAGCGGGTCGCCGACACCGGGAAGGCCACGCTGTTCATGGTGCTGGCGGCGGCCTGGTCGGTGGTGTCCTCGCGCTGGTCCACCCGCTCGGACGTGCTGTTCGGCGCGGCGGTCGCCGGGCGGACGCGGCCGGAGCTCGACCACGTGGTCGGCTTCTTCGTCAACACGCTCGCGCTGCGGGTGCGGGTGGACCCGCGCGACCGGTTCGACGCGCTGCTGGACAGGACGCGCACGACCTGCCTGGACGCCTACGCCAACCAGGAGGTCCCCTTCGAGCGGGTGGTGCGCGAGCTGCGCCCCGGCCGCACCGAGTCCGGGCACTCGCCCCTCGTGCGGCACCTGCTCGTCCTGCACAACACGCCACCCGGCACCACCCGGCTGCCCGAGGTGGAGATCGAGGTGGAGGCCGTGCACACCGGCACGGCCAAGTTCGACCTGGAGATCGAGCTGACGCCCACCCCGGAGGGCGGCCTGTCCGGGTTCTGCGAGTACTCGGTGGACCTGCACTCGGCGGACAGCGCCGCACGGGTCGTGGACAGCTTCCGCACCGTCCTGGAGGGCGTCGCGGCCGACCCCGCGGACCGGGTGTGGTCGCTGCCGCTGCTGTCCACCGACCACCTGGCCCGCGTGCGCGCCGCCGAGGACGGGCCGGTCGCGGCGCCGCCGCCCGACGTCGTGCGGTGGTGGGAGGACGTGGTCGACGCGCGCCCCGACGCCCCGGCGGTGGTGTGCGACGCGACCGGGGAGCGGCTCGACCGCGCCGCGTTCGACGAGCGGGTGAACCGGCTCGCGCACTGGCTGCGGGCGCGCGGCGTGCGGCCGGAGGACCCGGTCGGCGTGTGCCTGGAGCGGGGCGTCGACCTCCTGGTGGCGTTCTGGGCGGTGCTCAAGGCCGGTGGGGCGTACCTGCCGCTGGACCCCGGCTACCCGGCGGCCAGGCTGGCCGGGATCGTCGAGGACGCCGCGCCGGGCGTGGTGCTGACGAGCGCCGACCTGGCCGGGCTGGTCGCCTCGCCCACCGTCGTCGTCCTGGACGACCCGGCCGCGCGCGACGAGGTCGCGGCGATGCCCGGGGACCGCCCGGAACCGGTGGCGGGGGCGGCCAACGCCGCGTACGTCGTGTTCACCTCGGGGTCGACGGGCCGGCCCAAGGGCGCGGTCAACACCCGCGCGGCGCTGGCGTCGCGGGTGGCCTGGGCGCAGGGCGCCCTCGGCCTGGGCGACGCGGACGTCGTGCTCCAGAAGACGCCCGTCGGCTTCGACGTGTCCGTGTGGGAGCTGGTGTGGCCGCTCGTCGCCGGCGCGCGGCTCGTGGCCGCGGCGCCCGGTGCGCACGGGGACCCCGACTACCTGCACGGCGCGTTCGCCCGGCACGGGGTGACGCTCGCGCACTTCGTGCCGTCGATGCTGCGGGCGCACCTGGACTCGGGCCACGGTGGCGCGGACCTGGCGCTGCGGCACGTGCTGTGCAGCGGCGAGGAGCTGGGCACGCCGCTGGCCGCCGACTTCGCCGCCGCGTTCCCCCGCACCGCGCTGCACAACCTCTACGGCCCGGCCGAGGCGGCGATCGACGTGACCCACCACCGGGTCGACGGCGCGCCGGGGCGCGTGCCGATCGGCCCGCCCCAGCCCGGTGTCCGGCTGCTCGTCCTGGACGGGCACGGGCAGCGCGTGCCGCTGAACGTGCCGGGGCAGCTGCACATCGGGGGCGTCCAGACGGGGCGCAACTACGTCGGCCGCCCCCGGCTGACCGCGGCGGCGTTCGTCCCCGACGACGACGGCGCCCGCCTCTACGCCACCGGCGACCTGGTCCACCGGTCCGCCGACGGCGCCCTCACCTACCACGGGCGGCTGGACCACCAGACCAAGGTCCGCGGCCAGCGCGTCGAGCCCGCGGAGGTCGAGCACGCCCTGCGCGCCCACCCCCTCGTCACCGACGCCGCCGTCGTGGTCCGGCCCGACGCGTCCGGCGCGCCCCAGCTCGTCGGCTACGTCCTCGCCGCCGACCCCGGCGACGGCGCGACGGACGAGCAGGTGTCGCGGTGGAGCGCGGTGTTCGACGACATGTACGCCGCCTCGGCGCGCCCAGCCGACACCGACGCACCCGGCGCCGACGCGCCCGACCCGGGGTTCGACACCTCCGGCTGGATCAGCAGCTACACCGGTGAGCCGATCCCGGCGGCGGAGATGCGCGAGTGGCTCGACGGGATCGTGGGCCGCGTGCTCGCCGTCCCGCACGAGCGGGTGCTGGAGCCGGGCTGCGGCACGGGCATGCCGCTGTTCGCCCTCGCCCCGCACTGCCTGTCCTACCAGGCCGCGGACATCTCGGCGGTGTCCGTCGCCCTCCTGCGGCAACGGCTCCCCCACCTCGGTGAGCACGCCGACCGGGTGACGCTGGACCAGCGGGCGGCGGACGACTTCACCGGCGTCCCCGACGGCAGCGTGGACGTCGTCCTGCTCAACTCGGTCGTCCAGTACTTCCCCGATGCCGACTACCTGCTGACCGTGCTGCGGCGGGCGGTGCGCGCCGTGCGGCCGGGCGGCTGCGTGGTCGTGGGCGACGTGCGCAGCAAGGCGCTGCTGGAAACCCTGCACACGTCGGTGCAGCTGGTCAGGCTGCCCGGGGACACGCCCGTGGAACAGCTGCGCGAGGTGGTGCGCGGGCACGTCGACCGCGAGGAGGAACTGGTCGTCGACCCCGACCTGTTCGAGCGGTTCGCCGAGACCGAACCGGGGGTCACCGACGTCGCCGTGCTGGGCAAGGACGGCCGCTCCGCCAACGAGATGGTGAAGTTCCGCTACGACGTGGTGCTCGCGGTCGGCCCCCGCGCCGAGCCGCTGCCGACCGGTCCCGCCTTCCCCGACCCGGCGCTGATCGCCGCGGACGTGGAAGCCGTGCGGCTGCTGCGCGAGGACGGCGGACCGCGGACCGTGGCCGGGTTGCGGGCCGCGGCCGAGCGGACCGGACCGGCGGCGCTCCCGGTCCCGGAGGTCGGGGACGCCCCCGTGAACGACCCGCTGCGCACCGCGCGCACGGTGGCGCTGCTGGCGGACTGCCGCGCGTTCCTCCGGAACCGGCTGCCGGACGCGTTCGTGCCCGCCCACCTCGTCCGCGTCGACCGCTGGCCGGTCACCGCGAACGGCAAGCTGGACCGGGCCGGGCTGCCCGCGCCCGAGGGCCACGCGCCGCGCACCACCCCCTACGTCGCACCGCGCGACCCGGCCGAGAGCGCCATCGCGGAGATCTTCGCGGAGTTGCTGGGCGTCGAGCGCGTGGGCGTCCACGACGACTTCTTCCACCTGGGCGGGCACTCGCTGCTGGCCACCAGGGTGGTCTACCGGATCAAGGCGGTCCTGCGGGTGAACCTGACGCTCGGGCACTTCCTCGGCCGCCGCACGGTCGCCGACCTCGCCGAACTCGTGCGGTCCCAGCCGACGGCGGCACGACCGCGGATCGGCCGGCTGGACCGCGAGCGGTTCCGCGCCACCGGCGGTGTGCGATGAGCGCGCCGGGCACGTTCGTCTTCCCCGCCTCGTTCGGGCAGGAACGGCTGTGGATGCTCCACGAGATGGGCGCGGGCAGCGCCTACCACGTGGTCGGCGGGCTGCGGCTGACCGGGCGGCTGGACGTGGACGCCCTGCGGGCCGCGTTCCAGGTGCTGGTGGACCGGCACGAGGCGCTGCGGACCGGCGTGCGGGTCGGGCAGGGCGGCGCGGTCGTGCAGGTGGCGACCGACGCGCTCCCGGTGCCCTTCACCACCGCGGAACACGCGGCGTCCGAGCTGGACGACGTGGTGCGCGCGATCGTGGCGGAGCCGTTCGACCTGGCCGAGCCGCCGCTGCTGCGCGCCGTGCTGATGCGGGTCGTGGACGCCCCGGAACCCCGGTGGCTGCTGGTGCTGTGCGTGCACCACGTCGTCGTGGACGGCTGGTCGCTCGGCATCCTGCTGACCGAGCTGAGCGCCGCCTACTCGGCCCTGGTGGTGGGCGCGGAGCCGGCGCTGCCCGAACCGGAGGTGCAGTACGCCGACTTCGCGGTGTGGCAGCGCGAGCACCTGTCCGGTGACGACGTGGCCGGGCAGCGCGAGTTCTGGCGCGGCGCGCTCGCCGGCGTGCAGGCGCTGGACCTGCCGACGGACCGGCCGCGCGGCGCCGACCGAGGTCACGGCGGTGACGTGGTGCGCGCCGTGCTGCCCGCCGCCCTGCTGCGACGGCTCGCCGCGACCGCCCAGGCCGAGGGCGTCACCGACTTCATGGTGTTCGTGACCGCCTGGACCCTCGTGCTGTCGCGCTGGAGCGGGCAGGACGACGTGGTGATCGGCACCCCGGTCACCGGCCGGCCCAGCGACGAACTGGACGGCGTGGTCGGCTTCTTCGTCAACACGCTGCCGCTGCGCGTCCGCCTCGACCCCCTCGCCGACGTGCGGGACCTGCTGCGCCGCTGCCGGTCGGTGTGCCTGGACGCGCTGGCGAACCAGGACCTGCCGTTCGAGTGGCTCAAGCAGGAGGCGGGCGCGGCGACCGGGCCGGCCGCCCGGCTGCCGCAGGCGATGCTGGCGTACCAGAACACGCCGCCGGGCGACCTGCGGCTGCCCGGCGTCGACGTCGAACCGGTCCAGATCGCCACCGGCAGCACGCAGTTCGACGTGGGCCTGTACCTCGCGCCCGCCGGTGACGGGCTGGGCGCCGAACTGGTGTTCGCGACCGACCTGTTCGACACCTCGTCGGCGCGGCGGCTGCTCGACGCGTTCACCCTGGTGCTGGACGGGCTGCCCGGTCACCTCGCCAGTCCGCTGTGGACGGTGCCGGTGACGTCGCCCGAGGAGGTCGCGCGGGTGGACGCGCTGGGCGGGTCGCCCGAACCGCCCGAGCCGCCGCCGTCGATCACCGGGTGGTTCGAGGAGACCGCGCGCCGGACGCCCGACGCCGTCGCCGTCGTGGCGGACGGCACCGGCGAGGAGCTGACGTACGCGGAGCTGGCCGACCGCTCCGACCGGGTCGCGGCGTGGCTGCGGGCGCACGGCGTCGGCCCCGAGGTGCCGGTCGGCGTGTGCCTGGAGCGCGGGGTGGACCTGGCGGTCGCGGTGCTCGGCCTGCTCAAGGCCGGCGGCGCCTACCTGCCGCTCGACCCGGACTGGCCCGACGCCAGGCTGCGCGCGGTCGTCGCCGAGGCGAGGCCGGGGGTCGTGCTCGTCTCGACGGGCACCCGCGGGCGCGCGGTGGGCGACGACACCGCGGACGTGGCGACGGCCGCGGCGCACGACGCGGCGGGCTGGGTGCGGCCGGACGTGCCGGGCGCCTGCGCGGCGTTCGTCGTGTTCACCTCGGGCTCCACGGGCATGCCGAAGGGCGCGGTCAACACGCTGGACGGGCTGGCCAACCGGCTGCGGGCGATGGCGGGCGCGATCCCGCTCGGCCCGGCCGACGTGGTGGTGCAGAAGACCCCGATCGGCTTCGACGTCGCCGTGCCCGAGCTGCTGGGGCCGCTGGTGGCCGGCGCGCGGCTGGTCTTCGCCGTCCCCGGCGGCCACCGGGACCCGGACTACCTGGTGGACCTGTTCGCCCGCCGCGGCGTGACGCGGACGCACTTCGTGCCGTCGATGCTGCGGGCGTTCCTGGGCTCCGGGGTCACCGGCGCCCGGGTTCCCGCGCTGCGCCACGTGCAGTGCAGCGGCGAGGAGCTGAGCGCCGCGCTGGCCGCCGACTTCACGGCCGCCTTCCCCGACACGGCCCTGCACAACGCCTACGGCCCGGCGGAGACCGCGGTGGAGGTGACGCACCACCGCGTCGACGGCGTGGCGGGCCGGCTGCCGATCGGCGGGCCGCTGCCCGGCGTGCGGTTGCTGGTGCTCGACCGCCACGGCCGCCCCGCCCCCCTGGGCGTGCCCGGCGAACTGCACATCGCGGGCGTCCACACCGGGCGCGGCTACCTCGGCCGACCCCGGCTGACCGCGGCGGCGTTCGTCCCGCACGAGGGCGGCGCCCGCCTGTACCGCAGCGGCGACCTGGCCCGGTGGAACGACGACGGCACGCTCACCTTCCTCGGCCGGCGGGACCACCAGGTCAAGATCCGCGGCCAGCGCGTCGAGCCCGAGGAGGTCGAGCACGTCCTGCGCGGCCACCCGGCCGTCACCGACGCGACCGTCGTCGTGCGGTCCGACCCGACCGGCTCGGCCCAGCTCGTCGCCTACGTCGTCCCGGCGGGTCCGGACGCGCCCGGCGTGGACGAGGTGCGCCGGTTCGCCGGCGAGCGGCTGCCGGCCGTGATGGTGCCCAGCCGGGTCGTGCCGCTGGAGCGGCTCCCGGTGAACGCCAACGGCAAGGTCGACCGGGCGGCGCTGCCGCCACCCCCCGCCGAGGCGTCCGGCGCGTCGGCGGTCGCGCCGCGCACGCCGGTGGAGACCCTGCTGGCCAAGCTGTGGTCCGAGGTGCTCGGCACTGCCGAGGTCGGCGTCACCGATGACTTCTACGAGCTGGGCGGCGACTCGCTGCGCGCGGTGAACCTGCTCCAGCGCACCCGCGCGCTCGGCTTCGAGTTCCCGCTGGCCACCCTGCTCGGCCGGCACACGATCGAGGAGCTGGCAGAGCTGGCCGACCGGCCCGCCGACGAGGTCGACGCCGGCACGACCACCCCCGGCGTGCCGGCGGAGGCACGACGGTGACGCGCGTCCGGCCGCCCGCGCCCGCGTCGGCCACCTCCGACGCCGCCGCCGTGGACCTGCTGCACCGGCTGGTGGCCATCCCGTCCGTGTCCGGCTCGGAGGACGCGGCGTGCGCGTTCCTCGCCGACCGGCTCGCCGACCTGGGCTTCGCCGCGCACCGCGACGAGGTGGGCAACGTCGTCGGCGTCCTCGGTGACGACGGCGACCCGACGATCCTGCTGCTCGGCCACATCGACACCGTGCCGGGCGGCCCGCCGGTGCGGCTGGAGCACGACCGCCTGCACGGCCGCGGCTCGGTGGACGCCAAGGGACCGCTGGCCGCGATGGTGATGGCGGCGGCGCGCGTCGGCCGCCGCGCCGGGGTGCGGATCGTGGTCGTCGGCGCGGTCGACGAGGAACGCGACTCGGTCGGCGCGCACCACGTGGCCGCGACCCAGCGCGCCGACGCCGTCGTGATCGGCGAACCGAGCGGGTCGGGCACCGTCGTCGTCGGCTACAAGGGCGTCCTGCGCTTCGCCTGGGTGGTGCGGCGACCGCAGGCGCACACCAGCAGCCCGGACCCGACGGCCTGCGAGGCGGCCGCCGCGTCCTGGCGGGCGCTGCTCGACCTGACCGGCGCGGGGCACGGCGGCGGCCCGCTGTTCGGCCGCGTCTCCCCCACCCTGGTGCGGATGTCGGGCACGCTCGTCGAGGCCGAACTGGTGGTCTCCTGCCGCACGCCGCCCGCGTTCGACACCGACGCCTTCCTCGCCGACGTGGCCCTGCTGTGCCCCGGCGCGGAGATCACCGTGCTGGAGCGGACCCCGGCGGTGCGCACCTCGCGCGCCGACCCGGTCGCCCGCACCCTGGCCGCGGCGGTCCGCGCGCGCACCGGCGACGTCGAGTTCAAGCTGAAGCTCGGCACGTCCGACATGAACGTGATCGCACCCGCCTGGGGCGTGCCGATCGCCACCTACGGGCCCGGCGACCCGCACCAGGACCACACGCCGCACGAGCACGTGGAGCTGTCCGAGTACCTGCTTGCCGTGGCGATCCTCGCCGACGCCGTCGACCGGCTCGCCACGAACCTTTCCGAGCTGTCGACCGGTCAACGGGGTGACTGATGGACCTGCCTGTCGCCGTCCTGGCGTCGAGAATCCGCCTGGAGGAGAAGCTGCTCCTCGCCGAGCTGCGCAGACGAGGCACGCAGGTGGAGGTGATCGACACCCGGCGTGCGCTGTTCGAGCTGGACGAGCGGCGACCGCCGTACGCCGGGGTGATCACCCGCGAGATCTCGCACACCCGCAACGCCTACGCCACCCGCATCCTGGAGCACGCCGGCCTGACCGTGGTCAACGGCGCCGACGTCATCGCGCTGTGCGGGGACAAGCTCCTCACCACCCTCGCGCTGCGCGCCGCCGGGCTGCCCGTGCCCCGGGCCGCGGTCAGCCTGTCGCCGGAGCACGCGCTGGACCACCTGGAGTCGTTCGGCTTCCCGTCGGTGGTCAAGCCGGTCAACGGGTCGTGGGGGCACCTGTCCGCACGACCGACGGACCGCAACTCCGCCGAGATCCTGCTGGAGCACCGGGCGGCCCTGCCCAGCCCCCAGCACCAGGTGGTGTACGTGCAGGAGTACGTCGACAAACCCGGTCGCGACCTCAAGTGCTACGTGATGGGCGGCGAGGTGGTCGGCGTGATCTACAAGATCTCCGACGAGTGGCGCACCAACACCGCCCGGGGCGGTCGGGTGGAGCGCTGCGAACCGGACGAGGAGCTGACGAAGCTGCTGCGCGCCACCGCCGACGCGATCGGCGACGGCGTGCTGGGCATCGACGTCCTGGAGGACCGCGATGGCCGCTACCTGGTCAACGAGGTCAACCACACCCCCGAGTTCCACGGTGCGCTGGAGGTCCTGTCGGTGGACCTCGTCGGCGCGTACGTCGACTTCGCGCTGGACCGCCTCGGCCTGGGCGGGTCGGCGTGACGGGCGCGCTGGCGATGTTCGGCGGCGGCCGGGTCATCGAGCGCGGGAGCGTGCCCGCCGAGCAGGTCCGGTGGCCGGTCGTCACCGAGGCGGAGCACGAGGCCGCCCGGCGGGTCTTCGACAGCGGCGTGTTCACCTCCAACACCACCGGCGGCGGCGAGGTGGCCTCCCTGGAGCGGGAGTGGGCCGAGTTCGTCGGCGCCCCGCACTGCGCGGCGGTGTCCAACGGCACCGCGGCGATCGAGCTGGCGCTGGCCGCCGCCGGCGTCGAGCCGGGCGCGGAGATCCTGGTCCCGGCGCTGACCTTCATCGCCAGCGCGGTCGCGGCGGTGCAGCGGATGCTGGTGCCGGTGTTCGTCGACGTCGACCCGGTGACGTACACGATGTCCCCGACTGAGGCCGAGCGGCTGGTCACGCCGCGCACCCGCGCGATCCTCGCCGTCCACCTGCACGGCCTGCCCGCCGACATGACCGCGCTGCGGGCGCTCGCCGACCGGCACGGGCTGCTGCTGGTCGAGGACGCGGCCCAGTCGCACGGCGCGACCTACCGGGGCCGGCGGACCGGGACGCTCGGCGACGTCGCCACGTTCAGCCTCAACGTCGTCAAGAACCTGCCCACCTGCGGCGAGGGCGGACTGATCACCACGGCGGACGCGGAGCTGCACCGCAAGGTGGTGCTGCACCGCCAGTTCGGCGAGGACCTGACGCGCCGCGAGCGCGACTACGTCTCGCGGGTGCTGGCCGGCAACGCGAAGCTCAGCGCGGTGCAGGCGGCGTTCGCCCGGTCCCAGCTCGCCCGGTTGGCCGAGTACGACGAGGCGCGGCAGCGCAACGTGGGCGCCCTGCTCGCGCGGCTGGCCGACCTGCCCGGCCTGGTGCCGCCGGTCGTGCCGGAGGACCGCACGCACGCGTGGCACATCCTGCGCTTCCGGTTCGACCCGGTGGCGATGGGCTGCGCGGACGTCGACCCCGGCGCCCTGCGCACCGTGCTGCAACGGGCGCTGCGGGCCGAGGGCGTACCGGTGCAGCAGTACCAGCAGGTGCCGCTGCCCTGGCAGGAGGCCTTCCGCACCGGGGCCGGGTTCGGCGGCTACCCGTGGGCCCTGCGCGGGGAGGCGCCCGCCGAACCCCGCGTCGAGGACTTCCCGGTCAGCACGGCGGTGGTCGAGGACTCCCTGACCCTCCAGCGCTGGCACCTCAACCCCGACAGCGGGCCGGTGCTGCTGCGCTGCGCCGAGGCGTTCCACAAGGTGTGGGACAACCTCGACACGCTCGTCCCGATCGCCCGCGCCGTCGAGCACCGGCCCCCGTGGACCCGGTACGCGAACACGAGGACGGAAGCATGAGCGCACCCACCGAACTCCTCTCCGCACGCGCGCTGCGCATCCGCGAGCGCATCCTGACCATGGGCGCGACCGGCGTCGGCACCCACGTCGGCGGCAGCCTGTCGTGCGTGGAGGTCCTCGCGGTCCTCTACGACTCGGTCCTCGACGTCCGCCCGGACGACCCGGACTTCCCCGACCGCGACCGGTTCGTGCTGAGCAAGGGGCACGCCAGCGCGGCGCTGTACGCGACGCTGGTCGAGTTCGGCCTGCTGCCGGAGTCCGAGTGCGACACCTACGCGGTGAGCGGCGGCCGGCTCGCCGGGCACCCGCTGCGCAGGCTGCCGGGCGTCGAGTTCCCCACCGGGTCGCTCGGGCACGGGCTGTCGCTCGGCGCGGGCGTGGCGCTGGCCGCCAAGCGCACCGGCCGCCCCTCCCGCGCGTTCGTGCTGCTCGGCGACGGTGAACTCCAGGAAGGCTCGGTGTGGGAGGCGGCGCAGTTCGCCCCCACCGTCGGCCTGGACAACCTGGTCGCCGTGGTCGACCGCAACGGCTGGCAGATCACCGGCCGCACCACCGACCTGGGCCTGGAACCGCTGGCCGACCGCTGGCGCAGCTTCGGCTGGGCGGTGGCGGAGGTCGACGGCCACGACACCGCGGCGCTGCGCGAGGCGTTCGCCGCGGTGCCCACCCGACCGGGCAGGCCGACGGTGGTGCTCGCCACGACGGTGAAGGGCAAGGGCGTGCCCCTGTTCGAGGACAAGAAGAAGAGCCACCACGTCACCCTGACGCCGCCGCTGCTGGCGCGGGCGCTGGGCGGCCTGCGCGCGCGGGCGAGGAGGGAGTCGTGACCGCCGCCCCCGAGGTCCCGGCCGACTGGGCCGAGGCGTACCGGCCGTCCACCCGCGAGGTCTACCGGCGCACGCTGGAGGAGCTGGCCGAGGCCGATCCCCGCGTGTTCTGCGTGGACTCCGACATGGGCGGCCTGGAGACCGGCTTCGGCGCGCGCTTCCCGGACCGCTACGCCAACGTCGGCATCGCCGAGGCCAACCTCGTGGGCGTCAGCGCGGGCCTGGCGTCGATGGGCCTGCGGCCCTACGCCAACACGATCAGCACCTTCGCCGCCTGCCGCGCGTGCGAGCAGCTCAAGGTCGACGTCGCCGGCAACGACCTGCCGGTGCGGGTGGTGGTGACGCACGCGGGGTTCTCCGCCGGTCACTACGGGCCGACGCACCACGCCCTGGAGGACGTCGCCATCATGCGCACCCTGCCGAACATGACGGTCGTGGTGCCCGCGGACTCGGTGGAGACGGAGGCGGCGGTGCGCGCCACCGCGGACCTGCCCGGCCCGCTGTTCCTGCGGCTGGGGCGTGCCGCCACACCGCTGGTGCACCACGCGCCGTGCGACTTCGTCCTGGGTCGGGCCGCGCGGCTGCGCGAGGGCGACGACCTGACGATCGTGGCCACCGGGCCGTACCCGGTGCTGATGGCGCTGGAGGCGCACGACCTGCTGGCCTCGGCCGGCATCGGGGCGCGGGTGCTCAACGTGCACACCGTCAAGCCGATCGACCGGGAGGCGCTCGTCGCGGCGGCCGAGGAGACCGGCGCGGTGATCACCGTGGAGGACCACGTGCTGGCGGGCGGGCTGGGCGGCGCGGTGTGCGAGGTGCTGGCGGAGACCTCGCCCTGCCCGGTGCGCCGGATCGGCGTGCCGGACGCGTTCTGCGACCTGGTCGGGGACGAGCTGGAGCTGCTGGCCGCGGCCGGGGTGGGCACCGGCGCGATCGTCGCCGCCGCGACCGCGCTGCGCGCCCGGTGAGGGGCGCCGGGTTGTCGGGAACATGCCCGACTACTTCCGGGCGCCACCGGGACAACATGCTGGGAACGATGACGACGAGCTGCGGTACGGGAGGACACCATGGCTGCCACGGCCTGCCCCGAGTGCGAGGGCTCCGTCGAACTGGCGGAGTCGCTGACGCAGAACGAGATCCTGGAGTGCCCGGACTGCCTGAGCGAGCTGGAGGTGGTCACCACGAACCCGCCGGTGCTCGCGCTGGCGCCCGAGATGGCCGAGGACTGGGGCGAGTAGGCGGCGCGGGACGCGGTCGGGGGGTGGCCCGGTGACGACGGTCGGCATCATCGGCGCGGCGGGGTACGTCGGCGGCGAGTTGCTCCGCCTGCTCCTGCACCACCCGGACGTGCGGGTCACCGGGGCGTACTCGGCGAGCCTGCGCGGCAAGCGCGTGGACGGCGCGCACCCCAACCTGCGCGGCCACACGGCCCTCTCGTTCACCGACCCCGACGACCGGGGCGCGCACGACGTGGTGTTCCTCGCCGTGCCGCACGGCAGGGCGGTCGAGCACGTCCGGGCGCTGGCGGGCACGTCGACCTGCGTCGTCGACCTCACGGCCGACTTCCGGCTGCGGGACCCGGGGGCGCACCAGCGGTACTACGGCGAGGTGCCGCCCGCCGACGACCTGCGGGCGGCCTTCACGCCGGGGCTGCCGGAGCTGTACCGGGACGCCCTGCGCACGGCGGACCGGATCAGCGTGCCTGGCTGCATGGCCACGGCGGGCGTGCTGGCGCTGCGCCCGCTGGCCGCCGCCGGGCTCGTCGAGCCGGGCGTGGTGATCGACGCGAAGATCGGGTCCAGCGGGTCGGGGTCGTCGGCCACGACCACCAACCTGCACGCCGAGCGCAGCGGCGCGATGCGGGTGTTCGCGCCGCACCGCCACCGCCACGAGGCGGAGGTGGCGCAGGAGACCGGGCTGGACGTGCGGATGACCGCCACCGGCGTGGAGGCGGTGCGCGGCGCGCAGGTGCTGTGCCACGCCTCGGGGAAGCCCGGCCTCGCCGAGGCGGACGTGCGGCGCGCCTACCGGGACGCCTACGCGGACGAGCCGTTCGTGCGGGTCGTCGCGCAGCGGCGCGGGCTGTACCGGTTGCCGGAGCCGAAGATCCTGGCCGGCACCAACTACTGCGACGTCGGCTTCTCCGTCGAGGAGGACTCCGGCAGGGTGCTGGCGGTGGCCGCGCTGGACAACCTCGTGAAGGGCGCGGCGGGCAACGCCGTGCAGTGCCTCAACATCCGGCTCGGCCGGCCGGAGGACACCGGGATGCGGTTCGCCGGACTGCACCCGGTCTGACCGGGCCTGCCTGACCCGGACTCGACCTGACAGGAGCGGCAGTGGTGGACGGGCTCGTGGTGGTCAAGATCGGCGGGGCGAGCGGCGTGGACCCGGACGGGGTGTGCGCCGACGTCGCCGCGCTGGTCCGGGCGGGGCGGCGGGTCGTGCTGGTGCACGGGGGCTCGGCGGCGGTGGACGACCTGGCCGCGCGGTTGGGCGTCCCGCAGCGGCACCTCGTCTCGCCCAGCGGCGTGACCACCAGGCACACCGACGCGGCGACGCTGCGCGTGCTCCAGCTCGCCCTGCTGGGCCAGGTCCGGCCGGCGGTGCTGGCCGCGCTCGGCCGGGGCGGGGTCCGTGCGGTCGGGCTGTCCGGCCTGGACGCGAACCTGCTGCGCGCGGAGCGCCGTGCCGCCGTGCGTGCCGTGGTGGACGGCAGGCGGGTCCTGGTCCGCGACGACCACAGCGGTCGGATCACCTCGGTGGACGGCGGGCTGCTGCGGCTGCTGCTCGCCGACGGCGTCACGCCGGTGGTCTCCCCGCCCGCCGTCGCGGAGGACGGTCTGCCGGTCAACGCCAACGCCGACCGCGTGGCCGCCGCCGTGGCCGTGGAGCTGGGCGCGCAGGCGCTGGTGTTCCTCACCGCCGCGCCGGGCCTGCTCGCCGACCCGGCCGACGACGCGAGCCTGCTCGCCGAGCACGAGCTGGGCGAGGACACGCCGGTCGCGGGCGGCGGCATGGCGGTGAAGCTGGTCGCCGCGCGGGAGGCGCTGCGCGGCGGTGTGCGCTCGGTGGTGGTCTCCGACGGGCGGGTGGCGTCCCCGGTGGGCCGCGCGCTGGACGGCGGCGGGACCCGCCTGCGGCTCGCCCCCGCCGCACCGGTCCGGCGGCCGGCGTGACGGCCCCGCGCGACCTGGTCGAGCTGCTGCGGCTGCGCTCCGCCGAGCGGCCCGACGACCTCGGGTTCCGGGTCGTCGAGGCGGACGACACCGCGACCGACCTGACCTATCGGGGGCTCGACGCCGCGGCGCTGCGCGTGGCACGCGACCTGGCCGACGCGGGCGTGGCCCCCGGTGACCGCACCCTGCTGCTGCTCCCGCCCGGCCGCGACTACCTCGCGGCGTTCTTCGGCTGCCTCTACGCCGGGGTCGTCGCGGTGCCCGCGTACCCGCCGACCAGCGCGCGGGCCCTGGCGAGGGTGCTGGCCATCGCGCGCGACGCGGGCGCGCGGGTGGCGCTGAGCGACCGGGCGACCATCGCCGAGGTGCCGGGCAGGTTGGCGAAGCTGGGCGCGACGAGCGACCTGCGCTGGGTGACGCCGCGCCCCGACGAGGGCCCGGCGGGCGGTGAGCCGCGGCCGGCCGGTCCCGACGCCACCGCGTTCCTCCAGTACACGTCGGGGTCCACCGCCGCGCCGAAGGGCGTCGTGGTCAGCCACGGCAACCTGGTGCACAACTCCTCGGTCATCGCCCGCGTCCTGGGGCCCGCCGCGGGCACCCGCGCGGTGAGCTGGCTGCCGCCGTACCACGACATGGGGCTCATCGGGGCGGTCCTGCAACCCCTCCACGGGGCGTTCCCGGTGCTGCTGATGCCGCCGCGGACCTTCCTGTACCACCCGTACCGGTGGCTGCGCGCCATCACGGACTTCCGCGCCACCGCCAGCCCCGCGCCGGACTTCGCCTACCGCGAGTGCGTCCGGCGGGTCACCGACGACGAGCTGGTCACCCTGGACCTGAGCAGCTGGACGCACGCCCTCACCGGCGCGGAACCGGTGCGCGCGGCCACCGTGGAGGCGTTCGCGGAGCGGTTCGGCCCGGCGGGGTTCCGGCGCGAGGCGTTCCTGCCGTGCTACGGCCTCGCCGAGGCCACGCTGTTCGTCACCGCCGCGCCACCCGGGCGCGGACCGCGCGAGCTGCGCGTGGACCGGGGGGCGCTGGCCGACGGCCGGGTCGTGCCGGACGCCGGCGGGATGCCGCTGGTGGGGTGCGGCGGCACGCACGGCGACGACGTGCTCGCGGTGGTCGACGCCGCGACAGCCACCGGGTGCGCGCCGGGCGAGGTCGGCGAGATCTGGGTGAGCGGCCCCAGCGTCGCCGGCGGCTACTGGGGCAACCCCGAGCTATCGCGGGCGTTCACCGCGACCCGGTCCGACGCGCCGGGGCGGCGCTGGCTGCGCACCGGCGACCTCGGGTTCGTGCTGGACGACGACCTGTTCGTGACCGGGCGCACCAAGGAGCTGGTCGTCGTCCGGGGCGCCAACCACTACCCCGTCGACATCGAGATCACCGCCGAACGAGCGCTGTCGTCGCCGTCCGCCGCCGGGGCCGCGTTCGCGGTCGACGACGGCGACACCGAGCGCCTGGTGCTGGTGCTGGAGCTGGGGCGCGGCGTCAAGCCCGACGACGCGATGACCACCGCCGTGCGCACCGCCGTGGCCCGGGAGCACCAGCTCGACCTGTCCGACCTCGTGCTGGTCCGCCCGGGCGGCATCCCGCGCACCACCAGCGGGAAGATCCGCAGGCTGGCGTGCCGGGACGCCTACCTCGCGGGCACCCTCCCCGCGCTGGCGCCCGCCCCCGCCGCGACGCCCCGCGAGGACCGCGGCCCGGTCTCCCCGGTGCTGGCCCTCGTGGCCGAGGCGCTGGACACCGCGCCGCGCCTGCTGCGGCCGGACGTGCCGCTGGCCGGTCAGGGCCTGGACTCGCTGCGGGCGGCCCGGCTCCGCCACGAGCTGCGCACCCGCCTCGACCTGGACGCCGACCTGGTCGCGCTGCTGGGCGACACCGCGCTCGCCGACCTGCTCGACGGGTTGCGCCCGGCCGGGCGGCCCACGCCGGTCCCGACCGCGCCGGGCAGCACGCTCGCCTCGTCCGGCCAGCAGCGGTTGTGGCTGCTCGACCAGCTCGGGGCGGGCGCCGCCTACCACCTGGCGGGCCGGGCGCGCTGGAGCGGCGACCCCGACGTGCTGCGGGCCGCGCTGGAGGCGCTGGCGCGGCGGCACGACGCGCTGCGCAGCGGGCTGCGCCCCGACGCGGACGGGAACCCGGAGCTGGTCGTCGCGGACGAGCCGCGGGTGGACCTCGTCGTCCGCACCGCCGCCGACGCGGCCGAGGCCGAGGCGGTGACCGCCGAGTTCGTGGCCCGCCCCTTCGACCTGGCCCGGCCGCCGCTGTGGCGGGTGGCGCTGGTGCGGCGGGACGACGAGTGGGCGGTGCTGCTGTGCGTGCACCACGCGGTGGCGGACGGCGCGTCGCTGGCCGCGGTCGTGCGCGAGTTGGACGTGCTGCTGCCCGCCCTGGCCGCGGGTCGCCCGCCCGACCTGCCCGCGCTGCCCGTCGGGCACCGCGACCACGCGGCGCGGGAGCGGGCGGCGCGGGTGCCCGACGAGTCGCGGGAGCACTGGCGGCGGCACCTCGCCGGAGCCGTCCCGACCGTCGTGCCCGGCGACCTCGCCGGTCCCCCGGGCACCGCCGGGGCCACCGTGCCCCTGGACCTCCCCGCGCCGCTGGTGTCCCGGCTGCGCGCGGTCGGCGACGCGCACACCGCGACGCCGCACATGGTGCTCACCGCCGCCTGGGCGGTCGTGCTGAACGCGTTCTCCGGCCAGTCGGACCTCGTGCTCGCGACCGCGGCGTCCACCAGGGACCACCCGGACCTGGACGGCGTCGTCGGCTTCCTGGTGACCACCCTCCCGCTGCGCGTGCACGCCGACCCCCGGCGCGGCTTCGACGCCCTGCTGGGCCGGGTGCGCGCCGCCGCGCTCGACGCCTACGCCCACCGCGACGTGCCGTTCGAGGAGGTGGTGCGGCACGCGGGCGCCGCGGGCGCGGACCTCGTGCGCACCCTGCTCGTCGTGCAGGACGAGCTGCCGTCCGCGCTGCTGCGCGACGTGGAGCGGCTCTACCCGGCGGCGGCCAAGTTCGACCTGGAGGTCGACCTCGCGCCCACCGCCGACGGCGGCCTGCGCGGCGCGCTGGTGTACGCCGCCGGCCGCTACTCGGCACCCTTCGCGCGGCAGGTCGCCGAGGCGTTCGCGCGGGTGCTCGACGCGGTGGCCGACGACCCCGGCACGACCGTCCGCGCGCTGCCGGTCCTGTCCCCGGCCACCTTGGCGCGGATCGACCGGTTCGGCGGGGTCGCGCCCGCGCCGGCGGGGCCCGGCCTGCTCACGTGGTTCGCGGCCACCGCGGCACGCCGGGCCGGCGCGACGGCCCTGGTCGACGACCGCACCGGCGAGCGCCTCGCGTACCGGGAGTTCGACGAGCTGACGAACCGGTTCGCCCACCGGCTGCGGCGGCGCGGCGTCGGTCCCGAGGTCGCCGTCGGGGTGTGCCTCGACCGGGGGCTCGACCTGCTCACGGCGGTGTGGGGAATCCTGAAGGCTGGCGGCGTGTACGTGCCGCTGGACACCGACCACCCGCCGGCCAGGCTGCGCGCGATGGCCGGGGACGCGCGCACGGCGCTCGTCGTCACCTCCGCCGACCTCGCCGAGCGGTTCGCCGGCGCGTGCCCCGTGCTGCTGCCCGACGACCCGGCGGACCAGGACGTGCCGGGCACGCCGGTGGCCGTGGACGTCCCGCCGAACGGGGCGGCCTACACCGTGTTCACGTCCGGGTCCACCGGCCGGCCGAAGGGCGCGGTGGTCACCCACGAGGCGGTGCTGAACCGCCTGCGCGCGATCCAGGCCGAACTGCCGCTCGACGAGACCGACGTCGCCGTGCACAAGGTCCCGATCGGGTTCGACGTGTCCGTGTCGGAGCTGCTGTGGCCGCTGCTCGTCGGTGCGCGGCTCGTCGTGGCGGCGCCGGGCGGGCACCGGGACCCCGGCTACCTGCACCGCCTGCTGCGCGACCACGGCGTCACGGTGGTCGACTTCGTGCCGTCGATGCTGCGCGCCTACCTGGAGTCGGGACCGGACGGCGGGGCGCTCCGGCTGCGCTCGGTCATCTGCATCGGTGAGGAGCTGACCCCGGACCTGGTGGGCGAGTTCGCCGCGCGCCTGCCCGGCGTCGGGCTGCACAACCGGTACGGCCCGGCGGAGGCGGCCATCGACGTCACCCACCACACCGTCGACCCCACCGCGCCCGGCCGCGTCCCCATCGGCACGCCGCTGCCCGGTGTGCGGCTGCTCGTCCTGGACCCGCACGGGCGGCCCGTCCCGGTGGGCGTGCCCGGGCACCTGCACATCGGCGGCGTCCACGTCGGCCGCGGTTACGCCCACCAACCGCGGCTCACCGCGCGGGCGTTCGTGCCGGACGAGGGCGGCGGACGCCTCTACGCCACCGGCGACGTCGTGCACTGGAACGCCGACGGCACCCTCACCTACCACGGCCGCCGGGACCACCAGGTCAAGATCCGGGGCCAGCGCGTCGAGCCGGGCGAGGTGGAGAACGCCCTGCGCGCCCTGACCGGCGTCGCCGACGCGGCGGTCGTGGTGCGCGCGGCGCCGGGCGCCGACCCGTCGCTCGCGGCGTACGCGGTCGCGACGGCCGGACCGGTCGACGACGCGGAGGTGCGGCGCGCGCTCGGCGAGGTGCTGCCCCCGTCCATGGTGCCGTCCGCGATCACCTGGCTCGACGCGCTCCCCCTGTCGCCCAACGGGAAGATCGACCGGCTCGCGCTGCCCGAACCCGTGGTCACGCGGCGACCGGGGACCTCCCGGGTCGCACCGCGCGACGGCATCGAGGCGGCGATCGCGGAGATCTGGGCCGGGGCGCTGGACCTCGACGGCGGGGTGGGTGTGCACGACGGGTTCTTCGACCTGGGCGGCCACTCGCTGCTCGCCGCCAGGGTGGTCGGGCGGGTGCGGGCCGAGCTGGGCGTGGAGCTCCCGGTGGCCGACCTGCTCACCAGGGAGTGCACGGTGGCCCGGCTCGCCGAGCGGGTGCGCGAGGCGACGCTGCGGTCGGTCCCCGACGACGAGATGCTGGCCGCCCTCGACGCCCTCGGCGACCTGTCCGACGACGAGGTGGCGGCGCGGCTCGGCGAGGGGACCGCCTGATCCCGGCACGCCGCGCGGTGTGCCGGGACCGGCGCTGACGCCCCGGTCAGGCGCCGCGCGGCATGATGCCGGTGAACGCGGCGACCTCCGAGCGGGAGGAGACCTCCAGCTTGTCGAAGATGCGGCGCAGGTAGGTCTCCACGGTCTTGTGGCTCAGTTCCAGCGCCCGCGCGATCTGGAGGTTGGTGCGCCCCCTCGCGACGAGCTCGGCGACCTGGTTCTCCCGCGCGCTCAGCAGCCGCATCCGCGCCGACACCACCTTCTCGAAGGCGTGCGCCTCGTCGTCGCCCGAGGTGATCGGCGTCCCGCCGTCGCCGAGGGGCTGCACGGCCTGTCGCGCGAACGGCGCGAGCACGCCGAACGGCGGCACGGTCAGCACGACGACGGCGGCGCGCAGCACGGTCCACGCGCGTTCCGGGTCGGCGTTCCACCGCAGGCACGCCACGGCCAGCAGGGTGAGCCCGAAGCGGTCGGCGAGCCCGGGCCGCGCGCCGAGGTCCTGGGCGAGCGAGTGCCACGCCCGTGCGTCGGCGCGGCGGCCCGCGGCGGCGCTCAGGCCGGCGAACATCGCGCACAGCGCACCCGAGTCGCCGGGCGTCGCGTCTCCGCCCCGCGCCATCACGTGGCCGATCTCCGCGCACAACCGCTTCGTCCGCGCCTGGAGGTCGGCGCAGCCCATCGCGGCGGCGAGCGCGCCGGCGTCCTCGGCGTGCTCGACGGCGTCGGCGAGGGCGCCGGAGCGCAGGTGCGCGGTGGCGAGCCCGAGGTGCAGCCGCCCGAGCACGTGCACCTGGTGGTGGCGCTCCGCGAGGGCCAGTCCGCGGCCGAACTGCTCCAAGGCCTGCTCGGCGCGGCCGGACCACGTGTTCGCCCAGCCGAGCCAGTCGTGGGCCTCGCAGAGGACGGCCGTGCTCTGCGAGGCGCTCACCCCCGGTTCGGCGAGGTGGGCGGCGACCCGGTCGGCGAGGGCCGCGGCGTCCGCGCTCCGGCCGACCGTGGCCAGCATCGCGCTGTGCACGGCCGCCGCCCGCACCGTCCTCGGGGACTCGTGCTCGGCCAGGTCCCCGACGGGGGCCAGCAGCCCGGCCACGTCGCCTCCGCTGTCCAGGGCGACCTCGGCGAAACCGAGCACCGCGCAGGCGGCCACCGGGTCGTCGAGGTCGCCGGTCCCACCGGACCGGCCGGTGCCGATGCGCTCGACCAGCGCCGCCGCGTCCTCGAAGCGACCGAGCAGCCGCAGCACCCGGAGGTGCGACTCGACCAGGTCCGCGGCGGCGCGCGGGGCCAGTTCGGTCACCCTGCGCCAGGCCCGTCGGTGTTCCGGCAGGCTCGCCACGAGGTGGCCGCCCAGCGCGGTGGACCTGGCCAGCCGCACGGTCAGCTCCGCCTGTCCGGGTCCGGCCGGCTCCAGCAGCACGCGCAGCCAGCGCGACACCGCCGCCGGCATCCGGTCGCCGCTCTGCGCGACCGCCACCGCCAGGGTCTCGGCGTCGCGCTCGGTGGCGGGCTGCCCGGCCCGTTCCAGGTGGTGCGCCAGCTCGGCGAGCGGCGCGCCCCGCTCGGCCAGCGCCCGGTAGGCCCTGGCGTGCGCGCCGAGCCGCCACCCGCCGCCGGCGTGGTGGTAGCAGACCGAGCGCACGACCGGGTCGCGGAACCGGAGCCGGCTCAGCTCCGGGGCCGTGCGCACGAGGTCGCGCGCGAGCAGGTCGTCCAGCCCGGCGAGGGCGAGGTCGTGGTCGATCCCGGCGACCTCGGCGACCAGCGCCGGGTCGAAGGTGGTGCCGATGACGGCCGCCGCCTGCGCGACCTGCTGCCCCAGCGGGGGCAGCGCCTGGACGTCCAGGCGCACGGACGCGAGCACCGGGTGCGACAGCGGCCCCGGCGGCAGCACGCCGTCCGGCCCGTCGACGAACAGGTCGGTCGCCTCGGCGTCGTCCTGCGGGCCGGCGGCCAGGGCGCCCAGCAGCCCCGGCTTGCCGCCGCTCTCGCGGTGCAGCTGCCTGCGCCGCGAGGGCGGGATGCCGGAAGGCAGCAGCAGCAACGCGCTGTCGTCGTCCAGCGGGCCCAGTTCGAGCCGCCGCGCGACGCCGCTCTCCGCCGCGGTGGCGAGCGCGCCGAGCAGGTCGGCCGGGGACTGGTGGGGGCGGTGCGCCAGCACCAGCACCAGCGGTGCGTCCAACGGGCGGCGCAGCAGGTGCAGGAGCACCTCGACGGAGCCGGGTTGCGCGTTGTGCACGTCGTCGAGGAGCAGGACCAGCGGTGCGTCCGCAGCCAGCCGGCCGAGCAGCTGCCGGATGCCCTGGAACGCCCAGTAGCGCTGCTGCGGCGACGCGGCGGGCGCGGGGTGCGCCGGCCGCAGCACCGGGAAGACCTGCGGCAGCCACAGCGCCACCCTGGGGTCCAGGTCCGCCAGCAGCTCGTCGCCCCCGGCGGCGAGCAGTTCCTCCAGCGCGTCGACGAACAGCGCGAAGTCGGGGGTCAGCGGCGAGGCCGTGGCCTGACCGCGCGCGACGCGGACCCCGGCCCGCAGCGCCCGGTCGTGCAGCGCGGCGAGCAACCGGGTCTTGCCGATCCCCGGTTCGCCGGCGATCTCCACCACCGCGTGGGCGCCGTCGGCCCGCGCGGCGGCCAGAACGCCGTCGAAGATCTCCAGCTCCCCCGTCCTACCCCACATCCGAACAGGGCGAAACAACTCCGCAGGCACCGCAGAACCACCCCCGGTACGCATTTTTCGACCACTTCCCCAGCCCCAGTGCGGAAACCCCTACCCCCAGAGCGCCGGCCGGGCGAAGAACACCACCGCGGCCGCGCCGGATATGGGTTCCGGCGACCAGTGTGTACGTCGGTCGACCCACCGACAAGGTCCGACAGGGGGAGTCACCGACAGTGAAACCCCATCTCACGCACCCACCGTCACCACGTCGGGCGAAACCTTGACACGCCGACGGAGCGCCGGTTACGTTCGATGAGAGTTTCCTGGTACTGGGGTGAGTCCGAGAAATCCTCCCCGCACGGGGCGGTACGACTACTGGGGGAGAGTTCATGCGACGGTGCACCACCTGCGAGCCGTCCGCCGGCCGACCGCGCAGGCACCCGCGTTCTTGCGCGTGAGAAGGTCGCGCGGCGTCGTCCACAATACTCAGCTGAAGCTCTGAGCTGCACTGATCAACGCGTACCGGTCACCGGAGACGAGCCGGTCGCACATCCGCGCGTGCCGCGAACCGCCGGGGAGGCGTTCGTGGGCCGTCCTCGTCGAGCGCTCGCGATCATTCACCGTCAACGGCGGCCGGGCCGGTCGCCGCGCGGTCGAGAAGTGCGCCCCGGTCCGGGGCCCGATCACGGTGTCGACGAGGGGCCCACTTCGACGCGACCCTTCGCAGGAACGCGCGCGAACACCACTCCACCGTTCTCTCGCACACGAGCGCCCGATCGGGCGCTCTTTCGACAGCAGAGGTGCGCATGATTTCGGACGACAAGACTTCACACCTGACCGAGGAAGAACTCGCCCAATTTCACCGGGACGGGTACATCGGGCCATTCGATCTTTACGAGCCGGAGGAGATGGCCCGCCACCTCCAGGCGCTGCGACCAAAGTTGCTGAACACGAAGAAAGCGGTCTACGGCGACGGCAAGACCGTCTCCGGCGTGACCAATTTGTCCAACTACGACCGGCACCTGGACGTCGACTTCCTGGCCGAGCACATCACCCGCCCCGAGATCGTCGACCGCGTGTCCAGCATCCTCGGCCCCGACGTGCTGTGCTGGCGCTCGGAGTTCTTCCCCAAGTACCCCGGTGACGAGGGCACGGACTGGCACCAGGCGGACAACTTCTCCAACGTCGCGGGCTCGAAGCACCCCCAGATCGTGTGGCCGGAGGACGCCGAGTTCGGCGGCACGATCACCGTCTGGACGGCGTTCACCGAGGCGTCCGTCGACATGGGCTGCCTCCAGTTCATCCCCGGCTCGCACCGGTCGATGAACTACGACGAGTCCAAGAGCATGGACTACAACCCGGACCTGATCAACAAGCTCGACAAGGACGGCGTGCGGCGCGGCTTCTTCGGCTACGACTACCGTCAACTCCAGAAGGACCCGGACTGGACGCCGGACGAGGCCAACGCCGTGTCGCAGGTGATGCGCCAGGGCCAGTTCATCATCTTCTGGTCGACCCTGATGCACGCCTCGCACCCGCACGCGGGGCTCACCAACGACATGCGGCTGGGCTTCGCGGGCCGCTACCTGCCCACCTCGGTGCGCGTCTACCCGAACTCCGAGTCGTTGGCCGAGTTCGGCGGCACGGCCAGCCTGGACAAGTTCGGCAACGTGCTGGTGTCCGGCGAAGACCGCTTCGGGCACAACAAGTTCGCGCGCGAGACGGTGAACGGCTACCGGTTCCCCGTGCGGGAGGGGGTGCCGACCCGATGAGCGCACCCGACGCGGAGGACGTGCGGAGCTGGCTGCCGGCGGTGTGCCGGGAACTGGGCCTGACCGTCGACGACCTCGACGCCAACTTCTTCGACGCGGGCGGCACGTCGCTCACCGCGGTCAAGCTGATCGCGAGGGCCGAGGACACCTACGGCGAGGACGTGCTGACGCCGGAGGACCTGTTCGCCGCGGCCACCCTGGAGGACGTCGCGAAGAGCATCGAGCACAACCGGCAGGCGGTCGGCTCGACCAACCCGTGACCGCGTGGCGGGACGCCCCGCACGGGCATCCCGCCACCGGCCGGTCCACGCACACCGCGCCGTCGAGCCAGGTCGGCGCGGCGAGAGAAGGACGGATGCCCGCGTGAAACGCCTCGTGCCGAGCCCCGCAGCACGGACCGCCCACTCGCTGGCCAACGCGGGGACGACCGTGCCCTACCCGGACGACAGCAGCGTGAAGGACGTGTTCGAGCGCCAGGTCGCGCGCACGCCGGACGCGCTCGCGGTGGTGCACCGCGACCGGCGCACCACCTACCGGGAGCTGAACACCGCGGCCAACCGGCTGGCGCACCGCCTGGCGCGACGAGGACTGCGGCCGGGCGACGTCGTGGGCGTCTGCGTGGCCCGCTCCCCCGAGTTGGTCACCGCGCTCGTGGCGGTGCTCAAGTGCGGGGCGGCCTACCTGCCGTTCGACGGTTCGTGGCCGGACGAGCGGCTGCGCACCCTGTTCGACACCGCCCGGTGCGGGTGGCTCGTCACCGACCGGCCGGACGCGCTGGCCGCGCGCTTCCCGCACCACGAGCTGGCGACGGTGTCCACACCGGACGAGTCCGTCGTGGACGACCCGGAAACCGGCCCCGGCGCCGATGACATCGCGTACGTCAACTTCACCTCCGGTTCGACCGGCAGGCCGAAGGGCGTGCCGATCCGGCACCGCGGCGTGCTGCGCCTGGTGCACGGCGCCCGCTACGCCGTCCTCGACGAGCGCACCACCACGCTGCACCTCGCGCCGATCAGCTTCGACGCCGCGACCTTCGAGATCTGGGGGGCGCTGCTCAACGGCGGCACCTGCGTGCTCTACCCGGGCGGCTTCGTGCGCCTGTCCGAGCTGCGGCGCGTCGTGCGGGCGCAGGCGGTCACGACGGTGTTCCTGACCACCGCGCTGTTCAACGCCCTGGTCGACGAGGACGTGGACGCGCTGGGCACCGTCGACACGATCCTCACCGGCGGGGAAGCGCACTCGCTGCCGCACGTCCGCCGGGCGCTCGCGCACTACGGCCCGGACCGCTTGGTCAGCGTGTACGGCCCCACCGAGTGCACCACGTTCGCCACCTACCACCCTCTGCGGGAACTCGACGACGACGATCCCGCGCTGCCCATCGGCAAGCCCATCCAGAACACGCGCGCGTACGTCGTGCGCTCCGGGCGGCTGTGCGACCCCGGCGAGGTCGGCGAGCTGTGCCTGGCCGGTCCGGGCCTGTCCCCCGGCTACCTCGGCGCGCCCGCCGCCGACGGGCGCTTCGTCGACTACGAGGTCGACGGGGTCGCCGAACGGCTCTACCACACCGGGGACCTGGTGCACCTGCGCGCGGACGGCGTCCTGGTCTTCCGCGGCCGCGACGACGACCAGGTCAAGGTCAACGGTCACCGGGTCGAACTGGGCGAGGTGCGGCACGCGCTGGGCACGCACCCCGGCGTGCGGCAGGCGTTCGTCACCACGCACACCGGGGGCGGTGGGGACCGCCGGCTGACGGCGTTCGTCGTCACCGACGACCCGACGTGCACACCCGCGGCGGTGCGCGCGCACCTGCGCCGCACCCTGCCCGATTACATGGTCCCCGCGGTCGTCGAGATCCGCGAGGCGCTCCCCCTGTCGGTGCACGGGAAGGTCGACCGGGAAGCGCTGCTGGCCTCGCTCGGCCGCTCCAGGGCGACGACGCCGTGACCCCCGGCGAGGAGGACGGGTTCCGCGCCCGGGTCCGGGCCGAGCTGGACCGGGTCGTCGTGCCGCACGCCGAGGCGTGGGAGCGGCGCGGCCGCGTCTCCCGGACCGGCTGGCGCGAACTCGGCGCGGCGGGGCTGCTCGCACTGCCCCACGACGGACCCGGTTTCCTGCGCAGCGCGGTGTTCCTGGAGGAGTTGGGCGCCACCGGGTACGCCGGGGTGCGGGCGTCGATCGGCGTGCACGCCTACATGGCGTCGTCCTACCTGCGGCTGTTCGGTTCCGCCGGCCAGCGCGCGGCCCTGCTGCCCGGCGCCGAGCGCGGTGACGACGTCCTGGCCCTGGCGATCAGCGAGGACGGCGCGGGCACCGACCTGCGGTGCCTGGCGACCACCGCCGTGCCGGACGGCGCGGGCGGGTACCGGCTGAGCGGGCACAAGTCCGCCGTGGCCAACGCGTCCGCCGCCGCCCACTTCGTCGTGCTGGCCCGGACGGGACCCGGCCCCGGCCTGTCCGGGGCGAGCCTGCTGCTGGTCGACGCCTCCGCCGCCGGGGTGACCCACCGGCGGCAGGACGCCCTGGGCTGGCGCGCCGCCGACGTCCGCCGCGTCGAGTTCGACGACGTGGCGGTCGGGGGCGACCGCCTGCTCGGCAAGCCGAACCGGGCACTGGTCCACCTGATGCGGGCACTGGACTTCGAGCGGCTCGTCGCGGGCCTGCTCGCGGTCGGCGGTGTCCGCCACTGCCTGCGGCTGCTCACCGGGTTCGCCCGCACGCACCGCGTCGGGGACGCGCCGCTGAGCGCCAACCAGGTGGTGCGCCACCGGATCGCGGACCTCGACGCGCAGTGGGAGCTGGTGGCCGCCTACGCCCGGCGGACCGCCGAGCGGCACAGCAGGGGCGAGCTGGACACGAAGTCCGCGTCGGTCCTCAAGCTCACCGCGACCGAACTGGCCGTCACCGCGGCCCAGCTGTGCGTGCAGTACCACGGCGCGCGCGGCTACCTCGACGGGTCGACCGCGGCCCGGCTCTACCGCGACTCGATCGCGGGCACGATCGCGGCGGGCGCGAGCGAACTGCTGCGGGAACTCGTCTTCGAGTCGAACTGACACGTCGCCGGACCCAGCGGTCCGCGGGACACCGGGAGGACAGCACGTGCAGCACCTCGACGCGGCAGAACTCAACAGCCGCACGTTCCTGGCCCTCGCGGTCATCCTCGTCGCCGTGCGCGCGGTGGGCTGGCTGGTGGGCAAGATCGGCCAGCCCAGGGTGCTGGGCGAGATCACCGCCGGCATCCTGCTGGGCCCCAGCGCGCTGGGCATGGTGTTCCCCGGCTCCACCGAGCACCTGTTCCCGCCGCAGGTGGTCCAGTCGTTGAACGTGCTGGCCCAGATCGGCCTGGTGATCTTCATGCTGCTCGTCGGCCTGGAGATCGACCTGCGGGCGCTGCGCGGGCAGGGCCGCAAGGTCACCCTGATCAGCCAGGCGTCGATGCTCGTGCCGATCGCGCTGTCGGTGCCGCTGTCGCTGTGGCTGTACCCGAGGTTCGGCGAGGGCACCGGTCGGTTGGAGTTCAGCCTGTTCATGGCGGCGGCGATGGCCATCACCGCGTTCCCCGTGCTGTCCCGGCTCCTCCAGGAGTCCGACCTGCTGCGCACCCGCGTCGGCGTGGTGAGCCTGCTGTGCGCGGCGACCAACGACGTCGTCGCCTGGTTCCTGCTCGCCGTGGTGGTCGCCGTGGTGAACTCGTCCGGACCGCTGGACGTCGTGCTCACCCTCGCGTGGTCGGCGGTCTACGTGGCGCTGATGCTGGTCGTGGTGCGCCCGCTGCTGCACCGGTGGGGCCGGCCGCCGATCTGGGGCGTGCTGGTGATCGCCGTCCTCAGCGCGTGGGTCACCGACCTGATCGGCATCCACGCGATCTTCGGCGCGTTCATGGCGGGCGCGGTCATGCCGCGCGATCCGACGTGGCTGCGCGCCGTCGAGGGCAAGCTGGGCAGCGTGACGTCGGTGCTGCTGCTGCCGGTGTTCTTCGGCCTGGTCGGCATCTCCACCAGGGTGGACCTGCTCTCCACCCCCGCCCTGTGGCTGACCGTGCTGCTGGTCGTCGCGGTCGCCACCGCGGGCAAGCTCAGCGGGTCGGCGCTCACCGCCCGGCTGACCGGCGAGCCCTGGCCCGAGTCGCTGCTGATCGGCGTCCTGATGAACACCAGGGGCTTGACGGAAGTGGTGATCCTGACCGTCGGCGTGCAGCTCGGCGTCGTGTCGCCGCCCCTCTTCGCGATCATGGTGCTCATGGCGCTGGCCACGACGTTCATGGCCGCCCCGCTGATCGCCGCGCTCAAGCGGCGGACGACGTTCGCGGGCGTCGACGAACCGGCCGGTGCGCGGTGAGCCGGGTCCGCCGGGGCGAGTGGGCGCGCTGCTACCTGGCGCGGCCGTCCGCACGACGTCGGCTGGTCTGCTTCCCGCACGCGGGCGGCTCCGCGAGCTTCTTCCGCCCGTGGGTCGACGCGCTGCCCGACGACGTGGAGCTGTGGGCCGTGCAGTACCCGGGCCGCGAGGACAGGTTCGGCGAACCGCACCCCGCGGACCTGGGCGAGCTGGCCGACCGGATCGCCGAGGACCTCGCGCCGGCGCTCGACGGCCCGGTCACCGTGTTCGGCCACAGCATGGGCGCTTCCGTCGGCTACGAGGTCACCCGCGGGCTGCTGGCGCGGAGGCCCGGGGCGGTGGAGCGGCTGGTCGTCTCGGCGCGGCCGTCGCCGTCGCACCAGCGCGCCGCGCGGAACGACTTCCACCTGCGCGACGAGGAGGCCCTCGTCGCCGAGATCCGCGTCCTGGGCGGCGCGGCCCCGGCCGTGCTCGACCACCCGGGGTTGCGCGCCCTGCTGCTGCCCGTGGTGCGCGAGGACTTCCGGCTGATCGAGAACTACCACCCCGGCCCGCGCGAGCCGCTGCCCGTCCCGATCACCGCGCTGACCGGGGACGCCGACCCGCGGGTGACCGGGGCGCAGGCGGCCGGCTGGGCGGAGGCGACCCGTGCGGGGTTCCGGCTCGTCACGTTCCCCGGTGACCACTTCTACCTCGTGCCGCACCGGGAGGAGGTCGTCCGGCTGCTGGCCGGCGGTCGGCCGGCGGAGCCGCCGCTCCCCCGTTGAGGCCTGGCCGGCGCCCGGTGTTCCGGGTGGGCCGGCCTACGCGAGCCCTCCGGTGACGTGGCCCCGGTCGGTCACCACCCCGTGGAGGGGTGACCGACCGGGCCCGCCGGGCTACGCCATGGGCAGGTACGCGAGCGCGAGCAGGGCGCCGGGACCGGCCAGCAGGCCGAGCCCCACCGCCCCGTAGAGCGGCTTGTCCTTCAGGAACATCGTCACCAGCAGACCCACCGCGGTGACGAGGGCGGCGATCAGCAGCACGAGCACGACAACGGACATGGGTGAACCCTTCGGGGTGGACGAACGGCGCGCGCCACCGGCGCGCCCCCCGAGGTGGGTGGGTGCGTCAGGCGCGTCGCGAACGGGACGGGTGCGGGACAGCCGGTCCCCGCGGAGGGGGCGCCCTCGTCGACGGCGGCGTCGACACGGCGACCGGCGGCCGGGCGGAACCGGCCACGTCGGCGGGCGACCGACCCCGCAGCGCGCACCGGGCGGTCGCCCGCCGGCACGGCACCCACCAGGTGTCCGGGTGTGCCGTGGCCGGCGCGTGCCGGGCCGCCGACCTGAGCCAGTCGCGGCGGTCGTCGTGCATCGACGGCTCGTCGGAGACCGACCAGCCGTGGAACAGGACCGGGTGCGTCGCGCCGGCGGCGCCGGCGGTGCCTTGCGCCACGCCGGCGGTGACCCCGACGAGGACCAGCAGCGACACGAGGAGGAGCCCGAACCGGCCGGTCCTCGCCGCTGCCCGCACCCGTCCGCCCTTCACCGCGCCTCTGGGCACCCGGAGGTCGCCCGTCCTCGGAGACAGCCCAGCTTACGGGGCCGCCCCGCCCGAACCGGCCGGCGAGCCGCTGGTTGCCCGAACGCACCAGACCACCGAGCGCAAGATCGCCACCACGTTGACGTACCGCCCGGAAGTGGGATTCTGGTGGGCGTGCAGGGCGCAGCGAGATCCCGGCCGGCCGGCCGCCCCCGATTGCTCCTCGTCGAGGACGACCGCGAGCTCGTGGAACTGCTCTCCGAGTCGCTGCGGGACGAGGGCTACGCCGTGGACGTCGCCCTGGACGGGCAGCGCGGCCTGCACCTCGGGCTCACCCGCCCCTACGACGTCGTGGTCATCGACCGAGGGCTGCCCGTCCTCGACGGGCTCGACCTCCTGGTGCGGCTGCGGTCGAGGTCGGTGCGGGCGCGGGCGTTGCTGCTGACCGCGCAGGGCACCGTGCACGACCGGGTCGACGGGCTCGACGCGGGCGCCGACGACTACCTGGTGAAGCCGTTCGACCTGGACGAACTGAGCGCGCGGCTGCGGGCGCTGTGCCGGCGGGCGCTGGAGCTGACCGACGTGCTGCGGATCGGGGAGGGGCACCTGGACGTCGCGCAGCGGGAAGTGGTGCTGCCGGACGGCGGCCGGGTGGCGCTCACGTCCCGGGAGTTCGCGCTGCTGCGGGTCCTGGCGACCCACCCGGAGACGGTGCACACGCGGGCGTCGCTGCGGCGGACCGTCTTCCACGACGCGCCGTCGCCCTCCATCGTGGACACCTACGTGTACTACCTGCGGACCAAGGTCGGCCGTTCGGTGGTGCGCACCGTGCAGAGGCTCGGCTACCGCTTGGGGGCGTTGTGAGCCGGTCGTCGGCCGAGGCGGAGCGCGTGGTGGTGCTGCGGGCGCGGCTGCGGGTCAGCGTGCTGGTGGCGGTGGCGATCACCGTGCTGGTCGCGTTCGTCGGCGGAACCGCGTACGCCGTGATGGCGCACGCGCAGGACGCGCAGGTGCGGCGCGAGCTGCGGTACGGCGCGCGGCACGGTTCGCCGTCGACGCCGCCGGGGTGCACGTGGCTGTTCACCTCGGACGGCGGCGCCGTGGTCGACGCCGGGCTGCTGCCCGCGCCGCCCGGGTTCCCGCTGCGCGACGACGTCGACGCGGTGCTGGGGTCGGGTGGGGTGGTCGAGCGCGCGGTCGAGCGCAACGGCACGGAGTACCTGGTGCTCACGCAGCCCGGCGTGGACGGCGGCGCGGTGCAGGCGGTGTTCGACACGAGGTACCAGATCGCCGACCGGCGGCACCTGCTGCTGGCGCTGGTGGTGGCGGAGCTGGCCGGGCTGCTCGCGGCGGCCGTCACCGGGCTGCTGGTGGGCAGGCGGGCGGTCGCGCCCCTGGCGGAGGCGTTGACCAGGCAGCGGCGGTTCGTCACCGACGCGAGCCACGAGCTGCGGACCCCGATCGCGCGGGCCTACACGCGGGCGCAGTTGCTGGCGCGCAGGGCGGCGGCGGCCGAACTGCCCGGCGACCACCGCGATGGCCTCGACAAGCTCGTCGGCTCGATCCGCGAGCTGGGGGACGTGGTCGACGACCTGCTGCTGTCGGCGCTGATGAGCGGGCAGGCGGAGGCTCCGGGCGGTCGTGCGGTGGACCTCGCCGCCCTGGCGGAATCGGTGGTCGCGGAGTGCGCCGTGGCGGAGTTCGCGACGGAGGACGACCCGGTGGGCGGGCGGCGGATCGCGCTGACCGCGGAGCGGCACGCCGGTCCGCTGGTCGTGACGGGCGTCGAGACCGCGTTGCGGCGCGCGGTGGCCGAGCTGCTGGCGAACGCGGTGCGGCACACCCCGGCGGGTGGTCGGATCGACGTGCGCCTCGGGCGGGCGCGGCGTGGGCAGGTGGAGCTGACCGTCGCGGACACCGGTGATGGGTTCGACCCGGTGGAGGCGGACCGGATCTTCGACCGGTTCCACCGCGGGACCGGCGGGGCCGGTGGGTCGGCCGGTCCCGAGCGCCGGTTCGGGTTGGGGCTCGCGCTGGTGCGGGAGGTCGTGACCAGCCACGGCGGCACGGTCGAGGCGGTGGGCCACCCCGGTCGCGGCGCCCGGTTCACGCTGCGGCTGCCGGCGGCCGACCCCGGCGCCGGCGCACCCGGCACCGGGGTCACGACCGGGTCGGGACCCGGTTCCCGGAACCGGTGACCAGGTCGGCGGCCAGTCGGACGTCGGCGTCGAGCGGCCGGTCGGGGTCGACCGGTGGGATGGCGCCGGCGAGGGTGTCGACCAGCGCGGCGCAGGCGGGCGCGGTGGGCCGCCGGCCACCGACGTGGACGGCCTGCCGCAGACCGAGCGCGAGCGAACCGCACAGCAGCCGGAGCAGCTCGGCCAGGTCGTGGGCGCGCAACGCGGCCTGGATGCCGAACGGCACCACGTCCTGGTTGTGCAGGTTGGTCGGCAGGCTCTGGGTGCTGGCCGGCACGGCACAGCGGCGGATCTCGGCGACGAACGCGGTCGTGGCGAGCTGCACGCCCTGCAACCCGTGCTGCTGCCCCGGCCCCGCGGCCAGCATCGGGGGCAGCCCGGTGTTCCGGGTCGGGTCGACGAGCAGGTCGAGCTGCCGCTCCGCGAGGTTGCCCACCGACGCGGTGACCATGGCGAGCACGTCGGCGGCGAACGCGGCCGGCTGGCCGAAGAAGTTCCCGCCGTGCGCGACCAGGTCGTCACCCGGGAAGAACAGCGGGTTGTCGCTCACCCCGGCCAGGTCGGCGGCGACGATCCCGTCCACGTAGCGCAACGCGTCCTCGGCGGCGCCGAGCAGCTGCGGCGAGCACCGGATGCTGTAGGGCTCCTGGAGGGGTCGGTCACCGCTGGGCGCGGTGCCGGCGAGGGTGGCGCGCATGCGGTCGGCGACCGCGTTCGCGCCGGCGTGCCCGTACGCGGTGATCAACCGGGCGTCGAGGAACCCCGGGTCGCACCCGAGGACGTCCGCGAGCAGGCAGGTGAGGTCCTGGACGGCGCGGTGCGAGGCGCGGACGCTCGCCAGGGCGAGCGCGGTGGCGGCCGTCGTCACGGACGTGCCGTTGACCAGCGCCAGCGCGTCGCGGCCGTCCAGGGTCAGCGGGGTGAGCCCGACGCGGCGCAGGGCCTCGTCCGCGGGCAGCCGCTCGCCGTCCACGTAGGCGTGCCCCCGGCCGCGCAACGCCTGGGTGGCGTAGGCCAGCGGGATCAGGTCGCCGCTCGCGCCGACCGAGCCGTACTTCGGGATCGCCGGGACGAACGTCGTCGCGAACATCGCGGCGAGGCCGTCGAGGACGTGCGCGGACACCCCGGAGACGCCCTGGGCGAGCGACCAGGCCCGCACGAGCAGGGTGGCGCGGGCGATGTCGGCGGGCAGGTCCGGCCCCTGGCCGGCACCGAGGTGTGCCAGGGTGTTGTCGCACTGGTCGGCCTCCTCGGCGCGGCCGGCGTAGCCGACGAGCGCGCCGAACCCGGTCTTGGCGCCGTAGACGGGCCGCCCGTCGTCGGCGAGCACCGTGCGCAGGAACTCGCGCCCCCGGTCGACCCGGTCCCGGACGGCGGGACCGACGAGCACCGTGGTCGGCTCGGCGGCGCGGCGGAGGTCGTCGATGCTCAGCGGTGCGCCGAGGTCCACTGGGGTTGCGGTGCTCGTCGTGGTCACGCCACCGACCGTAGGCAGTCGATCTCAGAGGGTTCTGAGATCCCGTGGGTAGCTTCCGGGCCCATGGCGCACGACTACTTGATCATCGGGGCCGGACCCGCCGGGTTGCAGCTCGCGGCCCTGCTGGAGCGCGACGGTCGCGACTACGCCGTCCTCGAACGCGGGACCGGGCCGGGCACGTTCTTCACCCGCTACCCGAGGCACCGCACGCTGATCTCGATCAACAAGGTCCACTCCGGGTACGCCGACCCGGAGCAGCGGATGCGCGTGGACTGGAACTCGTTGCTGTCCGACGACCCCGAGCTGCTGTTCACCCGCTACAGCCCGCGCTACTTCCCGCACGCCGACGACATGGTCCGCTACCTGGGCGACTTCGCCGCGGCCACCGGGGCGAGGGTGCACCACGGGGTCGACGTCGTGCGGATCTCGCGGGACGAGGCCGGGTTCGCCGCGGTGGACGCCGACGGCCGGACGTGGCGGGCCGCGCGGCTCGTGGTGGCGACCGGGGTGTCGCAGCTGCACGTGCCGCCCATCCCCGGCATCGAGCACGCCGAGCGCTACGACACCTTCGACACCGACCCGGCGTCGTTCACCGGCCAACGGGTCCTGGTGATCGGCAAGGGCAACTCGGGCTTCGAGACCGCCGACGCGCTGGTGGAGAACGCGGCGGTCATCCACGTGGCCGGTCCGCACTCGGTGCGGCTGGCGTGGCAGACGCACTACGTGGGCCACCTGCGGGCGGTGAACAACAACTTCCTCGACACCTACCAGCTCAAGTCGGAGAACGCGGTCCTCGACGGCACGGTCGAGCTGGTCGAGCCCCGGGTCGGCGGCGGGTTCCGGGTCCTGTTCCGCTACGCGCGCACGGTGGAGAAGCTGCGGGAGCTGGAGTACGACCGGGTCATCGCGTGCACCGGGTTCCGGTTCGACGCCTCGGTGTTCGACGAGAGCTGCCGCCCCCGGCTGGTGATCGACGACCGGTTCCCCGAGCAGACCTCCGCCTACGAGTCGACCTCGGTGCCCGGCCTGTACTTCGCGGGCACGCTCACCCAGCAGCGCGACTTCAAGAAGTCCACCAGCGGGTTCGTCCACGGCTTCCGCTACGGCGCCCGCGCCCTGCACCGCGTCCTCTCCGCCCGCCACCACGACACCCCGTGGCCGTCGACCGGGGTCGCCCCGTCGCCGGAGGCGATCAGCGACGCGATCATCGCCCGGGTGAACCGCTCCTCCGCGCTGTGGCAGCAGTTCGCGGTGATGGGCGACGTGGTCACGGTCTCCGGCGACACCGCCCGGTACGAGGAGGAGGTGCCGGTGGCGTACGTCGCCGACGGCGGCCTCGGCCCGGCCGAGCACCGGTTCGTCGCGACCCTGGAGTACGGGCCCGACCACGACACCGGGGACCCGTTCGACATCTCCGTGCCCCGCGTGACGGAGAACGACGCGGCGAACGCCCACGAGGCGAGCTACCTGCACCCGGTGGTGCGCCACTACCGGGACGGCGCGCTCGCCGCGACCCACCACCTGGCCGAGAACCTGGAGAACCACTGGGACCTGCCGGCGGTGCACCGGCAGCCGCTCGCCGTGTTCGTGAAGGAGTGCCTTGCCGGCGGCTGACGGCGGGCCGTTCCCGCGCGCGGTGCTCGACGCGCTCGACGCCGGCGCGGACCGGCCCGTGTTCGAGCACGGCGACCGGGTGGTCACCGGCGCGGAGCTGCTCGACCTGGTCGCACAGGTCGCGGCGGGGCTGCGCGGGCACGGGCTGGGCCCGGGTGACGGGGTCGCGCTCCTGCTCGGCGTCACCCCGGAGGCGTTCGCGGTGATCATCGCCGCGCACGTGGTGGGCACGCGGGTGGTGGGCGTGCGGCCGGGGCTGCCCGACGCGCAGGTGCGCCACCTGCTCGACCTCGACATCGCCGCCGCGGTCACCGACTCGGGCACCCGGTACGCCCCGCCCACGCTCACCGTGGAGGCGTTGTGCGAGACCCGCGCCGACCCCGGTCCCCTGCGGCTGGGCGCCCGCCCGGAGGACGTCGCCCGCCTGATCCACACCAGCGGCAGCACCGGGACGCCCAAGGCGTGCGCGCAGACCTACGCCGCGATGGCGGCGGCGTGGACCGCGCGACCGGGCGCGTGGCCGCCGGCGATCCGCGAGCTGGCGTCCCGGTTGGGCCGCTACCTGGTGTTCGGAACGCTGTCGAGCCAGGTGATGTTCGAGTACGCCGTGCTGACCATCGCGGCCGGCGGCACCGTCGTGGTCGCCGACCGACCCGCGCTGCCCGAGGCGATCACCCGCCACCGCGCCACCGCGAGCGTGATCACCGTCCCGCGCCTGGCGAAGCTCGTCGCCGCGCAGCGCCGCGCACCGGCCGACCTGTCGACGCTGCGGGCGCTGCTCGTGTCCGGGTCTCCCCTGACACCCGACCGGCACAGCGAGGCGCTGGAGGTGCTCGGGCCGGTCGTGTTCCACGGCTACGGGCAGACCGAGACCGGCACGATCTCCCTGGCCACCCCGGCCGACCCGCCCGGCTCGGTGGGTCTGCCGCCCGGGGTGGTGGACGTCGAGGTCCGCGACGAGCACGGCTCACCGGTCCCGGCGGGCGCCGACGGCGAGCTGTTCGTCCGCACCCCTGCCCAGGCCCGCTCCTACTGGGCGGACCCGGCGGGGTCGGCCGAGGTGTTCGCGGACGGCTGGGTGCGCACCCGCGACCTGGGCCGCGTCGACGCAGCCGGCCGGCTGCACCTGACCGGGCGGACCCGGGACGTGGTGATCGTCAACGCGAACCTGCACCACGTCGGCCCGATCGAGCGGGTCCTCGCCGAGCACCCGGACGTGGCCGAGGCGTACGTGATCGCCGTGCCGGACGAGGACACCGGCGAGGCGCCGCACGCGTTCGTGGTGCCGATCGGCGACCGGGCGCCCGACCTCGCGGCGCTGCGCGAGCTGGTGACCGGCCGGTTGGGCGCGGCGTGCGCGCCGGTGCGCGTGACGGTGATCGCCGAGCCCCCGGTCGCACCGAGCGGCAAACCGGACAAGCGACTACTGGGGTGAGGGCCATGTGAGATCGGGCGGGGAATGGCGGCATTGACATGTTTCGGAAGGCTCCACGAAACTTTAGGCCGTCGCTGTGCGGGCCGCCGACCGCCATCCCTTCCCCACCCACGCCCCGGAGGAGATCACCGGTGATCATCGATTCGGGCCGCGCGAAGACACGCTCGGCGATCGCCATGCTCGCGATAGCCGCCCTCACCGTCCTCGGCACGGCCACCCTCACCACCGGCACCACCACCGCCCGCGCCGCCGACGACATCGGCACCACCGCGGTGGAGGACGACGGCACCGACTGCCCCGTCACCCTCCCCGCCACCTTCCCCCCCACCCCACGCCTGCCCGACCCCTTCACCCGCTTCAACGGCCAACGCATCACCACCAAAGCCGACTGGCGCTGCCGCCGCGCCGAAATCCGCGAAGCCACCGAACGCCACGTCCACGGCGACAAACCCACCCGACCCGCCGGCGTCACCGGCACCGTCACCACCACCGCCATCACCGTCAACACCACCCACAACGGCCGCACCGCGAGCTTCACCGCCGGCGTCCAACTCCCCACCGGCACCGGCCCCTTCCCCGCCGTGCTCGTCGTAGGCGGCTTCGGCGCCGACACCGCCACCATCCGCGCCGCCGGCGCCGCCGTCATCACCTACGACCCCACCACCGTGGGCCGCGAAGGCACCGGACGCGCCAACAAACAAGGCGCCTTCTACACCCTCTACGGCAACACCAGCACCACCGGCCTGCTCGCCGCCTGGGCCTGGGGCGCCAGCCGCATCATCGACGTCGTCGAACAATCCACCGGCACCGTCCTGCGCCGCGACGCCTTCGGCGTCACCGGCTGCTCCCGCTACGGCAAAGCCGCCTTCTCCATCGGCGTCCTCGACCAACGCGTCAACCTCACCATGCCCATCGAATCCGGCACCGCCGGCCTCCCGATCTACCGCGGCGTCAACGCCGAAGGCGGCCAGACCCTCTCCAGCGCCTACGGCGAACAACCCTGGTTCGGCGACGCCTTCGCCCCCCACACCACCAACCCCAACACCCTCCCCATCGACACCCACTCCCTCGTCGCCATGATCGCCCCCCGCGGCCTGCTCGTCATGGACAACCCCCACATCACCAACCTCGGCCCCCGCTCCGCCGCCGCCGCCGCCCTCGCCGGCGCCGAGGTCTACAAAGCCCTCGGCACCCCCGACAACCTCCTCTACCACTCCAACGTCACCGACGGCACCCACTGCGCCAACCGCACCGAATGGCGCACCCCCCTCCAACAAGCCATCGGAAAATTCCTCCGCAACACCGGCACCTTCACCGGCGGCATCACCATGCACACCAAAGCCACCGCCAACCTCACCCAATGGCGCGACTGGACCACCCCCACCCTCACCGACAACCCCACCACCACCACCACTACCACCGGCACCACCACCAGCACCACCACCACGACGACCACCACGACCACGACGACGCCGGGCGGCAGTTGCACCGCCACCTACGCCGAGGGGCAGAAGTGGAACGACCGGTTCAACGGCCAGGTCACCGTCACCGGCACCGACGACTGGGTCGTCACGGTCACGGTCAGCAGCCCGCAGAAGATCATCGCCACCTGGAACACCAGTGCCAGTTGGAGCGGCGGCGGTAACGTCATGACCGCCCGGCCCAACGGCAACGGCAACGTCTTCGGCTTCACCATCCAGCACGGCGGCAACTGGAACTGGCCCACCGTCAGCTGCCGCGTCGGCTGACGGCCGGCGCCGACGACAACGGGGAGGCCCGGGAACACCCGGGCCTCCCCGAAGTCCGGACAGGACAGGAGAGACCTTGCGCACCCTTCTCGTGACCGCGCTGACCGCGAGCCTGCTGGTGGTCGCACCCCCGGCGCAGGCGGCGACGATCGCCTGGCAGCCGTGCCCCGAGCAGCCCGCGGCCGAGTGCGGAACGGTGTCCGTGCCGCTCGACTGGGCGAACCCGCGCGGTGCCAGGGTGGACCTTGCCGTGTCCCGGGTCCGCGCCACCGACCCGGCGCGCCGGATCGGCGTGGTGTTCGTCGACGCGGGCGGTCCCGGCGGGTCCGGCGCGGAGTTCGCCCAGGCGCCCTACCTGAGCGCGGAGGTGCGGGCCCGGTTCGACGTCGTCGGCTTCGACCAGCTGGGCACGAACAACAGCTCGGCCATCCGCTGCTCACCGGAGCTGATGGCGCGGAACCCCGGTGACGACCCGACCGACGAAGCCGGGTTCGCGGCGCTGGCCCGGCACAACCTCGCGGTGCGCGACGAGTGCCGCGCCCGGCACCCCGTGTTCGACCACGTGGACACCGCCCGCTCGGCGCGGGACCTGGACGCGGTGCGCGCGGCACTCGGCGAGCGGAAGATCAGCTTCTACGGCATCTCCTACGGCACGCTGCTGGGCCAGCAGTACGCCGAGCTGTTCGGGCCGCGGGTGCGCTCGATGGTGCTGGACGGCGTGATCGACCACAGCTCCGACCAGCGGCGCCTGCTGGTGGACCGGGCGCGGGCCCTGGAGGAGGCGTTCGACGCGTTCGTCGCGTGGTGCGCCGCGAAGACCGCGTGCGCCCTGCACGGGCGGGACGTCCGCGCGGCGTGGGAGGAGGCCCTGGTCGCGGCGGACGAGATCGGGCTGGGGCAGGGCGAGCTGATCGAGTGGGCGTTCTTCGAGATCCGCGGCGGGGCGTGGGGGAACCTGGCGTCGCTCATCGCGGACGTCGGCGGCGCGCGGGCGTCGTTCGAGCCGAACTACGGCTCGCTGCGCTACGCCGTGGTGTGCCAGGACTTCGCGCTGCGGTACCGGGACTTCCACCAGTACCGCTCGCTGCGCGAGGCCGAGCTGCGGGCGTCGCCCACGCTGCGCGGCACGCCCATCGGCCACCAGGAGGCGGCCTCGTGCATCGGGTTCACCGACCGCCCCCGCAACCCGCAGCACCGGCTCGACGTCGACCAGGCTCCCCCGCTGCTGCTGTTGACCAGCCGCTACGACGTGGCCACGCCGTACCGGTGGGCGGTGAACGTGCACCGGCAGGCCGCGGGCTCGCGCCTGGTCACCTTCGACGGCCCCGGCCACGGCGTCTACCACGCCAACGAGTGCACGCGGACCGCTGCGGACGCCCACCTGCTCGGCACGGCGCCCGCTCGTCAGCCGAACACGACCTGCTGACCCGCCGGGTCACTGCGGGGGCGGCGCCGGGTGGCCCTCGGAGGCCTGCACGACGACGATGCCCTGACCGGACAGCGCCAGCTGGTACGCCTCACCCGAGCCGCGCCCGATGGCCGCGGCGAGCTTCGCGGTCTTGCGGATCGACGATCGCAACGACGTCGACCACAGGACCGCGGACTGCATGTCGACGAACGTCGGCACGTCCACGTTCAGCACGACGGGCGTGCCGAACGTCGTGATGGCGAGCGCCCCGGAGCCGGTGAACGTCGTGTTGAACAGGCCGCCGCTGAGCATCGACGCGCCCTCGACGCGGTTGATGTCCCAGGTGAGGGTGCTCTCGAAGGCGAGCACGTTGGCGCCGTTGACGGTCACGCTCTCGTTGTCCAGGTGCAGCACGAACACCTGGTCGGCGTCCTGGGCGAGGAAGACGTCGCCGCTGCCCGACACCTTCATCAGGGACATGCCCTCGCCGGTGAACGCCTTCTTGAACAGCTTCCCGATCCCGCCGCTGCCCTCGTAGGCGAAATCGACGTCCCCCTGGTAGGCGACCATCGACCCCTGCTTGGCGAAGAAGAAGCCGCCGGTGCCGCGAAGGTCGACCTTGAGCATGTGGTTGTTCTGGAGCTGGAAGTGGCCGGGCTCGACGGATCGCTCCGCGTGGTCGAGAAGTGAGCTGCGCATGGTCCGATCCTGCCCGCGTTCACCCGGACGCGCACCCCTTTCGGCCCAACCGCCCGTGGTCCCCGAGCCCGATCAGCGCGGGCTCGGGGACCTGTCGGGGCCTAGCTGGTGGGGAAGTCGTCCGGCGTGCTGATCCGGCTCTTGATCAGCGCACCGGACTCGGTGAGCACACCGCTGCCGGTGTAGGTGCCGCCGTTGCACGTGCCGGGCCGGAACGCCCCGCTGCTCTCGTCCGCGTCGGAGTACGTCCAGTTGGCGTAGCTGATCTTCAACTGGTCGAGCAGGTCCAGCCACGCCGTGGTGCTCGCCCGGTCGAACGCCCCGCCGCCGGTGGCGCTGACCGTGCCGAACTCGGTGACGAACAGCGGCAGGCGGGAGGCCGCCCGGCTCACCGTCGCGCGGTAGTTGTCCTTGTGCGACGCGGCGTAGAAGTGGAACGCGTACATGATGTTGGTCGCGTTGACCGGGTTGTCGACCACCTCGGTCTCGTTGGAGCCCTCCGACACGCCCAGCGACGACCAGGCCCGCGTGCCGACGATGATCACGGCGTCCGGGTCGGCCGCGCGGATCACCGGGATGACCTGCTCCGCGTAGCTCTTGATGCCGGCCCAGCTCACGCCGTTGGGCTCGTTCGCGATCTCGTAGATCACGTTCTTCTTGGCCGCGTTGCGGGCGGCGACCGAGGCGAAGAACGTCTTGGCCCGCGCCAGGTTGTGGTTCGGGTCACCCGGGGTGAGCGTGTGGAAGTCGATGAGCGCGTACAGCCCGCGCGCCTCGGCCAGGTCGACCAGGCTGTTCACCTGGTTGGTGAACCCGGTCGGGTTGGTCTCGTAGCCCTGCTCCTGCACGTACATCGCGATGCGGAACAGGTCGGCCTTCCAGTCCGCGGCCAGCGCGTCCAGCGAGGCGTTGTTGTAGCACTTGCCGAACCACTGGATGCCGTGCGTGCTCATGCCGCGCAGCTGGATGGGACGGTTGTGCTGGTTGCACAGGTTGACGCCGCAGACCCGCAGCTGCCCGTTGGCCTCGACCGGGTTGCGCGGGACGGGCGGCGCCGTCGTGGTGGTCGTGGTGGTGGTCGTCGTCGGCCCGGTGGAGCCCGTGCACGCCACGCCGTTGAGCGTGAACGAGGTGGGCGTGGGGTTGCCGCCCGACCACGAGCCGACGAACCCGATCTCGGTGGACCCCCCGGTGGCCAGCGAGCGGTTCCAGTCGATGTTGGTCGCGGTCGCCGTGGAACCGGACTGGGACCAGGTGGCGTTCCAGCCCTGCGTCACCCGTTGCGAGGTGCTCGGGAAGGTGATCCCGAGCGACCAGCCGTTGACGGGGTCGCCGAGGTTGGTGATCTTCACACCGGCCTGGAACCCGCCCTGCCACTGGCTGGTGACGGTGTAGTCGACCCGGCAGCCCTGCGCGGCGGCCGTCGCCTGCGGCAGCACCACCGCTCCCGCGCCGAGCACCACACCCAGAGCCGCCACTGCGGCGGTGGAGCGCTTCACTGAGCCCCTCCTCGTCTCGACCTGTCTGGGAGCGCTCCCAGACACGGTTGACCGTACACCGGGGTGCGGATTCGCGTACACCACGAACACTCTCGGTAGTCACCGGGTGGAGGTGGCACCACCGCGTGCCGTCCGGGTTGCGCGCCCCCGGTCGGGGTAGCCCGCGATCGTGCTGACACATCGACTCTTCCGGGCCGTCGAACGCCTGAGCCGGCTCGACGACCCCACCGACAAGGCCGTCCGCGCGATCCGCCGGGCGGTGGGCGGCACCGCCGTCGAGCGGGCGCTGCGCGGGACGTGGCTGGGCCACCCCGTGCACCCGCTGCTGATCCTCGCCCCCATCGGGGCCTACACCTGCGCCGCCGTGGCCGACTTCGCGTTCGGCGACCGCGAGACCGCGCACCGGTTCACCGGCGTGGGACTGCTCGCGACGCCACCCGCCGTGGTCACCGGCCTGGTCGAGCTGTCCACGCTCACCGACGCGCCCTCGCGCCGCGTCGGGCTGGTGCACGCCGCGGCCAACGCGGTGGCGAGCACCTGTTTCCTGGCGGCCTACGTCACCGGCCGCCGGACGTGGTCGGTGCTCGGCCTCGCCGCGGTGGGCGCGGGCGGGGCGCTGGGCGGGCACCTGTCCTACGCCCTGGGCGCCGGGGTCGGGCGTGAACCCGTGGAGGGCGCGCCGGAGGTGGAGACCTCACCGACCGACAACCTGCCGGACTGAGGACTCCGGGGACGTCACGGCGGGGAGGACGTCACGGCGGGCCGTCGCCCCCGGCGTCCATCCCGCCGTGGCCCTCGGGAACGGACTCGTCGGGCCCCTCGGCGGGGGCCGTGTCGCCGGCCACCGTCGTGCTGTCGTGCTCGTCCCCGAAGTCGGGTTCCAGTTCGCTCTCGGCGGTGACCGGGTCGAGGTCGGCCGGTCCCCGCGTGCCGTCGGGGTGGTCGTCGCGCACGTCGGCTCCTCGTGGGGGTGGTGTCGGCGGAGGTCCGCCCCGGATCAGCCGGGTACCCGGTGCCCCCGGCCGGAAACGGCGCGGTCCGGCGGCAGTGCCCGGCAGAGCGCCGCCGGGTCGCGCCCCGTGCGCAGCACGGCGCCGTCGGGTCGGACCACCGCCGCCGCCGCGCGTCCCCCGCGCAGCCAGGAGTGCAGCTCCTCCCCCGGCCCGATCACCACCAGGACCGCTCCGCGCCGTTCGACGGCGGCGCGGAGCGCGGGGGACGCGGCGACCGAGGTGACGACGGCGAAGCGGCCCCCGGCCACGTCGTCGAAGCGGCGGCCGTCGCGCAGCACGGCGTTCGGGCACAGCCGTCCCGCCAGGCCGGGGCGCAGGCGGGGCCGCGCCACCAGGTCGGAGCGGCGCAGCGCGGGCGTCTCGCTGCTCAGCGCCCGCTCCCGGAGGCCGGGCAGCAGGCCCAGCCTGGGGACCAGCGCGGCGCGGAGGAGGTCGGCCGCCCTCCCGCCGCCGGTCATGGCGGTCCCGACGAGCTTGGCCAGGCCGATCATCGCCCGGACGTGGGGCGCGCGTTCGGCCTGGTAGGTGTCCAGGGCGGTGTCGGGCAGCGCGCCCCGGAGGACGGCGGCGAGCTTCCAGCAGAGGTTGGCCGCGTCGCGCAGGCCCGCGCCCAGGCCCTGCCCCGTGAACGGCGGCATCAGGTGCGCGGCGTCGCCCAGCAGGAACACCCCGCGGTCGCGCCACCGGTCGGCCACCTGCGCGCGGAAGACGTACTCGGCGACGCGGACGACGTCCAGCTCCGCCACCGGGACGTCACCGGTCCACGGCGCGACCAGCGGGTGCAGCGCGGCGATGTCGTGGTGGTCCTCGGCGCTCTCGCCGGGGGCGAGCCGGAACTCCCAGCGGTAGCGGGACGGGCCGATCCGCATGTACGTCGCGGCGCGGTCGCGGTCGCAGACCTGGTGCACGCCCTCCCACTGGCCGAGTTCGGCGTCGGTGGCCACGTCCACGACCAGCCAGCGCTGGGTGAACCCGAGGTCGCGCGGCGCCGCGCCGATCGAGGCGCGGACGAGGCTGTTGGCGCCGTCGCAGCCGAGCGCGTACCGGGCGCGGACCTCGTCGGCCGCCCCCGTCGCCCGGTCGGTGAACGCCACGCGCACCACCCCGTCGTCGTCCTGGGCGACCGCGGTGACCTCGGCGTCCCCGCGCACCGCGACACCCGCGTGCCGCGCCAGGTTCGCGCGCAGCACCCGCTCCAGGTCGGGCTGGTCGAACATGTTCGCCTCGGGGTGGCCGTGCCTGCCCGGCGCGGTGCCCCGCCGGAACTCGGCGAGCACCCGCATGTCCCGGTCGAGCAGGCGCAGCCCGCGCGCCGGTCGGGAGATCGCGGCGAACTCGGCCCCCACCCCCAGACCGGCCAGGACGCGGTGCGCCTCGTCGTCGAGGTGCACCGCGCGGGGCAGCGGGTGGGGCGTGCCGTGGCGTTCGAGCACCAGGCACTCGACGCCGCGGCGCGCCAGCAGCGTCGCCGCGGTGAGCCCGGTCGGCCCGGCGCCGACGACGACCACCGGGATCACGTGACCCGCAGCAGCGCGGCGCACAGGGTCAGCCCGGGGCCGAAGGCCATGGCCACGACGGGGTCGCCGGGGCGCAGGCCACCGCGCGCGAGCAGTTCGTCCAGCACCAGCAGCACGGTCGCCGACGAGCAGTTCCCGTGTTCGCGCAGCACCCGCCGCGAGTGGGCCAGCGCGTCGGCGGACAGGTCGAGCTCCTGTTCGGTGGTGTCGAGGATGCGCGGCCCACCGGGGTGCACGGCCCAGCCCCGCACGTCCGACGGCACGAGGCCGTACCCGCCGAGGAGGTCTTCCACGGCGGGGCGCACGTGCTTGCCCAGCACGTCGGGCACGCGCGGCGACAGCTCCATCCGGAACCCGAGGTCGGTGACGCGCCACGTCATGTGGTCCTGCGCGGTCGTGTCGGTCAGCGTGGTCGTGCCGAGGACCTCCAGGCCCCCGCCGGGTTCGTCGCCGGGTTGCAGGACGATCGCCGCGGCGGCGTCGCTGAACAGCGCGTGGGACACGACCTGCGACGGATCGGCGGTGGGCGGTTGCAGGTGCAGCGAGGTGAGTTCGACGCACAGCAGCACCGCGGGCCGCCGGTGCGCGACGACGTAGTCGGTGGTGGCGGCCAGGGCGGGCAGGGCGGCGTAGCAGCCCATGTGGCCGACGAGCAGGCGCCGGGCGTCCACGGGCAGGTCGAGCGACGCGGCCAGCCGGACGTCCAGGCCGGGCGCGGTGTAGCCGGTGCAGGAGGCGATGGTGAGCTGTCCGACGTCGGCCGTCGTGAGACCGGCGGACGCGAGCGCGGCGGTGACGGCGGCGTGCCCGAGCGCGGGCGCGTGCTCCTCGTAGCGCAGCATCCGCACACCGGTCGACTCGCCGGACAGGTCCTCGTCCAGGGGGCTGACCACGGCGTGGCGGCGGTCCACCCCGGACCCCCGGAAGATCCGCTCCGCCACGCGGCTGCCGCCGAAGTGCGCCCGGAAGTACCCCTCCCACACCTCCTCCTGGTCGAAGGCGGGGGGCAGCGCGGTGCCGACGCCGGTGACGCGCGCCGTCACCATCCCGGCGTCCCCGCGGTGGCGGTCCGTGCCTGCGTTCTCGGGTGTTCCGGCTCAGTCAACCCTCATCCTCTCTCGGGGTGGGCTTTGACGCCCCGCCCCTGGAACAGCACCGCCGTCGAGCGGGTGGGCACCATCGCGACGTCGTCAGCCCGACCGGACAGCCACGCCAGCAACCCGGTCACGGAGGGTCGGATACCCCGCAGCGCCAGCCGGACACCGTGACGTGCGCACTCCCGCACCAGCCGGGAGCGGTCCACCAGCAGGGCCGGGTCGTGCACGCCGGGCGGCGCGAGCCCCGGCACGCGTTCGGCGATGCCGATGGCCACCACCCGGCAGACGGCGGTCGCCGCCAGCGTGTCCAGCACGAGCGACCCGCCCGGCCGCAGGACGCGGCACGCCTCCGCGACGGCGGCGGGCAGGTCCGCCACGTGCTCCAGGATCTCCCCGGCCACCACGACGTCGGCGACGCCGTCCGCCAGGGGCACGGCGAGGACGTCGCCGCGCACCGGGGTGACACCGTGGTCGCCCGCCTGGAGCAGCGCCGAGTGCGACAGGTCCACGCCGACGTGCCGGTAGCCCTTGGCGCGGACGTGCGGCGCGAGCAGGCCGGCCCCGCAGCCGAGGTCGAGCAGGACCGCGCCGGGCCGGCCGGCCGGTGGCACGAGGTCGCCGCGCGCGGCGGCGAGCCAGTGCAGCATCGCGAACGCGCCCCGCGGCTGCCACCACTGGTCGGCCAGCAGTTCGTAGAGCCTCGGGTCGTTCTGCGGAAGTTCCGCCGGCCGGCAGACTGGTCCCCCGTGCTGCTGCGCCTCTGGGCCTTGGTCCGTGCCTGTCATCCCCTGCCTTCCCTCGCCGTGACCGCCGTGGCCGCCGCGCTGGCCGTGACCACCGGCCGTGACGGGCGGGGGGTGGTGGCGGTCGTCGCGGCGGTGCTGGTCGGTCAACTCTCCGTCGGGTGGCTCAACGACGCCCTCGACGCCCGGCGCGACACCGCGTCGAACCGGAGCGACAAACCGGTGGCCACCGGTGCGATCAGCAGGTCGTCGGTGGCCGTCGCGGCCGGCGTCGCGGTGCCGGCGGCCGTCGGCCTGTCGATGTTGTCGGGTGTCGTCGCCGGCGTGGTGCACGTGGTCGCGCTGTGCTCGGCCTGGGCCTACGACCTCGGGGTCAAGGGGACCGTCTTCTCCATGGTGCCCTACGCGGTGTCCTTCGGGCTGCTGCCCGCCTTCGTGGTGCTCGGCGCGCCGGGCCACCCCTGGCCCCCCGCGTGGCTGGTGGCGGCCGGGGCGGTGCTGGGCAGCGCCGCCCACTTCGCCAACGTCATCCCCGACATCGACGACGACCTCGCCACCGGGGTGCGCGGTCTGCCGCACCGCCTCGGCGCGTCGGCCAGCGCCGCAGCGGCCTCGGCGCTGGTGCTGCTCACCTCGGTGATCCTGGCGTTCGGCCCGCCGGGGCCGGTCTCGCTCGCCGGCCTGGTGGCCCTGCCCCTGTCGGCCGCGGTCCTGGTGGTCGGCCGGCTGCGCGCCCGCCGTCCCGGGTCGCGGGCGGCGTTCAACGCGCTGCTGGTGGTCGCCGTCATCGACGTGGTGCTGCTGATCACCACCGGCGCGGTGGTGCTGTGACGCCCGGTCCGTCACAGGCGTCGCCCGTACCGGGCGACCGCCCGCACCAGTGACGGGGCCAGCGGGGTCAGCACGGCGTCCAGGGCGCGGTCCAGCGGGGGCACGGAGGTCAACCGCGTGACGCCCCACCAGCGCGGCACGGCGGCGGTGCGCGACCGCCGCCCGGTCAGGCACCGCTCGACCTCGGCGGCGACCCGCTCCGGTGCCGCGCCGGCCGACACCTTGCCGGGCGCCTCGCCCTCGTCCGGACGTCCCTGCTGGTCGCGGGCCAGCCACTCGGTGCTCGTCGGCGCGGGGCAGAGCAGGTGCACCCGCACGCCGCGCGGCACCTCGCGCCGCAGCGCCGCGGTCAGGCCGCTCACCCCGGCCTTGGTGGCGGAGTAGAGCGACAACGGCGGCAGCGGCGCCCAGGCGGCCACCGAGGACATCATCACCACGTCACCGCCGCGGTCCGGCAGGTGCGGCAGGACGAGGCGCGTCATCTCGGCCACCGCGGTGAAGTTGACGGCGACGAGGTCCTCGACGGTGGCGCGGTCCAGGTCGACGAGCCTGCCGACCGCGCCCCGGCCCGCGTTGTTGACCAGCGCGTCGACCCGGCCGCAGCGCTCGACCGCGGTGCGCACGAGGCGTTCGCGGTCGTCGGCGTCCGTCACGTCGCACCGCACGGTCAGCAGACCGGGCACCTCGGCGGCGGTGGCGTCGAGGCGGTCCTGGTCGCGACCGCAGACCACGACGCGGGCGCCGGCGGCGGCCAACCGCCGCGCGGTCACCCGCCCGATGCCGGCGGAACCCCCGGTGACCAGCACGACCCTGCCGCGAAGTGAGCGCATGGTCCCGAGTACCCGCCCGTGCCGGGAAGCACTCGGACCGCTTCCGCGGACCCCTCCCCGGAACGCGCGAGGGGCCACCGCCGCGGCGGTGGCCCCTCGTGGGAACGGCGTGTCAGGTGCGGGCGCGGGCGGGCAGGTCGCGCTTGCCCAGGGCCATACCCAGACCGATCATGCCGACGCCCAGCACCAGGTGCAGCCAGTTGTCGGCGGCGTTGAGCGGCACGAAGTTCGCCGCGCTGTCGTGGCCGATGAGCAGCCCGTACAGCCACAGCACCAGGTAGACGACGCCGCCGCCCACCAGGTACAGGTAGGCCCCGCGGACCGACCGGGCCAGGGCCAGGCCGGCGACGCCGAAGGCCAGGTGCACGATGTTGTGCAGGATCGAGACCTGGAACAGCCCCATGAGCAGGGCCTCCGAGTGGTGACCCGCGAACTCCATGGTGTCGTAGTTCGTGGTCAGACCCGGGATGAAGCCGGCGATCCCGACCAGCAGGAACACCGCCCCCACGACCGTCGCGGCCAACTGCACCCGTGTGCGCGACGCTTGTTCGATTCTGGACATGTCGTCCTCCACAACCTGAGTGCGTCCTCTTCACGCGCCGCATACCCACACGGGCGGAGGACAAACGACGACCGGCGGACGGCATGTGCCGTCCGCCGGTCATCCGAACAGGTCATCCGTCCGAACAGGTCATCCGAGGGAGCGTGCCTCCGCACCCGCGCCGGGCGTGGGGCCGGAAGTCGGCTGCGGTTGGTCGACCGCGCCGGTGGACTTCGCGGTCCAGTCCGCGCCCAGCCGGGTCCGCCGCGGGTTGGCGACCGCTCGGCCCGTGTCTGTCTCGTGCATCGTGCCCTCCAGGTCAAACTTCGCTCGCACCCGTTGATTGCCCCGAGGAGGGCCGGGTAAACGATGAGGTGCATCACGTCCGCAGCCTCGTCCGACCCTTTCGGGGCGGACTCCGGTTCACAGGCGTGACCGGCGGCACCGGTTTTGTTCACGAGTATGACCGGGCCGCATTGTCCGACGAAGACCGCAGGTCGGCCGATGATCGACTGCGATATCGGTGACCTCGACGTTCGATTCGTTCGACGACGGAAAGCCTACCACCACCCCGGGAACCGGCCGTTGACCACCCCGTTGTGAACCTCCTAACATCCGCCGGGAAACGGTTTCCCGGCGCAATCACATTTATGAACCGCGATCGGGGTGCCCGCCGTTTCCCGGCGCACGCGGAAAAACCGCCGGCACGCCTGCCGGAATCGTTCGGAAGTGGAGCACCCATGAGAACACCGGAGCAGCCCGCCGCCCCGCGCGCCCGACGACCGCGCGGGGCGGTGGTCGTGGCGGTCGCCGCCGCGGGCGCGCTGGCCGCCACGCTCGCCGCGTGGCCGATCGCCACACCCGCCAGCGCCGCGGTCGACGCGGGCACGTACGCGGTGCGGAACGCGGGCAGCGGGTTGTGCCTCGACGCGGCCGGCGCGACCGCCGGCACGCAGCTCCGGCAGCAGGCGTGCGGCGCCGCGGCCGGTCAGCAGTGGACGTTGACGACGGTCGGCGGCGGGTTCCGGCTGACGGCGACCGGCAGCGGGTTGTGCGTGGGCGTGCGGGACGGCTCGACCAGCGCGGGCAAGCCGATCCAGCTGGAGGCGTGCACCGGCGCGGCCGGCCAGACCTGGGCGGTGACCGCGGTCGGCGGCAGCCATCGCCTGGTCGACACCAACGGCGGCAAGTGCGCGAACACCAAGGACAGCTCCAAGGCGGCCGGCGCGGCCGTGCAGACGAACTCCTGCGACAGCGCCGTCACCAAGCAGTGGACGTTCACCCCGGTCACCGGCGGGCCCACCTCGACCACCACCGGCACGACCACGACGACGACCACGACCACGACCACCACGACGGCTCCCCCGTCCTCCACGTTGTACGCGGCGCCGAACGGCGCCGACGGCGCGGCCGGGACGGAGTCGGCGCCGACCACGCTGACCTCCGCCATCGCCCGCATCACCCCCGGCGGGACGATCCACCTGCGCGGCGGGACCTACCGCTTCGCGCAGACCGTCACCATCCCGCAGGGCAACAACGGCACCTCGGGCAACCGCACGGACCTGTTCGCCTACCCGGGCGAGACCCCGGTGCTGAACTTCTCGGCCCAGGCCGAGGACCCGGCCAACCGCGGGCTCGCGGTCAACGGCGACTACTGGCACGTGCGCGGCGTCGTCGTGGAGCGGGCCGGCGACAACGGCATCTTCGTCGGTGGCAGCAACAACGTCTTCGAACGCACCGTGACGCGCTTCAACCGCGACACCGGCCTCCAACTGTCGCGGATGCTGTCCACCACCCCGAAGGAGCGGTGGCCGGCCAACAACCTGATCCTCAGCGCCGAGTCGCACGACAACGCCGACTCGGACGGCGAGGACGCCGACGGCTTCGCCGCGAAGCTCACCTCCGGCCCCGGCAACGTCTTCCGGTACGCCGTGGCGCACAACAACATCGACGACGGCTGGGACCTGTTCACCAAGACCGACACCGGTCCCATCGGCGCGGTGACCATCGAGGACTCGCTGGCCTACGGGAACGGCACCCTCAGCGACGGCTCGCAGGCCGGCAACGGCGACCGCAACGGCTACAAGCTCGGCGGCGAGGACATCGGCGTCAACCACGTCATCCGCCGCAACATCGCCTACGACAACGGCAAGCACGGCTTCACCTACAACCGCAACCTCGGCACGATGACCGTGTCCGACAACGTGTCCGTGGACAACACCGAGCGCAACTTCAACTTCGACGGCGGCTCCTCGGTGTTCCGCGCCAACACCTCGTGCCGCAGCGGCAGCGGCACCAACGACCGCACCCTCGGCGACGTCGACGCCACGAACCAGTTCTGGACCGGCTCCAACGGCTCCCGCTGCGCCTCCTACGGCGGCGCGCTGAACTGGTCGTACGCCTCCGACGGCCGCCTCGTCGTCACCTTCGGCGGGAGGTAGGCGGACCGCACCCCGCGCACCACGACGACGGCGATCGCCGCGGCCACCCGGTCGCGGCGATCGCCGTCGTCGTGGTGCGGTCACGCGGCAGCCGGATCGCGTCCCGCGACACGGGGCCTTTCGCATTCCCACAGCCGGACAGCGGCGTCAAGAGGCCGTTGATCGCAATAGAGACCGTTCACGCGCCAACTTATGCGCGAACTAGACAAAAGTCCGGCCAGAATCGACGAAACTTCTGGACTTGCCGTCACAAGTCCCCTTACCGTTCTCGCACTCCGCCATCCCTGCGACGGAACCACCTCTCCCCGTTTCGACCCGCTACCGCGTGCGGGCCCTGCAACCGTGCGACGACGACGTCGGACACGTGGTCGTCCCTGCCCTCCCAGGAGCATGGATATGAGATGGACAGCGCGCCGGACGCGCGTACCCGCCCTCGGCCTGTTGGCGGCGGCCCTGCTGGTCGGCGGCTCGGGGCTGCCGGCCACCGCCGACCCGACGACCGACGCCGTACCGCCCCAGGAACCCGGCGTGACGCTGCGGGTCTTCGACGTGCAGGTGCCGCTGGACCGGCTCTGCGCCCTCAAGCCCGCCCAGACGCCCAACATCGACAAGCTCATGCCGACCGTCGACTGGAGCACGCCCGAGCAGTTCGGGTTCGCCGACCGGTTCGTGGCGCAGGTCTCCGGCAACGTCAACATCGCCCAGGCCGGGGCCTACACCTTCCGGGTGCTCAGCGACGACGGGTCGCGGCTGTCGATCGACGGCAAGGTGGTCGTCGACCACGACGGCCTGCACGGCCCGGACCCCAAGGACGGCGCGGTCACCCTGACGACCGGCTACCACTCCCTGCTCATCGAGCACTTCGAGCGCGACGGCGGGCAGCAGCTGACGCTCCAGTGGAAACCGCCCGGCGCCGCCGGCTTCTCGCTCGTGCCGAACTCGGCGCTCAGCACGGACAGCGGCGTCGTGCGGGTCACCGCGCCGGGCCGCAAGGACTGCGCGGCGGGTGCCGACTCGCCCGGCGACGGCCTGCCGCTCAACGGCGTGCACCCCGACTACACGCTGACCAACCTGCGCCCCGGCGGTTTCCAGCCGCGCGTCAGCGCGATGGACTGGTTCCCGGACGGCCGCCTGGTCATCGCCACGTGGGACGGCAAGAGCACGAACACCGGTGAGCTGTGGGTGCTCGGCAACGTCACCGGGGCCACCTCGCCCGACCGGGTCACCACCAAGCGGATCGCGGCGAACCTGCGCGAGCCGATGGGTGTGAAGGTGCTCGACGGCAGGATCTACGTGTCGCAGAAGCACCAGCTCACCGAGCTGACCGACACCAACGGCGACGACGTGGTCGACCAGTCCCGCGCGGTGGCGACGTGGCCGTACGGCGGGAACTTCCACGAGTTCGCGTTCGGCCTGCTCTACAAGGACGGGGCGTTCTACCTCAGCCTCTCCGTCGCGATCAACGAGGGCGGCGCGACCACCAACCCGCAGCCCGCCGCCAACCGCGGCACGACGGTGAAGGTCGACCGCGCCACCGGCCAGGTGAGCTACATCGCCGGCGGCCTGCGCACGCCCAACGGCATCGGCTGGGGCCCCGAGGGCGGCATGTTCGTCAACGACAACCAGGGCGGCTACCTGCCCGCGTCGAAGATGGTGCACATCAAGCAGGGCCGGTTCTTCAACCACTACACCAACCCCGCCGGCCCGTTCGACGCGAACCCGGTCACCGCGCCCGTGCTGTGGTTGCCGCAGAACGAGATCGCGAACTCCCCCAGCACGCCGGTGCAGCTCACCCAGGGCACCTACGCCGGGCAGATGGTGTTCGGTGACGTCACCTACGGCGGCCTCCAGCGGGCGTTCCTGGAGAAGGTCGAGGGCGAGTACCAGGGCGCGGTGTTCCGGATGACGCAGGGCCTCGAAGCGGGCGTCAACCGGACCACCCTCGGTCCGGACGGCGCCCTCTACGTCGGCGGCATCGGGGACGGCGGCAACTGGGGCCAGGACGGCAAGCTGCTCCACGGCCTGCAGAAGCTCGCGCCCAACGGCGGCCGCACGTTCGACGTCCTCGCGATGCGCGCCATCGCGGGCGGCTTCGAGGTCGAGTACACCCAGCCGCTGTCCGCGGACACCGCCGCGAACCTCGCGAGCCGCTACCGGGCCCAGCAGTGGCGGTACGCGCCCGCCCCGTCCTACGGCGGCCCCAAGGTCGACCAGGAGAACCTGTCGGTCGCCTCGGCGACGCTGTCGGCGGACGGCCGCAAGGTCACGCTCAAGCTCAACGGCCTCAAGGCCGGCCGGGTGGTGCACCTGCGCTCGCCGCGCCCGTTCTCCTCGAACACCGGCGTGCCGCTGTGGAGCACCGAGGCCTGGTACACGCTCAACAACCTGGTGGGCAGCGCGCCGTCGGCGACCCAGTCGTTCGAGGCGGAGAGCGCGGCCCTGTCCGGCGGCGCGGGCGTCAACACCGACCACACCGGCTACTCCGGCGCGGGCTTCGTCGACGGCTACGGCACGCAGGGCGCGACCACCCGGTTCGCGGTGAACGCCGCGGCGGCGGGCGCGCACACCGTGGGCCTGCGCTACAGCAACGGCCCCAACCCGTCCTCCGGCACCAAGACGATCAGCGTGTACGTCAACAACGTGAAGGTCAGGCAGGTCGCGCTGGCCGACACGGGCAACTGGGACACGTGGGCCACGCACACCGAGTCGTTGACGCTGCGGGCGGGCGCGAACACCATCGCCTACCGGTTCGACAGCGGGGACGTCGGGCACGTCAACCTCGACCACCTGACCGTCACCCCGGCGCAGCGCGTCGTGCTCTACGGCGGTGGCGGCACGGAGAACTGGCGCAACGCCGACGGCAGCGCACCCTCGTGGCCGGTCGCGAACGGGTCGATGGAGGCGCTCGGCGGCGACATCCGCAGCAGGCAGGCGTTCGGCGACTTCAAGCTGCACCTGGAGTTCTGGCTGCCGAACCTGCCGTCGAACGTGACCGGCCAGCAACGCGCCAACAGCGGCGTGTACCTCCAGGACCGCTACGAGCTCCAGATCCTGGACAGCTTCGGCAAGAACCCGCTGGCCGCCGACGACGCGGCGAGCATCTACCTCAAGAGGGCCGCGTCGCCCAACGCGGCCACCGCGCCGCAGACGTGGCAGACCTACGACGTCACGTTCCGGGCGGCCCGCTTCAGCGGTTCGGGCGTGAAGACCGAGAACGCCCGCGTCACCGTGGTGTGGAACGGCGTCACCGTCCACCAGGACTTCGCCATCGACGGCCCGACCGGCAACGGCGCGCCCGAGGGCCCGACCGCCGGTCCGTTCCGGTTGCAGGACCACGGCGACCCGGGCGAGAACGTCCGCTTCCGCAACATCTGGGTCGAACCGCTGGGCTGACCCCCTGCCCGGCGACACCCCTGCCGGCGACACCCCTGCCGACGACGCCCCCGCCGACCGTTCGGCGGGGGCGTCGTCGCACCCCGTCGGGCAGGCCGCCGCGCCCCGAGGGGAGGCGAGCCGGGTCGACGACCTGTGTTAGCTTTCCCCCGCCAGCCGGGTCCGCGTTCGCGGGTCCGGGCGGGGGAACCCGGTGTGAATCCGGGACTGACGCGCAGCGGTGAGGAACGCCCACGACGGGCGGCCCGAGTCCGAGCACCCACTGGCACCCCGTCGGGTCGCCTCCCGCGCGGGGCCACCGCACGATCGGGCTCCGCGACCGGGCCCTCGACGCTGAGGATCTCCGCTGTGCGCCACGCACGACCTGCTCGTCCACCCCTGCTCGCCCTGATCACGGCCTTCGTGCTGTCCGCGTGCGGGAGTCCGCCCGCCGACGCCCCCACCACGCCCGGCCGCACCCTGGACAACTGCGGTCGCACGGTGCGGGTGGCCGAACCGCCGCGGCGCGCGGTGGCGCTGAACCAGGGCAGCGCGGAGATCATGCTGGCCCTGGGCCTGGCGGACCGGATGGTCGGCACCGCCACCTGGACCGACCCCGTCCTGCCGGAGCTGGCCGACGCCAACGCCCGGGTGCCGCGCCTCGCGGAGAACAAGCCGTCGTTCGAGCGGGTGCTGGAGGCCGAACCGGACTTCGTCGCCGCCTCCTTCGAGTCCGTCCTGGGCACCGGCGGCGTCGCCACGCGGGACCAGTTCGAGAAGCTCGGCGTGGCCACCTACCTCTCGCCGACGGACTGCGGCGCCAAGGACAACAGCGGGGACGGCGACGGCGTGCGCGCCACCGCGTTGACGATGGACGACGTCTACCGCGAGATCCGCGACCTGGCGGCGCTGTTCGCCGTCGAGGGACGTGGCGAGGAGCTGGTGGCCGGCCTGCGGCGGCGGCTGGACGCCGCGACCGAGGGGCTGGACGCCTCCGGCGCGAGCGTCCTGTACTGGTTCGCCAACTCCGAGTCGCCCTACCTGGCCGGGTGCTGCGGCGCACCGGGCGTGATCACCGCGGCGCTGGGCGCGCGCAACGTCTTCGACGACACCCGCGAGGAGTGGCCGCAGGTCAACTGGGAGACCGTCGCCGAGCGCGACCCCGCCGTGCTGGTGATCGGCGACCTGACCCGCCGGTCGCAGACCGCGGAGACCGCCGGCGCGAAGATCGCGTTCCTGGAGTCGAACCCGGTCACCTCCCGGATGCGGGCGGTGCGGGAGAAGCGGTACGTCGCGCTGAGCGGGCAGGCGCTGAACCCGACCATGCGCACCGTCGAGGGCGTGGAGCGCGTCGCCGAGGCCCTGCGGCGGTTCGGGCCGCTCGGGTGACGACCGCGCCGACCCGCGCGCGGACCACCGCGGGCGCCGCCTGGTGCGCGGCCGGGCTGGGGCTGCTGGTCGTCTCGATCGCGGTCGCCATCACCATCGGCCCGGCCTCGATCGGGGTGGGCGAGGTGTGGCGCACGGTGTGGGCGCACCTGCGCGGCACCGGACCGGTGCTGCCGCCCATCCGCGACGGCATCGTCTGGCACCTGCGGCTGCCCCGGACCCTGCTGGCCGCGGTGTGCGGCGCCGGGCTCGCGGTGTGCGGCGTGGTGCTCCAGTCGCTGCTGCGCAACCCGCTGGCCGACCCGTTCGTGCTCGGGGTGTCCTCCGGCGCGTCCACCGGGGCGGTGCTCGTGGTGGTGCTGGGCGTGGGCGGCGGCGCGGTCACGCTGTCGGCGGGCGCGTTCGCGGGCGCGGTGGTGTCGTTCGCGCTGGTGCTGGGGCTGAGCCACCTGCTGGGCGGGCAGCTCGACCGCGTGGTGCTGAGCGGTGTCGCGGCGATGCAGCTGTTCTCCGCGCTCACCTCGTTCGTGGTGCTCACCGCCGCGGACGCCGAGACCACCAAGGGGGTGCTGTTCTGGCTGCTCGGGTCGCTGGCCAGCGCCTCGTGGGGCGAGGTCGGCGCCTGCGCCGCGGTGCTCGCGGTGACGCTGGCGGTGTGCCTGGGCCACGGCCGCGCGCTCGACGCGTTCGCGTTCGGCGAGGACGCCGCCGCCGCGCTGGGCGTGCGGGTCCTGCGCACCCGCCTGGTCCTGCTGTGCGCCACCGCGCTGCTCACCGCCGCGCTGGTCAGCTCGACCGGCGCGATCGGCTTCGTCGGCCTGGTCCTGCCGCACGCCGCACGCGCGCTGGTCGGCGCCGGGCACACCCGGTTGCTGCCCGCCTCGGCGCTGGCGGGCGCGGTGTTCCTGGTCTGGGTCGACACGCTGGCCCGCACCGCACTGGACCCGCAGGAGGTGCCGGTCGGCGTGCTCACCTCGTTGATCGGCGTCCCGGCGTTCGTGGTCGTCCTCTACCGCACCCGGAGGCGTTAATGGCGCTGGCGGCCGAGCGCGTGGCCCGCACCGCGGGCGGGCACCTGGTGCTGGACGGCGTGAGCGTGGCGTGCGAGCCGGGCAGCACGCTCGGGCTGCTCGGCCCCAACGGCGCGGGCAAGTCCACCCTGCTGCGCCTGCTCGCCGGTCTCCTGACGCCCGACACGGGCGTGGTCACGCTCGACGGCGAACCGCTGCGCTCCCTGCACCGCCGCGCCGTCGCCCGCCGCGTCGCCGTGGTCGAGCAGCAGGTCGACACCCAGGTCGACCTGAGCGTGCGCGACGTCGTGCGCCTCGGGCGCATCCCGCACCGCCGCGCGTGGTCGGGCGAGTCCGGGGAGGACGCCGCGGCGGTGCGGGACGCGCTGGCCGCCACCGGGCTCGCGGACCGCGCCGACCAGTCCTGGCACACCCTGTCCGGGGGTGAGCGGCAGCGCGTGCAGCTGGCCCGCGCCCTCGCGCAGCGGCCCCGCGAGCTGCTGCTCGACGAGCCGACCAACCACCTCGACGTCGCCCACCAGCTCGACCTGCTCGACCTCGTCCGGTCCCTGCCGGTCACCGGCGTGGTCGCGCTGCACGACCTGAACCTCGCCGCGATGTTCTGCGACCGCCTCGTCGTGCTGCGCGCGGGCCGCGTGGTCGCCGCCGGCACACCGGCCGAGGTGCTCACGGAGGACCTGGTGGCCGACGTCTACGGCGTCCGGACCCGGATCACCGTCGAGGACGGGCACCCCCACGTCAGGTTCCTCGGCCGGACCCGGGAACCGGGGGTCCCGGCGGCACGACTCCCGGGGTAGGCGATCCCGGGGAGCCACCGCCGCGCACCGATCCCGGTGTTCCGGGAACCGGCGGGCCGTCGCCACCGACCACTGGACCGGAACGGTGCAGCACGCGGAAGGGCCGACGATGACCTCGAACCGCACCACCGACGCGGCGACACCGCCGGTCCACGACCACATCACCGACGCCGTCAAGGCGCCGGCGCTCGTCCGCCTCGCCCCGAACGTCGTGCTGATGCGGTTCGAGACGCTGAAGGTCTACGCCGCCGACGGCGCGGTCCGCCACCTCCTCGGCGCCGGCGTGATCCGGCCCGGGCAGACGCTGGTGGACAGCTCCAGCGGCATCTACGCCCTCGCGCTGGCCATGGCCTGCCACCGCCACGGCCTGCGCTGCCGGATCGTCGCCTCCACGACGGTCGACGACACGATCCGCGCCCAGCTGGAGGTCCTGGGCGTCACCGTGGACCAGATGCCGCCGTCGGACGACCTGCGGCTGGACCAGAACCGCCGGGTGGCCCGCGTCCGCGAGCTGCTGGCCCGCGACCCCGACCTGCACTGGATGCGCCAGTACCACGACGACGTGCACCACCTGGGCTACGCCGAGGCCGCCGACCTGCTGCGCGGCGCGTTACCGGGCGAGCAGCTCACGGTGGTGGGGAGCGTGGGGACCGGCGCGTCCACCGGCGGCCTCACCCGGTCGCTGCGGGAGCACGACCCGCGCACCCTGCTGGTGGGCGTGCAGCCGTTCGGCAGCGTCACGTTCGGCAGCGAGCGCTTCACCGACCCCGACGCGATCATCGCGGGCATCGGCAGCGCCATCCACTTCGACAACGTCCACCACGACCTCTACGACCGCGTCCACTGGCTGGACTTCCGGCACGCCATGGCCGCCACCATCGGCCTGCTGCGCGAGCACGCCGTGTTCGCCGGCCTGTCCACCGGCGCCGCGCACCTGGTCGCGCGGTGGGAGGCCGCCCGCCACCCCGACCGCACGCACGTCGTCATCGGCGCCGACACCGGCCACCGCTACACCCAGCGGGTCTTCGCCCGCCACCGCGAGGCGCTCGACCCCGCCGACCTCGCCCCGGTCGAGATCGCCTCGCTCGACGAGCTGACCCCGCCGTGGGCGGCCATCGACTGGGCGCGCCGCCCCCGCGGCCCGCTCGTCCCCACCCAGGAACGCCGGAAGGACCCCGTGCCGTGACCATCGCCCTGCTCGAAGCGCTCACCTTCGGCCTCGGCCGCCTCGCGGACGCCGGCCGGGACGCGGGCCACGACCTGGTCCTGCTGACCGGGGACCGGTCGATCTACACCCACGAGCTGAGCCGGCTCGGACCGGACCGGCTGCGGGTGGTGGACATCGACACCACCGACGTCGCGGCGTGCGAGCGGGCGTTGCGCGACCTGCCCGACCTGGCCGGGTTGATCAGCTCCACCGACACCTGGGCGCTCCCCGGCGCGGAACTCGCCCACCGGCTGGGCCTGCCCGGCCCGTCCCCCGAGGCCGTCCGGACCCTGCGGGACAAGGCGGCCGTGCGGGCGCTGCTGCACGAGCACGGCCTGAGCCGCAGCGGCCCGCTGGACCCGGCGTCGGCCGACGCGTTCCCGCTGGTGCTCAAGGACTCCGCCGGCACGTCGTCCCGGGCGGTGTGGCTGTGCCGCTCCCCCGCCGAGCGCGACACCGCGCTGCGCGAGGCCGCCGGCACCGCGCTCAAGGGCCGGCTGATCGCCGAACCGTACTTCGCGGGCCCGCTCTACAGCGCCGAGACGATCACCTGGCGGGGGCGGACCCGGCTGCTCGGCGTGCTCAGCCGCGTCGTCTCCCCCGAACCCGCGCGCCGAGAGGAGGCCGCGGCGTTCCCCGTCGCCTTCCCCGACGACGACCTTCGCGGGCTGGGGACGTGGATCGACCGGGTCCTCGCGGTCGCCGGGCACGAGCGCGGCTTCGCGCACACCGAGTTCGTCCTCACCACCGACGGCCCCGAGGTGGTCGAGGTCAACGCCCGCATCGGCGGCGCCCTGGTCGGCGAGGCCCTGTGCCGGTCACTGGGCGTGAACGCCTACGCGTCGATGGTCCAGGTCGCCCTGGGCGCGCCACCCGACCTGCTCGACGGCGCGGCCGGCGGTGGTCCCGCGACCGGGTTCGTGCTGGTCTACCCGCGCGAAGCCGGCGTGCTGGAGGGCTGGAGCGGCCTGGACCGCCTCGCCGACCTGCCCGGCGCCCCCGAGTGGTACCCGACCGCGAGCCCCGGTGACGTGCTGGAACACCTCGCCGACCAGCGGTCCTGCACCGGCATCGTGCTCGCCGAGGGCCCCACCGCCGAACTGGCCCTGCACCGCGCCCTGGCCGCCGCGGGCGGGATCGCCCCGGTGGTGTGGGCGGAGGAGCGCGCGGACGTTCCGGCGTGACCCGGACGCCCGGCTCGTCCGCGCACCGCCGGGTCAGAGGTGGTCGAACAGCGGCGGGAAGACCAGCACCACGACCCACGCCCACCCGGCGTACACCGGGAGGTAGCCGGTCTGCCAGCGTTCGAGCGCCGTGAACGGCCGGCGCCGGCGGACCAGGCCCAGCAGCAGCCAGGCCGACCAGGCGAGGTTGGCCAGCAGGATGACGTTCTCCCCGAGCGCCGCCGCCTTGTTGGGCGTGGTGCCGTACTCGCTGATGCGGCCGGTGATCGCCAGCAGCACCAGCACGTCGATGGCCAGCGCGCTGACCACGAGGGCGAGTTGCAGCTTGTCGAACAGGCCGGGCGGGGCCAGCGGGTCGCGGGCCGAGATCGAGTAGAGCAGCAGCCCCAGCACCACGACCAGCAGGAGGTCGAACAGGATCAGCGCCTCGCGTTCGACGTCGATGCCGCCCCGGGTCAGGCCGAACGTGACGAGGAACGCCAGCAGCGCCACGGTGAACAACGGGGTGAACAGCCGCGTGAGCACCGGGGCGATGTTCTCGACGACGCTCTGCTTGGCCTCCACCAGCCACCCGGCCACCACCACCGCGGCCGCCGCGCCGCACGGGAGCACCCACTCCGCGACGACGTGCTCCGGCGACACCCCGATGGCCTGGAACGTCCCGAACAGGAAGCCGACCAGCACGCCGCCGCCGAGGGCGATGAGGACGTAGTAGACGAACAGCTCGCCGGTGAAGCGGACGAAGTCCATGCGCCTGCGGGGCGAGCGCGGGTCGTCGGACGCGTAGGCCAGGCCGACCGCGAACCACAGGGCGATGGGCAGGTGGATGGCGGTGAGGACCACCGACTGCGACTCGTCGGCGAGCGGGTAGGCGTTGGCCGCGACCGCGCCGAGCGCGAACAACGCCACCAGGGCGCCGACCACCGCCTTCGACGCGCCGCGGCGCCACGCCAGGAAGGCCGCCAACCAGGGCAGCGCGAACAGGGCGGCGTTGGTCCCGTAGAACGCGCCGTCCGCCTCGGGGGTGAGGCCGAACAGCTCCGGCGCCTTGACCGAGACCGCCGCGCCCACCGCGCAGCCGACCGCCACGAGCAGGTCGCGCCGCGACGTGGCGCCCTCCGCCGGGTCGTCGGTCCCGCCGGTCAGCACCAGCTGCTTCCACAGCCGTTCCGAGTGCTCCCGGGCGAACTCGCGGGACAGCTCGTCCAGGCTGCCCATGCGCTTGACCGCGACCAGGAACGCCTCGTCGGCGCGCAGACCGGCGTCGACGAGTTCGTCGACGGACCCGCGCAGGTGGTCCTCCAGCTCCTCGACGTCGGGCTGCCGCAGCTCCCTGCGGCGCTCCACGTACCGGCGCCACTGGTCGAACTGGGCCTCCAGCCCCTCCCCGCCATCCGAACCGCTCGTCACGCGCAGCCCCCCGTCGGCATGGCGACCAGCAGCCCGGGGCCGTCCGGGCCGCGCCAGACCTCCTTGAGCGTGTTCACGACCGCGGCCCACTGGCGGCGCTGCTCGGCGAGTTCGGCCAGGCCGCTGTCGGTGACGCGGTAGTACTTGCGCCGCCGCTCACCGGCGACCGACCGCCAGTCGGACTCCACGTGCCCGAGGCGTTCGAGCCGGTGCAGCAACGGGTAGAGCAGCCCCTCGGTCCAGTCCAGCTCGCCCCCGGACAGCTCGTTGATCCGCTTGAGGATGGCGTAGCCGTAGCTGTCCTCCTCGGCCAGGATGCCCAGCACCATCGGCGTCGCCGAGGCGGCCACGAGATCCTTGGCGACTTTCACCGGTTTCCTCCGCACACGTCGAACCCTGGATGTGCGAGGCATAGTAGTGCTAGGTATCAATAGCGGCAAGCACCGGGCACATGGGCCGTGGTCGGGGTGGAAGCGCGAACGGGCGCACCGGAGTGCGCCGCCCTCGGCTGCACTCCGGTGCGATGGCCCGGTTTCCCCTCCCCGGGAAACCGCCCTTCACGGGTTGGCCCCCGTGCGGCCGGTACACCCCCGTTCCGGCCTTGCACCAATGTTCCCCTGCCGTGAAGATGACGACAACGCGCGGATTCGGCCACCTCACGGGCTCCCCCGTTGCCGGATTCCGGCAACGGGAGTGTCACGGTGCCTGCTCGGCGTCCGCGGGCAGGCCGAGCAGCTTCGCGCCGAGGACCGCGACGTGCAGCGAGAGCGCCTGCGACGGGTCGTCCACCGAGTACCCCGTCAACTCCTTGACCCGGTGGAGCCGGTAGGTGACCGTGCGGACGCCGACGTGCAGTTCCCGGGCGCAGGCGGTCGCCACCTGGCCGCAGGCGAAGTAGGCCGACAGCGTGTCGAGCAGTGGCTGCTCACCACCCCGCGCGCCGCGCAGCGGTTCCAGCACGACCGACACCAGGTCGGCCAGCGCGGCGCTGTCGCGCAACAGCACCTGGTACACCAGCAGGTCCTCGGCCCGGTGCTGCCGGCCCGGCAGCTCCAACCGGCCCGCGATGTCCACCGCGTACCTGGCCTGCTCGAACGACCGCACCACGCCCCCCGGCCCCGACTGGGCCCGCCCGACCCCCACCGACCACGCCGCGCCCGCGCCGAGCGCACCGGTCACCTGGCGCACGAACTCGTCGATCACCGCGACCATGGTCCCCGGCACGACGCACACCAGCAGGTCGCTCTTCGTGGTCACCAGGACGTCGCGCGAGTCCAGCCGCAGGTGCAGCGACGCCTCCACCGCCCTGGCCACCTCGCCCCCGTCGACCACCGGTTCCGCCGCCCGCACCACCGCGACCACGTTGCTGCCGGCCAGCCGCAGCCCGAACCGCTCCGCCCGCTCGGCCAACCGCCCCAGGTTGCGCCCGTCGAGCAGGTCGTCCACGAACTCCCGCCGGAACGACTCCTCCTGCCGCACCGACCAGCGCTGCGCCTTCTCGTACCCCTCCGTGACCGCCATCACCGCCGCGTCCGCCGCCCGCAGCACCGCCTCACCCGCCGCCCGCACCGCGTCGGCGTCCCCCGCCCCCCGCACACCGGTCAACAACGGCCACGCCAACCACGTGGCGCTCAAGTGCAGGTCGATCACGCCCCGCAGGGGGATGCCCCGCTCGGCCGCGCGGGAGCCGACGTCGTGGCGCACCCGCAACCTGTCCGCGCCGAACGACTCCCGCGTCGCGCTGACCTCGTCGAGATCCGTGACGTACTCCCCGATCAGGTCCGCCGGAACGCCGTGGGCATCACGGCTCGCCCGCTCCGCGATACCCGCCAACAGGTCCGACCGGTCGTCACGCGCGGAGGTCCGCCTGGTTCGTGCCATGACACCAGTCTCACAGCACTTGCCGGAACCCGGCAATCGAGGGCGTTGGCTTCGGCCCGCGTCGGGCCTGTTCCCCGTCAGCCGTGCCGGTGACCATGAGACCAACCGGCGACGCCGGCCCGCGACCGAGAGGGGGTGCCGACATGCGGTGGTCGCTGTGGCTCGTGCAGATCGGCCTGCTGCTGGGCGTCCCCGGCACCGCGCGGTGGGTGACGGTCGTCCCGGCCGCGCTCGCCACCGGGGCGCTCGCCCTGGGATACGGCGCGCAGCGGCGGCACAGCGCGCGCCTGCTCCGCCTGCGCGGGGACGACCTCGCGCCGGGCGCCACCCGCCCGGTGGAGCGCGGAACGCCCACCGCGTGGGAGGAGTTCGAGCGGCAGCGCTTCCGCGCCATCGCGGAGCGGCTCCAGGACGAGGACCGCGAGTTCGCCGCGCGCATCCGCGCCCTGGACCGGGCCGGGGGCACGACCGCCTTCCTGGCGCGCCTGCTGCCGGGTGGTCCCCGCCGTGCGCGCCCGTCGCCCGGACCGGACGGCGGACCGCCCGACCGGTGACCGGGCCGGGCCCTGTCGGACCGGGGCGAACGCGCCCTACCCGGTCTCGCGCAGCCAGGCGAGCAGCGTCTCGTGGACGCTGTCGTGGCGCTGGAGGTCGAAGTGGTTCAGCCCGCCCAGCCACCGCCGGTCGGCGTCCAGCTCGGGGTGGGCCGCGCTGACCGGGTCGACCAGCAGGTCGCCGATGATGCGGCTGAACGCGCTGTCCTCGGAGCGGGACAGGGTCGCGGACACGAACAGCTGCCGCACGCCGGCCGGCGGCGCCGGGTCCTCCCGGCACTCCGCGTCCCCACCGGCCCACTGGTGCTCGTGCAGGTAGCCCTCCGCCAGGTCCTTGATGCCGTCGCTGCGCAACGCCAGCAGCCAGCACAGCGGAGCGGCCGGCCAGAGCCTTTCGAGCACCGCCGTGGTGCGGGCGACGGCGCGTTCCAGCGGCGCCCCGGCGTGCGGCGTGCCCAGGCATACCAGGCGAGTCACCAGCGACGAGCAGCGCGCCCCCCGTTCGTGGGCCTGGTGCGCGGCGCTGCGCGCCACCAGCCCGCCCATCGAGTGACCGACGAGGACGATGTCGGTGACCTCCACCGGCCACGCCCCGACCAGCTCGTCGAGCAGGTCGACCAGCTCGCGGCCGTTGTCCGACACGTGGCGGCCGGAGTTGTAGCGCAGGTACAGCGGCGTGCACGGGACGGCGGCGGCGAGCCTGCTGCCGAAGTCGGTGCCGGAGCAGCCCTTCTCGGGCTCGTCGGCGTGGAACCAGGAGCGCTCGGTGTCCACGAGCCCGTGCAGGAACACCACCAGGCGTCCCCGGGCGGACGGGTAGGCCGCCGCGAGCGAGGCGGGGTCCAGCCGGACCCGGCGGTGGTCGAGCCGCAGGGACATCGCCGAGGGCAGCGTGTCGCCGCGCGGGGCCACCCGGTCGCCGAAGGCGCCGTTGGCGAACCCGATCACCCGCTGCCCGACCTCGGACTTCACCAGCGCGCCGGGCGGCCACAGCCCCGTCGCGCCCGAGGCGACGGCATCGGGCAGCGCCCGGACCGCGCCCAGCACCGCGCCGAACGCCCGGGACACCAGGTCGACGCCCGGGCCGGGTGACGTGGGAATGAGCACCATGTCGCTGCACCTCGCCCGCTCGGTCGGCACCCACCGTGACGGTCACGGTTCGCGACGAGTACCCGATCGGTGTGCGAACACACGTTCACGTGATGGACCCGGTAGAGCCGCGGGTCGGCGGCGGGACGGTCGCTCAGGGCAGCCGGTCGTACCCGACGAAGGTGAACATGCGCCCGCCCGCGACCAACGGCCCCGGTTCACCGCGGAAGCGGTGCGCGCCGACGCCGAAGCCCGCGTCCGGCCCGGACAGCCAGTGGCGGTCGAAACCGCGCTGCTCGAACCACCCGCAGATCGACGGCACCAGGTCCGGGGTGCCGCGGTGCCGGGTCCAGACCACGGTGCCGCCGGTCGCGCACAACCGGGTGCAGGCGTCGACGGTCCGCTCGACGTCCTCGTCGGTGATGTTGCCGAACACCCCGCAGACCAGCACGAGGTCCGCCGGCGCCAGGTCGAGGTAGTGGTCGGTGGCCGAGGCGTCGGCCGTCACCACCTCCACCCCCACCAGGCCCGCGGCCCGCACCGCCTCCACCGCGATCCCCGCGTTGCGCGGGTCCAGCTCCACCAGGCGCGCGCGGACGTCGTCCCGCCTCGGGTGCCCGGCGAGCACCTCCAGCAGGTCGCGCCCCTGACCGGCGCACAGGCTGATCGCCCGCAGCGGCCCCGGTCGGCTGTCGTCCAAGGCGGCCCGGACCTGCGCCTGCACGGCCCGCAACCGCAGCGCCAACGGCGAACCCGGGCGGTCGTAGTCGTCGTGCCAACCGAGCCAGTCCACGACGCCGACCCTACGGCGACCGGTCGGGCACCGGGAAGCCCTCGCCGACCGGACCGGCCGCGGGTCAGCGGCGGACCTTCGCCTCCAGGGCGCGCCGACGTGCGCTCACGTCGTCCGGGTCGTCACCGTGCACCAGCAGTTGCAGGGTGCTCTGCCGGGCGCGGTCGTCGGTGCGCGCGGTGTCGTGGCCCGAGGTGACCAGCAGACCGCCGGCCGCCAACGCCGGGCGCAACTCGGCCAGCAGATCGGCCAGGGGCGCGGCGACCAGCAGCTTCACCGACTCGGCGGGGCCGTCGAGCGCGTCGGGCCGGATCGACTGGAGCGCGAGCAGCGGGACCGACCCGCCGGTGATGCGGAAGTTCAGGTCCAGCATCACCAGCCGGCCGTCCGCGGTCTGGGCGCAGTCCAGGCTGCACAACCCCCGGTAGCCGATATCAGCGGCGCGCTGGGTGATGGCCACGCACTCGGCGAGCAGTTCGGCGGGCGGTTGGGTGACGGTGCCGAACAGCCCGCCGACGTAGACCCCGGCCTCGTCGACCCGCTGCTCGGTGACGGCGAGCAACCGGGCCACGGCGTCCGTGCCGACGTAGAGCTGGACGCCCCAGTTGCGCAGGAGGTGCAGGTACTCCTCGACCACGAACTCGTCGAGCACGTCGGCGAACAGCGGCAGCACGACCCGGTCGCCCGCCCGGTGCAGGTAGACGTCGAGGCTCGCGCCGTGCGCGTCGTCGGTGGCGGCCTTGAGCACCCACGACTCCCCCGCCGGCGCCGCCTCGGCCAGGTCGGCGCGCGACACGACTCCGCGCCGCGCCTGGAAGCGCGGCGAGACGAGCGTGCCGATGGTCGCCTTGTTGTTCAGGAGGCCCACGAGGCGCGCGGTCTTGACCGCGTCCTCGTCCGGGCACAGCGAGGTGGGCAGCGGGTACTCCATCGCGAGGAGCAGTCCGTCCAACCTCGCCTCGGTCACGCGGGCCGCGAACTCCGCCTCGGTGCGGAACTCGCGCAGGTCGGTGCCGACCGGCAGGCCGCCGTCGCGCATCTGCGCGAGCAGCGCCGGGTCCGTGCCACCGGCGCTGCAGATCAGCGGGGTGTCCGCGGCGATGGCGACCGGCCTGGCGGACAGCGCGTCGCGGGTGGTGCGGTGCCTGCTCGCCGGGACGGCGGCCTCCAACGCGGGTCGCGCCGAGACGGCGACACCGCGGCCGTACACGTCGGCGAGCGCGCGCGGGGCGCCGACGGAAGGCGACAACAGATCGGAAGTGCTGATGGGACTCCCCCTGGGAGGTGGTGGGCCGACCGGACCCGCCACCCGGGTGGCGGGTTCGGGGCACGGCGTGAGCGGTGCGGATGACGCCGGAAACGGGAACGGGGCCGGGACCAGGAGCCGTCCGCTGCCGCGCCGCGGTCACGCCTGCGGGCCGGATTCCGCGAAACCGCAGGTGAACAGCCCGGATGTGGGCTGTGTGGGACTACAGTCCCACATTTGTCCGCAGCACCCAACCGGTGATGCCCCGCCGAGGCGTCCCGGAGGCCCCGGACAGGGGTCGGTGTGAGGCGTGCGCCCGGCGATCACGGGTACCCCCGGGTGACCGCCACGTGAGAATGGTCGCCTCATCTCCGGAAGAAGGCCCCGTACCGATGCCCCCTCCCCCCGGTCCCGTCCCCGACAGGCCGTCCGCCCGGCACGGCCTGGCCGAGGGCGAGGTGTTCCTGGACACCTCGGTGCGGTTCGGGAACCTGGCCGCGGTGCGGGCCAGGATCCGCGTCCTGCTGGAGGCTTTCGGCGACGACTTCGTGCAGGACGTGCAACTCGTGTGCCACGAACTGGCCTCCAACGCCTGCGACCACGCCGACGAGCCGCACCACCTCCGGCTGCGCCGTCGCCCCCGTGACGGGTGCGACGACCTGCTCGTCGAGGTCCAGGACGCCTCCGTCGACACCGCCCCGAAGCTCGGCACGTCGACCGCCGGCCCCAACAGGGGCAACGGCATGAAGATGGTCGAGGCGCTCAGCGACGATTGGGGAGTGCGTCGGACCGACGACGCGAAGGTCGTCTGGGCCCGCCTGCGCCTGCCGGGCCAGGGCCTCCTGAACCGGGGCTAGCGGGAGGCCGGGCGCCGGTGGGGCGCGTCGGCCGGCGCGACCGTGGCCGCGCCTACCAGCCGATTCGCCGAGGCGCTTCGGAGACCGCGCCGCGAGAACGCCGTCGAACGACCGACAAGGCACAAAGAAGTCGTTGTTAACGCTAACGCTTTAACAATTACGAGGTTGCAAGCCAGTTTCCCGATTCCATAGAGCGCGAAATGTGAAGCTCTCTGACCGGCACCGCAGCACGTCCAAGTACTTGATCATTGGGACTCGTCCGCTCAGGTGAGCGATCACATCAGCCTGCACAAATCATTGACGGGCATCGTCGTCGTCGTTACCTTCGGGCCCTGCACCGATCCTTTCGAAGTGGCTACCGACCCATTCGGGTCGACCACTCGTGAACGTGGTCGCCGTCAACGACGACGATGCAGGAATGAGGTAGTCCCATGTCGTCCTCACGGTTCACCCGCCGCACGTTGTTGCAGGCCGCGGGCGTCGCCGCCGCCTCGACCGCGGCACCGGGCCTCCTCCAGGGGACCGCCGCGGCCGACGCCGTGCCGCCGGTCCGGGCCGACATCGGCGTCTCGGCCCACCCGTTCGACCTCGGCCAGGCCCGGCTGACCTCGGGCCGCTGGTTGGACAACCAGAACCGCACCCTGTCGTACCTGCGGTTCGTCGACGTCGACCGGTTGCTCTACAACTTCCGCGCCAACCACCGCCTGTCGACGAACGGCGCGGCGGCGCTGGGGGGCTGGGAGGCGCCGAACTTCCCGTTCCGCACCCACAGCCAGGGCCACTTCCTCACCGCGTGGGCGCAGGCGTGGGTCGTGCTGGGCGACACCACGTGCCGGGACAAGGCGAACCGCATGGTCGCCGAGCTGGCCAAGTGCCAGGCGAACAACGCGGCGGCCGGGTTCAACACCGGCTACCTCTCCGGGTTCCCGGAGTCGGACCTCGACGCGCTGGAGGCGGGCAGCCCGAAGGCCGTCTCGTACTACTCGCTGCACAAGACGCTGGCCGGCCTGCTGGACGTGTGGCGCCTGATCGGCAACACCCAGGCGCGCGACGTGCTGCTGCGGTTCGCGGGGTGGGTGGACTGGCGCACGAGCCGGCTGTCCTACAGCCAGATGCAGCGCGTGCTGGGCACCGAGTTCGGCGGCATGAACGCCGTGCTCGCCGACCTGTACCAGCAGACCGGCGACAGCAGGTGGCTCACCGCCGCGCAGCGCTTCGACCACGCCGCCGTGTTCGACCCGCTCGCCGCCAACCAGGACCGGCTCAACGGCCTGCACGCCAACACGCAGGTGCCCAAGTGGATCGGCGCGGCCCGGGAGTACAAGGCGACCGGCACCACCCGCTACCGCGACATCGCGCGCAACGCGTGGGCCATCACCGTGGGCGCGCACACCTACGCGATCGGCGGCAACAGCCAGGCGGAGCACTTCCGCGCCCCCAACGCCGTCGCCGCGTACCTCAACACCGACACGGCCGAGGCGTGCAACACCTACAACATGCTCAAGCTCACCCGTGAGCTGTGGCTGCTGGACCCGAACAACGCGGCCTACTTCGACTACTACGAACGCGCGCTGCTCAACCACCTGATCGGCCAGCAGAACCCGGCCGACGCCCACGGGCACTTCTGCTACTTCACCGGCCTGAACCCCGGACACCGGCGGGGCAACACCGGTCCGGCCTGGGGCGGGGGCAACTGGAGCACCGACTACACCACGTTCTGGTGCTGCCAGGGCACGGGCATCGAGACCAACACCAAGCTGGCGGACTCCGTCTACTTCCACAACGGCACCACGCTGACCGTGAACCTCTACGTGCCGTCGGTGCTGAACTGGTCGCAGCGGGGCATCACGGTCACCCAGAGCACCACCTACCCCGCGAGCGACACGACCACGCTGACCGTGACCGGCAGCGTGAGCGGGTCGTGGACGATGCGCCTGCGCATCCCGTCGTGGACCAGCGGTGCGACGATCGTCGTCAACGGCGTCGCGCAGAACGTCGCCGCCACGCCCGGCAGCTACGCGTCGCTCACCCGGTCGTGGACCTCGGGTGACGTGGTCACCCTGCGCCTGCCCATGCGGGTGGTCACGGTGCCCGCCAACGACAACCCGAACGTCGTCGCCGTCACCTACGGCCCGGCCGTCCTGGCCGGCAACTACGGCAACACCGCGCTGTCCGCGCCGCCCTCCCTCGACGTCGGCTCCATCACCCGCACCAGCGGCTCGGCACTCGCGTTCACCGCGCGGGCCAACGGCGCGACGGTCAACCTCGGCCCGTTCCACGACGCCCACGGCTTCAACTACACCGTCTACTGGAGCACCGGCGGCGGCGGCGGGAGCGGCAGCTACCGGCTGGTCAACGCGGCCAGCGGCCTGGTGCTGGGCATCCGGGACATGTCCACCGCCGACGGCGGCCTGGCCCTGCAGTGGGGGGACACCGGCACCGCCGACCACAACTGGCAGATGGTCCCCGACGGCGCCAACGTGCGCTTCCGCAACGTCCACAGCGGCAAGGTGCTCGGCGTGGAGAACATGTCCACCGCCGACAACGCCCGCGTGCTCCAGTGGGGGGACACCGGCACCGCCGACCACAAGTGGACGCTCGTCGACAACGGCGACGGCACCCACAAGATCCGCAACGTGCACAGCGGCAAGCTGCTCGCCATCCAGGGCGGCTCGACCGCCCAGGGCGCGCAGGCGGTCCAGGACTCGGACAACGGCTCGGCCGACAACCGCTGGAGGCTGGTCCGCAACGCGTGACCACGCGGGCGCGCCCGCGTGCCGCGCGGCCCACGCCGCCCGCCGGTGTCCACGGCGGGCGGCGTGCGCCCACCCGACCACGGGGAGGTGGGTGTGGACGGAACCCGAACGTCGTCCGCGCGGCGGAGGGCGCGGCGATCGTCGCCGCCGCACTGGTCGCCGCGACCCTCGTGTCCGGATCGGAGGAGCCCGCGATGGCGTGGGACAACGGGGTCGCCACGACCCCGCCGATGGGCTGGAACAGCTATGACTCCTTCAACTGGAACGTCACCGAGGCGCAGGTCAAGGCCAACGCCGACTACATGCGCGACAACCTCCGGCAGCACGGGTGGCAGTACGTCGTCGTCGACTGGGCCTGGTACCGCCCCGGCAGCGGCACCGGCCCGCCGAGCCAGGACGCGGACCTCCGCCCCAGGCTGCGCACCGACGCGAACGGCCTGCTGCTGCCCGACACCACCCGCTTCCCCTCCGCGGCGGGTGGCAACGGCTTCAAGCCGCTGGCCGACCACGTCCACGCGGGCGGTCTGAAGTTCGGCGTGCACCTGATGCGCGGCATCCCCCGCCAAGTGGTCGCGGACAACCTGCCGGTGCCGGGCACGAGCTGCCGGGCGAACAAGATCGACAACGGCACCACCGCGGCGTGGCTGAACCTGAACTGGGGCCTCGACATGGCCAACCCGTGCGCCCAGGCGTACCTGGACGCCCAGTTCCGGCTGCTCGCCTCGTGGGGCGTGGACTACGTCAAGGTCGACGACATCGCCGCGCCGACCTACCGGCAGGCCGAGGTCGAGGGCTACCGGCTGGCGATCCAGCGCAGCGGGCGGCCCATGGTGCTCAGCCTCTCCCCCGGCCCGACGTCGACCGCCAACGGCGCGCACGTCGCCGCCAACGCCACCATGTGGCGCGTCGTCAACGACCTGTGGGACGACTGGGCGGGGCTGGACGCCCTGTTCGAGCGGCTGCACGCCTGGACACCGCACCGCGGGCCCGGCGCGTGGCCCGACCCGGACATGATCCCCATCGGCCGGCTGTCCCAGCAGGGCCCGGTCGGACCACCCCGCTACTCGAACCTGACCGCCGACGAGCAGCGCACCCTGATGACCCTGTGGTCCATCACCCGCTCACCGCTGATGTGGGGTGGCGACCTCACGCAGAACCGGCCCGCCGAACTCGCGCTGATGACCAACGCCGCCGTGCTGGCCGTGGACCAGGGCAGCACGAACAACCGGCAGCTCCACTCCGGCACGCAGACGATCTGGACGGCCGACGTGCCGGGCGGCCAGGACCGGTACGTCGCGCTGTTCAACCGGGGCGGCGGCACGGCGACCGTGTCGCTCCCGCTCGCCGAACTCGGCATGGGGTCCGCGACGGCGGTCGACCTGTGGTCGGGCGCGAGCCTCGGCGCGGTGACCGGCACGCTGGCGCGTTCGCTGCCCGCGCACGGTTCCGGCCTCTACCGGCTCACCCCGCGGACCACCGCGCCGGTCCCGGTCGCGCAGACGTTCACCGCGCGGCACAGCGGCAAGGTCGCCGACGTGTTCGACGCCTCTACGGCAGAAGGCGGCGACGTGGTCCAGTGAACCCCGAACGGCCGGGCCGACCAGCACCGGCGGGTGCGCGACCAGGGCGACGGCCACGCCCGGGTGGTCGACGTCGGCAGCGGGAAGTGCCTGGACGTCAACGGCGGTTCGTCGGCCACCGCCGACGGGACCCGCGTCGTCCAGTGGACCTGCCACGGCGGCACGAACCAGCAGTGGCGGTTCGAGGACGCGCGCGGCGGGCACGTGCGACTGGTCGCGCGGCACAGCGGCAAGTGCCCGGACGTGCTCCGGGCATCGACCACCGACGGCGCGCAGCTCGTGCAGTGGACCTGCGGCGGCGGGACCGACCAGCAGTGGCTGCGGCGGGACGCCTGGGTCGCGCTCCGATCGTGGCGCGGCCGGGCGTCGGCGGCGGGGGTGTCGGCGGGGGTCCGGTGGTGGGTGGCAGGTTCGCCGTAGTGGGCGGCGATCGCGGCGGCGCGGTCGCGCCGGGTCGACCCGCACCAGCACGGCGACCTGGTCGCCGCCGGTCCGGAACCGCGTGCCGCGCTCCTGCCGGACCCGGTCCAGGTCGACCCGGTCCGGTCGCCGCGCGGGTTCGGGGAGCGCCTCGGCGGCCAGGACCCGCGACAGCCGGTAGGTGCGGTCCGCGCCGGACCTCGTGGCCGGCAGGTAACCCTGCCCGCGGGCGGTGACCAGGCCGATCGGGTCCACCGTGCGCCACTGCGGGGCCTGCCCCGCGGCCGCGTAGCGGATGCGCGGCCGGTGCCCGGCGAACACCGCGCGCCGGACCACCGCCACCGTGTCGTCGGGCACCTCCTCGGCCGGCGGCCGGCGTGAGAGGAGATCGGTCTCCGGGTCGACGGGCAACCGCTCGGCCGCGCCGGTCGCGGTGGCCCGGTAGCTCTCGGGCAGGGCGTCGACCACCTCGCGCATGGCCGAGGCGAGCGCCGCGCCGAGGCCGAACGCCTGCGCGCCGCGCCGTGATCCGGCGACCAGCAGGGCCGGCGCCTCGTCGTGGTTCAACCCGGTCAGCTCGGTCCGGAAACCGGGCAGCAGCGCGAACCCGCCGTGCCGGCCGCGTTCGGCGTACACCGGGACACCGGCCGCGGACAACGCCTCGACGTCGCGCAGCACGGTGCGGGTGGACACCTCCAGCTCGCGGGCCGGCGCGGTCGCGGACAGCCGACCGTGCCGGCGCGGCAGGAGCACCAGCGAGACCAACCGGTCGGCGCGCACGCGGAGAAGCCACCGGAATGCACGACACAGGCTGTCGTGATTCGTAGGGAGGCTTCCGGCAAACATCAACACGAGCGGCTGCCGAGCCGACGGGCGTGCTGTCGATCGAAGGGAGCTGGTGTGGCTGTGGAGCGTACGGCGGTCAACCCGTGGACGTGGTCGGTGGCGATGGGGTACGACCAGGGCGAGGTCGTCTCCGGGGCCACCCGGACCCTGTACTGCTCCGGGCAGACCGCGATGAGCGGCGAGGGCGAACCCCTGCACGCCGATGACCTGGCGGCGCAGTTGGCGCTGAGCCTCGACAACCTGGAGGCCGTCCTCGGCGAGGCGGGCATGTCCCTCGCGAACCTGGTGCGGCTCACCGTCTTCACCACCGACGTCGACCTGCTGTTCCGGCACTACGGCGTGCCGGCGTCGCGGTTGGGCGCCGCCGGGGTGGCGCCGACCACGACGATGCTCGGGGTGACGGGGCCGGCGATCCCGGGCCTGGTCGTAGAACTGGAGGGACCGCCGTCGCGTGACCCGGCCTCAGGGCTCCTCGGAGGTGCGCCGGTCGACCGCCGGGCGGACCCGGTCCCGGACCTCGGGGAGTGGACGGAAGCCCGCCGACGCGTAGGTGGCGACGGCGCCCGCGTTGGAACCCGGCGTGCAGACGACGGCGCTCGACGAGCCGAGTCCCCGCAGGGCCGCGGCAGCGGCCACGGTGATCGCCCTGCCGTGGCCGCGACCGCGGTGGTCCCGGTGCACGCCCATCGGTTCGAGCAGCCCCGGCCGGCCCGGACCGGCGGACCACACGGTCACCGCCGCCACGGCGTCGCCCCGCTCGTCGTGCGCGACCAGGCACCGGGCGTCGGCGTACGGCGCCCCGGCCGCCATCGCGCGCCACCGCCCGTCGGTGAACGTCGACCCGTCGAACGACGCCCGCTGCACGGCGGCCCGCACGTGCGCCCGCCCCGGCCCGATCACCTCGATCCGCGCACCGGGGTCCTCCACCGGCTCCGCCAGGTCCCGGCGCAGCGGCGTCCACGGCTCGTCCACACCCCAGCCGCCCTCGGACAGCAGGTCGTGCAGCAGCGCGTCCACCGGCGCCTCGACGCGCGCCCCGCCCGCCGGCAGCACGCCGCGCTCCGGCCGGGTCACGTCCTCCGCCAACCGCCGCGCCAGCTCCTCGTCCCGCCGGGCGTCCGGCGCGGTCGTCAGGCGCAGCAACCCGGGACCGTCCAGCAGCCCGACGGCGAGGACCCGTCCGCCCCTGCTCCACGTCCGCACCGCCGCGGCCGTCGCCTCCGCGCCGAACCGCCGGAACCAGCCCAGGTCGCCGGGGTGCAGCTGCACCGGCGCACCGTCGTGCTGCCACTCCCGCAGCACGCCCGCCGTCTCGTCCACCCCGTCGACGCCCGGTGTGCGCGTCATGATCGCCATGCCCCGATGACACACCACCGCGCCGGCCGCCCGCACCCGGTTTCCGAACCGGGGCGCGCTCCGGTTCGGGGATAATCGCTGTTCCGCCGCGGAACGAGGTGGTACACAGCCGCGGTGGAAGAGACCTTGGCGTTCCCCGACCTGCTGCGGCTGATCGACGAGCGGTCGATCGCGTTCCGGGCCGCGGTGGACTCCGCGCCCACCCTCGACGCGCAGGTGCCGACCTGCCCCGAGTGGACGCTGTTCGACCTGGTGCGGCACATCGGAGAGGGGCGCCGCACCTGGGCCGCCACCGTCGCCGCGGGACCCGCCGACGCCCCCGCGCCCGCGCCGGCGGGCACCGCGCCCCGGGAGCGCGACGCCGTGTCGGCCTGGTTGGCCGAATCGACGGGGCTGCTGGTCGACGCGCTGCGGGAAGCCGGTCCGGACCGCGGTTGCTGGACGTGGTGGGGCGACTCGCAGTCGCCGCGGACCTGCGGCGCCGTCGCCCGGCACCAGCTCCAGCAGATGGTGGTGCACACCTACGACGCCCAGGTCACCGCGGGCGTCCCGGAGCCGCTGCCGGTCGAGGCGGCGCTCGACGGCGTCGACGAGTTCCTCACCACCTGCTGCGCGACGACGGCCCCCTGGCCGCACGAACCCGCCACCGTGGACTACCACGCCACCGAGGGCCGTTCCTGGCGCCTGTGGCTCTCCGCCGACGGCGCGCGGACCGCTCCCCTCCGCACGCCGGGCGAGGGCGCGGTCGACGCCTCGCTGCGGGGGACGGCCGGCGAGCTGGTCCTGGCCCTGTACGGCCGCATCCCGGTCGACTCCCTGGGGCTCGACGGCGACGGGCGCCTGTTCGACCTGCTCATGGCCTGGGACCCGACCCAGTAGGACGCGCGCCGACCGCCCTATGCCCCACCGGGGAAGGCCCGGTGGGGCATAGGGTCGTGGAGCGGAGGTGAGGTCGGTGGCAGAGGCCGGTGGGGGTCCCGCCGAGGTGTCGCGGCACGACCGCGGCGACGGCGGCGACCCGGTGTGCTGGTTGTCCCGGGTGTGCCCGGAGTGCGGCTTCCTGGCCGACGGCGAACCGGCCCCGGTGTGCCCGCGGTGCGGTGCGGCGGCGGCCGAGGACGGGAGTGGTGACCCGCGATGACCTCCACGGCGGTGGTCGTCGCGGCGGCCCCGGTGCCGGGCGTGGCGGCCCTCGCCTCGGGCTGAGCGCAGGGAGCGGCGGCTCCCGGAAAATCCGTTGCCGGTGGTCCCCCGGTCGAACATCATGGCGGCCATGTACCGGTAGGCAGTGGCGCACGTGCGGGACGAGGACGGGTCGGAGTCGCTTCCCCGTCCCTCCCCGGCGTGCCTCCCGAAGCCCGCGCCTCGTGACGAGCGCGGGTTTCCGTCACACGACGTGATGTGCCACGTCGTGCCGGCCGGTGTGCTCCGCTCTCGCGGCACCGGCCGTACGCCACTGTTCCGAGAGGCGGTCCGCGGCGCGCGGAAGCGCTGCCCGCCGCCGCCTCCGCATACCCGGGGGTCGACCCGAGCCGTGAGTGAACTCCGCAGTACCCGTGTGCCCGTCGAGGTCGGCGGCATCGACCGGAAAGCGCTGTGGGTGGTCAGGGAGCTGGGCCTGCCCACCATCGTCAAGGCGTGCGCGTCGTGCGGGTCCACCCGTCACCACCCCACCGGGAAGTTCCGGGTGAACGCCAACGGCAAGCTCCTCGACGTCTGGCTGCTGATCCGCTGCGAGCTGTGCGGGCGCACGTCGAAGGTCCCCGTCCACGAGCGCGTCCGCGTGCGGTCGCTCGACCACGAGCGGCTGCTGGCGTTCGAGGGCAACGACCCGGCGATGGTGCGGCGGCTGACCGCGGACGCGGCGTTCGCCGGCCGGGCCGGGCACCGGCTCGACTGGAGCGGCACGTGGGAACTGGAGACCGACGTGCCGTTCTACGAGTTCGGACCCGACGACCCGACGCCGCTGGAGGTCGTCGTCAGGTTCGAACTCCCGGTGCCCGTGCGGGTCGGGAAGCTGCTGACGGCCGGGTTCGGCCTGAGCCGGTCCGCCGTGCGGGACGCGGTCGCTTCCGGCCGCATCCGCCTGCCCCTGGCCGTGGACGCGAAGGCCCGCGAGGACTTCACCCTCTTCGTCACCGCGCCTCCTCCGCGCGAGGGGGCCGGAGGTCGGGAGTAGGGCTTCCCGCCAGTCGTCCCGCGTCGCGTGCGTCCCCCGGGGCGGGCGCGGCGCGGGCGCTCGGCCGTCAGCGGTTGGCGATGCCGTCCACGCGCAGCGTCGCCGACTCGTCCCGGTGGCTGCCGGCGCCGCCGACGTGCTTGTCGCCGATCCCGGTGCCGTTCTTGAGCACGTGGTACAGCGCCATCCCGTGCCCGCGCCCCAGGTCGTAGTCCGCCTTGAGCCAGTCGAGGACCACCCCGGCCTTCGTGCCCGCGCCGTAGCCGCGTGCACCGGCCTCGGCCAGCAGCTCGGCCGGGGTCTTGCCGGTCTTCCTCTCGATGGTGTCGAGGTAGGCCTGGAAGGACACGGCGGTCTCCGCTCGTCGGGGTCGGGGTGTTCGAGGTCGGGGACAGCTTATGACAACTTTTCCTGTCATGACAACTTCTTCATTCGGCAGGACGGCGGGCCGCGGTGATCGGTTCGACCGTCCGACTCGGCTCCGCACCTCGACCACGACGACTACGCGGGCCCGGTCTCCGCCGCGCAGGCGCGCTCGTCCCGCGCTCACGTCGAGGGCAGCCCCTGGGGCTCGGTCAGCAGGCCGGGGCGCCAGTTCTCCGGCAGGTCGGGCCTGCCGAACAGGTACCCCTGGAGGTAGCCGCACCCCGCGTCGCGCAGCCAGCGCGCCTGGTCCGGGGTCTCGACGCCCTCGGCCACCGTGCGCGCGCCCAGCACCGCGGCCAGGTCGATGATGCACCGCACCACGCCCTCGGTCCGGTCGTCCTCGCCGAGGCCGTCCGTGAACGACTTGTCGATCTTCACCAGGTCGAACGGGTAGCGGCGCAGGTAGTTCAGCGACGAGTACCCCGTGCCGAAGTCGTCCAGGGCGATGCGCACGCCCAGGTCCCGGACGTCCATCAGCACCCGCATGGCCGCCTCGTCGGCCCACACCGACTCGGTGACCTCCACGGTGAGCAGGCCGGCCTCCAGTCCCGTCGTGGTCAGCAGTTCGTCGACCTGGCGGGGGAAGGCCTCCCCCGCCAACTGCCACGGCGAGACGTTGACCGCGACCCCCAGCGGGTGACCGCCGCGCTGCCAGCGCACCGCCTGGCCGCACGCGCTGCGCAGCACGTGGGCGCCGAGCGGCACGATGAGGCCGGTCTCCTCCGCCAGGCCGATGAACCTGTCCGGACCGAGCAGCCCGCGACCCGGGTGCCGCCACCGCACCAGGGCCTCGGCGTGCGTGGTGCGCGCCTCGGCCAGGTCGATGATCGGCTGGTAGTGGAGCACCAGCTCCTCGTTGGTCAGGGCGGCGCGCAGGTCGGCCTGGTCGCGCTGCCGGGCCGCGACGTCCTCGCCCATGGCCCGCTCGAACAGCCTGGCCCTTCCACCGCCCTCGCGCTTGGCGACGTACATGGCCACGTCCGCGTCGCGCAGCAGGTCCTCCGACGTCCGGCCGGTGCCGGCCCGCCCCGGCACGGCGATGCCGATGCTCGCGCGGATGGCGCGACCGCCGGGCCCGGCCAGCGCGGCCAGCACCCGCTCGGCCGGCGGCACGCCGTCGTCGCCGTCGCCGGGAAGCGCCGTCAGCACGGCGAACTCGTCACCGCCGAGGCGGGCGACCACGTCGTCGGGACCGGTCGCCGACCGCAGGAGCCCGGCGGCCTCGACGAGGCGCCGGTCGCCGGCCTGGTGCCCGGCGGTGTCGTTGACCTCCTTGAAGCGGTCCAGGTCGACGAGCAGGAGGGCGACCCGGGCGCCGGCGGCCAGGGCGCGGTCCACCAGGCCGAGGAAGTGGCGGCGCCCGAACAGCCCCGTCAGCTCGTCGCGCTCGGAGCGCTCGCGGAGCGCGTCCTCCAGCGCGCGGCGGGCCGTGACGTCCACGACCGCGACCACGACGCGACCGGGCCGCGAGTCGTCCCCGACACCGGTGGGGTGCAGCGTGAGGGCCGTGGCGCCGCCGGCCCGGTCGACGCGCAGCTCGACCGGTTCCTCCCCCGCCCGGGCGCACCCGACGGGGCAGCCGGTGATGTCCTGGCCGTGCGGGCACGGCACGGTCCCCGGCGAGGCCCAGCCGAGCAACTCGGCCACGCGGTCGTTGAACAGCTCCGGTCGCCCGTCGCCGTCGAGCAGCGCGAGGCCGACCGGGCTGGCGCGCACGACGGCCTCCGTGGTGCGGTGCGCGTCGTCGGCGTGCCGGCGCGCCGCTTCGGCCAGGTGGGCGGCGCGCGCCGTCTCGTGCAGGGCCGCGGTCCCGATGAGCAGGCCGAGCAGCGGCATGAGCGCCGGGGCCAGCAGCTCCGGTCCGAGCGGGGCCGCGTGCCGGGCGTCGAGCACGACGGACGCGCCGAACCCGAGCAGGTACCCGAGCACCGGGCACGTGGCCTTCGCCGGGAAGCGGCCGGCGCCGTCCAGCAGGGCGCGGCGGACGGTGACGCCGAACAGGAAACCCAGCACCGGCTGCGGACCCGGCAGCACGAGCACACCGGTCACGACGATGGCGGCTTCCGCGAACGCGGTGCCCCAGCCGTCCTCCTCCGGCCACAGCAGCCACCCGCCCAGGACGAGCGCCACGGCGACCGACGCGACACCGCCGGCGACTCCACCGGCCTGCGCGAGCCGCACCGCGAACACGACTCCGCCGATCCAGGCGAACGCGGTCGTCAGGCGCCGCACCCGGCGGAGGCCGCGGTCGTGCGGCACACCCGGCGGTCCGTCGACGGGCGTGACGGCCGAGTGGGCAGAAGTGGTCACGTCCCTCCCCGGCGACGACGTGATCGACCGCGGTCCCGGATCGACGCGGACCCGCTGAGCGGTTCGTCCCGCGCGCTCCGACCGCCGCCGAAGCCTAGTGGACCGGCGACCGCCACAACCACTTCCAACGAGGAATATGCACATTCATCGGGGACGAATGCGGCCGGCACCGTGCCGACCGGGACGGTGCCGGCGACACCCGCCGAACCGCACTCCCCACGGGCGCCGGGTCGGCACGGCGTCCCCCCGGACCGTCGCCTGTCCTGCGCCGCACGCGAGGCGGCCTTCCCCGTCCCCGTCCGACCCCGCCCCGTCACCGCAACCCCCGGGCGGGTGACGGCGGCGTCCGGGAATTCCGCGACTGTGGGAACCTGACCCCCACGCCTTGAGACCACAGGGTGTGTTTCATGCTGGAAAGGCACGGTTTGTGGACGTCGTCGAGCCGCCCTGTGACCACATCGACCTGGACCGGGAGGGCGGGTTCCCGCTGCACCGGGCGCGGCGGTGGATCACCGGCAGCTTCCCCGATGTGAGCCCGGAACGGCTCTCGACCCTGCTGCTGGTGGCCGACGCGTTGCTGGCCAACGCGTTCGAGCACGCCGCCGGGCCGCGCAGGGTCCGGTTGCTCCGCTCGCCCGACCGGGCGCTGGTGCGTGTCGCGGTCGACGACGCCAGTCCCCACCTGCTGCCGGTGCTGGGGAGGCCGGGTGCCGCGGACCCGCGGCACCGGGGTCTGCTGCTGGTCAACCGGTTGTCCTCGCTGTGGGGCGTGACGCCCCGGGTCGACCACAAGACCGTGTGGGCAGAGGTCGTGGTGTAGCTCCCACACCCCCCGATCGCTCGGCGACCGACGCCGATTGCTCCATAAGCAGCTATGTGCCTATAGTGCTAGGACCATAGTTAAATGGAGGAAGTGTGATCGAGTTCCACCTGGACAGCGGGTCCGGCCTGTCGCCGTACCAGCAGGTGGTCCAGCAGGTCCGCCACGCACTGCGGCTCGGCCTGCTGCGCGAGGGCGACCAACTGCCGAAGGTCAAGGACGTCGTGGCGCAGTTGGCCATCAACCCCAACACGGTGCTCAAGGCGTACCGGGAGTTGGAGCACGCCGGCCTGGTCGCGGCCCGTCCGGGGGTGGGCACCTTCGTCTCGGCGACCCTGCCCGGCGTGGCGCCGGGGGTGCTCGGCCCGCTGAGCCGGGACCTGCGGCGCTGGATCGCCAAGGCCCGCCTGGCCGGGCTGGACGACGAGGGCATCGAGGCCCTGATCACCACGACCCTCCGGACCACGGCGACGGAGGAGACCGCGTGACCGCGATGCTGCGAGCCCGGGGGCTGGGCAAGAGGTACCGGCGGCGCCAGGCCCTGACGGACTGCACGCTGGACATCCCGGCGGGCCGCGTCGTCGGCCTCGTCGGTCCCAACGGCGCCGGCAAGTCCACCCTGCTCAACCTCGCGGCCGGCATGAGCAGCCCCACCACCGGAGAGATCGAGGTGTGCGGCGGACGGCCCGGCAGCGGACCGGAACAGCTGGCCAAGGTCGGCTTCGTCGCCCAGGACACCCCCACCTACGCGAACCTGACCGTCGCCGAGCACCTGCGCCTCGGCGCCCGGCTCAACCCCGGCTGGGACGCCGACCTCGCCCGTCGACGCGTCGAGCACCTCGGCCTCGACCCCGCGCAGCGGGCGGGACGGCTCTCCGGGGGTCAGCGGGCGCAGCTCGCCCTGACCATCGGCATCGCCAAGCGCCCCGACGTGCTGCTGCTCGACGAACCGGTCGCCGCGCTCGACCCGCTGGCCCGGCGCGGGTTCCTCCAGGACCTGATGGAAACGGTCGCCGAGCACGGGGTGGGCGTCGTCCTCTCGTCACACCTGATCACCGACGTCGAACGGGTCTGCGACCACCTCGTCACCCTCGTCGACTCCCGCGTGGTCCTCGCCGGGGAGATCGACGACCTGGTCGCCACCCACCACCGGCTCACCGGACCGCGCCGCGATCCCGCGACGCTGCCCGCCGACCAGCACGTCGTCGCCGCGAGCCACACCGACCGGCAGACCACGCTGCTCGTGCGCACGGAGTCGCCGATCCTCGACCCGTCCTGGACGGTGGGCGCGGTCGGCCTCGAAGACATCGTCCTCGCCTACCTGGAGTCGCCCTCCGCCGCGACGTCCCGCCCCGCCCTGGAGGTCCTCCGGTGACCTGGTTGACGCTGCGCCAGTTCCGCCTGTCCGCCCTCGCCGTCGCCGCCCTGCTGGTCGCCCTCGCCGCCGTGCTGCTGGCCGTCGGCAGGCCGGTGGTCCTGGCGACGGGCCCGGGACTGTCCGCGGATGACAGCACCTACTACTACCTGGGCATGGTCGCCCTCCACGTGTTCCCCGCCATCATCGGCGCGTTCTGGGGAGCGCCCCTGATCAGCCGCGAGGTGGAGAACGGCACCCACCGCCTGGTGTGGAACCAGGGCGTCACCCGCACCCGCTGGCTGCTCGCCAAGACCGGCCTGACGGCCCTGGCGGCGGTGGTCGCCACCGGGCTGCTCAGCCTGCTCGTCACGTGGTGGGCGAGCCCCGTGGACGCCATCGCCACCGAGAACGGCCCCGCCGCCCTCCCGATCGAACCCATGATCTTCGGAGCCCGGGGCGTCGTCCCGGTGGCCTACGCCGTCTTCGCCTTCACCCTGGGTGTCGCCGCGAGCGCCCTGCTGCGCCGCACGGTCCCGGCCATGGCGGTCACGCTCGTGCTCTTCACCGTCTTCCAGGTCACGGCCCTGAACCTGGTCCGCCCCGAACTGCTGCCGCCGGAGCAGCAGCTCCGGCAGTTCTCCCCGCACGACACGACCCTCTACCTCGCCGGCGGCGACGCCCCGCTGGAACTCCTCGCCCCGGCTCCCGAGCACTCCTGGGTGCTGGGGCAGCAGACCCTCGACCGGGCGGGCAACCCGACCGCCGTGCCCGCGTGGTTCCTCGACTGCCTGTTCCCGGGCGGCCTCGGCAACCCCACCCCGCCGCCGGCGGACCACCGCGAGAAGCAGGAGGCGTGCTACGGCCGCCTGGCCGGCGAGGGGTACCAGCAGCGCGTCACCCACCAGCCGAACAGCCGCTTCTGGAGTCTCCAGTGGGCCGAGACGGCGCTCTACCTGGCACTGGCAGGCCTGCTGACGTGGTTCGCGCTGCACTGGACCCGCCGCCGCATCAGCTGAGCCACCCGGGACCACCCGACGGCGTGCGCGCCCCCGCCGCTACCGGTCCCCGGCGTCCTGGCGCGTGCGCACGGTGGCCACGGTCGCGAGCCCCGAGATCGTGACGACCGGCTCCAGGAGCGGGGCGACGACCAGTTCGAGGCGGTCGGCGCGGGCGAACAGGGCGTTCAGCCCTGCGCTGTCCAGGTACTCGACCTCGGTGAGGTCCACCACGAGCCGGTCCGGCACGTCGTCCAGCGCGGCGGCGAAGGCGTGGGCGTTGCTCGCGTCGATCTCGCCCACGGCCTTGAGGACCGCGGTCCCGTCCGGGTTCCGACCGGTGGTCAGGGTGAGGGGTGTGGTCATCACGAGATCCTCAGGTGCATGTCGACGGTGGTGCCCGCGGGGCCCGGGGTGATGGTCACGCGCTGCATGAGCGCGCGCATCAGGGCGACGCCCCGACCTCGGTGCTGGTTGAGCTCGGGTCGGGGTGTCTTCCAGCGGCCGGTGTCGGTCACGCTCAGGTAGAGGTCGCCGACGAGGGCCTCGGCGCGGAGTCGGACCGGGTGGTGCGGGGTGTCGCGGTGCCCGTGCTCGACGGCGTTGGCGCAGGCCTCGCCCGCGGCGATCAGCACGCTCTGCACGGTGTGCGGCGGCAGGCCGCACTGGTTCAGCCAGCCGCGCAGGGACTTGCGGACCGGCGCGAGCTGGGCCGCCTCGGCCGGGAAGGAGAGCTCCAGCGGGGCGGGGTGGCGGTAGAGCAGGAGCGCGACGTCGTCGTCGTAGCCGTCGGCGGGCGCCAGCCGGGTCATCACCTGGGTGGCGAGGTCGTCGAGGGCGGTGTCGCGGCCCTCCTGGACGGCCTCCCCGGCTTGGTCGATACCCGCGGTCAGCGGGCGGCGGCGGCGTTCGACGAGCCCGTCGGTGTACATCAGCAGGGTGGCGCGCGGCGGCAGGGTGCACTCCGCCTCCGGCCGCCGGGCGCCGGGGCGCACGGCCAGCGGGGTCGAGCCGCCGTCCTCCAGCAGCCGGGTGGTCCCGTCGGGGTGGGCGAGGATGGCGGGCGGGTGACCCGCGCGGGAGTAGACCAGGCGCCCGGTCCCGGGGTCGAGGACGCCGCAGAAGACGGTGGTGCACACCGCGCCGGGCACGCCCGCGGCGAAGTGGTCCAAGGCCATGAGGGTGCGGGCCGGACCGACGTCCTGGAGGAGCAGCGCGCGGCAGGCACTGCGCAGTTGCCCCATGACCGCGGCGGCTTCCAGGCCGCGGCCGACGCAGTCGCCGACGACGATGCCGATGCGGCCGTCGGGCAGCAGGACGGTGTCGTACCAGTCGCCGCCGACCTCCAGCGGGCGCGCCGCGGGCTCGTAGCGGACCGCGAAGCCCTCGGGCAGGCTGGCCGGGCCGAGGATCGCGCGCTGCAGCGCGATGGCGGTCTCGCGCTGCTGGTCGATCTGGTGGGCGCGGGTCAGGCCCTGGGCGAGGTGCCCCGCCAGCAGCGACAGCAGGAGCCTGTCCTCGTCGGTGAAGGGGCGGCGGGGGTCGAGGTCGAGCCAGAGCACCATGGTGCCCTCGGGGTGCTCCATGGTGATGCCGGTGCCCGTGGGCCCCAGACCGGTCTGGCTCAGCGCGGGGCGCTCGCGCAGCGCGCCGAGCGCCGCGCGGTGCCGCTCGGCGAGCCCGTCCCAGCCCAGGCCGGCCTCGGTGCTGGTCAGCGCGGGCGCGTTCCGCTCGGTGAAGACGGCGGCGAGGACCCGGCGGGCGCGCCACAGGTCCTTGAACTCGGTCAGCGCCCCGGACAGCGCCTCGGGGAGGCTGGTGGCCTGCGACAGGCGCACGCTGAGCGCGGCCAGGGCGGTGTCGCGCTGGATGGCGTAGTGCTCGGCGGTGACGTCGCGGAACGTGCCCACGATCACGGCGCGGCCGGTGTCGGGGTCCTGGACCTGGTTGAACGTGGCGCTGACCCACAGCCGGTGGCCGTCCCGGTGGGTCACCGGGATGGTGTAGCTCCCCTGGCTGTTGCCGAGCAGGGTGGCGAACGCCTCGGCGACCTGCCGGTGCGCCCCCGCGTCGGCGTCGGGCCACCAGGGGTGCTCCGGCGCGTAGGGCAGGCCCTCGGGGCCGTAGCCGAGGATGTCGGTGAACGCGGTGTTGATCTCGACGACGGCGCCGTCCTCGTCGCAGACGAAGAACGCCTCCTGGAGCGAGTCGATCAGCGCGGTGCGCCAGCGGGCGTGGTGGTTGCGCAGGCGGGACAGCTCCACGTTCGCCCGCACGCGCGCCAGCAGCTCGCCGGCGGCGAACGGCTTGACCAGGTAGTCGTCGGCGCCGGCCCGGAGCCCCTCGATGGACGCCTCCTGCCCTGCGCGAGCGGACAGCAGCAGCACCGGCACCGCCGCCGTGCGCGGGTCGTTGCGCAGCGCGCCCACCAGCGACAGGCCGTCCAGGCGGGGCATCATCACGTCGCTGACGAGCAGGTCGGGCTGCCGGACGCGGACCGCTTCCAGCGCCTCCACCCCGTCGGTGACGCCGTGGACCGCGTAACCGGCATCGGTGAGGAGCCGGGTGAGGTAGTCGCGCATGTCGGCGTTGTCGTCGGCGACCACGACCGTCGCCGGTGCCGCGGGACCGGACGCCGGCGTCGCGCCGGTCGCCTGGACGTCGGGCCGCGCACCGGGCAGCCAGCGCAGGGCTTCCTGCACGTACGGGTCGATGGCGCCGGTCGCCGCGGCGGAGCCGGCGGGGGCCAGGGCGTCGGCGGGCAGGTGGTCGACGCCGAAGGGCACGCGGATGGTGAAGGTCGTGCCCTCCCCCTCGGCGCTGTCCGCCGTGATCGTGCCGCCGTGCAGGCCGACCAGTTCCCGCACCAGCGCCAAGCCGATACCGCTGCCCTCGTTGGAACGGGAGCGGGCGTTCTCGATGCGGTGGAACCGCTCGAACAGCCGGGGCATCTCCCGGGCCGGGACGCCGACGCCGGTGTCGACGACGGTCACCACGGCCTCGCGGCCCTCGGCGCGCGCGGAGACGCCGACCGAGCCGTCGAAGGTGAACTTCAGCGCGTTGCTGAGCAGGTTGAGGACGACCTTCTCCCACATGCCGCGGTCGATGTGCACGGGTTCGGGCAGCGGCGGGCAGTCGACCTCCAGGGCCAGGCCGGCCTTCTCCACCGCGGAGCGGAACACGCTGGCCAGCTCGGCGGTGACGGCCGACAGGTCGACCGGCTCGTAGTTCGCCTGCATCCGACCGGCCTCGATGCGGGAGAAGTCCAGCAGGGTGTTGACCAGTTTGCCCAGCCGCAGCGCGTTGCGGTGGACGACCTCCAGTTCCCCGCCCGCGCGGGGGTCGGACTGCGCCAACCGGTCGCGCAGCTCCGCCACCGGACCCATGATCAGGGTGAGCGGGGTGCGGAACTCGTGGCTGATGTTGGAGAAGAACGCGGTCTTGGCACGGTCCAGCTCGGCCAGCTCCTCGGCCCGCCGCTGCTGCGCCTCGTAGCTGCGGGCGCTGGCGATGCCCGCCGCGACGTGCCCGGCGACCAGGGCGAGAAAGCCCCGGTAGCCCTCGTCCAGCGGCCGGTACCGGTTGAGCCCGACCACCACGAAACCGTAGGGCGTGCCGCCCTGCTGCTGGAGGGGCACCACCAGCGCCTGCACCGGCGGCGCCGGCCAGTCGCCGCCCGGCAGCCCGGTGAACGGCTCGCCGTCGAGCTCCACCAGCGCGGTGTCCCCCGCGGCGGGTGCCCGCACCGGCCACACCGCGCCCTCGTCGTCGGCGGGCAGGGTCCCCGGTGCCATCGGGTGGTCGGCGACGACGCCGGTCGTGCCCGCCAGCCGCGCCGAGCCGTCGTCCTGGAACAGGTAGGTCAGGGTGAACGGCAGGTCGCGCAGGTTGCGCTCCAGCTGCCGGCAGGAGAAGGCCAGCGTCTCCTGCTCGGTGCGCACCACGCTGGGGTCGGAGCCCAGGTCGCGCAGCGTCGCCATCCGCCGCTCGCCGATGATCCGCTCGGTGTCCTCGCTGACCACGCACAGCATGCCGACCACCGCGCCGGAGTCGTCGCGCAGCGGGCTGTAGGAGAACGTGTGGTAGCTCTCCTCCGGGTAGCCGGAGCGCTCCACGAACAGCAGCAGCGCCTCGTCCCAGGTCGCCTTCCCGGTGGCCAGGACGGTGTCGATGCGCGGTCCGATGTCGTCCCAGATCTCCGCCCACACCTCCCGGGCGGGGCGGCCCAGCGCCCACGGGTACTTCCGGCCGAGCGTGTCGCGCCGGTAGGCGTCGTTGCAGAAGAACGTCAGCTCCGGTCCCCAGGCCATCCACATGGAGAACCGGGAGGACAGCAGGATGCTCACCGCCGTGCGCAGGCTCTGCGGCCAGTCCGCGGGCGGCCCCAGCGGGGTCGCGGCCCAGTCGATCGAGGCCAGGTCGCCACCGACGCCCTCGTCCGCGGTGAACACGTCGAACCCCAACGCCGTCGGCTCGCGCCCGGCGTCGTCGGAACCTGCCACTGGGGATTCCCTTCACGCACGACGGCCGCGGTCGGAGCTGTTCCCTCGACACCCCGCGGTCGCCCGTCCACCGCCACCGCGAGGGTCCGGCGGCGTGATCCGTAGAATAGGACAAAAGTGCCGGGCACGAGCAGGCCGGCAGGTGGCTGTCGGAGCGGGAGCACCCGGGGACCGACGAGGGCGCCGCACTCCCCGGCGCCACGCGTCGACCACGACCACCACACCACGCAGGAGACCCGGTGACCGAGCAACTCCTCACCGTCACCACCACCTCCCACCCGGCGGGACCGCACGTGCTGCGGGTCAGCGGCGAACTCGACCACCACACCACCGAGCGCCTGCGCGAGGCCCTCGACGCCGTGCCGGCCTCCTTCGCGACCGGCATCGTGCTCGACCTGACCGACCTCACCTACTGCGACTCCACCGGCATCACCGAGCTGATCACCGCCCACCAGCGCACCCGGGCTGCGGGCCACTCCTTCGACCTGGTGGGGCTCAACCCGGACCTGATGCACGTCTTCCGCATCATCGGGCTCGACCAGGTCTTCTCGTTCCACCCCACCGTCGACCAGGCGGTCAGGGCCGCGCGGTCGTAGCGCCGGACCGGCGGCGCGCCCCGAGCGGCAGGGCCGCGCCGAGCAGCACGGCCACGCCGCCGACCAGCAGCGCGACCACCGGCAGCACGGTCGGGACCTCCAGGTGCGCGGTGATGCCGAGGATGCGCGACAGGCCCCACGGCAGCAGGGCCGACTGGTCGTTCCACGCGGTCAGGGCGCGTTCCAGGCCGACCGCGGCCACCACCGCGCCCAGCACCGCCAGGGGTGTCCCGGCCGCCGCCAGCACGCGCCCGGCCGCACCCGCACGGCCCAGGTCGCCGCGCAGCGCCGCGTACGCCGCCGCGAAGACGCCCAGGAACGCCGCGACCGCCACCGCCACGTACACCGCCCGCCCGGCCTGGTCGGTCCAGAACCCGAACCAGTAGGCGCCCGGCCCGCGCACCGCCAGCACGCCCAGCAGCAGCACAGACCGCAGCAGCGCCACCGCGCCCACCGCCGCGGCGACCCGCGACCGGGTCGGGCCGCGGGTCGTGGACCGCAGCACCACCGCGAACAGCGCCCACGCGACCAGCACCGGCACCAGGTGCGCGGGCGCGGCGAACCACGTGAGCACCGCTCGGCTGAGCACGACCGCCGCGGCCGGCACGACCCAGACCAGCGCCCGGTCCGCGCGCGAGGCCTCGACCCGCCGCCACGGCCTGGTCAGCGCCCGCGCCCACGGCCTGCGCCACCCCAGGGCGAACGCGAGGGCGAGTCCCAGCAGCACGCCGCGCGCCGCCCACGCCATCGGCTCGTCGCGGGCCGCCCTGGCCAGGCCCAGGTCGGCCGCGGTGAGGTTGTAGGCGGGCAGCGCCAGGTCGTCCCCGTAGCGGCGCAGGTGCTCCGCGCGCAAGGGCCCGTACGCCGCCCGCGCGGCCCTCGCCCCGTCGCGCGCGCCGGGGTCGCCGGTGTCGAGCCACTGGGTGTGGCGCAGCGCGGCGGTGCGGTAGGCGGCCAGCACGCCGAACAGGTCCACCTGGTAGTCGAGGGCGGCGACGAACCGCTCGCGCAGCACCGGGTCGCGCCAGCCCGCCGGGTCGGTCGCGGCGACCAGTTCGCGCATCCGGCGTGCCGTGCCGGTCGCCGCCGAGCCCTCGGCGACCGCCTCGTCCACCCGGTCGCGGCCCACCGCGTAGACCGTGCCCCAGGTCGCGCTGTCGCCGGTCGGGATGTCCCACTCGAAGATCCACATCATCGGCGGTGGCTCCAGGCCCAGGGCGCGCACCCGGTGCCGGGCGTACGGGCCGACGTACAGGCCGGTGGTGATCGCCTCGCGCGACAGCGCCAACGCGCGGCACACGGCGTGCACCACGGCCGGGTCGTGGGAGAACGTGCGGCGCACCCAGTCGGCCGTCAGGTCCGCCGGGTCCTGCTCCGGGTCCCGCGCCAGCCTGCCGACGACGTAGGAGTTGAGGTCGTAGAGCTGCCAGAACCCGGTCCTGAGGTCCAGCACCCGCGGACCGGCGAGCAGCGGGCCCCCGCCCTGCCGCCACGTCCACACCCCCTCGACGCGGGGATTGGCCAGGAACGTGCGCAGCGCGTGCCGGTGCAGCTCGCCCATGTCGTCGGGCAGCGCGCCCATGCCCTCGAACTCGCGGCGGGACTGGAACTCCACGATCCGGCGGTGCTGTCCCACGAGCAGGGTGTCGTTGAGCGGGAGGTGGCTGTAGAAGTCGCCGAGCGCGTACTTGGTGGACACGATCAGCCGGTCGTCGTCCAGCCCGCCGAGGACGCGCTCGTAGGCGTCGCGGCTGGTGTGCAGGTCGCCGACCTCGCCGATGCCGACGCTCCACGTGCGGAAGACGATCTCCCGGTCGTGCTCGGCGGCGGCGGCGAGGAACGCCCGCAGCATGGCCCGCACCGCCCCGGGCGTGGTGACCGCGATCTCCGAGGTGTAGTCCCAGCCGGCGAACCGGTAGGCCGAACCGCCCTCGCCGATCCGGATCATCATGCCGTCCACGTCGGGCAGCCGCTCGAACACCTCCGAGAGCGCCGCCCGGTAGACCCGCCACAGCCGCTCGTCCTCGGTGTGCAGCCCGCCGACCTCCCGCTCCAGGAAGGCCCGCAGCGGCGGCGAGAGGGCGAGCATGTCGGTGGACAGGTACACCTCCACGCCCATCTCGTGGGCGTACCGCCAGACCGGGCCGAACGCGGCGATCATCGCCTCGGCCCGTTCCGGGTGCGGGTCGCCGGCCGCGTGGACGCCGAGCCCGTCGAACGTGACGTACTCCAGGAAGCCGGGTACGACCACGGCGTTGTACCCGTCGGCCAGTGCGTGGTGCACCAGGGCGCGGAACTGGCGGGATATCCCGTCGACGGCGGCCTGGTCGACGAAGGGCGCGTCGGGCAGCACGGCCGTGCCGACCACGTCGGAGTTCAGCGAGTAGTCGGCGCCCCCGGCGAACCGCGCCGGGTCGTCCGGCAGGCCGACCGCGCCGAGGTCGGTCAGCCGCAGTCCGAGCCGGGGCGCGACCACCCGCCCGTCGGCGACCACCTCCGCCCCGGCGCGGATGCGGTCGGCCACGGTGTACAGGCCGGCGGCGACGCCGTCCGGCGTGCTGCCGACCACGACCGGTCCGGGGTCGAGCCGATACGCCTCGTCGGGCAGACCGGGCTCCAACCTGGCCTGGAGCCCGCCGGTGGCGCCGGTGGTCGGCCGGGAACGGCCGCGCTCGACCAGGGCGTCGGCGACGGCGGTGGCGGCGAGTCGCAGGCGCGGGTCGTCCGGGACGCCGATCGAGGCGATCGCCGGTGGCGGGGCGAGCGGGCGCGGAGCGGCGGCGACCGGGCGTTCGACCGGGACGTCGGCCGGTCGCGCGGTCACCCGCAGCGCGTCGTCCACCTGCCAGGCCACGACCCCGCCGAGCCCGAGCAACACCAGCACCGCGGCCACCACGCGCACCCGGCCATCGTCACACGGTCCGCGCGCCACGCCATCCCCGGTATGGCGGCACGAACCACCGGATCGGGCGGACATCAGCACGTTCGCCGGAGGTTCACCTACCCACCGGGTGCTCTCGACACGATCGGGTGTGGCACGGCGACGGCCGAACAGGGGCAAGGAGGCGGTCCACCGACAACGCTGCGCTGTGCGCTCCGGTCCCGCGTCCGCCGTCCGGTCGACCGGCGGACGCGCCGTGGCACAGTGGCCCTCGGCCACGTGATCGGCACGACGGAAGGACCACCGCGATGCAGACCGAGGCGCAGGCCCGGGTCGGGCTCGTCTTCGACCTCTTCGACGTCAACGGGAACGGCCGGATCGAGGCCGGCGACTTCGAGCTGATGGCCGGGCGCGTCGACGCGGCGGCCACCGGGTCCGGCGACGCGGCGCGCGGGAGGATGACGGCGGCCTTCCGCCGCTACTGGGCGACGCTGGCCGCCGAACTGGACGTCGACCGCGACGGCACCATCACCCTCGACGAGTTCGTGGCGTGCGTGCTGTCACCGGAGCGGTTCGACGACACCATCGCGGAGTTCGCCGAGTCGCTCGCCGAACTGGGCGACCCGGACGGCGACGGCCGGATCGAGCGGCCGCTGTTCGTCGCCCTGATGACCGCGATCGGCTTCGCCCCGGCGAACACCAACGCGTTGTTCGACGCGTTCGGCCCCTCGGAGGCCGACGAGGTCGAGGTGCGCACGTGGACCGAGGCCATCAAGGACTACTACCAGCCGGACAAGGCGGGGACCACCGGCGACCTGCTCGTCGCGGGCCCCACCGGTTGAGCGACCTCGCGACCGGGCCGGGCACGAGTGGCACGAGGAGGGGCGACGGGGTGTCCACCACCGAGGACGGGGTCGACGTCGGGGTCGGTCGGACGGCGCTGATGGTCGCCGCGGCACGGGCGATCGAGACCCACCGCGCCGACTCCCTCGCCGAGGACCCGTACGCCGAGCACTTCGTGCGCGCGGCCCCGGTGTCGGCCGGGTGGCCCGTGCGCCCGGAGGAGGTGCCGGACGGCGACGCCGATCCGCTGTGGGGCCGGCTGGCCCGCTACTTCGGGCTGCGCACGCGGGTCTTCGACGACTTCCTGCTGCGCTCCGCGCACGGCGGCGCGCGCCAGGTCGTGCTCTTCGGCGCGGGCCTGGACACGCGGGCGATGCGCCTGGACTGGCCGAGCGGTGTCACGGTGTTCGAACTCGACCGGGCGCCGGTGCTGGACTTCAAGCAGCGGGTGCTGGACGGGCTGGGCGCACGGTCACGGGCCGTGCGCGTGCCGGTGGGCGTCGACCTGGGGCACGACTGGGCACCGGCGCTGGCCGGCGGCGGTTTCACCCCGGGGGTGCCGACGGCCTGGCTGGCCGAGGGCCTGGTCATGTACCTGACGCCCGAGGCCGAGCAGCGGTTGGTGCGCACCGCCGACCGGCTCTCGGCGGGCGGCAGCACGCTGGCGTACGAGACCAAGCCGCGCCCGACGTCGCCCGCCATGGTCGCCTGCCCGCTCTACACCGGGACGCGGGCGCGGCTCGACATCGACCTGGTCGCGCTGTTCGACCCCGGTCCGCGCCCCGACTCGGCGGCCGATCTCGCCGCGCGCGGCTGGTCCACGACCACCCGCACGCCGTTCGACTTCACCGCCCGGCACGGCCGGGGTCCCGCACCGGAGCCGGACGACGTGCTCGCCGACAACCGCTGGGTGTTCGCCGAGAAACCGCCCGCCTCCGGGTGACCGGGGTCGGGACCAGGTGATCTCGCCGGTCCGGTCGACGAAGCGCCCGGACCGGCGAGGCCTCGCGGCCGTCCGGCGACAACCCGGAGGACGACCGCCCGGAGAAGAGGACACACCCTGGCCGGTTCCCCTGCGACCGTCGTCCCGTCAGACGAGTCAGCAGGTTAAGGAGTACGGCCTTGTCCCTCACGACCACGATCCACCTGAACTTCCGCGGCGACGCCCGCGCGGCGCTGGAGTCCTACCGGTCCGCGTTCGGCGGCGACCTCACCGTCGTCACGTACCGGGACGCCGGGAACGCCCAGGAGGAGTCCGAAGCCGACCAGGTGATGTGGGGCCAGGTGATCGCGCCGAACGGCTTCTACGTCATGGCCTACGACGTGCCCTCCCGGACGGCCTACGACCGGGGCGAGAACTCGTTCTTCGTCTCCCTGCGCGGGCAGACCGCCGAGGAGGTCACCGGTTACTGGGAGAAGCTCTCCGAGGGCGCGACGGTCGTGGTGCCGATCGGCCCGTCGGGCTGGGCACCCGCCTACGGGATGCTGCGCGACCGCTTCGGCGTCGTGTGGGTCCTCGACGTGGTGAGCGGGCACAACGGGTAGCGCGCCCGCGCGGGAGGGGCGTCGAACCGGTCAGGGATCGAGAAGCACGGGCCGGTCCGACGCGCCCGGCGTCGTGGCCGCGGGATCGCGTCGGACGCGTCCCGCGACCGACGACTTCGAGGAGTTCCCGTGGACGGCAGCAAGGGCGGCGACGGCGGCGCGGAGGTCCGCCGGTTCCACCGCTGGGTGTCGATCGCCTTCACGGTGACCGTGATCGCCTGTCTCGCCGCGATCGGCCAGGCGGAGTCCGCCCCCTGGGTGTTCTACCTCCCGCTGCCCCCGCTCGTCCTGCTGCTGTTCACGGGCCTCTACCTGTTCTCCCTGCCGTACGCGGGGAAGTGGCGCGCCGGGCGGGGTGGCGTCCGCCCGGAGTGACCGGTCACGCCGGTGGGGCGCCGGGGACCCCGGCGCGGGCCAGGACCTCGTGGGCCGCGCGGAGGACGGCCGGGTCCACGAACCGGCCGGTGCGGTCCACCCCGGCGTTCCCGGTGAAGTCCTCCACCAGGGCGGCGGCTTCGGCGACCTCGGCCTCGGTCGGCGTGAAGACGGCGTTGATGGTCGCGAGCTGGCGGGGGTGCAGGGCCGTGCGGGCGCGGAACCCCTGGCGCAGCAGGGTGGTCGTGGTCTCCAGCAGCCGGCCGGTGTCGCGCACGTCGGTCTCGACGGGCCCCACCGGGGCCTCCAGGCCGGCCGCGGCGGAGGCCAGCACCACCTGGAGGCGGATGCCGTGCAGTTCGCTGCGCCGGTCGTCGGGGCGCAGGCGCAGCTCCCCCGCGAGGTCCGCCTCGCCGACGCCCAGGCGGGTCACGCGGGGCGCGGCGCACACCTGCTCGACCCGCAGCACGCCGAGGGCCGTCTCCACCAGCGGCACGACCGCGAGCCCGCCCTCGGGCAGGTGGTGGCGGCGTTCGGCGGCGGTGAGCAGGTCGTCGGCGCGGCGCAGCGGGTCGGGTTCCGCCTTCGGCACCCAGATGCCGGCGAGGGCGGGCGACGCGACGGCCGCGACGTCCTCCGCCGCCAGGTCGGGGTCGCTGTTGACCCGGACCCACGCGGACCGGCCCGGCGGCAGTGCGGCGAGCAGGGCGCGCACGGCCCGGCGGGCGCGCTCCTTGTCCGCCGCGGGCACGGCGTCCTCCAGGTCGAGGACCACGGCGTCCGCGTCGCTGTCGACCGCCTTGCGCAGCCGGTCCTCGCGGTGGCCCGGGACGTAGAGGAAGCTCCTCGCGGGTGGTGTCACCAGCTCCCCCTCAGCATCTCCGAGACCTTGCGGGCCGCGTCGACGACGGCCGGGCCGCAGCTGCGCCTGACCTCGTCGCCCAGCCTGGCCGTGGGTCCGCAGACGCTGAAGCAGGCGAACGCCCGGGGGTTGTTGCGGGCGGTGATGGGCGCGGCGACGGCGGCGGCGTAGGGGTCGCGCTCCCCCAGGCTCTCGGTGTAGCCGCGGGCGCGGTCCACGTCCAGCAGGTCGCGCAGCTGCCGGTCGTCGTGGACGGTCCGCTCGGTCAGCGGCGTCAGCACCGTCTGCGACAGGTACCGCTCCAGCTCGGCGGTGCTGAAGGTCATCAGGATCGCCCGGCCCGACGCGCCCGCGTACAGCGGCGCCCGCCTGCCCACCTCGATGGTCATCCGCACGTCCTGGCGGCTCTCCACCTGGGCGACGTAGACGCGGTGCGAGCCGAGCACGAAGCTCAGGGTCACGGTCTCGCCGGTCAGGTCGCGCAACTCCTCCATCACCGGCAGCGCGAGCGCCCGCACGTCGACCGACCCGAGAGCGGCGAGGCTCAGCTCGGTGGCGCGCGGTCCGAGCCGGTACTTGCCGCGCTCGTGCTCCTTGGCGACGAGGCCCCAGGCCGTCAGCGCCTCCAGCACGCGGTGCACCGCGCTCTTGGGCAGCACCAGCCGCTCGGCGATGTCCGTGACCCCCAGTTCGGCGTCCGCGCCGGTGAAGCTCAACAGCACCGCGGCCACCCGGTCGACCGACTGCATCCCGCTCGACCGCACCCCGCTCGACCGCACCCCGCTCGGCTCCACCACACCGGTCCTCTCGACGTCCACGGCTCTCACAACCTCCCCCTCAGCGCGGCTTCGGCGGCGCGCACCCCCGCCGTCCGCGCGGCGGTCAGACCGGCCAGGCGTCCCTCGAACGCGGCTTCCAGGGCGGTGCGGGGCGCGTAGGCGTCGCCGACGGTCGCCGTGGACACCCCGTCCGGCACGGGTGGGCCGGCGCTCGCCGCGCGCGGGCGCAGGAACACCACCGACGAGACGTCGTCCACCCGCTCGGCACGACCGGACAGCGGATCGGTGAAAATCATAGAGTCGCCTTCCATCCCGGCTGGGGTGCGCATCAGGACCGCGCTGAAGCCCCTGCCGCGCAGGCGGTCCAGCAGCGCGGGTTTCGAGTAGACCGGCACGCGCCAGGACAGCGCGGAGCGGTCGGTGACCAGGGTGACGCGGCGGTCGTCGTGGAGCAGGTGGTCGGCCAGGGCGAGCGCCGTGGTGGTGCCGTCCTCGTCCACCAGGACCACGTGCCGGCCGGTGCTGCCCGGTTCGTCGACCGCCCGCTCCAGCGGGACGACGGGGTAGTCCGAACCGGAGTCGTCGGGCGCGGTGGCCCCGGTCGCGAGCACCACGTGGTCCCACCCCTCGGCGAGCAGCGCCGCGTCGGCGCGCACGCCGGGCCTGACGTCGACGCCGAGGTGGCGCGCGGTGGCGGCGAGCTGCTCGACGAACCGGCCGAAGCGCCCCCGCACGGGCAGCTTCGCGGCCAGCCGGAGCGCGCCGCCGAGTTCGGGCGCGGCCTCCACCAGGGTGACCCGGTGCCCGGCGGACGCGGCGGCGCTCGCGGCCTCCAGCCCGGCGGGGCCGCCGCCGACCACGAGGACGCGCAGCTTCGGCGCACGGCGGGCGGCCTCGCGCAGGGCCGCCCACTCGCGCTCCAGGCCGACCTCGGGGTTGACCACGCAGCTGATGCCGAGACCCAGTTCGAGCCTGCCCGCGCACCCCTGGTTGCAGGCGATGCACTCGCGGGCCGGCGGCGCGGCGGCGTCGGTGCGCGCGGCCACGAGGGTGGGCAGGGCGATGTGCGGGCGGGCCAGCGCGACGAGGTCCGCGCTGCCGTCCGCGACGAGCCCGGCGGCGTTGTCGAGGTCGTCCACGCGGCCGACCGCGAGGACCGCGAGGTCGGGGAACGCCGCTTTGAAGGCGCGGGGCAGGTGCCGGAACGGCAGGGGCGGGAAGCTCATGTCGGCCATCTGGGTCGCCACGCTCGCCGTGCCGACGTACGCGGAGTGGCTGACGTGCAGCACGTCGACGCGGTAGTCGCGGACGAGCAGCCCGGTGGCGGTGAGCATCCGCTCCAGGTCGAGGCCGCCGTCGAGGAACTCGTCGGCGCTGATGCGCAGGATCAGCGGCATGGTCCCCGGCAGCGCGGCGAGGACCGCGTCGAGCACCTCCCGCGCCAGCCGCAGCCGGTTGTCGAGGCTGCCGCCGTAGGCGTCGTCCCGGTGGTTGGTGGCGGGCGAGAGGAACTGCTGGAGCAGGTGGCCGTGCCCCAGGTGGACCTCGACGGCGTCCACGCCCGCCGCCGCCACCCGTCCGGCCGCCGAGGCGAAGGCGTCGACCACCTCGGCGATCTCGTCGGTGGTCATCGCGTGCGGGGTGGCCGCCGTGCTCGCCCACGGCAGCGCCGACGCGCCCCACGCGGCGGTCAGCACGTTGTGCCCGCCCGCCTGCCGCCCCACGTGCAGGAGCTGGGCGGCGAGCTTCGCGCCACCGCCGTGCACCACGTCGACCAGTCCGGCCAGCGACGGGACCACCCGGTCGTCGAACGCCGACACGGTGTTGGCCCGCCCGAGGCTCGTGGGGTGCACCCGCATGCCCTCGGTGATGATCAGGCCGACGCCGCCCTCGGCCCGCGCCCGGTGGTAGGCGAGGTGGCGGTCGGAGAACAGGCCGTCCACGGCGAAGTTGGTCGTGTGGGCCGGCATGACGACCCGGTTGCGCAGTTCGAGCCTGCCCGCGCGGACCGGGGCGAGCAGATCGTCGCGTGCGGTCATCGCACCTCCTCCTGGCGTGAGCCGTTCAGTTCAGCCCTCAGGGCCGAACAGGAGACATTGGTTACGTCCAGTTACGTCCTTGCATCGACAAGCTATGAACCTTGACATGGCGTGCATCACTCCTCAGAGTGGAACAGGAGCGTACTTCCTTCCCACTGAGCGGAACAAGGTGAGGTTTCGGATGACGAAAAGATCACTTGGCCGGACAACGCGGACATTCGGTGGGTCATCCGGAGTCACCCGAACGGCGGCACTCGTCGCGGCGATCGCGCTCACCGCCTCGGCCTGCGGCGGTGGCGGCGGCGCGGCGAACAGCGGTCAGTCGGTCAGCTCCACGTTCACCTACGCGCTGTCCGGCCTGCCGACGAGCCTCGACCCCGCCGACTACCAGGGCGATCCCTCCCGCAACATCGGCTTCGAGCTGGGCAGCTCGCTGTTCCGGTGGGGCACCGAGCAGCTGGACAACGCCGGCTGCGACGTCCTGGCCAACGTCGACCAGCTCGACGGCGAGCTTGCCGAGTCCCACGAGCGCGCCGCGGACGGCAAGTCCGTGAAGGTCACGCTGCGCGACGCCACCAGCGCCGCCGGCAACAAGCTGACCTCGGCGGACGTCAAGTGGACGATCGACCGGCTCATCGCCCTCAAGGTGGGTACGCCCAACACGCTGATGCAGGACGTCGCCGACTACGCGACCGACCCGATCAAGGTCGTCGACGACAAGACCTTCGAGATCCTCATGGACACCCCGTCCGCGATGGACATCGCGATCCTGACCTGGGCCCAGTTCCGCGTCCTCGACAGCACCGAGGTCAAGAAGCACGTCACCGACGCCGACCCGTGGGGCAAGGAGTACGTCGCCAGGAACAGCGCGACCTTCGGGCCGTGGACCCAGAAGCCGGAGGACTTCGTCACCGGCGACCGGCTCACCCTCTCCCGCAACCCCAACTACACCGGCGAGCGCGGCGACGTCGAGAAGCTCGTCTTCCTGTCCGTGCCCGACGCCTCCAGCCGCGCCCAGCTCGTCTCCACCGGCAACGCCAACTACGGCACCGGGCTCCAGTACGAGCAGTACGCCCAGCTGAAGTCCACGTCCGGCGTCGAGGTGCAGACCTGCGTGTCCGCCGACCGCATCCCGCTGGTGCTCAACGCGGCGGACCCGGTGCTGGGCAAGCCCGAGGTGCGGCAGGCGTTCTCCCTCGCCATCGACCGCAAGACCATCGTGGACGCCGTCTACCGCGGCTTCAACAAGCCGAGCCAATACGGCCTGAGCCAGGCGTACGGCATCGAGCACACCGACGCGGGCACCTACGCCCACGACGTCGACGAGGCGAAGCGGTTGCTGGCCGGCGCGGGGGTCGGCGCGACGTCGATCACCCTGCACATCAGCCCGGCCCGACCGGGTCCGGAGGCCGAGCAGATCGCGATCCTGCTCAAGGACCAGCTCGCCAAGATCGGCGTCGAGGTCAAGATCCAGACCATCGCGAGCGCCACCGAGATCAACACGATCTTCCACGACGGCAACTTCCAGGCGCTGCTGTACCTGGAGCCGCCGGCCGTCGCCGACCCCTACTACTCGGTGTTCCTCTACAACTCCTCGTTCAGCAAGCTCAACACCTTCGGCTACGCCAACCCCGAGCTGGACGCCGTCGCGCGGCAGATCGGCGCCCTGAGCCCCGGCCCCGAGCGCGACGAGCTGGCCAAGAAGGCGTCCGAGCTCCAGGTCGCCAACCCCGGCCTCATCTACCTGGTGGACCGCGACTTCGTGCACGCCGTGCGCACCGGGTTCACCAACTACCAGCACGCGCCCAACGGCGAGATGTTCGTCCACACGCTCAAGCGGGGATGACCCACATGACCGACTACCCGAACCTGTTCAGCCCGATGCGGATCGGTCCGAAGACGGCCAAGAACCGCATCTGGATGACCGCCCACAGCACCCAGCTGGTGAAGGACCACAACTTCAGCGACGCCCACGTGCACTACTACGCGGAGCGCGCCAAGGGCGGGGTCGGCGTCATCACCATGGAGGCGATGGCGGTCCACCCCACCACCCAGCCGTACAAGGGCAAGATCTTCGCCTTCGACAAGGCGGTCGTGCCCAACTACCGCAAGCTGGCCGCGGCCGTGCGCGAGTACGACTGCCTGCTGCTCGCCCAGCCGTGGCACCGCGGTCGGGAGACCAGCGGCCAGGTCAACCGCCTGCCGGTGTGGGCGCCGTCGTCGGTGCCGTGCGCCGTCTACCGCGAGATGCCGCACGTCCTGACCGAGGAGGAGATCGGCGAGCTGGTCCAGGGCTACGTCCTGGCGGCGCGCTACGCCGTCGAGGGCGACCTGGACGGCGTGGAGGTGCACGGCCTCGCCCACGGCTACCTGCTGGGGCAGTTCCTCTCCCCCGCCACCAACCACCGCGACGACAAGTACGGCGGCGACTTCGACCGGCGGCTGAGCCTCGTCCTGGAGATCGTCGAGAAGACCCGCGCGGAGACCGGCCGGGACAAGATCGTCGGCGTCCGCATCAACGGCAACGACGGCGACGTGCCCGGCGGGCTGACCAACGAGCACTGGACCCGCATCGCGCGGACCATCGCCGACACCGGCCTCGTCGACTACATCTCGGTCACCCAGGGCACCTACCTGGAGCGGATGAACATCTACGGCGCCACGCCGAAGCCCGCCGGGTTCCAGGTCGAGGACACCGCGCGGATCAAGGCCGCCGTTCCGGAGCTGCCGGTCGTGGTGGCCGGCCGGATGAACACGCCGGAGCTGGCCGAGCAGGTGCTGGCCTCCGGCGGCGCCGACATGATCGGTATGGCGCGAACCCTGATCGCCGACCCCGAGTGGCCCAACAAGGCCCGTGACGGCAAGGCGAACTCGATCCGGCCGTGCGTCGGCGCGAACTGGTGCCTGGCCTCGATCGTCAACTCGCCGCTGGCGTGCGTGCACAACCCGGCCGTGGCGCGGGAGGCGGAGCTGGGCGTCGGCACGCTGCTGCCGGTCGAGACCGTCAAGCGGGTGGCCGTGGTCGGCGGCGGCCCGGCCGGGCTGCGCACGGCGCTCACGGCGGCCCAGCGCGGCCACCACGTGACCCTGTTCGAGCAGGAGTCCGAGCTGGGCGGCCAGGTCCGGCTGATCGGCCGGTCCGAGACCTACGCCGAGTGGCAGGGCATCACCGACTGGCTCATCTCCCAGCTCGGCGAGACCTCGGTGGACGTCAAGCTCGGGCACCGGGTGGAGGCGACCGAGCTGCTCTCCGGCTACGACGAGGTGGTCGTGGCGACCGGCTCCACCCCGCTCAAGCACGGCTGGAGCTCGCTGCGCCCGGCGTCGTGGGGCGACGGCACGATCGTCCCCGGCGTGGACCAGTGGAACGTCCACTCCATCAAGGAGGTGCTGGAGGGCAAGGCGGAGATCGGCCCGCGGGTCATGATCTTCGACGACACCGGGGCCCGCCAGCCGCTGGTCGCCGCCGAGTACCTGGCCGACCGCAGGCACGCGGTCACCCTCGTCACCCGGCTCCCCCAGGTCTCACCCGACCTGGAGGCCAGCCGCGACCTCCAGTCCACCTACCGCCGGGCGCGCAACAAGGGCATCCGGTTCATCACCGACCACGAGCTGGCCGAGGTCGTGGAGGACACCGTCGTCCTGCGCGACGTCTGGACCGGCGAACTCGTCCCGCACGAGGACGTCGACGCGGTCGTGCTCAGCACCGGCAACCGGGCCGACGACGCGCTGTTCCACGCGCTCAGGGGTTCCGTGCCGGTCCGCGCGGTGGGCGACTGCGTGTCGCCGCGCCGCGTCTTCAACGCCATCTGGGAAGGCGAACTCGCCGGAAGGGACATCTGACCGATGATCGACAATACCGCCACCACCACCGACGAGATCACCGACGAGGAGGCCCTGGCCCGGGTCAAGGCCCGCCGCGGCTACCTGCTGCCGGTGCACGAGCTGATGGCCGAGGTCGACCCGCAGATCCTGCGCAAGTACGACGACCTGGCCTCGGACCTGCTGTTCTCCGACAAGCCGCGCGCCCTGGACCTCAAGACGCGCTACCTGGTCCTGCTGGGCGTCACCACGGCGGTCAAGGGCGACCCCGACGGCATCATCTGGAGCGCCAAGCGGGCCATGCGCGAAGGCGCCACCCGGCGGGAGGTGCTGGAGGCGATCCTGATGTCCGCGCTGCCCGGCGGCGTGCCCACCGTCGAGGAGGCGACGCACGTCCTCTCCAGGGTCTTCGACGAGTCCTGATCACGACGGTCGGCGAGGAGGCCGGAGGATGACCACGTTCACGCTGCGGGTGGGGCGCGCCGGGGAGGACGACGGCGAGCTGACGGCGTCCCCCGCGCGCGTCTACAACCTGGGCTCGGCCACGGTGGACCCGGCGTCCGCCCTGGCGCACCAGGAGGAGGTGGCGGACGTCGGGGTGCGCATCGCGTTCGACCGCCCCGCGCCGCGCGTCTACCCGATGTCGGTGAACTCCGTGACCACGGACGACACCATCGGCGTGCACAGCGGGCGCACCTCGGGCGAGGTGGAGCTGGTGCTGGTCGTGCAGGACGGCGAGGTGCACGTCGGCGTCGGGTCCGACCACACCGACCGGGAGCTGGAGCGGCACAGCATCATCTGGGCCAAGCAGTACTGCCCCAGCGTGCTCGGCCGCCGGGTCTGGCCCCTGGCCGACGTCGAGGCGGCCTGGGACCGCCTGGTGCTGGAGTCCGAGGTGGACGGCGAGTCGTACCAGCGCTCGCCCGCCTCCGTCTTCCTGCCGCCGCGCGAGATCATCGCGGCGCTCCGCGCGCGGATCACCGACCTGCCGGAGTCCTACCTGGTGTACTGCGGCACCTACACCAGCCTGGACAAGCGCATCCGCTTCGGCACCAGGTGGACCGCGCGGCTGCGCGACCCCCGGGGCGACAGCCTCGAACTCGACTACGCGGTGGTCGACCTGCTCGCCGAGGTCGAGCCGGACCACCGCGTCCCGCTCCGACCCGTTCCGCCCAGCCCGACCGACCAGTAGCCGGGAGAACCCATGTACGGACGCAGAGCCCGTTTGGGCGTCATCGTCCCGTCGACCAACACCACGGTCGAGCCGGAGTTCGCCGCCCACGTCCCCCGGGACGTGGCGGTGCTGGCCACCAGGGTGCCGGTCGCGGAGGTGGCCTCCGAGCAGGACAAGGTCGCCAGCCTGCTGGCGATGCACGGCCACGTCGAGCGGGCCGCGGCCGAACTGGCCGGCGCGGGCGTCGCGGCCATCGCCTTCGCCTGCACCTCGGGGAGCTTCCTCGGGGGCCGCGACCCCGACCAGGTGATGTGCGAGGAGCTGACGCGCCGGCACGGCGTTCCCGTGGTGACGACCAGCAGCGCGCTGGTCGCCGCCCTGACCGCCCTGCCGGCACGGCGGCTCGCCGTCGCCACGCCGTACGTCGCGTCCGTCGCGGACGGGGCGCGGTCCTACCTCCGGGAGGCCGGCTTCGACGTGGTGTCCCGCAACGACCTGCACATCCTGTCCAACCTCGACAAGGGCAGGCTCGAACCGACCGCGTCCCACGCGGCGGCCCGGGAGCTGGACGTGACCGACGCGGACGCGGTCGTGATCAGCTGCACGAACTGGCGCACGCTGGACTCGCTGGCGGCGGTCGAGGCCGACACCGGGCGACCGGCGGTGAGCAGCAACCTCGCGACCCTGTGGGCGCTGCTGCGGCTGACCGGCGTCGACGAGCCGTTCAGCCCCGGCGTGGCGCTCTGCCGCGCCGGGCTGCCCGACGCCGCCCGCGCGCAGTGGTCGGTCCCCACCCCGGCGGGGGTGACCGGTGGCTGACGACGCGCAGCAGACCGGCCGCGCGCCCGTCGCGCTGGTGACCGGGGCGAGCGGCGGCATCGGCACCGCCCTGTGCGCCGACCTGGCCGCGCACGGCTACACCGTGGTCGCGGCCGACCTCGACGGCGAGCGCCCGCCCGGCGCGCGGCACTCCGTGATGCTCGACCTGCGGTCCGGGGAGTCCTGCCGGACCGCGGTCGAGGAGACCGTCGAGGGGTTCGGCTCGCTGGACCTGCTGGTGAACAACGCGGGCATCAACGCCCGCGGCCGCACCGAGGACATGCCCGAGGAGGTGTGGGGCGGCGTGGTGGACGTCAACCTCAACGGCACCTTCCGGATGTCGCAGGCCGCCTACCCGGCCATGTCCGGACGGGGCGGCTCGATCGTCAACCTCGCCTCCACCGGCGGCCTGGTCGCCATCGGCGGCTCGGCGGTGTACGGCGTGACCAAGGCGGCGATCGTCCACCTCACCAAGGTGCTCGCCGTGGAGTGGGCGGCGGTGGACATCCGCGTCAACGCCGTGGCGCCCACCATCGTGCCCTCGCCGATGACCGCCGACGTGCTGGGCGACGCCGCGTACATGGCGGCGAAGCTGGCGTCGATCCCGCTCGGCCGGGCCGTCTCGCCGCGCGAGGTCGCCGCCGCCGTGCGCTGGCTGGCCTCGGCCGACGCGGCGATGGTCACCGGCCACACGATCGCCGTGGACGGCGGGGTGAGCGTGCTGTGAAGACCTCGCCCGAGACCGCGACCGCGCCGGCGACCACGACGCCGAGCCCCGCCGGGCCGCGCCGCCCGCGCACCCGCCGCCCCGTGCTGCGCTACGTGCTCAAGCGCGTGGCCATCGTCCCCATCTCGCTGTTCGTGCTGGGCAGCGTGTCGTTCGTGCTGGTGTTCTTCATCCCCGGCGAGCCGGCGATCACCATCCTCGGCGACTTCGCCACCCCGGAGCAGGTGGCCCACGTCAACGCCCAGCTCGGGCTGGACAAGCCGCTGTGGGACCGCTACCTGTCCTTCTGGGGCAACCTGCTCCAGGGCGACCTGGGCCGGTCCTTCTTCACCAACGAGCCGGTGCTCGACGAGATCGGCCGGTTCCTGCCCAACACCGTCGAGCTGGTGGCGATGGCGCTGCTGCTCGCGATCTCGCTCGGCCTGGTGATCGGCGTGCTCGGCGCGTACTTCGCGCGCCGCTGGCCGGACCGCGCGATGAGCGGCATCACGTCCGTCCTCCAGTCGGTGCCGGACTTCTTCCTGGCGCTGGTCGGGATCTACGTGTTCTTCTTCCTGCTCGGCTGGGCGCCCCCGCCGATCGGGCGGCTGCCGATCGGGGCGAGCGGCGAGCAGCCGTCGTTCCTGATCCTCGGCAGCCTGTTCACCGGCGACTGGGCCACGCTCGGCACGGCGCTCCAGCACGCGGCGCTGCCGGTGCTGTCGCTGGGCCTGGTGTACTCGTCCTACTTCGCCAAGACCGCCCGCGGCAGCATGGGCACGGCGCTGACCACGCCGCAGGTGGAGTTCGCCCGGGCCTGCGGCCTGCGGGAGCGGACCGTCGTCCGCTACGCCTTCCTGGCCTCGCGCACCACCGTGATCACCTACATCGCGATCCTGTTCGGCTCGCTGCTGGGCGGCGCGGCGATCGTGGAGCGGGTGTTCAACTGGCGCGGCATGGGCCAGTGGGCGCTGGACGGCGTGCTCAAGGTCGACGTCCCGGTCATCCAGGGCTTCGTCGTCACCGCCGGCCTGATGACCCTGACCCTGTTCCTGCTGCTGGACCTCGTCGTCCTCTTCCTCGACCCGCGGGTGAGCTATGAGTGACCGCCTCGCACCCCGCGCGGGCACGGCCGCCTGGTCCTTCGCCCGCGCCAACCCCGGTATCGTCTTCGGCGGCGGCGTGCTGCTGCTCATGCTGCTCTCGGCGTTCTTCGCGCCGCTGCCGTACGGGCCGACCACACCGGACCCGACGAGCGTGCTGCTGAGCCCGTCGTCGGACCACGTCTTCGGCACCGACGCCAACGGCTTCGACGTGTTCTCCCGCGTCGTCGCCGCCGGTCGCAGCGACCTGCCGCTGGCCCTCTCGGGCACGTTGGCCTCGCTGGTGCTCGGCCTGCTGATCGGCCTCCCGCTGAGCACCAAGAGCCGCTACAGCGAGGGGTTCATGCGGGCCCTGGACGCCTTCCAGTCGTTCCCGCTGATCGTGCTGTCGGTGACCATCGTGTCGCTGACCGGCAACAACATCGAGAACATCGTCTACGCCATCGTCATCATCAACGGGCCGCGCTTCATCCGCCTCATCCGCGGCGAGGCGCTGGCCATCCGGGACGGCAGGTTCATCGAGGCCGCCGTCGCGACCGGCGCGCGGCCGCGCCGCATCGTGTTCCGGCACATCATGCCCAACGTGGTGGACGTGTGCCTGGTGCAGTGCTCGCTCACCGCGGCCAACGCCGTCATCGTGATCGCGGCGCTCAACTTCCTCGGCATCGGCGTGTCGCCGCCCGACCCCACGTGGGGGTCGATGGTGCAGATCGGCGCGCAGGGCATCGCCACCGGCCAGTGGTGGGTGGCCATGTTCCCGGGGGTCGCGATCTTCATCGCCATCGGCAGCCTCAACGTGCTCGCCAACGGCATCCAGCGCCGGGTGGAGGGGAGCTGACGTGCTCAAGGTTTCCGGACTCACGACGGAGTTCCGCGGCCGGGTCCGCACGGTCCGCGCGGTCGAGGACATCTCGTTCGAGGTGCCGGCCGGCACCGCGGTCGGCGTGGTCGGCGAGACCGGCTCGGGGAAGTCCGTGACGATCCGCTCGGTCCTGGGCCTGCTGCCCTCCTACGGGCGGGTCGTCGCGGGCGAAGCCGGGTTCGAAGGCCTCGACCTGCTCACGGCGACGCGCGCGCAGCTGCGGCAGGTCCGGGGCAGGCGCATCGGGTTCGTCGCGCAGAACCCGTTCGGCTCGCTCAACCCGGTGCTCTCGATCGAGAAGCAGTTCGCCAACGTCATCCGCGCGCACCGCCGGATGAGCCGCTCGGACGTCCGCGACCTGGCCCTGGAACGCCTGGAGTCGGTCCAGGTCCGCGGCCCCGAGCGGGTGCTGCGCGGCTACGCCCACGAGCTGTCCGGCGGCATGGCGCAGCGCGTCGTCATCGCGCTGGCCATGGTGCACGACCCGCCGCTGGTCATCGCGGACGAGCCGACCACGGCGCTGGACGTCACGGTGCAGCGCCAGATCCTCGACCTCATCCGGGAGCAGGTCTCGGCCGGGAACCGGTCGCTGCTGCTGGTCACCCACGACCTCGGGGTCGTCGCGCAGTACTGCCAGGAGGTCGTGGTGATGAAGTCGGGGCGCGTCGTGGAGAGCGGGTCGGTCGCCGGGGTGTTCGGCGCCCCCGCCCACGAGTACACGCGCCAGTTGCTGGCGGCCGTGCCGCCTGCCCCCTGGGAGTCCGCGCACCGGGACTCGGCGCACCGGGGCTCGGCGCACGCGGAGGTGACCGGGTCATGAGCCTGATGGAGCTGACCGACGTCCGGCACGTCTTCCGCCGGGGCGGCAAGGAGGTCCACGCGGTCAACGGCGTCTCGCTCACCGTCGAGCCGGGCGAGACCGTCGCCGTCATCGGCGAGAGCGGATCGGGCAAGTCGACCCTGGGCCGGATCGCACTGGGCCTGATCACGCCGTCCGAGGGCCGGGTGAGCTTCGACGGCACCGTCCTCAACTCGTTGCGCAAGGCCGAGATGCGGGCGCTGCGCTCGAAGCTCCAGGTGGTCTTCCAGGAGCCGTACGAGTCGCTCAACCCGCGGATCAAGGTGGGCGACATCGTCGCCGAGCCGCTGATCGTGCACGACAGCGGGCTCGACCGGAGGCAGCGGCGGGACAGGGTGGTGGCGATGCTGGAGCGGGTCGGGCTGACCGCCGAGCACGCCGAGCGCCTGCCCCGCAACCTCAGCGGCGGTCAGCAGCAGCGCATCGGCATCGCCCGCGCGATCATCACCGAGCCCAGGCTGGTGGTGCTCGACGAGCCGACGTCCTCGCTGGACGTGTCGGTCCGCGCCCGCGTGCTGGACCTGCTGCGCGACCTCCAGCGGGAGAAGGGCATCTCCTACGTGTTCATCTCCCACGACCTGGCCACGGTCGGGCTCATCAGCGACCGCGTCGCGGTGATGTACCTGGGGCAGGTGGTGGAGCAGGGTCGCACGGCGGAGGTGCTGGGCAACCCGAAGCACCCCTACACCAAGGCGCTGATGTCGGCGACGCTGAGCACGGTGGTCGGCGAGATCCGCGAGCACGTGCCGCTGCGCGGCGAGATCCCCAACCCGTCCAAGGCGCCCACCGCGTGCGTGCTCAGCGGCCGGTGCCCGATCGAGATCGCGGAGTGCTCGCGGGGCGTGGTGCTGCCCCGGCAGGTGGCCCCGCGCCACGAGGTCGCGTGCATCCGGGCCGAGCGCAGCGACGAACTGCTGCCCACCGAGGGCGCCTGATGGGCGCCGGCTACCTCCGGGCGCCGTGGGGGTCGCTGCACTACCGGTCCGCGGGCGACGAGCCGCTCGACGGGCAGCTGGACCGGGGCCTGCCGCTGCTGGTGCTGCTGCACCAGAGCCCGTTGTCGTCGCGGCGCTACCGGCTCGCCCTCGACGGCCTGGCGGACTTCTGCGTGCCGGTCGCCGTGGACACCCCCGGCTACGGCTCCTCCGAGGCGGGCGACGACGAGTGGGACGTCGACCGGTACGCGGACGTGGCCTGGTTCGTCGCGGACCACCTGGGCGTGGAGCGGCCGTGGCTGTTCGGGCGGGCCACCGGCGCGGTGTTCGCCCTGCACGCGGCGGCGCGGCGACCCGGTCGCGCGGCCGGGGTGGTGCTGCACGGCGTCCCGGTCTACACGGAGCGGGAGAAGGCCGACCGGCTCGCGGTGTTCGCCCCGCCGTGGGCGCTAGACGAGGACGGCGACCACCTGCGGTGGATCTGGGACCGCGTCCGGGGCGAGTACCCGTGGGCCGACGGCGGGCTGCTGACCGGCCTGGTGCGCGACTACCTGGACGCGGGACCCGACTTCGCCTCGTCCTACCGGGCGATCTGGCGGCACGACCTGCACGACTCGGCGCGCCGGGCCGGGCCGGTGGACCTCCTGCTGGCCGGTGCCGCGGACCGCCTGGTCGCCATGCACGAACGCGCCCTGGCCGCGGTGGAGCACCGCCGCGCGGTGGTCCTGCCCGGGGCCACCGACTTCCTCGCCGAGCAGGACCCCGAGGGGTTCCGCGCGGTGCTCGCCGACACGATCGACCGGACGAGGGGGACCACCAGATGACCCACGACCTGCCACCACCACCGAAGGGGCCGCTCGCCGGGCTGCGGGTGGTCGACGCGTCGACCATCCTCGCCGGACCGCTGTGCTGCCGCCTGCTGGGCGACTACGGGGCCGACGTGGTCAAGGTCGAGCACCCGCAGCGCGGCGACGGGATGCGCGGCCACGGCCCGGCCAAGGACGGCGAACCGCTGTGGTGGAAGGAGATCTCGCGCAACAAGAAGGCCGTCGCCGCGTCCCTGTCCACCCCGGAGGGCGCGGAGGTCCTGCTCCGCCTGGTCGAGCGGTCCGACGTGCTGGTGGAGAACTTCCGCCCCGGCACCCTGGAGCGCTGGGGCCTCGGACCCGACGTGCTGTGGGAGCGCAACCCCCGGCTCGTCGTCGTCCGGGTCACCGGGTTCGGGCAGACCGGCCCGTACGCCCACCGGGCGGGGTTCGGCACGCTCGCCGAGGCCATGAGCGGCTTCGCGCACCTGACCGGCCCGGCCGACGCGCCGCCAACGCTGCCCGCCTTCGGCCTGGCGGACTCGATCTGCGGCATCGCCGCCGCGGCGGCCACCGTGATGGCCCTCTACGAGCGGGACGCGGGCGGCGGCGGCGTCGGCCAGGTCGTCGACATGAACCTGCTGACCCCGCTGATGACCGCCGTCGGACCGGGACCGACGGTCTACGACCAGCTCGGCGTCGTCGGCGCCCGGCACGGCAACCGCTCGGTGAACAACGCGCCGCGCAACACCTACCGGACCTCCGACGGCCGGTGGGTCGCGGTCTCCACCAGCGCGCAGAGCATCGCCGAGCGGGTCCTGCGGCTCGTCGGCCACCCGGAGGTGATCGACGAGCCCTGGTTCGCCACCGGCGCCGGGCGCGTCGAGCACGTCGACCTGCTCGACGACCACGTCGGGTCCTGGATCGCCGAGCGCACCCGGGACGAGGTGCTGGCCAGGTTCGAGGAGGCGGGCGCGGCCGTCGCGCCGATCTACGACGCCGCGGACGTCGTCGCCGACGAGCACGTGAGGAAGACGCGGATGCTGACCACCGTCAAGGACGAGGAACTCGGGGACGTCCTCATGCACAACGTGATGTGGGGGATGTCCCGGACACCGGGCACCATCCGGCACACCGGGCGGGCGAAGGGCGCGGACACCCGCGCCGTGCTGACCGGGCTGGGCTACACCGGCGAGGAGATCGACCGGATGACCGAGCGGGGCGTGATCGCGTGACCGCGCTCAACCCCCCTGCCGTCGCCGGCTGGCTGGACGGCGCCCTGGGTCGCGGGGTCGACGTGTTCGACCTCGGCCGCCCCCTCTACCGGGGGATGCCGCAGTCGCCGAACCACCCGCCGTACTGGCACACCCTGCCCCGCAGACACGGTGACGCGGTGCGCGCGGACGGCGGCTCGGCGGCGGCCGACCACATCTCGCTCGGCACGCACGTCGGCACGCACGTCGACGCGTTCTCCCACGTCTCCCACGACGGGCGGCTGTTCGGGGGCGTCGACGCGGCGGAGGCCCAGCGGGGCGGGACGATGAGCGCGCACGGCGCGGAGACCATCGCGCCCATGTTCCGCCGGGGCGTGCTGCTCGACGTGCCCGCGGCCCTGGGGCTGCCGGCGTGCGAGCCCGGCTACGAGATCACCCCCGACGACCTCGACCTGACCGCCCGGCGGCAGGGCGTGGAGGTGCGCGAGGGCGACGTGGTGCTGCTGCGCAGCGGCTGGGGGGCGCGCTTCGGCCGGGGCGGCCCGGCCGAGTACGTCGGGCACGACTCGGGGGTGCCCGGGATCGGCGAGGCCGGGGCGCGCTGGCTCGCCGAGCGCCGCGTGCACGCCGCGGGCGCGGACACCATCGCCTTCGAGTGCCTGCCACCCGGCAAGGGGCACAGCCTGCTGCCCGCGCACCGCGTGCTGCTGGTGGAGCACGGCACCTACATCATCGAGACCCTCGACCTGGAGGGGATCGCCGCCGCCGCGGTCCACGAGTTCCTGTTCGTCCTGTCCCCGCTCAAGCTCGTCGGCGCCACGGGGTCACCCGTGCGCCCGCTGGCCGTGACCCCGAAGGCGGCACCGTGACCGAGCAGACCCTCAGCGCCGCCCTGGCCGGTTTCGCGGCCGGCGCCCGACGCGGACCGCTGCCCGAGGACGTGGCCGCGAGCGTCCGGGACCGGGTGCTCGACGTCCTCGGCCTGTGCGTCGGGGCGCGGCGGCTCGACACGAGCACGGCCGTGATCGACTACGTGCTGGAGCAGGGCGGGGCCGGGCAGGCGCACGTCGTCGGCCAGGCGGAACGGGTTCCGGCCGCGCTGGCGGCGCTCGCCAACGGCGTGCTGGCGCACTCGCTCGACTACGACGACACCCACCTGCCCTCGGTGCTGCACCCCAGCGCCTCCGTCGTGCCGGCCGCGCTGGCCGCCGCTGAGGCCGTGCGCGCCGACGGGCAGGCGCTGCTCGCCGCCGTCGCCGCCGGGCTGGAGGTGTGCGTCCGGCTCGGCATGGCCGGCTACGACCGCGCCACGAACAACTCGGTGTTCTTCGAGCACGGGCAGCACGCCACGTCGATCTGCGGCGCGATCGGCAGCGCGGTGGCCGCCGCGTCCCTGTACGGGCTGGACGAGGCGGGCATCGCGCACGCGATCGGCGTGTCCGCGTCCATGTCCTCCGGCGTGATCGAGGCCAACCGCACCGGCGGCACGGTCAAGCGGCTGCACTGCGGCTGGGCCGCGCACGCCGGGGTCAGCGCCGCCCAGCTGGTGCGCCACGGGTTCACCGGACCGCCGACCGTGCTGGAGGGCAGGTTCGGCTTCTTCGAGGCGTTCCTGCACGGCCGGTTCGACCCGGACGCGATCACGGACGGGCTGGGCGGGAAGTGGGAGGTGCCGGGCATCTTCTTCAAGCCCTACCCGGCCAACCACTTCACGCACACCGTCGTGGACGCCGGTCGGGCGCTGCGGGAGCAGGGTTTGGACCCCGACGAGGTCGAGTCGCTGGTGATCGGCGTGCCCGCGCCGGTGGTGCGCACGGTCGGCGAGCCGATCGGGCGCAAGCGCGCGCCCAGCACCCCGTACGAGGCGCAGTTCAGCGGCCCGTACGCGGTGTCGATCGGCCTGCTCGGCGGCTCCGGCCTCGGCGCCTCCCTCGCCGACTACGCCCCCGAGCGGCTGGACGAGCCGCGCCGCCGGCGGCTGATGTCGTGCGCCGACGTGGTGGCCGACGAGGAGTGCACGGCCATCTTCCCGCACCAGTTCCCGGCGGTGGTGCGGGCCCGAACCCGCGACGGTCGCGAGTGGACGGCGAAGGTCCTGGCGAACCGCGGCGGCCCGGAGAACCCGCTGACGGTGGAGGAGCTGCGCGCGAAGTTCCGCGACAACGCCCGCGGCCTGCTCGACCAGGACGCGGTGCGGGCGGTCGAGGAGGGCGTGGCGCGGCTGCCCGACGGCTTCCCTCCGCACGAGTTGCTCGCCCTCACCCGCGTCCGGGCGGACGCCTGATCAATGGTCGACACCGAGAAGGAGCACGGAATGGCGAACTACGACCTCATCCTGCACGACGTCGACCTCGTCCGACCGGGCGTGGAGGGCGTCCGGCGGACCTCGATCGGCGTGCGGGACGGGAAGGTAGCCGCGATCTCGCCCGAGCTGGACCCGGCGGGCGCCAAGGAGGTCGTGGACGGCGGCGGCCGGCTCGCCTTCCCCGGCGTGGTGGACGCCCACCAGCACTGGGGCATCTACAACGAGCTGGGCGCGGACGCGGCGTCGGAGAGCCGCGCGTGCGCCCAGGGCGGTGTGACCACCGCGCTGACCTACATGCGGACCGGCCAGTACTACCTCAACAAGGGCGGCGACTACGCCACGTTCTTCCCCGAGGTGCTGGAGACCACCCGGGGCCGCGCGCACGTGGACTACGGGTTCCACCTGGCGCCGATGATGCGCGGGCACATCGAGGAGATCCCGGACCTGGTCCGGGAGTTCGGGGTGTCGTCGTTCAAGGTGTTCATGTTCTACGGCTCGCACGGCCTGCACGGGAAGTCGAAGGACCAGAGCTCGTTCCTGATGATCCCGGAGGGCGAGCGCTACGACTACGCGCACTTCGAGTTCGTGATGCGCGGCATCCAGGCCGCCCGCGAGCGGTTCCCCGAGCTGGCGGACGAGATCTCGCTGTCGCTGCACTGCGAGACGGCGGAGATCATGACCGCCTACACCGAGATGGTGGAGCGGGAGGGCGCGCTCACCGGCCTGGAGGCGTACTCGGCCTCGCGCCCGCCGCACTCCGAGGGCCTGGCCATCTCGATCGCCTCCTACCTGGCGCACGAGACCGGGCTGACCAACATCAACCTGCTGCACCTGACCTCGCGCAAGGCGGTCGACGCGGCGCTGCGCATGGCGCGGGCGTTCCCGCACATCGACTTCCGGCGCGAGGTGACCATCGGCCACCTGCTCGCGGACTTCCGCACGGCGCACGGCCTGGGCGGCAAGGTCAACCCGCCGCTGCGCGACCGCGATGACGTGGAGGCGCTGTGGGAGTACGTGGCCGACGGCACGATCGACTGGGTGGTCAGCGACCACGCGTGCTGCAAGGACGAGACGAAGTTCGGCGACCCGCGCGACGACGTGTTCGTCGCCAAGTCCGGCTTCGGCGGCACGGAGTACCTGCTGGCGGGCCTGGTCACCGAGGGCACGCGGCGCGGCCTGCCGCTGCACCGCGTGGCGGAGCTGGTGTCCGCGAACCCGGCCAAGCGCTACGGGTTGCGCGCCAAGGGCGACCTCGCCGTCGGGTGCGACGCGGACATCGCCCTGGTCGACCCGGACCACCACTGGGTGGTGCGGGCGGAGGACTCCGAGTCGACCCAGGAGTACACGCCGTTCGAGGGCTTCGCGCTGACGGCGAAGGTGACGGACACGTTCCTGCGCGGCCACCGGGTCCTGGAGGACGGCAAGGTGGTGGGCGACCCCGTGGGCAGGTACCTGTCCCGCCCGACGAGCTGATCGGTCCGGCGCCGGCCGGCCGGGCCCGTCGCGGGCCCGGCCGGGTGAACTCAGGTCACGCGGTCCGGCTCGGCGGGTGTCAGTGCGTCACCTGCCAGTGGCTGTTGGCCGTCTGGAGGGTGAACGACAGGCCGTAGCAGCCGAAGTCGGTGCTGTTCACGCTGCCCGGCGGTGTTACCGACGAGTTGCTCGTGGTCAACGCGCTCCACGTGCCGCCGACCTTGATCTGCAGGTTGGCGGCGTGGTACTGGGTGCCGTAGGTCTCCGTGCAGTAGTAGCCCTCACCGGTGGCGGCGTTGTACTCGGTGTAGACCTCGAACATGTCCCAGCCGCCGTGCGTCTCGCTCAGCTTGGCGGTGTCGGCGCTGGTGAACAGCGCGTCCCAGGACGAGGTGGTGTAGTTGTACAGGTAGGCGGTCCAGGAGTTGGTCACCGCGTTGGTCTGCACGTCCAGCACCGTGTAGGCGGGCAGCCCCTGGAACGGCGTGGTGTAGGTGCTCACGAAGTTGGAGTCGATCCAGGCGACGGCGGCGAACCCCGGCGAGGCCGCGCACCAGTCCCACGCGCCGACGCCGTTGCCGCCCTGCCAGTAGAACGTGGTCACCTCGATGCAGGACTTGCCGCTCGGGACCAGCGTCGGGGCGTACACGATGTCCGGGTTGCCGGGCGGGATGCTGATGCCCGGGTTGATGGAGTGGGTGGCCTGCGCCCCGTCGGACGAGACGTTCGGGAACGCGCCCCACACGACGTGCAGCGCGCCGGCCCACGGCGTGATGGTCGTGGTGCCGGAGGTGCGGGCGGCGTCGCGGGACGCCTCCCGCTTGCGGAGCCGCTCGTCGACCATGGGAGCGGTCGCCGTGCGGGCGGCATCGCCGCGCAGGGCGGGCACGGCCCGGTCGCTGACCGGGGAGTCGGGTGACGGAGTCGCGGCGGCCGGTTTGTCCGATGTGGACGATGAAGCGGCGGCGGCGGGCGCGAGCAGCGCGCCGGCGACGAGCAGCGCGACGGCTGCCCCACGTAAGAGGGGTGATGAGGACGAGATGGCCACGGTTGCCCTTTCGACAGGAACTCGGCTCACCGCAGAGAAGAAGCACGCGAGTGACGCACGTGGGTGCCCCCCAGGACACTGCGGTACCCCTGAGCCTGTCGAGGTCCCGTGATCGTGGCTAGAGGTCAATCGGCCGCTTGTCCTCCGCACCTGCCGACCACCGCACCGGTGGGCGCGGTGGTCGGCGGGTGCGCGTCACGACGCGCCGGCGGCCCGGTGGTGGCCGTGGGGCACGGCGTCGAGCAGGGTGACCCGGATGGTGTTGCCGTTGGGGGCGCGGTAGGTGCGCTGGTCCCCGGGGCGCGCGCCGGTGAGGGCCGCGCCCAGCGGCGAGTCCGGGGAGTAGACCTCGACGTCGCCGTGCTCGACCGCGCGCAGGCCCAGCAGGAAGGTCTCGACGTCACCGGTGTCGTCGTAGCGGACGGTGAGCACCATGCCGAGTTCGGCGACGCCGTCGTCGGGCGGGTCCTGGCCGACCACGGCGACGTTGAGCAGTTCCCGGATCTCGCGGATGCGCTCCTCGCGCTGCCTGCGCGGCACCGCGTCGCGCTCCTCGTCCGCGCCGGTCCCGTCGTGGACCGGCGCGGCGCCCGCCGCGACCAGGCCGGCGAGCTCGGTGCGCAGCCGCTGGTGGGCGTCGGGGCTCAGCCAGACGCGTCGGGTGCCGGGATGGGTGCTGGTCATGGTGGCCTCGTGGTCGTGTGCTCGATCGGCGGACCGGTCGCACGGGTCGTGCGAGCGGGTCGTGCGGACGGGTGGGTGCCGTCAGGGCGGCCGGGAGGGGCGGCGCCGCCCTGACGGCGGAGGTGTCCGTGGTGCCGGGTACTCGTTCGGCGCCGGCTCCTCGGACGGGACAGGTGGTCGGTGGGGCGGTGGTCAGCGGCGGGAGGCTCCGGTGGCGCGGCGGCCGAGGATGACCTCGATGTCGTGGGCGTAGTCGGTGGCGATGCGGGTGAGCACGTCGCGCTGGACGCGCAGGAAGGCGTTCTCCGCCCGCAACCAGGTCAGCTCCTCGCGCTCCTCGTCGGTGAGCGCGGCGCGGCCGTCCCGGACGGGGTCCGTGGTGTCCATGCGGTTCCTCAGCGCAGGGGGTCGAACGCCCGCAACGCGTCGGGCTGCTTCCCGGTGGTGATCTGCTCGGCCAGCAGCCGCCCGGTGACCGGCCCCTGGGCCAGCCCCCACATGCCGTGCCCGCCCGCGACGTAGACGTGCGGGGCGCGCACCGCGCCGATCAGGGCGCGCCCGTCGGGTGTGACCGGGCGCGGGCCGACCCACACGTCGCGGCGCTCGTCCCAGCGCACGCCGTCGAGCAGCGGTCGGGCGGAGGCGGTGATCGCCTCCAGCCGGGCGTGGACGCCCGGGGCGTCGGGGTCGCGGAACTCCATCGTGCCCGCAACCCGCAGCCCGTCCTGGTAGGGCGTGCACGCCACGCGCACGTCCGGCAGGTAGACGGGGCCGGGCACCGGGCGCTCGACCGGCACGGTGAACGAGTACCCGCGCCCCGCGCGCACCGGCACGCGCACGCCCCACCGGCGCGCCAGCCGCGACAGCCACGCGCCGGTGGCCACGACCGCCACGTCGGCGGTCACGGCCCGGCCGCTGCGGGGGTGGACCGTGACCCCCGTGGCGTGGGAGCTGATGTCGACGGCCTCGACCAGGCGGACCGTCGCCCCCCTGGAGACCACGGCGCGGGCCAGCGCCCGCACGAAGGCCCCGGGGTCGGTGTAGCGCTGCCCGTCGACGCGGACCCCGGCGGTGAGGGTCGACGAGGCCAGGGGGACGTGCTCGCGCAACCGGTCGGCGTCGAGTTCGACGTGGTCGACGGGCTGCCCGGCGTCGGACATCCTGCGCAGCTCCCGCAGCAGCCCCTCCGCCTGCCGGCGCGTCCCGAAGGCGGCGGTGATCGGCGCGTCGACCGCGGTGGCGTCGACGCCGTTGGCGGTGAGCACGTCGAACGCCTCGACGGCCTCCTGGTTGAGCGGCAGGTTGGCCGCCACCGCCCGGGTCCACGACGACCACCGGCAGTTCACCGCGAACCTCGCCAGGAACGACCAGAGCCCCGGGTCGGCCGTCAGCGGGACGTGCAGGGGCGCGTCCGGTCGCAGCAGCGACCGCAGGCCGTAGCGCAGCACGGACGGCTCGTTGAGCGGGATCGCCAGGCCTGGTGCGATCCAGCCGGCGTTGCCCCACGAGGCGCCGGCCGCGATCGAGGTGCGGTCGACCACGGTGACCTCGACGCCGCGCTCCTGGAGGAACCACGCGGTCGACAGACCCACGATCCCCGCGCCGACCACGACCGCCGATCGCGGCCCGCCGTCGATGCGCTCCACGTCGACCACGACCACCTCCACCAGGACGAGTGCTGCTGTCGAAGCCAGCATCGCCGGGAGGACGCACCGACCTGTTGTCCGCAGCCGACAATTCGGGCACGGCCCTTTGTCGGAAGCCGACAGCGGCGTCGGTCAGCCGTTCTCGGCCGCGGCGAGGTCGATGATCATGGCGAGTCGCTTGCGCGGGTCGTCCAGGTCGAGCGCGGTCACCTCGGCCATCTTGCGCAGCCGGTAGCGGATCGTGTTCGGGTGCACGCCCAGCCGGTCACCCGCCCCGCTCAGGTCGCCCTGGCACTCCAGCCAGGCGCGCAGCGTCGCCGCGTAGTGGGTCGCGTGCTGCTCGTCGTGGCGGCGCAACTCGGTCACCGGTCCCCGCGCCGGCGTCCGACCGGCCCGCGCCGCGGCGCGCAACCGCTGGAGCAGGATGTCGTCCCAGGACTCGTCGTACGCCGGGGGCTCCGCATCGGGCGGGCGCGCTTCGTGCAGCGCCAGGCACTCGTCGGCCTCCTGCCTGCTCGCGGGCAGGTCGGTCGCCGGGGCGGTCCCCCCGATGCCGGCGGTCACCGTCACCTCGGCGGGCAGCGCGGCCCGCAGCAGCGCCACCCACTCGCGGGCCGAGTCCGCCCGCTCGCCGGGCAGGACGGTGTAGAGGGTGCTGCCCGCCAGGGTGCTGCGCCCCGGCCGTGACCAGCCGAAACCGGTGGTGGCCCGTTCGAAGGCCAGCAGCAGCGCGGCGTGCCGCTCGGCGGCGATGTGCGCCCGCACGGCGATGACCCGCAGCTGCTCCCGGGGCAGGCCGAGCCTGCTGAGCACCGTGGCGGCGTCGGCGGTCCCCTCCAGCAGGCGCAGCGTCAGGTCGGACTCGACCTGGCGCTCCAGGTCGGCACTGGCGCGGGAGCGCAGCAGGTGCAGCGCCACGGTGCGCGCGCCGTCGGCCAGCGCCGCCCGCGACACCCCGGTCAACGGGGCGCCGCACGTCACCCACACCGATCCCAGCAGCTCCCGACCGGCGCGCACGGCCACCACCATGCGCCCGGTCAGGCCGTGCTCCGGGTCCCGCTCCACGAACAGGGGCTCGTCGTGGGCGGTCAGGTGCGCGAACACCCCGCGCGCCTCGAACAGCCCCCGCAGCCCGTCCGGCACCCGCCGGCCCAGGATCGTCTCCAGCCTGACCCGGTCGGCGCCCTGCTGCGAACTGGAGTACGCCAGCACCCGCGACGACCGGTCCTCGATGGTCACCGCGCCGCCCACCGCGCCGGCCAGGCTGTCGGCCAGCGCGAACAGGTCGGTCGGCCCCCGCCCGGACTCGGTCTCCCGGCCCTCCAGCACCAGGCCGTAGACCACCCCGGCCAACTGGCTCCAGGACACCGACGGGTCGACCACCAGCACGGCGATCCCGGCGGCCTCCCCCAGCGCGGCGGCCTCCCCCGCCGCCTCGTCGTCACCGTGCGCCAGCACCGCGCTCGCCCGCGCGGCCACCGCCCACTCCACGGCCCGGGGGACCGAGCCCGCGCCCACGGCCAGGAAGACGTCCCCGTCGACCGCCCGGGCGTCGGTGGACTCGCGCAGCACCACGCTGCGCAGCTCCGTCGACCGCGGCACCGGGCAGCACGCCACCCGCACGCCGTAGCCGCCGAGCACGTTCACCATGCGGTCCAACCTGATCATGCGCACCCCTGTCCGACACCCGCCACCCACCGTAACCGCCGGTCAGGGCGGCGGGCACGCCGCCCGTCCCGCCCGGTCGAGCAGGGTGAGGTAGGCGTCGAGGTGCGCCGCGCCGGCGAGGAGGTCGCGGCTGCGCGCGGTCAACCGGTCCTGCCAGGAGTCGAGGAAGACGCGCAACGCGTCCGCCCCGCCCGCCTCGCGCAGCGACTCGACGAACCGCGCGACGTGGCGCAGCGGGTAGCCGCCCCGGCGCAGCTGCCGGGCGACCTCGGCGTCGCGCACGCAGTCCGGCCCGTACTCGCGGTAGCCGGTGGCCCGGTCCCGTTCCGGGCGCAGGACGCCCTCGGCCTCCCAGGCCCGCAGCGTGGCCGGGTGCACGCCGATCCGGCGCGCCAACTCGCCCACGGTCAGCGGTCGCCCGTCGACCGGGGCGGGTGCCGCGCCGGAGAGGCCGCCCAGGGCCGCCGCGACCTCGGCGCGGGTGTCGCGCTCGGCGAGCAGTTCGACGTGCGCGGCGTCGACGAGCCGGTAGGCGGACTCGGTGTCGCCCTGGTTGGTCGCGCGCATGATCTCCGTCGCCCGCTGGTGCCCGTGCCCCCGGCGCAACGCGAGGAAGGCGCGCAAGGCCTGCGCGTGCAGGGGTGTGTAGCGGCGGTAGCCGGTCTCGCCGCGCTCGGTCGGCGGGAGCACGCCGGCGTCGCCGTAGTTGCGGACCGCCTGCGCGGACAACCCGTGCTCCCGGGCCAGGTCGACGGGTCTCAGCACACACCTCCTGTGAAGCTCGCGGCCCTCGATCCCAGGTGGGAGCTGTCCAAGTTTCAAACGGATCTTCAACGATACCGTCGAGGGCAGTTCCTTCCGAAAGGGGTGTTCGTGTCCACTGCCACCGCACTGCGCCGGATCGGCCGCCAACTCGACGACCCGGCGAGCCTGGGCCGCGCCGTCGACGACCTGCTCGCCGCGCGGGCCCGGCCGCCCGCCGTGCTCGCCCTCGGCGAACCCACCCACGGGATCGAGGCGTTCCCGCTGCTGCGCAACGAACTCCTCGCGCACCTGGTGGAGCGCGGGTACCGGTCGATCGTGCTGGAGACCGACTTCTTCGCCGCGTCCGTCGTGGACGACTACGCGGGCGGCGCGGACGGGGGGATCGACGCGGTGCTCGCCACCGGGTTCAGCCACGGGTTCGGCCGCGTGCCGGGCAACCGCGAACTGGTCGAACAGCTCCGCGCGCACAACGCGGACCGCGAGCCGCACGACCGGGTCCGCTTCCACGGCTTCGACGCGCCGACGGAGTCCGCGACCGCGCCCAGCCCGCGCCGCTCCTTGTTCGCGGTCCGCGACCACCTGCCCGCGGCGCTGCGGCCGAAGTCGGTCCGCGACCTCGACGCGCTGCTCGGGGACGACGCCGAGTGGGCGAACGAGGCGGTCGTGCACGACCCGTCGGCGTCCGTCGGCGACTCCGACCGCGCCCGCGCCCTGCGCGTCGTCGCCGACGACCTCGCCAGTGCGCTGCGCCGCGCGGCGCCGCTCCTGCGACCGGTGGACCCGGACGGCTACGACCTGGCCGCCGCGCACGCGCGCACCGCGCTGGGCCTGCTGCGCTACCACGCGGCGATGGCCGAACCGGGACCCGACCGCCTCGCGACCCTGCTCGGCGTGCGCGCCGAGATGATGGCCGAGAACCTGCTCGCGATCGTCGCCCGGGAGCGGCGGCGCGGGCCGGTCCTGGTGTTCGCCCACAACGCGCACCTCCAGCGCGCGCGGGCCGGCATGCGGCTCGGCGAGGACGAAGTGAGCTGGTGCGGCGCCGGGGCGCTCGTCGCGCTCACCCTCGGCGAGGACTACGCGTTCGTGGCGACCGACGCGAACCCGCGCGGCGTTCCGGGCACCCTCCAGGGCGCGCTGGCCGAGGCGACCACCCGTCGCGCGCTGTTCCCGGCGCGGGCCCTGCTCGACGCGCTCCCCCCGTCGACCACCGCGGGTGAACCGATCGTGCCCGGCCACGTCCCGCTCGACCCGGCGGGCGTGGCCGGCGCCGACGCGGTCGTCTTCATCGCCGACACCGACGGGAGGCGTCACCGGTACTGGTGACGCCTGCTCAGGCGGCGTCCTCCGCCCCGGTGTCCGTGGCGGGCAGGGTGAAGAGGATGCGGGTGCCCTCGGTGTGCCCGGTGTCCAGGGCGATCGCACCGCCGTGGTGCTCGACGATCTTCTTGCACAGGGCCAGGCCGATGCCCGTCCCGGTGTAGGTGTCGCGTGCGTGCAGGCGCTGGAAGATGACGAACACCTTCTCGGCGTACTCGGCGGGGATGCCGATGCCGTTGTCGGTGACGGCCAGCTCCCACGCCGGCGAGCCGTCCACCAGGGTGGCCGGCTCGCACGTCACGCGCACCAGCGGCGGCTGGTCCGGGCGGTGGAACTTCACGGCGTTGCCGACGAGGTTCTGCCACAGCATCACCAGCAGCGTGAGGTCGCCGGTCACGGCGGGCAGGTCGGCGGGGCGCTCGACGGCGGCCCCGCTCTCCTCGATCGCCGCGCCGAGGTTGCGCAGCGCCTCGTCCAGGGTGCGGTCGAGGTCGATCCGCTCCTTGCCGCGGTTGACGCGGCCGACGCGCGAGTACGTCAGCAGGTCGTTGATCAGCACCTGCATGCGCTTGGCGCCGTCGACGGCGAACCCGATGTACTGGACGCCGCGCTCGTCCAACCGGTCGCCGTAGCGCTTCTCCAGCAGTTGGCAGAAGGAGGCGACCTTGCGCAGCGGCTCCTGGAGGTCGTGCGAGGCGACGTAGGCGAACTGCTCCAGCTCCCCGTTGGAACGGCGCAGCTCCTCGGCGCGGGCGTCCAGCACCGCCGCCTGCTCCACCAGGAGCTCCTCCCGGACGCGCACCTGCGCCAGCTCCTCGACGATGCGCTCGCGCATGGCCTCCACGTCCTCGGCTACCGCGCGCAGGTCGGCCGGGCCGTGCGGGACGATGTGCAGGTCGAACTCGCCCTGGGCGATCCTCCGGGACGTGGACCGCAGCCGGTCGAGCGGCCGCACGACCAGCACGCGCACCACGACGGCGACGGCGGTCCCGGCCAGTCCCAGCACCAGCACCACGAGGCCGAGCACCCAGTTGCGCGCCGACCGCGCGTCGAGCAGCTCCGCCCGGCCGTCCGCCAACGCCTGGCGCAGGTGCTCGTCCTGGTCGGCGAACAGGCGGCGCAGGCTGTCAAACGCGACCTTCCCCCGTTCGGCGGACGCCACGTCCACCGGCTTCGGCGCGCCCTCGACCACGCCCGCGATCAACGGGTCGGCGTACTCGCGGCGCCAGCCCGCGATGGCCTCCTGGACGGCGGTCACGTCCGCCAGCAGCGGCTCGCGGCCGACCAGCAGCTCCCGCAACCGGTCGACCGACTCGCGCTCGGCCCGGACGCCCTCGGTGTAGGGGGTGAGGAACTGCGGGTCGGCGGTGACGGCGTAACCACGCGCGCCGGTTTCCTGGTCCACCACCGCGTTCTGCAGGCGGTACGCCTCTGCCCTGGCGGGCTGGATGTGCTCCGACTGCTGGTCGGAGACCTCGGCGGTGTGCCGCAGCACCTCCGCGCCGATCACCGCGCCCACCACGACCACCACACCCATGACCGCCAGGAGCGCGAAGAACCACGCCTGGACCGTCATGCGCTGCCACCCGCCGGTGGCGCCGGGACGGCGAGGCGGCACCGCGGCCGGACCGTCGTGCTCGGGCACCGTGCCAACAGCGTGCGAGGACACCGCATCCACCCTTCGAGGCCGGCGACGGCTCGTGCGGCCACCGGGTCCGGCGACAGCGGAAGGATAGACAACCGACCGGCCGGCGCGGGCCGCGCCGGCCGGATGACGGCGGGGCGCGTGACGATACGGTGACGGCTCGCGCACGACGTCCCCGAGCAAGAGGTTCCCCATGACCGACCAGGACGACAGCAGGGTGATCCCGACGTCATCCGCCATCGACACCACGATCCCGAGCGTGGCCAGGGCCTACGACGCGGCGTTGGGCGGCAAGGACAACTACGAGATCGACCGCCAACTCCTCGCCCAGCTCAACGCCGCCGTCCCCGAGGTCGCGAGCATCGCGGTGACCAACCGCAAGTTCCTCATCCGCGCCGTCCGCTACCTCGCGGTGAACGCGGGCGTGCAGCAGTTCCTGGACTGCGGGTCGGGCCTGCCCACCGCCGAGAACACCCACCAGGTCGCGCAGCGCCTCGACTCCGACGCCGTCGTGGTGTACGTGGACAACGACCCCGTGGTCCTCGCGCACGGCCGCGCGCTGCTGGAGGAGAACGACAACACCGCCTTCATCGCCGCCGACATCTTCGACCCGCCGCAGGTGCTCGACCACGAGGTGGTGCGATCCAAGATCGACTTCACCCGTCCGATCGCGCTCATGCAGGTCGCGACCCTGCACCACCACCCCGACCCGGACCCCCGGACCGCGGTGGAGGTCATGCGGCGCTACGTCGAGGCGCTGCCGTCCGGCTCGTACGTGGTCTTCAGCCACTTCTTCGACCCGGAGGACGAGAACAGCGAGGTCGCGCGCCGCGTCCAGGGAATCCTCAACAGCAGCATCAACCGCGGCTACTTCCGCACCCGCGACGAGATCATGCCGATGCTCGACGGCCTGCAACTGCTCGACCCCGGCCTGGTCGTCGCGGACGAGTGGTGGCCGGACGGACCGCGCACCACCCTCCCCGCGGCCGGTCACTGCATCGTCGCCGCGCTCGGCGTGAAGCCCTGATCCGGCAGGACACCCCCTGACCGCGCCGGTGCCCCGTCGGCCGGACCCCGGTGCCTAGGCTGTCCCGCATGTCCGATCAAGCCGTGGTCCTCGGTGTCCTCCGCGCCGCGCCGGGAGTGGTGTTCGTCGAACCGGGCCCCCGCCTGGTCATGCGCGACGAGGTCCACGACGAGGCCCGGGCCGAACTCGCGCGGCGCGGGCTGCCCGCGTCGCACCCGTACGTCGGGTGGCACACCCAGGCCGACGGGTTCGACGGCGCGGGCGCCCTCGTGCGACCGCAGCGGGTCCTCTTCGGCGGGGACCGGGCGGTCGTGGCGCGGGCACTGGCGGACCTGGAGCCGCGCGGGTTCGCGGTCCTCGGTGGACGCACCGACGGCGAGGTGTTCGTGCTGCACCGGGACGCCGCTCCCGCGCGGGTGGACCCGGCTCTCGCGGAGCAGTGGCGGACGCGGTTGGCCGTGCTGGGCGACGAACTGCTCGCGCCGCTGCGCGACGGCGAGCGGGCACTCCTCCACGAGGTGGTCGCACACACCGGGATGCGGGACCTCCTGGCGCCCGCCGTGCGGGCACTGCGCCTGCGCCGTGCGCTGACCGACGACGACCTCGACGTCGCGTGCTCGCCGGGAGGTCTGGAGGCGCTGGGGTCCGAGGCCCCGGCCGTGGTCTCGCACGCGCTCAGGGTCGGCCACGCGAGGTCCCGGGAGGCGGCTTCGGCGCTGGCCGCCCGGGGTCGGGCCGACGGCGCGCTCCTGCGCGCCTGGAACGACCCCGAGGCGCTGCGGACGGCGCGGGCGGCGGCGCTCGGCGGGCGCGACACGGGCGTCTACCTCGACCTCGTGGAACAGACCGGCGCGGACCCCGTGGCCGCCGCCGTCGAGCTGGCCGCGGAGGTCGACGCCGCCGGCGGGGACACCCGTGCCGCCGCGGCCGGCCTGGTCGCGCGCCTCGGCGGTCAGCGGCGCGAGCACGCCCTCGCCGCCCTGCGCGACGAACAGGTGCCGCCGTGGCTGCGGGTCGTCGTCGCCGACCACTGGACCAGGACTCCCGTCACCGACCCGGCGGACCCGTGGCCCGACGCGGTCGACGGCGCCCGCGCCGCCCTCGGCCTCCCGCCCAGCCCCGGGTTCGACCCCACCGCCAGGGCCGGCCGGGATGCGGCGGTCGAGCTGCGGGAAACCCTGGTCGACCGGCACCTCGACGGGCTGCGGGCGGCACTCGCGCGGACCGACCTCGACGAGCCCGCGGTCGCCGTGCTGCTCGAACTGCTCCACGGCGCCGGGGCGCTGCGGGCGCGCGACCTCGCTCCCCTGGCCCGCGACTGGCGCACGCGCCTCGTCGTCGAACCCGACCCGTACACGAGCGCCGCACCCGCCGTCGTGACCTACGCGGCCGCGCTCGACGCGCTGGGCGACGACACCGGCCGGCAGGTCGCCGACGTCGTGGCACGGGACACCCGCGCGTGGTCGTTGCCCGCACGCCTGCTCCTTCGGGGAGCGTGGGCCCGCGACCGGGACGACGACCTCGCCGCCGAGGCGGAACTCCTGCCCCTCGCGCACGGCGGCGACACCGGGGCGGGCGACGCCGCGCACGCCCTGTGCCTCGTGCGCGCGCGGTTGCGCCGGATCACGCCCGTGGCCGCCGCCTGCGAGTCGATCGTGGAGGCCCCCGCGCGTCCGCCCTACGTCCGCCGCGGTTTCGCCTCCGCCGCCATCGCGCTGGCCGACGGCGGGACGGGCTTGTGGTCGCACCACTTCCGCAACGCGTCCGTGCGCGCCCTGGACGCGGCGCTCCGCGTCGCGGGCGACGAGCGGCTCCCCCGGGAAGCCCGCCGGGTGGTCCTGGCCGTCGCCGACACCTCGACGGTCCTCGACCACCCGGGGCACGCCCGCCCCGTCGCGGCGAGCCCCGCCGACGTGGACCGCCTGCGGGCGCTGCGGCAGGCGGTGGGAGCCCTGCTGGAGGCGGGTCCGGCGCTGTAGCCGACGCTTGGCGGCGGGCCGACCCGGCGACCGGGCGAACCCGCCTCCCGCGAACGCCGACTCACTACGTTCGTGCGGGTGCGAATCCTCTTCTCGAGCCTCGGCTCACACGGACACGCCTATCCCCTCCTGCCGCTGGCGATCGCCGCCCGGGAGGTGGGCCACGACGTCACGTTCGCGACCACGTCGCCGTTCGAGCGCGCCGTGACCGCGCACGGCATCGACCACGTCGCCAACGGCATGGACATGCTCGCGGCGTTCGACCTCGCCGACGCGGGCCCCGCGGCCCGCAAGGCGCCCGATTTCCGGCCCGAGCGGGTGTCACGGGTGTTCGGCTCCATCCTGCCGCGCAGCCACGCCGCCGACCTGGCGCCGGTCATCGCCGACCGCAAACCCGACCTGGTCGTGCACGAGCTGGCCAACCCCGGCGCGGGACTGGCCGCGAGGGTCGCGGACGTGCCCGCGGTGTGCCACTCGTTCGGGCGGATGTGGCGGCCGACAGGACCTCCCGAGGTCTTGCGCGCCCACCTGGCGGAGGTCGCCGCGGAGCTGGGCGTCGACCTGCCCGACGGCGACCTCATGTCCCTGGGCAACCCCTACCTCGACATCTGCCCGCCGTCGGTGCAGGACCCGGAGCTACCGGTGCCGCCGGCCCTCGTCGTCCCGCTGCGGCCGGTGCCGTTCTCCGAGCCGGGCGAGCTGCCGCCGTGGGTGCGCGAGCACCGCGATCCGCTGGTGTACCTGACGTTCGGCACCGCGTTCGGCGACCCCCGGGTGCTGCGCACCGCCATCGCCGGCCTGGCCGCGCTCGGCACGCGGGTGATCGTGTCCACCGGTCCGAGCGTCGCGGTGGGCGCGCTGGGCGAGACGCCGGACAACGTGCTCGTGCTGCCGTGGTTGCCGCACGCCGACCTCCTGCCGCACGTGGACCTCGTGGTGCACCACGGCGGCGCCGGCACCACGATGGGCACGTTCGCCACGGGCGTGCCGCACCTGGTCCTGCCGCAGGGGGCGGACCAGTTCAGCAACGCCGACGTGGTGACCTCCGCCGGGCTCGGCGACCAGGTGCTCCCCGCCGACCTCACCGCCGAGGTGGTCGCGGCCAAAGCACGCCGCCTGCTCACCGACGAAGCGGTGCTCGACGCGGTCAGGACGATGGCCGAGGAGGTGGCGGCCATGCCGTCACCGCACGACGTGGCGCTCGTCCTGCCCGAGTACACCTGACCGTCCGCCGCACCGTCCGCCGCCTGACCGCGCCGTCCTGGTCGTGGTCAGGCGGCATCGTCCGGCCGGCCGGCCCGGAGAGTGCGGCGGCCACCGGCACCACGCCGAACAGCTCACCCCCGGCGGGGCACCGGGGGGATCGGCCGCGGGCGGATCGGGACGTGGTCGCCCGACTTGGCGTAACGCGTCTCCGCGCGGTGTCGGCTCCCCCCTCGGGTCGCTACCGTCGGGCGGACCACACCGATCGAGGGGGAAGTGCCATGCCGAAGTTCATGACCATCGGGTACGGGGACCAGGAGGGGTACGACCGCACCGACGCGTCCGTGCTCGACGAGGCGCACGCCCACGACGCCCACCTGCGCGCGACGGGGGGAACCACGGGGATCGCCGGCGCGCCCGTGCAGGTGCGGAACCACGACGGCGCCGGCACGACCGCGGAGAGCGGACCTTTCCTGTCCTCGGCCCTCCCGGTCGCCGGGTTCGCGGTCATCGAGGCGGCCACGCTGGAGGAGGCCGTCCGGATCGCGTCGAAGACCCCGTGCGCGGTCGCGCACGGCGTCGTCGAGGTCTGGCCGCTGCGGGAGGCGCCGTAGGCGCGGTGCTCGACGCGCTGCGGCGGGACTCCCGCGCGTCACTGGAAGAGCACGAAGACGACGTGGGCGAACTTCTCCGGCATCACGACGGAAATCAGCCAGACGAGGGACGCCAGCGCGCCGACGACGACCGCTGTCACCGCCAGACCTCGCCCACCACCGTGTCGACGCGCCTCGCGGGTCGCCAGCACTCCCAGCACGACCCCCAGCGGTGGGAGGAAGAACGCCGTGACCAGCGCGACCACCGGCAGGACATCGGTCTGCCCGATCGTTTCCCGGTGATGCTCGGGAGGCCGTTCCCACCCCATCGAACCCCTCTCCGCGACGACGAGTGCCACGCGAGTATGGACCACCGCGGACCGCCTCGACGACGGTCGGCGCGTCGCGCGAATCGTCCACCGCAGGTGTGAAATCCGTGCGGGGTGGGCAACCCGGTGACGGTAACGATCACGCCGCGTCGCAGGGACGGCGTGGCACGAGGACAAGGAAGCACCGTGGGCATCCTGGGTTGGATCGTTCTGGGTCTCATCGCCGGCGCCATCGCCAAAGCCGTCATGCCCGGCAAGGACCCGGGCGGCATCGTCATCACCATGCTGCTCGGCATCGTCGGCGCCATCCTCGGCGGGTTCATCGGCCGCGCGATCTTCGGCTCCGACATCGGCAGCTTCTTCGACCTGAGCACCTGGCTGCTGGCCATCCTCGGCTCGCTGATCGTGCTCGGCATCTACCACGTCGTCACCAAGCGGAGCCACCGCGCCCACCGCTGACACCGCACCACCACGGCACTCGGGCCCGCCGGTCGACCGACCGGCGGGCCCGACGCTCGTCCGCACCACGTCGCGCCGGCGCGGGCGGTCAGAACCAGTGCAGGCAGTGCGGTGGGCGTTCGGCGCGGAAGAGGGCGTCGGCGCGGGCGGCCGCTCCCGGGTGGTGGGCGCGGATGTGCCCGGCGCGCACGAGGGTGCTCGGCGTGGTGCCGCCCAGGTAGACCGAGCCGAGGTCGCTCACGTCCAGGGACAGGTCGGGCTCCCGGTCCGTCGGGACGCAGGCCGCCTCGCCTCCCCGGACGGTGAGCAGGTGACGGCCGCGTTCCCCCTGGAACGGGTCGTCCACGTCGAGGACCAGCTCGCCGTCGGCGAACCACCCGCGGGTGGTCAGGGCGCGCGGGACGTCGAGCAGCCGGACCCAGAGCCAGTCCTTGTCATCGCCCAGCTGCCCGGCGCGGAGGTCCGCCAGCTGCCAGCGCAGCGGGTGGTCGGGCGGGCAGTGCTGGAACACGACCCGGGCGACCAGGTCGTGCTCCAGCACGAACCGGGCCAGCGTCGCGGAGGCGACGTCGTCGGTGGTGACGGTCTCGTCGACGACCAGGGTGTCGGGCGGGTCGAGCGAGTAGCTCGCGTACCCGTCGGGCACGCCGTCGGCGTCGCGGTGGACGGCGACGTGGCGCGGCGTCCGGGCGGTCGGGGACTGCCCGGCGCCCAGCGCCCACCAGCGGTGCGGGCGGGACAGCGCGCCGGGCTGCGCGCGGCGGTACCGGTCGTAGACCTCTTCCATGACCGGGCCGCAGTCGGCACGCCGCAGCAGCTCGACCGAGCCGGGGTCCTGGGCAGCGGTCGCCGCGCGCGGGAGGGCCGGGGCGGCCCGGTGGCGCTGCACGGTCAGCCGCTGCGTGTGGGTCGCGGGCCCGTAGCCGAACCTGCGGTAGATCGTGGCCTCGCTGGCCAGCAGCACGGACAGGAACTCGCCGCGTGCCCTCAGCTCCGCGAGCTGGTGCCGCATCATCGCGCTGAGCACGCCCCGACGCCGGTGCGTGGGCAGGACGCCGACGGCGCTCACCCCCGAGGTCGGGACGACCACCCCGCCGGGCAGGGTGAGTTCGAAGGAGTACGCGGCGGCGGTGCCGACGGGCCGCCCGTCCGCCGTCACGGCGAGCAGGCCGCGGTCCATCTCCAGAGCCGACCACCAGGTCCCGCCACCGTCCTCGGCCGGGGGTTCCGGGAAGCGCGCGAACGCGGCGAGGAGCGTGTCGACGAAGACGTCGCGGTCCTGCTCGGTCGTGGAACGGATCTCCATCGTCGGCGCTGCCTCCGGGTGCGCGCACCACGACGCGTGGTGTCCGCCGCAGTCCAGCCGCGCCCCGGGCTCGGGTCAAGCGAATTACCACCGGACGGGTGACCGGGGAGCCGCCGGGGGCGCGCTCCCCGGTCCCGCACGACCACCGGCGGTGCGGTGGAGGCTGCGTCCGGAGTGGACGCCCAGGGCGGCCGATCGGGTCGTGCCAGGGACTTGCCGGGTGCCCGATCGTCGCCGGACTGGTCAGGCGTCGGAGCCGACCCGGGTGACCGGGGCGGTCGCCGCGCGCCGGAACTCGCTCGGGTTGGTGCCCCGGACCCGCTTGAACGCCGCGCTGAACCCGAACGGGTTGGCGTACCCCACGGTGCGGGCGATGTCGGCGATCGTCGCCGCCTCCCGCTCGACCAGCAGGTCCGCCGCGAGCGTCATGCGCCAGCGGGTCAGGTAGGTCAGCGGCGGTTCGCCGACCAGGTCGGTGAACCGCTTGGCCAGCGTCGCGCGCGACACCCCGGTGCGGCCGGCCAGCGCGGCGACCGTCCACGGCGCCGCCGGTTCGGCGTGCAGCAGGCGCAGCGCGTCACCGACCACCGGGTCCCGCTGGGCCGCCCACCAGGCGGGCGGGCGGCCGTCCGGCCGGTCGAACCACTCGCGCAGCGTGCAGACCAGCATCCAGTCCAGCAGCCGGTCCAGCACCACCTGCTGGCCCGGGGCGTCGACGGCGACCTCGGCGGCGAGGTGGTCCAGCACGGGGTCGCCCGTGCCGCCGGCGTCCACGCGGAGCACCACGGGCAGCGCGTCGAGCAGGCGGCGGCTGATCTCGCCGCGCACCGGGTAGGCGCCGACGATCAGGGTCGTCCCGTCTCCGCCGGCGGCGCACCCGGTGTCGTTCCAGCCCAGCCGGTAGCGGGTGCCGCCCTGGTCGGGCGTCGCGCAGTGCTCGCCGCACGAGACCGGTTCGGCGCCGGTGCCGACCTCGTCGACGAAGGCGAACGTCGCGGGGCCGCGCACGACGATCGTCTCGCGGGCGCGGAGCGGTTCGGGTGGGCGGCCCTCGGGCACGATCCAGCCCTCCCCGGTGAGGACGGTGCACAGGGTCAGCGGCGCGCCGTCCACGAAGTGCAGGTTCCAGGGCGGGGCCAGGGTCGAGCTGCCGAACAGCGAGCCGTGGGCCCGCACCCCGCGGATCAGGTCACTGAACGCGTCCACCCCACGAGGTTAGACGATCACGTAGGTGGTTCGGCTTCTCACCTATGGGCCAGTCCGATCAGGTCGTGTTCACTCGGTGGCATGAACAACGGCACCACTCTCGTCCTCGGCGCGACCGGCAAGACGGGCCGGCGGGTCGCCGCCCGGTTGCGGTTGCGCGGCACGCCGGTGCGCACCGCCTCCCGGTCGAGCCCGACCCGCTTCGACTGGGCCGACCCCGACGGCTGGGACGAGGTCCTGCGGGACGTCGCCGCCGTCTACGTGGTGGCCCCGCCCGTGCCGGGCCCGGTGCACGGGTTCGTGGCCCGCGCCGAGGCAGCCGGGGTGCGGCGGCTGGTCCTGCTCTCCGGGCGTGGCGCCGACACCTGGGGCGACTCCGACTTCGGGCGGGACATGCGCTCGGCGGAGGACGCCGTGCGCGGCTCGGCGCTGGAGTGGACCGTCCTGCGCGCGTCGAACTTCGACCAGAACTTCGACGAGGACCTCTTCCACGCCCCTCTGGTCGCCGGGGAGCTGGCGCTCCCGGCCGACGCGGTGCCCGAGCCGTTCGTCGACGTCGAGGACGTCGCCGAGGTCGCGGCCACCGTGCTGGGCGAGGGCGGACGGCACGCCGGACGGGTCTACGAGCTGACCGGGCCGCGTGCCGTCACCTTCGGCGAGGCCGTCGAGCTGATCTCGCGGGCGTCCGGGCGGCCCGTCACCTACCGGCGGACCTCTCCTGCCGAGTACGCCGCGTCCCTGGTCGGGGCGGGCTGGGGCGAGGACGACGCGCACCACGTCGCCGAGATGTTCGTGCTGATGGAACGCGGGTTGCTCGCCGCGACGACGGACGACGTCGCCACCGTGCTGGGACGGGCGCCCCGGTCCTTCGAGGACTACGTCGTGCGGGCCGCGGCGGCGGGGGCCTGGGGATGACGGACCGACCGGGGACCGCTCCCCCTCGACCACGGGAAGGACGTCGATGAGCACCGGCACCAGTGCGCTGACCGCGGAGGACCTGGAGTTCCTCCGACGCCCCCTGCACGGCTTCCTGTCCGTGGCCGGGGGACCCACCCCGCCCCAACCCCGACCGGTGTGGTTCGAGGTCACCGCCGGGGGCGCGGTGCAGCTCTTCACGAGCCCGGACGCGGTCAAGGTGCGCCGCCTGCGCCGCGACCCGCGCGCCTCGATCGTCGTCGCCGCTCCGGTGGGTGAGCGCGAGCGCTGGTTGTCGGTCGCCGGTCGCGTCACCGTGGAGCCCGACGGGGCGCACGACCTGTGCGCCCGCCTGGCCGCCCGCTACTGGGACCTCGACGACCCGGCCCGCGCCGGCGACCTCGCCGGGCTGTCCGCCGAGGACTGGGTCCGCCTCGTCCTCCACCCGGAGACCGTGCGCCGCTACGTGAGCTGACGTCGGCGCGGGTCCCCGCCCGCCGTACCCGGCGGGCGGGGACCCGCCGGAGGTCAGCTCGCGACGCAGGTCGGCGTGATGCCGGTGCCGGTGCCGGTTCCCTGGAAGCCGAACTCCACCGAACGACCGGCGGGGACGGAGCCGTTGTAGTCGACGTTGGTCCAGTCGACCGTGCCGCTGCTGCCGCTGCGCCTGGCGCCCCAGGCGTTGGTCACCGTCGTGCCGGTGGGCAGGGGCGTGGTGACCGTCCAGCCGCGCAGCGCCGAGGCCCCGGCGACCACCTTCACCGTCGCCACGAACCCACCGGTCCACGAGTTCAGCGACACCGAGGCGGTGCAACCACCCGGAGCGGGCGTGGTGGTCGTGGTGGTCGTCGTGGTCGTGGTCGTCGTCGTGGTGGTCGTGGTCGTCGAGGTGGGGCCGCCGGTCCCGTCCAGGCCGAAGAAGGCGATGGCGCGCGCGGCCATCCCCGCGGACGGCAGGCTGTGCCCGGCGCCCTGGACGCTGTACGCCTCGACCCGGGTGGTGCCGGAGGCGTCGTTGTAGCGGCGGCGGTTCCAGTTGGTCTGCGGGGTGTCGGTGGACGTCGGCGTCTGGCTCAGGCCGAACACGTCGGTCCACTGCTCGATCGCTTCCTGGAGCAGCGAGTACGGCACGAGGGTGTCGTTCGTGCCGTGCCAGAGCTGGACGCGCGGGCGCGTGCCGGTGTAGCCGGGGTACGCCTGCCGCACCGCGTCGCCCCACTGCTGCGGGGTGCGGTTCGCGCCCCCGCCGCCCGTGCACCTGCTGCTGCCGGGCGGGTAGTCGGCGGCGTTCGCGAAGCAGTTGAAGGGAACGCCCATGAAGGCCGCGCCGGCCTTGAACACGTCCGGGTACAGGGCGAGCATGTGGTTGGTCATCATGCCGCCGGAGGACGAGCCGGTGGCGTAGACGCGGTTCGGGTCGCCGCCGTAGCGCTGCTGGACGTAGTTCACCATCGACACGATCGAGACCGGGTCGCTGCCGCCGCCGCGGCGCTTGGCCGCGTCGGACCAGGTGTCGAAGCACTTGCCGAACCCGGCCTGCTGCTCGGCGCTGGGGTAGACGACGACGAACCCGTGCCGGTCGGCCAGCGAGGCGAACTCGCTGCCCGAGTAGAAGCCGGGACCCGAACCACCGCAGCCGTGCATGGCGACCACGATCCCGGGGTTGGCCGGGCGGGAGTCCGGCACGTAGACGTGCATGCGCATCCCGCCCGGGTTGTCGCCGAAGCCCGTGACCTCGGTCAACGTCGCCGCGGAGGCGGGTGGGGGCGCCGTGGTCGCGAGACCGGCCACGGCCAGTGACGCGGCTGCGGCGAGCACGAGACTTCGGGTGATCTTCATGCGGTTGACTCCTTTGTCGCGCGCGGTCGGACGACCGGTGGAGAGGGGGTGTGCGCGTGCCGGCGGTGCGACGGGTGGGCATCCGCTCGCGATCCCGACGGGGACCGCCGCCGACAGCAGTACTCGATCTCGTCCTGCCTGGTCAGGCCCACACCTGTCGTATGACACTTAGCTTGCTCGCCGGCCATAAAACTGTCAATCGACTGTCTCGGTTGACCGCGCCGGGCGCCGCGCGCAGGGCCGAATACAGTCGGTGGCGACCGCCCGCCCGAGCCCGCCGGAGCCGCCGTGACTAGCCCTTACGACATCGAGGAGATCTTCCCGGACGACGCCGCGGGGCCGGTCCGGCTCCCCCGGCGGCAGTCCGGCAACTCCCCGCAGGGCCTGGCGGTGACGCTGCTGGCGGACTACACGCTGCGCACCCGGGCCTGGCTGCCGTCGGCGGCCATCGTGGCACTGCTCGCCGAGGCCGGGGTGACCAGCGCCGGCGCCCGGACGGCCATCAGCCGACTCTCCCGCCGCGGCGTGCTGGAGGGCAGCAAGCGGGGCCGCAACAGCTCCTACCGGTTGAGCCGGTCCGCCGCCGCCGTCCTGTCCGCGGGCGGCCGGGCGATCGCCTCCTCCGACGCCGGGGCGGGGACGTGGGACGAGCACTGGACGCTGATCGCGTTCTCGCTCCCCCAGGACGAGGTCGCCCGGCGGCGGGAACTCCGCAGCCGCCTGCGCTGGCTCGGGTACGCCCCGCTGTACGACGGCCTCTGGATCTCGCCGCACGACCTCACCGAGCAGGCGAAGAAGCACCTCGTCGAACTCACCTTCGGCGCGGTCACGGTCTTCCGCGCCAGGCACGTCGACCTCGACGCGGTGATCCACCGCAACCCGCTCGACGCCTGGGACACGGCGGCCGTCGCCGAGCAGTACGAGGTGTTCATCGGGCGCTGGAGCCCGCTGCTCGACCGCGTGCGCGGCACCGGGGTCACCGGCGCCGACGCGGTCCGCGCCCGCACCGAGGTCATGGACACCTACCGCCGCCTGCCCTACCTCGATCCCCGGCTGCCCGCGAGGCTCCTCCCCGCCGACTGGCTCCGCGAACCCGCCCGCGACCTGTTCGCCGCCGTCTACGACGGTCTCGCCGCCCCGGCCGAGGACTACGTGCGCGCCGTCGCGGGCCGCTTCACCACCGAGCCGCTCGACGACATCCGGGCGCACACCATCGCCGACCTCGTCACCGGCCTCCAGGAGAGCCACTCGCCGAGCCGGACCGGCGGGGCGCCCTAGTTCGCCGGTGGTCGCACGCTGTCGCGCGGCACGAGCATCGGCTCGCGACTGCGCGGGACGTCCCCCGCCGCACCTCCGCCGGCCTGGGCCAGCAGCAGGGCCAGGGCATCGCGGGCCACGGCGTCGAAGTCGGGGCGGACGGTGGTCAGCGGCGGGATGAAGTGGGCGGCCTCGGGCACGTCGTCGAAGCCCACCACGCTCACGTCGCGCGGCACCCGCCTGCCCCGCTCGTGCATCGCGCGGAGGATGCCCAGCGCCAGGTGGTCGTTCGCCGCGAACACGGCCGTCACGTCGGGCATCAGCGCCAGTTCCCGGCCCGCCCGGTACCCGGACGCGGCGCTCCACCCCGCGGGCACGACCGGCGGCACCTCGCGCCCCGCGCCCTCCAGGACCGACCGCCAGCCGAGGACGCGGCCCGCGCTGTCGAACCAGTCCGGCGGGCCGGAGACGTGCCACACGGTCCGGTGCCCGGCGTCGAGCAGGTGACGGGTCGCCGCGGCGGCCCCGGCCACCTGGTCGACGGTGACCGTCGGCGTCGAGCGCCCCGGGTCGCCGTCCACCATCACCAGCGGCGTCCCGGACCGGACGGTGTCGACCGCGTCGTGCACCGGTGCCGTGGGCGCGATGACGACGATGCCCGCCACCTGCCGGCCGCGGTGCCACTCCAGCGCCCTGGACACGGACACCCGGTCCCGGACGTCCGCCCGCAGGGCCGTGACCACGAACCCCGCCTCGGCCGCCGCCTGCTCGAAGGCCGCGAGCAGCGAGGCCGGCCCGTACAGGGTGGAGTCGTGCGCCACCACCCCGATGAACCGCGAACGGCCCGTCACCAGGGCGCGGGCCACCTCGCTGGGCCGGTAACCCAACTCCTCGATCGCCGCCCGGACCCGCAACCGCGTCTGCTGCCGGACGTGCGGGTGCCCGTTGAGCACCCGTGACACCGTCTGGTGCGACACCCGGGCCAGCCGGGCGACGTCACCCATCGCGGGCACCCCGCTGATCCTGTTCCCCACTGCCGTCCCCTCTGCTCGAACGCGCGGTCGCCCCGGTCGGAGGACAGGCGGTGGACGGACCCGGGGTGGTGCGGGAGGGCCCGTGGCACCGGGCCCTCCCGCAGCCGGTTCAGCCGACCCGGCAGGAGATGGTGGGCCAGTTCCAGTTGCCGCCGTGCTGGATGGTGAAGCCGAACGTGTTGCCGTTGCCGTTGGGGCGCGCGGTCATGACGTTGGCCGATTCCCACGTGGCGGTGGTGTTCCAGGTGGCGATGATCCGCTGCGGGGAGCTGACGGTGACCGTGACGACCCAGTTGTTGGTCCCCGAAACGGTGACCTGACCGTTGAAGCGGTCATTCCACTTCTGGCCCTCGGAGTACGTCGCGGTGCAGCCGCCACCCGGGTTCTGCGAGGTGGTGGTGGTAGTGGTGGGACCGGTCGGGTCGGTGGTCGTCGGGCCCGTCGGGTCGGCCGCGTTGAGGGCGTTGAGGACCGAGGTGTAGGCGGCCTTCTTGTTGCCGCTGCCGTCGAAGAGCAGCGGGGTGCCGCTCGCGCGCCAGGAGTCGGTGTCGCGGATGCCCCACACCGTGATGCCCGTGCAGCGGGCCACGGCCAGGCACGCCTGCACGACACCCTGGTACTGCTGGGCCTGGGTCGAGCCGGAGCCCTCGATGTCCAGCTCGGTGATCTGCACGTCCACGCCCAGCGCGGCGAAGTTCTGCAGGGTGGTGTGGTAGTTCGACGGCACCGGGTTGCCGCTGTTGAAGTGCGCCTGGAACCCCACGCAGTCGATCGGCACCCCGCGCGACTTGAAGTCCTGCACCATCCGGTACACGCCCTGCGTCTTGGCGTGCGACCAGTTGTCGGTGTTGTAGTCGTTGTAGCACAGCTTCGCGTTCGGGTCCGCCGCCCGCGCCGCCCGGAACGCCGCCTCGATCCAGTCGTTGCCGGTGCGCTGCAGGTTCGAGTCACGACGCCCACCGGAACTACCGTCGGCGAACGCCTCGTTCACCACGTCCCAGGCGTAGATCTTGCCCCGGTAGTACGTCGCCACCTGCGTGACGTGGTTGAGCATCGCCTGCCGCAACGCCGAACCCGACATGTTCTGCATCCAGCCCGGCTGCTGCGAGTGCCACGCCAACGCGTGACCCCGCACCCGCTTGCCCTGGTTGCGCGCCTGGTTCACGATCCGGTCCGCGTTGCCGTAGCTGAACTGCCCCTGGCTCGGCTCGGTCGCGTCCATCTTCATCTCGTTCTCGGCCGTGACCATGTCGAACTCCCGGTTCAGGATGTTCACGTAGGTCGAGTCCGAGAGCTTGTTCGCCGCCACGGCCGTGCCGAAGTACCGGCCGCTCTGCTGCGCCGCCGCGGCGAGCGTCGAGGCGGCGCCGCTGGCTGGTGTCGCGACCAGGACCGCGGCACCCGCGGCTGCGGCCACCAGGGTGGACACGAGAGCGACTCGTGAGACCGACTTCGCTGTCAGCTTCATGTTTCAGCGCTTTCTGAGGAGCACCCGCGCAGGAGCGGGTGACGGGACGGGATCGGGTCGGAGCGGCTGGCGGCCCGCTCGGCACGAGGTGGTCGAGGACTCTCGTGACCACCCGTCGTTCGGTCTGAAACCTTTACGAGTATTAACCGAAACTGATCGGTCGATCAACCCCCAGTTTCACATGCCTGAACGTTTTTTGGGCACAACTGTCCCCATCGCTTGCGCTGTGAGGCGACTTGACCAGCACCTTGACCGATCAGGACGATGCAGAAGTATCGAAATTGTTCGAAAACAACTGCGCAACTTCCGATCCGCTGACATCATTCAGCACCTCCCGCCGGATCAGGGGACACGGCTCACGGGCCTTCCGCGGCGTCGTGCGGGCCGTGGTCGAACCAGTCGAACCACGCGGTGCCCCCCGTCGCGTACATGCCGATCACCCGGCCCGTGAAACCCGTGGCGACCTCCGTGGACAGGTACCGCCCATCGATCTCGGCGAGCGGCTCCCCGTTGACGTGGAAGCCGACGTAGTCCGGCGCGGCGACGTGGAGACCCCTCGGCTCCGCGTCGTCCGGTGGGAGTTCCCGGACGTGCCGGGTGGTGATCTCCAGGATGACCGGCCCCGGCGGCACGGGCCGGCCGGCCGTGGTCTGGCGCACGGGCCCGATGCGGGCGACGACGTCGACCCTGCCGTCGGAGACCTCCAGGTCGTAGTGGTGGGCCTCGTCCACGCGCACCGACAGGCCCGCGCGACCGGTTCCCGGGTCCAGCAGGACGGTGGTGCGGCTCTCGGGGTGCGACTGGCGCCGGCCGACGAAGGTGCAACCCGGCCGGTCCAGCGTGGGACCGGTGGCGCGCAGGGTCAGCCACCCCGGCCGTTCGGTCAGCGACCACGACCCGTCCGGGCGCGACCGCGGTGAGATCCAGCGCGGGTCGAGCTCGGGCGCGTCGAAGTCGTCGCGCCTCGGGGCGGGCTCCACGGGGCGCGGGCTGCCCGGCGCCCGCTCCCGCAGCTCCACCGGACCGACGCGCGGCCAACCGTCCTCCCAGCGCACCGGGGTGAGGAAGGTTTCCCGGCCCAGGACGTGGAACCCGGGGCTGTACCCGCGCGGCCTGGTGGCGAGCAGGACCATCCACCACTGGCCGTCCGGGGTGCCGACCAGGTCGGCGTGACCGGTGCTCTGGATCGGGCGGTTGGTGCTGCGGTGGCTCAGGACCGGGTTGGTCGGCGCGGACTCCCACGGTCCGCGCGGTGAGGGCGCCCGCGCCACGGCCACGGTGTGGCCGCGTTCCGTGCCGCCCTCGGCGATCAGCAGGTACCACCACTCCCCGATCCGGTACAGGTGCGGGGCCTCCGGCCACTGCAACCCGGTCCCCTCCCAGGCGGGCAGCGGCCCTTCCAGCACCTTCCCGGCCTCGGGATCGATGCGGGCGACCTGCACGCCGAAGAAGTCGGCCCCGTGGGCGCCGGCGAAGGCGGACCAGCAGTTGCCGTCCTCGTCCCACGCCAGGTCGGGGTCGATGCCGGGCAGGTCGATCCACACCGGGTCGGACCAGGGCCCCTCGGGCCGCTCGGCGGTGACGGTGAAGTTGCCGCCGTGCGAGGTGTTCGTGGTGATCACCCAGAACCGGCCGTCGTGGTGCCGGATCGTGGGGGCGTAGATGCCGTCCGAGGCCATCGCGTCGGCCGGCAGCGGGAGCTGCGACGGGCGGTCCAGGACGTTGCCGATCTGCCGCCAGTGCACCAGGTCGCGGCTGTGGAAGACCGGCACGCCCGGGAAGTACTCGAAGCTGGAGCAGACCAGGTAGTAGTCCTCCCCGACCCGGCACGCGCTGGGGTCGGGGTGGAACCCGGGGATGACGGGGTTGTCGTAGTGCGGTGGTTCGGGTTTCGGTGACGTCATGGTTTTCCTTGTCGTGCGGGCGTTCAGCCCTTGAAGGCGCCTTCGAGGATTCCGGCGACCATGCGGCGGCCGACGATGACGAACAGGACCACGAGGGGGATGGTGGCCAGGAACGAGCCGGACATGGCGAGCCCGAGGTCGACGTCGTAGCTGTTCTGGAGGGCCTTGATGGCGATCTGGGCGGTGTAGCGCTCGGGTGACTTGAGCACGATGAACGGCCAGAGGAAGTCGTTCCACGCGGTCACGAAGCCGAACAGGCCGAGCACGAACGCGGCCGGGCGCACGATCGGGAAGGCGATGCGCCAGAACACCTGCCACGTGTTCGCGCCGTCGATCGTGGCGGCCTGCACCAGCTCGTCGCTGATGGTGGCGGTGATGTGCTGGCGCATCCAGAAGATGCCGAACGCGCTGGCCAGTCCCGGCACGATCAGGGCCTGGAGGGTGTCGACCCACCCGAGCTGGGACATGATCATGTACTGCGGGATGACCGAGAGCTGGGTGGGCACGGTCATCGTGAGCACGACGAGCAGGAACAGGGTGTTGCGGCCGGGGAAGCTCAACTTGGCGAAGGCGAACCCGGCCAGCGCGCACAGCACCGCCTGGCCGACGCCGATCGCGGTGGCCACGGCGAGGCTGTTCAGCAGCGCCTGGAGGAACGGCACCGTCTCCAGGACCAGGCCCACGAGGTGGAGGAAGTTGCCGCCGGGCACGACCTCCGGCGGCATCCTCGTCGCGGTGGCCGTGTCGGTGGTGGCGACGATGAACATCCAGTACAGCGGGAACAGGCAGGCGACGGTGGCCGCGGCCAGCAGGAGGTAGGTCCACCACCGGACCCGGCCGGGTCGCCGGCGGCGCGGCGTGGTGGTCGTCATCGGTCCGCCTTGATCCGCGTGGACAGCAGGTAGTTGACCGCGGCGATCACCACGACCATGGCGAACAGGGCGACTCCGATCGCGGAGCCGTAGCCGAACTCGAACTGCCCGAAGCCCTGCTCGTAGAGGAACAGCGTGAGCGTCTGGCACTGCCGCACCGCCCCGCAGGTCAACGGCGCGCCCGAGGCGATCAGCAGGGGTTCGGTGAAGATCTGGAGGCCGCCGATGGTGGAGGTGACCACCGTGAAGATGATCACCGGGCGCAGCGAGGGCACGGTGATGTGGCGGAACCGCTGCCACGGCCCGGCGCCGTCGATGGCCGCGGCCTCGAACACCGCGCGGGGAACCGATTGCAGTGAGGCGAGGTAGAGCAGGGTGGTGTAGCCGAACCACCGCCAGACCACCATCGTCGCGATGAGCAGGTGACTGCCCCAGGTGGACTGGACGAAGTCGACCGGCTCGACACCGACCAGCCCGAGCAGCCAGTTGAGCAGCCCGTAGTCGCGGTCGAACAGCTGCGCGAACACGATCGCGGTGGCCGCCACCGAGGTCACGTACGGGATGAGCATCGACATCCGGAAGAACAGGGCGAACCGCAACCGGGCGTGGTTGAGCACGTGAGCCAGCACGAGGGCCAGCAGCAGTTGCGGCACGGTGGACAGGAACCAGATGCTCACCGTGTTGCCCGCGGCGTTCCAGAACCGGGGGTCGGCGAACATGCGGGTGAAGTTGTCCGCGCCGATGAACACCTGGTCCCCGATGGGGTTCCAGTCGAACAGCGCCACGTAGAAGGTGAAGGCGAACGGGAACAGCCCGAACACCGCGAAGAGCACGAAGAACGGCGCGATGTAGGCGTAGGCCGACAGGCGCTCGCCCAGTCGCCGCCCCTTCGGGGAGGCGGGCGGCGGCAGTGCCGCCGAAGGCGCGGGGGTGAGCGTGGCGGTCACGGCGGTCACTCGCCGATGGCGGTCTTGATGTTGCGCACCGCGTCGTCCCACGCCGTGTCCGGGTTGCCGCCGCTCTGCTCGACGTTGGTGATGGCGTTGAGGAACTCCTGCCCGATCGCCGCGCTGTCGGGGCCGATGTAGAACGGCTTGAGCCCGAGCAGCGAGTCGGTGTAGATCTTGCCGGTCGGGGCGTCGGTGAAGAACGGGTCCTTCGCGTCGACGAGCCCGGCGTCCTGGTAGACCGAGGGGGTGGAGGGCAGCGCGCCGACGCGGGTGAAGTGCTCCAGCTGCCCCTGGGGCGACTGCATCTCCTTGATGTAGTTCCAGGCGGCCTGGGGGTTCTTCGCGCGCTTGGGGATGGCCAGGTAGCTGCCGCCCCAGTTGCCGGACCCACCGGGGATCGTCGCGATGTCCCACTTGCCCTTGGTGTCGGGCGCGGTGCTGCGGATGCTGTTGAGCATCCACGAGGGCGCGGACACGGCCGCGTACTGCCCCTGCGCCATGCCGGCGCTCCACGCGCTCTCGAACGAGGACTGCCCGGCGGTGATCCCGGCGGTGGCCGCCTTGATGCCGAGGTCGAACGCCGCCTTGACCTGGGGGTTGTCCGCGTAGACCAGCTTGCGGTCCTCGCTGTAGTACTTCTCCGACACCTGGTTGACCGCCTGGTAGAACACGCTGGTCGCCGCGTTGTCGGTGAACGCCTTGCCGGTGGCCTGCTTGTAGCGCTTCCCGGTCTCGATGAACGCGTCCCAGGTCGGCCACAGGGCGCTCACGGACTCCCGGTCGGTGGGCAGCCCGGCCGCGGCGAACAGGTCGGTCCGGTAGGCCACGGCCATGCCGCCCACGTCGGTGGGGACGCCCAGCACCTCGCCACCCTTGGCGACGCTCTGCTTCCACACCCAGTCCAGGTAGTCGCCCTTGATGTCGTCGGCGCCCAGCGTCCGCAGGTCCACGAAGTTCTGCGGCTGCTCCACGAACTGCGGCAGGTTGTCGCCCTGGATCAGCACCAGGTCCGGCACCTTCCCGCCGGCCAGCGCGGTCGTCAGCGACTGGGCGGTCTCGGTCGAGGTCCCCACCTCGGTCAGCTTGATCTGGATGTCCGGGTGCTTCGCCTGGTACGCGTCCACGGTCAGCTTCTGGTTGATGGCGGAGAAGGACCAGAAGTCGAACGTCTTGTCATCCCCTCCCCCGCCGCCGCCACCCCCACCGGGCGTGCAGGCGGTGGCCAGGGCGAAGGCCGCGGCGAGTAGCAACAGGGGCGGGCGGAAGGTCACGGCGGTTCTCCAAGCTGTGCGGGCGCGCAACACGCCACCTCATCGACTGGTCGAAACTTTCGTAACAAACTCCGATTGTTAGCGTTCACGACCGTAAGCCGCAACATACCGACCGTCAAGGACGAGATGCCGCAAAGGCGGAGGACCTGCACCGCCGGACATGTTGACGACGTGGGGACCGGCCGGCCGCATTTGCGAAACAGCAGGTCCCGAAGACCATCGGACACCCCGTCGCCGAGGACGGGAGGACTGTGATTCCCCTGTGCTAAAGGAAGATGGGCAAAATTTAGCAAGGTGCACACCGCTCACCCGCGCGAAATATTTTCGTTACGTCTTGACCCGCTGTGCGCGATCGTTCACAGTCGAATGGACGCGACAAACGCCCTCGACGGCGGTGCCGCCATCCCATCACGACATCTGCGCAAAAGAGTCGACAGACTTTATATTGTTAGCGCTAACACCACTGATGTCCCGCCGTGGCATCGCGTGTACCGCCCGCCTCCGGCACGTCCCCCTCGACGAAGAGGAGCACACCCATGTCCGGGTCAGGCCACCACCCGCCCGCCACCGCGCGAGTCCGCGTGCGCCGACGCCCGGCCGGGGTCGAGGTCACCGCGCTCCGGTTCCCCCACCGGGGGTTCGACCCCGACGCGAGCGGCGAGCGCGGCCGACTGCCGTACCGCACGGGTCTGCCGACGCAGGGCAACCCGGCCTGTCGCCCCAGTCCGGTGCCCGCGCGTCCACGCGCGGGCACGGGACTGTTCCGGAACCGGTCCACTCCGAAGGAGACGTGATCACCGTGCACAGAATCGATTCACCAACCCGGCGGACCGCGGCGGTCGGCCTCGCCGTGGCGCTGACCGCGACGGCGGCGGCGCTGGCCGGGGTCGGCTCCGCGTCGGCCGCGGTCGGCTGCCGGGTCGACTACGCGATCGCCTCGGAGTGGCCCGGCGGGTTCGGCGCGAACGCGGTCGTGACCAACCTGGGCGACCCGGTGAGCGGGTGGCGGCTGTCGTGGACGTTCTCCGGCGACGAGCGCATCACCCAGTCGTGGAACGGGTCGCACACCCAGTCCGGTACCCAGGTGACGGCGACCAACGCGGCGTGGAACGGCAACGTCGCCACCGGCGGGACGGTCTCGTTCGGCTTCAACGCCACCTCCGGCGCCCGTCCGACACCCCCTGCGGGGTTCACGCTCAACGGCGTGGCGTGCACCGGCTCCGCCACGCCGACCAGCACCAGCACGACCACCACCACGACGACGACCACCACGACGTCGCCGCCGAGCCGCCCCGCCGTGGAGAACAACTTCCCGGTCACCCGCGAGGGCGCCTACGGCGACAACCGCTACACGGTCTTCCGCCCCTCGAACCCGCAGGCCGTCGGCCGCACGATGCCGGTGCTGGCGTTCGGCAACGGCGCGTGCGCGCACACGGACAACAGGGAGGTCACCCAGGCGCTGACGTTCATCGCGTCGAAGGGGTTCGTCGTGGTCGACACCGGCTCGGTCAACGGCTCCCCCAACGGCGTGCCCAGCGGTTCGCCGATCCCGTCGCTGCTGACCGACGCGATCGGCTGGGCCGAGCGCGAGCAGGTCCGCACCGGCTCGCCGCTGGCGCAGCGGCTCGACCTGACCAGGGTCGCCACGGCCGGCCACTCGTGCGGCGGCCTGGAGGCCCTCATCGCCGCCCAGGACCCCCGCGTCTCCGCCGTGGTCTCGCTGGACAGCGGTCTGTTCGCCGACGGGGCCTTCGGTTACTCGCGGTCCGAGCTGCGCAAGCTGCACTCGCCGGCCCTGTTCATGGACGGCGGTCCCTCCGACATCGCCTATGAGAACACCCAGGCCAACTACGACCTGGTCACCGTGCCCGCCGTGCTGGCGAGGCACCCGCAGGCCGGGCACGTCGGGTTCATCACCGGCAGCCAGATGACCGACGGCATGACGACGGTCGTCCAGTTCCTCGACATGGTCCTCAACGGCAACCAGACCGCCCGGACCTACGTCCTCAGCCCGTCGGGGCTGGCCGCCAAGTACCCGTGGACGGTGGCCAGGAAGAACTTCTGACCAGCTCCCACCGCCTCCGGGCCCGGGCGCACCGCCCCCGGGCCCGGAGGCGCGTCAGACGCGCTGGAGCTGGAAGCGCTGGTTGGCGGAACCGGTGACGGTCCACTGCGAGATGCGCGCGCCGTCCGCCGTCGAGGCCGACCAGACGTCCAGCGCGAGCCCGCTGAGGCGGTTGACCAGGCTGATCACGCCACCGCCCTGGTCCACCACCCGCCACTGCTGGGCCGTGCTGTTCACGTCGGGTTGTTGCGTCACGTCGGCCCCCGTCCCGGTGCCGGACACCTGGAGCACCAGACCGCTGTGCCGGGCCCGCACGCGGTGGTGGCCGCCGCCGGAGTCGAGGAAGTCGAACCGCTGGTTGAGGCCGCCGGTCGCGGTCCACTGGTTCAGCAGCGCCCCGGCCGCGGTGGACACCCCGCTGATGTCGGCGAGCTTCCCGCTGTGCTGTGCGACGAGCCGGTAGTCGACGCCGACCTCGACCACCGCACCGCTGCCGCCCTGCCCGGTCGCCCGGTAGGCGCGGCCGGCCTGGGCGGTGAACTCGACCACGTCGGACTCGGGCCGGCCCGGCTGCACGGCGGTGCCCGTGGTGGTGTCGACCAGGGTGAACGTGCCGGTGAACATCCGGCTGCGGACCCGGACGACGCCGGTGCGGTCGGGGGTGACGGTCAGCTCGGTGTGCCGGCCGTCGGCCCACGTCGCGCCGACGGTGTGGCCGCCGCGCCCGCGCAGGCCGCTCACGCTGCCGCTCGGCCAGGCCGGCGGCAGCGCGGGCAGGACGTGCAGCTCGCCGTTGTGGCTGTGCAGCAGCATCTCGGCGATGCCGGAGGTCGCGCCGAAGTTGCCGTCGATCTGGAACGGCGGGTGCAGGTCGAACATGTTGGGCGCGAGCCGTTCGGTGGTCACCAGGGAGCGGAGGAGGTCGTGGGCCCGGCCCCCGTCCTCCAACCGCGCCCAAAAGTTGATCTTCCAGGCGAGGGACCAGCCGGTGCCCGCGTCCCCGCGCAGCTGGAGCGTGCGGCGGGCGGCGGCGAACAGGTCGGGCGTGCCCCGCCTGGTGATCTGGTTGCCCGGGTGCAGGCCGTACAGGTGGGAGACGTGCCGGTGCTGGGGTTCGGTCTCGACCCAGTCGTGCAGCCACTCCTGGATGTTGCCGCGCGAACCGACCTTCATCGGGGCCAACCGCTGCCGCGCCGACCGGACCTGCCCCCGGAAGTCGGCGTCCACGCCCAGCACCTCGGACGCCGCGGCGCACCCGTCGAACAGGTCGCGCAGGATCTGCATGTCCATCGCGGGCCCCGCGCACACGCTGGCGTTGGCGTGGTGGGGCAGTTCGGGCGAGTTGGACGGGTTGGTCACCAGCGTGCCGAGGGTCGGTTCGGTGACCAGCGTGTCCAGGAAGAACTGCGCGGACCCCTTGAGCGCCGGGTAGTACCGCCGCAGGAACTCCGCGTCGCCGGTGAACCGGTAGTGGTCCCAGATCAGCGTGGCCAGCCACGCGCCGCCGGTCTGCCACATGCCCCACAGCGCACCGTCCACCACCGACGAGCCGCGCCAGGCGTCCGTGTTGTGGTGCGTGACCCAGCCGCGCGCGCCGTACTGGGCCTGCGCGGTCCGCGAGCCGGTCACCACCAGGTCCTCGATCATCCGGAACACCGGCTGGTGGCACTCGGCGAGGTTGGTGGTGTTCGCCGGCCAGTAGTTCATCGGCAGGTTGGCGTTGATCGTGTACTTGGACTCCCACGACGGGGTCATCAGCTCGTTCCAGATGCCCTGGAGGTTCGCCGGCTGGGTGCCCGGTCGGGAGGACGCGATCAGCAGGTAGCGGCCGTACTGGAACAGCAGGGTGGACAGCTGCGGGTCGGTGGTGCCGCTGTGCCGGGCGATGCGCACGTCGGTCGTCTGGTCGGCGGCCGGGGTGCGGCCGAGGTCGAGGGTTACCCGCCCGAACAGCGCCCGGTGGTCGGCGACGTGCCGGCTGCGCAACGCGTCGAACGACAGTCCCTGGGCCGCGTTCAGGCGCGTGCGCGCCAGTCCCCGGTGGTCGCCGTCGACGGTGCGGAAGTCGACGTAGCTGGTGCCGATGGAGATCAGCAGCGTGACCGCGTCGGCGTTGGACACCCGGACCGAGCCGCCGGAGGAGCTGGTGGTGCCGCCCTCGGCCAGCACGCGGGCCAGCGCGAGGAACCGGACGGAGCCCGGGATGCCGCGCATGTCCCCGGACACGCCGTCCAGCGCGATCGTCGTGCCGTCCGGGCTGGACGACGAGGCGCGCTGCGGCGTGCCGAACGACGCCGTGAACGACACCGAGCCCGGTGTCCCGGCCGTCAGCCGCACGACGACGACCTGGTCCGGCGCGCTGGCGAACACCTCGCGCCGGTGCCGCACGCCGTTCGCGGTGTAGGTGACGGCGGTGGTGGCGGTGGTCAGGTCGAGCCACCGCTGGTAGCCGCTCAGGCCGTTCGCCGCCGGCAGGGCCAGGCGCAGGTCGCCGACGGGCTGGTAGGCCAGTTGCGCGGCGGGGTTGCCCAGCATCGCCTGGTTGATCAGGTCCTGGGCCCGCGTCCACTGGTCGGCGAACACCAGCCGCCGGATCTCGGGCAGCGCCGCCGCGCCGCGGGTGTTGGTGTAGTCGTGCGGGCCGCCCGCCCACACCGTGTCCTCGTTGAGCTGCAACCGCTCGGTGTCGGTGTTGCCGAACACCATCGCGCCGATCCTGCCGTTGCCGACCGGCAACGCACGCAGCCAGTCCGAGCCCGCGGACTCGTCGTACCACAGGGCGAGGTCGCCGACCTCGGGCGGCGCGGCGGCACCGGCGTGCGCGGTGGCTGTCCACGACGGGGCGGTCAGCGCGGCTCCGACGCCCGCCGCCCCGTACCTGATCATCTGCCTTCGCGTGAGGTCGGACATCCCGTCTCCTTCAGCCGATGGGGTCGTGGAGCGGATCGCGGTCGGACGGGGCGCGGGCTGGGGTACGGGTGGCGCGCCGCGGGACGGGGAGCGGTCCCGGTCCCGCGGCGCACCCCCGCGCCGGCCTCGGCCACGCGTCCTCGGCCGGGCGGGTCGGTGGTCACCTGGCGGTGAACTGCCACCAGTTGACGTTGAACAGGTAGCCGCTGCCGCCGGTGAACCGGAAGTACACGTCCTGGGTGCCCGACAGGCCGTTGACCGGGCACGAGACCGTCGTCCAGTTCTGCCAGCCGCCGGTGCCGGGCACGGTGCAGCGGGCGGTGGTGGCCCCGGTCGCGCTGCCGGTGCGGACCTCCAGCGCGCCGCCGGACGTCCCCGAGGCGACGCGGGCGGTGAACGTCGACGCGCCGTTGCCGAACGCGACGTTCCTGACCTTGATCCAGTCGCCGTTCTCGATCCAGCCGACGTTCATGCCGCCCTCGCCGGCGGGCTCGGTCTCGACGCCGCTCCCCCACGCGATGGTCTCGGCCTCCTGGCGGGTGTAGGGGTTGAGCACGTCGACGGGCGGCGGGCCGCTCGTGGTCATGCCGAGGCGCGGGATGGTGCCGTCGGCGTTGTAGGTGAACCTCTCCACCGCGACGGAGCGGGCGTAGCCGCCACCGCCCGGCAGCGCGCCGTTGTGGTAGAAGAAGTACGAGTTGTTCTTGTAGTCGACGACGCCCGGGTGGTTGGTGAAGCTGCTGCCCTGGGTGGGCATCAGCGTGCCCCGGTAGGTCCACGGTCCGGTGGGGCCGGGCGCGGTGGAGTAGGCGATGAACTCCGAGCAGCACTGGGCGGCGAAGACGTTGTAGTACAGGCCGTTGCGCTTGTAGACCCACGGCGCTTCCTCGTACAGGGTGGGCCTGTCGGGGTTGCCGGTGCGGGTGCCGAAGCCCGCCGCGGTGAGCGGTATCCGGGTCGGGCTGCCGGAGAAGCTGGTCATGTCGGCGTTGAGGCGGACGTACCAGAGGTTGGGGTTGCCCCAGTAGAGGTACGCCTGACCGTTGTCGTCGATGAACACGGAGGGGTCGATCTCGCCGTTCTCGACGAGCGGTCGGCCGAGCGCGTCGCGGAACGGCCCGGTGGGGCTGTCGGAGACGCCGACGCCGATGGCCATGCGGTTGGTGGCGCGGTTGACCACGGGGACGTACCAGTAGAACTTGCCGTTGCGCTCGACGGCCTGCCCGGCCCACGCGTCGGCCTTCGCCCAGGAGAAGGTGGACAGGTTCATGGGCGAGCCGTGGTCGGTCCAGTTGACCATGTCGGTGGTGGACCAGGTGCGCCACTCCTTCATGGTGAAGTAGGTGGCGCCGTCCTCGTCGCGGCCGGTGTAGAGGTAGAGGCGGCCGTTGTGGACCAGCGGCGCGGGGTCGGCGGTGTAGATGTGCTGCACGACCGGGTTGTCCGCCCGCGCCGCCCCGGGGAGCAGCGCGGCGAGGCAGAGGGCCGACAGGGTCCAGGCGACAGCGCGTCGCAGGGTGGAACGGGTGCGCGTCACGGGGTCTCCCCGGTCCGGGTGGGGCGGGTCATGACCGCGCCCACTTCTGGTTGGTCTGGCCGTTGCAGGTCCACAGCACCAGCCGCGAGCCGTTGGCGGTGGCGGCCCGCTCGACGTCCAGGCACAGTCCGGCGCGCGTGTTGCGCAGGGACCCGTCGGAGCCGAGCGTCCACTTCTGGTTGTCCTGACCGTTGCACGACCAAGTGATCACCCTGGTGCCGTTGGTCGTGCCCTGGTTGTCCGCGTCGAGGCACTTGTCGCCGAACACGCGCACCTCACCGCCGGCCCAGGTGGTCCACAGCTGGTTGGCGGCGGTGTGGCAGTCCCAGACCACCACGGCCGCGCCGGCGGCGGTGGAGGCGTTGTCCACGTCCAGGCAGCGGCCCGAGCCGGTGCCGCGCAGTCGGGAGGTCGTGGCGGTGATCGGGCTGCCGCCCGTGACCCGGAACGCGGCGACGCCGTGGGCCGGCACGCTCGCCGAGATCGTGCCCGTGCTGGTGGACGTGCCGCCGGTCCACAGGTCGGTGAGGGTGAACCCGTTGCCGGACAGGCCGATCTGCGCGGCCGTGGTGGAGATGGTGGTGGTGCCGCCGCCCCGGTTGAGCAGCCCGACCGCGACCGAGCCGTCGGACAGGGCCTTGGCGAAGACCTCGGTGTTGCCGTCGTCGCGCACGCGCCTGCCGCCCGCGCCGAGCGGGTCCTGGTTCACGGCGAGCAGCCGCGGGTTGCGCAGGATCGCGCTGACGTCGGCGGACATGGTGCGGATGTCGTTGCCCGCCATGAGCGGCGCGGCCATCAGCGCCCACAGCGCGAAGTGCGCGCGGGACTCGGTGAGGCTGAGCCCGGGACGGCCGACGACGAGCATGTCGGGGTCGTTCCAGTTGCCCGGGCCGGTCTGCGCGGCCAGGGGCGCGGTGACGTCGAGGACGTTGCCCACGCCCATCGGGTAGCTGTTGGTGTTGCCGTTCTGCCAGATGTCGAGCAGGTCCTCGGTGGTCCGCCACAGGTCGGCGACCTCACCCCAGTCGTACTTGTCGCCCGTCGGCGCGTGGAAGCTGTTGGAGTTGATGCTGTAGACGATCGGCCGGCCGGTGGCGCGCAGCGCGTCGCGCATGATCGAGAAGCGGGCGATCTGCTCGTCACGGGTGCCGGCGCCCGAGCACCAGTCGTACTTCAGGTAGTCCACGCCCCACGAGGCGAACGACCGGGCGTCCTGGACCTCGTGGCCCTTGCTGCCCGTCGAGCCGGGGTGCGTGCCGACGCCCTGGGCGCAGGTCTTCTCGTTGGGCGCCTGGTAGATGCCGAACTTCAAGCCCTTCGAGTGGATGTAGTCGCCGAGCGCCTTCATGCCGCTGGGGAACTTCGTCGGGTGGTGCCGCAGGTTGCCCGAGGAGTCGCGCTGCGGGTCGAACCAGCAGTCGTCCACGACGACGTACTGGTAGCCGGCATCGCGCATCCCGGAGGACACCATCGCGTCGGCGGCCTGGCGGACCTGGGCCTCGGTGATCCCGCAGCCGAAGCTGTTCCAGCTGTTCCAGCCGAGGGGCGGGGTGAGGGCGGGACTGCCGGGCGCCGCCTGTGCGGCGGGTCCCGCGACGGCGGTCGTGAGCGCCACCAGGACGGCGACCACGAGGTGGAGCGCTTTCCAGGGTCGGGCGGGCATCGTTGCCCCTTTCGCGCAGGGTGGGGAGACCGCCGGCGTGGGTGCCGACGGCGTGTGCCGGGGGTGGTCGTCGGGGGCTGGTCGTCGGGGGTGCGGCGGGCTCACGAACCGGTGCACGTGGCGGTGCCGACGGCCGCGGCCCCCGAACCCGACGCGATGAACCCGAAGGTCGCCGAGGCGCCGGGGCCGAGCGCGCCGTTGTAGGGGGCGTTGGTCACGGTGACCGTTCCGGTGCCGGACGCCGTGCCGCCCCAGACCTGCGAGACGGCGTGCCCGTTGGGCAGCGCCAGCCGCACGGTCCACCCGGTGATCGCCGAGGCGGTGGGGTTGGCGACGGTGACCTCGCCCTGGAAGCCGCCGCCCCAGCTGCCGGTCACGCGCGGCGCGGCCGTGCACGTGCCGCCGGGCTGCGGCTGGTCGCCGATGCTGCCCGGCACCGACCGCAGGGCGTCGTACCAGACGGCCGCCATCTTCGCGTAGCCGGCGGCGTTGGGGTGGATGCCGTCGGGCAGGTCCGAGACGGGCACCGCCGGGTACGCGTCCACCACGTGGACGCGCTTGCCGGCCGCCGCCTTGGCGCGCAACAACGGGACGATCGCGGCGTTGTAGCCGCGCACGGTGGCGTCCGCGAACCGGATCGGGATGATCGTCGAGACGAACACGTCCGCCGACGGCGCCTGGGCGGTGATCTTGTCCACCAGGGCCGACAGGCGCCTCGGCGCGCCCGCCGGGTCGCTGCCGTACATGTCGTTGGTGCCGATGTGCAGCAGGATCGTGCGGGGCGCGTGGGTGCGCAGCCAGTTCACGACGTTGGCGTCGACCTGCGCGATGGTCCAGCCGGGGTGGCCCTCGTGGTCGCGGTCCGGCATCGAGGACGGCCCGTCGACCGCCGAGCCGACGAAGTCGACGTCGCGCCCGGCGGACCGCAGCTTCGCACCCAGGTCGAGCCGGTAGCCGCCGCTCGAACCGCCCTGGGTGATCGAGTCGCCCAACGGCATCACGCGCACCGGTGCCGCGAGCGGGGCGGCGGTGCCCCCGGGGTTGGGAGCGGCGGAGACGGGCTGCGCCGTCAGCAGCACGGCCGCCAGCACACCGGACAGCACCTTCAGCGGGCTCGACATGGTGAGCCTTCCCGGGAGACCGAAGCGGACCGGGTCGCGGTTTCCCTGCGTCGTCGTTGACGGGTCACTTCGAGCAATGTAACCAGGCCGCTACAGCCGGTCAAAGCTAAATTTGTGAGCGCTAACTTTTAGCGAAACCTGGACGACCGTCGAATGCCTCATTCGAACTGGCCAGATAAGCGCAGGTAGAGCGCTATCACCCACAGGAAGGCTCCATTTGGCGGAGCCGATCCACCTGCCTCTGAGAGGTCGGTTTGTGAACGTGCACAAATGGGGGTCCCGACGGCGGGAGCAGCGCACGCGAAGGGTCCCCGTCCGGAGGAGGCGATGCTGCCGGACGGGGACCCGGGTCGGGCTGGTTACGGCCTCAGGAGCACGCGGTGCCGTTCAACGACGGCGAGGAGAACGGGGGCGTGGTCCCGTTGTAGTTCGCGTTGTACCCGATGGTCACCGACGCACCGGTCGCGAGCGTGCCGTTCCAGGACGCGTTGCCGACGCGGACCGCGTCACCGGTGTCGGTCCACGTCCCGTTCCAGCCCTGCGTGACGGACACACCCGGCGCCGAGAACACGAGGGTCCACCCGTTGATCGACGGCCCCCGGTTCCCGATCACGATCTCGCCGCTGTACCCGCCCGACCACTGGCTGACCACCCGGTGGCTGACCGTGCAGCCGCCGCCCGGGTTGCCGCCCGTGCTGGTGGTGGTCGTGGTGGTCGTCGTCGACGTCGGCCCCGCCGCCATCGCCAGCTCGTACGCGCGCTGCGGCACGAACTGACCGGCCTGCGCGATGCAGCCGTCCGCCTCGCCGGGCAGCTTCACCCACAGGAACGCGGCGATCTGCGCGTCCCCGGTGTTGGTGGTGCTGGGGATGCCGATCGCGCGCCCGGCCGGGTCGCACCACTCCTCGCCCAGCGGGCCGTTGCCGTTGCGGCTGGTGTCGATGACGGCCTTGAGCCTGCCGTCGCCGAGCGCGTTGAGGATGGCCTTGGTGTAGGACACCTCGGCGGAGGTGGTGCGGTAGTTCGACACGTTGCTGGCGATGCCGTCGGCGCTGTTGGAGATGTCCGCGGCGCGCAGCCGGTTGGCGGCCTCCGACGGGGAGAGCCACGCGGAGTTGCCGATGTCGAAGTACACCTTCGCCTGCGACGACCCGGACTTGAGCTTCTTGCCCGCGTAGGCCATCGACGCCCTGGTCTGGCTCTGCTGGTCCGCGTTCTGGCAGTTGCTCATGATCGGGAGCACGTCGGGCTCCAGGATGATCGCCGCCGGGCGCCCGGCGAGACCGGCCGCGACCTCGTCAACCCACGCCCGGTACGCCTGGTGCGACGGCGCGCCGCCACCGCTGGCGCCACCGCAGTCGCGGTTCGGGATGTTGTAGACGACCATGATCGGGATCTTCCCGGCCGCCGCCGCCGCGCCGACGAACGAGCTGACCTCCGAGCGCACCGACGAGGTGTTGGTCGTGGTGTACCACCGCGCCTGAGGCACCGAGGCGATCCGGTCGCGGATCACCGCCGCCCGCGAGTCGCCCGGGTTGGCGGCGACCCACTTCGCGCTGGAGTTGGAGGTGTCGACGTAGAAGGCCGAGTCCGCGGCCTGGGCGGTCGTGCCACCGCCCACGGCCAGGGCCGCGGCCCCGGTCACGAGCGCGATCGAGAGCACGGACGCGGACGCTGCCCGCTTCCTCCGCTTCATGGGATCTCCTGTCAGGGTGCCGGGTGAGCGTTCTGGACGGGGACGGCGACTGGCTGCGCCTCCGGTCACGAGGCCGGGGCGGGGGCAGCGGCGCCGCCGCGTGCCGTGTTCGTTGCTCTCATCCGATGTCCTCGCAGCGTCGTTGCTGTGTCAGGTGGGCGCGTTCGCGCTGGGAGCGCTCCCAGTCGAGTGGTCGCCGATGGTCGCGACCACGTGCGAAGGGATTCGACCTCGAATCAATCTAGCCACGCCGAATGAGGCAGTCAATTGTCGACGGAGCTAAAGATGTTAGCGTTCACTTTAGCTCTCTTGTCTATGTAGCACTGAAGAACTATCCTTGAAGCCGCTTGTTGTGAACGCTCACATTGAGCTGGTTCCCGTGTGCCCAGCTCTGGACGCCAGATCGTCCACCGCTCGACGGCGAGCCGGCCGACGGCCGGGAGGCGCGATCCGGCCCAACCCCATCGTCGATGGCGATGAGTAGTACTCAGTCGACGGCATCGACCCGCTCCACGATCCAAGAGCCTGAGAGCTTCGGGGCGACCTCCACACGCAACCCCGCGAAACTCGACGTGCTTGCTCTCTTGACGACGTGGGAACCCGAGGGCTGTCATGAGTAACCATCGGGATCACGTTCGGATGAGTCTGACTCTTGGCGAGCTCTTGAGCGGAGAACGGGAGGTCCACCGTGGGCTCACGACGGGTCACGCTGGCGGATGTGGCCAAGGTGGTCGGCGTTTCCCAGACCACCGTGTCCCTGGTGCTGTCGGGGCGCGGCCGCGACCTGCGGATCTCCGAAGGCGTGCAGCGGCGGGTCCGCGAGGCCGCGGCGGAGATGGAGTACCGGCGGAACCGGTCCCCGGTGGGGCGGCACGGGGCGAGGACGCGGACGATCGCGTTCGTGTCCGACTCGGTCTCCGGCTCGCGGGTGGCCGGCGACGTGGTCGGGGGCGCGCTCGCCGCGGCCCGCCGGCACGGCGTGACGTTGCTGTTCGGCGAGACGGAGGGCGACGCCCGCGCCGAGCGGGCGTTGATCGGGACGATGCAGGACCACCGCGTGGACGGCATCGTCCTGGCCGCGGCGCACACCAGGACGACCAGCGTCCCGGCCGGGTTGGCCCTCGGCGCCGCGGTGCTGCTCAACGTGCTGCCCTCGGAGCCCTCACCGCTGCCCCGGGTCCTGCCCGACGAGGTCCAGGGCGGGCGCGCAGCCGCGCGCGTGCTCCTCGACGCGGGCCACGGCGAGGGCATCCACGTCATCGGCGCCGGCCCGGACGGCGACGTCCCCTTCGGACGGGCCACCGCCCTGGACCGGCTCACCGGTGTCCGCCAGGCGCTGGGCGAGGCCGGCGTCGAGGTGGAGAGCGGGCGTCCGTGCCGGTGGTGGTTGCCGCAGCACGGTTTCGAGGCGACGCGCGACCTGCTGCGCGGCGAACGCCCCCGCGCGCTGGTCTGCCTCGACGACCGGCTCGCCTTCGGCGCGTACCAGGCGTTGCAGGACGCGGGTCTCAGCGTGCCCGACGACGTCTCCGTCGTCTCCTTCGGCGACTACCCCGTCGCCTCCTGGCTCCGCCCCGGCCTCACCACCGTCGCCTTCCCGCACCACGACCTCGGGGCGAAGGCCGTCGACCTCCTCCTCTCCCCGGCCGAGCAGCACGGCGCGGACCGGTCGTGCGGGGGCACGGCCCACCGCGTCCCCATGCCCGTCCGAGGCAGGGGCTCCGTGGCGCCGCCGCGCTGAGGGACCTGCGGGGCGCGCTCACCGCCGGAAGGGCGCGGTGGCGGCGCGCAGGAACGCCAGTCCCCCGGTGGCGAGGGCGTCGGGCGAGGCGGCCAGCGGCCGCCAGATCGAGGCGGCCGTCGCGATCGCGGCGTTGTCCGGGGTGAACGACTCGATGCACAGCGGGCCGCGGTAGCGGGCGTCGGCCAGCGCCCGCAGCAGCGCGGGCCAGTCCTGGTGGTCCTCCCCCGGCGTGCCCCGGTCGTTGGCGCACACCTGGACGTGCGCGATCCGCGCGCCCGCGGCCCGGACGGCGTCGACCGGCGAGGACTCCTCGATGTTCATGTGGTAGGTGTCGAGGGCCAGCCCGCACCCCTCGTCGGGCAGGCCGTCCAGCGCCTCCAGGGCCTGTTCGACCGTGTTGAGCAGGCTGGTCTCGTAGCGGTTCAACGGCTCCACCGCCAGGCGCACGCCCCTCGACGCCGCGTGCTCGACGACGGGGGCGAGGTTCCCGCGCAGTTCGGCGTAGACCTCCGGCCGGTTCTCGACGCGCCAGGTGCGGCCCACCGGGCTGTACGCCGGCCCCGCCACCACACCGCTGCCGACGATCGCCGCGACGTCCACGACGTGACGCAGGTAGTCCTGGGTCCCGGCGACGGCGCCCGCTGCGAGCAGGTCCCGGCCGGGTGGCATGACGAGGCACACCGCGGCGCCGAGGCCGAGGCCCGCCAGCAGGTCGGCCGCCCGGTGCGGGTCCCAGTCGCCGGGGTGCTCCACCGGCAGTTCGACGACGTCGAAGCCCCAGTCGCGGATGCGCGGCGCGAGCCGGGCCAGGACGTCGTCGGTGAGCGGTGACGCCCAGACCCAGGTGCTGACGCCGATGTCCCACACGCCCGCGCCTACTTCCACGGACCCGGGTAGCCCGGCATCGACTCGCAGCCGCACATGGCGTAGTGCAGCGGCGGCATGTCGTCCCGGATGAAGTCCCCGACGTCGGCGCCGGTCACCTTCGGCTGGGGCAGCACCCACTCCCGGGGCACCGGCGCGCCCGCGAGGACGCGCAGCGCGGCGATGACCGGCGTGCGCCACTGGAACGTGGGGTAGGTGGGCGCGATCGCGGTCATCCCCTCCGCCACCCAGGTCCGCAGGAAGTCCTGCTGGTCCTCGCCGACGAACGGCGGGATGGGCACGCCCGCGTCCTGGAACGCCTCGACCGCGGCGACGGCGGTCGCGCCGGCGTCCATCCACACGCCGTCGATCCGGCCCTCGCGCTGGAGGTAGTCGTCGACGACGGCCTTGGTCCTGGCCGCGTCCCCGTCGGTGAACTCGACGCCGACGACGTCCAGCCCGCTGTCCGCGAAGATCTCGTTCGCCGCGGCCCACCGCTGCTCCAGCACGTCCACGCCGGGCAGGATGCGCAGCGCCAGGACCTTGCCGCCCGGCGCCACCTCCTCCTTCAGGAACTCGGCGCCGTCCGCACCGAACGCGAACCCGCCGATCGGGTGGATGAAGGTGACCGGGCAGTCGGAGTCGACGCCGCGGTCGAACACGATCACCGGCACACCGGTCCGGCACGCGGCCTCCACGGCGGGGGTCAGCGTGGCGGTGGTGTTCGGCGACACGATCAGCGCGTCGCACCCCCGGTCGGCGAACGACTGGATGTCGCTGACCTGCTTGTCGTCCTTGGCCTCCGCGTCGAGCACGGTGAACGAGGTGATCTCCGGGTGGAGCTTCACCTCCTCCCGCATGGTCCTGAACCCGACCTGCCGCCAGGGGTTGTCGACCGACGCGTTGGAGAAGCACAGGTGGTGGCCGCCACCGGGCTTGGCGTACCGGGTGGTGTCGGCCATCTCCGGGTCGAGCATCTGCTCCCACGGCCCGGGCTCCGGGCCGCCGTCCTCGAACCCGACCGGTCGCGCCGTGCGGAGTTCCAGCTGGCGCTCGAACTCGACCCGGTCGAAGAACCCGGCCCCGTCCCCGGTCCGGGCCGGGGTCGTCGTGCCCGCCGCGTCCCCGGTGGGCAGGTCGCTCGAACAACCGGCTGTCACGAGGGCGACCGCGAGGGCGACCGCCGACCACTTCCTGCGCATCGTGCTGCTCCTCGGTTCTCCGGGGGTTGTCCGGGGTTGTTCAGGGGGTGACCGGTCCGCGCTCGCGGGCCCGGGACGCCCGTCGCGGGCCGGTGCTCCGGGCGGCGTAGGCGACCGCGGTGACGATGATCAGGCCCTGCACGGCGGATTCGAGCGCACCGGGGACGCCGAGCAGGTTCAACAGCGAGAACAGGGCCTCCAGCGACAACCCTCCCGCGGCCGCGGCCACCACCGAACCGCGTCCGCCGCCGAGCACGACGCCGCCGAGCACGACCGCGGTGATGGCCCGGAACTCCAGGCCCGCGCCGACCTGCGCGGACACCCCGGCGAAGCCGGCGAGCAGGACGGCGGCGAGGGCGGCGAGCAGTCCCGAGAGCGCGAACGCCACCAACCGCAGCCGGTCGACCAGGCCACCGGCCAGCCGGACGGCCGTGTCGTTGTCCCCCACCGCGAGCAGCGTGCGCCCGGTGCCGCTGCGCATGAACAGCACCGCGCCGGCCGACACGACCAGCACGACGACGACCGACCACGGCACCTGGCCCAGGAGCGGCACGTCGAACCCGCCCCGGCCGAACACCCGGAACGAGGGGGACAGCGCGCCGCGCGGCGCGCCGCCGGTCCACAGGAACACCGCGCCGTCGAGCACCAGCAGCATCCCGAGCGTCACGATGAACGACGGCACCAGCAGCTTCGTCGTGATGAGCCCGTTGAGCAGGCCGACCAGGACGCCGAAGCCGAGCAGCAGCGCGATCACCGGCAGGGCGTTCGCGTCGTCGCCCGCGACGAGCCGCGCGGCGATCACGACCTCCGCGGTCACCAGCGCCCCCACTGACAGGTCGAAGCCGCCGGACACGACCACGAAGTACTGGCCCACCGCCAGGAGCACCAGCGGCGCGGCGCGCTTGAACAGGGCCAGGTAGCCGGCCGGCTCGGTGTACGCGGGGCCGGCGAACGCCAGCGCCACCAGCAGGACCGCCAGCACCACCAGCACCGGCGCGGTCCCGTCGGCCAGACGGGGTCGCCGCGTCACGCCGCCCCCCGGAACGGCCGGCGGCGGGCGTACAGCGCCACCGCGACGACGAGCACGACGCCGCGCACCACGTCCTTGAAGAACGGGTCGACGGCGAGGTCGTCGAAGACGGTGTCCAGGGTGGCCAGGAGGAGCACGCCGCCGACCGTGCCGACGACGCCGCCGCGCCCGCCCGCGAGGGCCGTCCCGCCGAGCACCACGGCCGCGATGGACTCCAGGTCGTACCCCGCGTCAGTGCCGACGTGCGGCGCCCCCGACCCGAGCCTGGCGGCCAGGAAGACGCCGGCGAGACCCGCCGCGACCGAGCACAGCACGTGCGCGGTGACGATCGTCCGGCCGGTCCGCACGCCGGACAGCCGGGCCACGTCGACGTCCCCGCCGACCGCGTACGCGTGGTAGCCGCCACGGGTCCGCCGCAGGTACCACCACGCGGCCGCCGCGACGAGCAGCGCCAGCAGCGCGCCCACCGGGACCGGGCCGACCCGGGCGTAGCCGAGGTGCTGGAACGACCGGGGCACGCTGCCCGCGGGCCCGGTGTAGCCGTGCTCCAGGTAGCCGCGCAGGACCAGCGCGACCCCGAGCGTGGCGATGAACGCGTTGACGCCGAGCACCGTGATCACCAGCCCGTTGACGAGGCCCACGACGGCCGCGACCGCCAGCGCGAGCAGCACCCCGGGCACGACCATCGTCCCGCTGCCGGCCATGGTCTCGGCCGCCACCAGCGAGCACAGCCCGACCAGGTGGGCGACCGACAGGTCGAGCGACCCGGTGACCACGACCAGGGTCTGGCCGACCGCGACCAGTCCCAGCGCGGTGGCGCGGGTCAGGATGTTGACGACCCCGCCCTGGTCGAGCAGCACACCGCCGCCGAGCGCCACCAGGGCGCTGCCGGCCACGAGCAGCACGACCAGTGCGACGTACACGGCCACCACGGGGGTGAACGCGAACCTCCGCGGTCGCTCCGCGGTGTCCCGCCGGGCGGTGTCCCGCCGGGTCCGGGCGGGTCCCGGCACGGCGCTCATGCCGTGCCACCAGGCTCGTGCCCGGTCGCCAGCCTCATCACGGCCTCCTCCGAGGCACCGGCGGGCAGTTCGCCCGCCACCGCGCCCTCGTGCATCACGAGGAGCCGGTCGCTCATGCCGATCAGCTCGGGCAGCTCCGAGGAGATCAGGAGGACGGCCATCCCCCTGTCCGCGAGGTCGCGCAGCAGCCGGTGGACGGCCTGCTTCGCGCCCACGTCGACGCCGCGGGTCGGCTCGTCCGCGATCAGCACCCGCGGCTCGACCGCGAGCCACTTGGCGAGCACGACCTTCTGCTGGTTGCCGCCCGACAGGTGGCGCACCTCCCGGTGCGGCACGCGCTCGGTGAGGGCGACCGACCGCAGCAGCCGGGCGAGGTCGGACGACCGCCGCGCCGCGGCCCCGCGCAGCGCCGCGCGCCGCACGAGCAGGGCGTTGTCCTCCACCGACTGCCGCAGCGCCAGCCCTTCGCCCTTGCGGTCCTCGGTGACGTGGCCGATGCCGGCGCGCACCGCGGCGCGGGGCCGGTCCAGGCGGACCGGCACGCCGTCCACCTCGACGGAGCCCCTGGTGAACGGCTCCACACCCCAGATCGCCCGCGCCGTCGCCGACCGCCCCGACCCCTGCAACCCGGCCAGGCCGACGACCTCCCCCGCGCGGACCTCGAAGTCCAGGTCCCGCACCCGGTCGTTCCCCGCCGAGCGCAGCGCCAGCCGCACGTCGCCCGCGCCGCGACCGCGCTCCGGGTACCGGGCGTGCACCGGGCGACCGACCATCAGCCGCACCAGCTCGTCGGGGGTGACGTCCCCGGTCGGCGAGGTCGCCACGAACGCGCCGTCCTTCAGCACCGTGATCCGCCGGCTGAGGTCGAACACCTCGCGCATCCGGTGGGAGACGTAGAGGACCGCCACCCCCCGCTCGCACAGCTTCCCCACCAGCGCGTACAGCAGTTCGACCTCGTGCTCGGCCAGCGCGGCGGTGGGCTCGTCCATGGCGAGCACCGCGGCGTCGGCGGACAGCGCCTTGACGATCTCCACCACCTGCCGCTGCGCGACGGGGAGCCGTGCGACGGCGACCGCCGGGTCGATGGTCGCCACGCCCAGCGAGTCCAGCAGGCGCCGCGTCCCCTCCTCCATCGCCCGGCGGTCGACCCGGCCGCGCCGCACGGGCTCGCGGCCGAGGAACACGTTCTCGGCGACCGACCGGTGCTCCAGGAGGGCGAACTCCTGGTGGATCGTCGTGATGCCCGACGCGAGCGCGTCGTGCGGGCCGGCGAACGAGACCTCCCGGTCCCCCACCACGATCCGACCGGAGTCCGGTTTGTGCACGCCGGCCAGCACCTTCAGCAGCGTCGACTTGCCGGCGCCGTTCTCCCCGACCAGCGCGTGGACCTCGCCCGCCCTCAGGGCGAGGTCCACGCCGCGCAGCACGGTGACGCCGTGGAAGCTCTTGGTGACGCCTTCCAGCCGCACGTCCACGCGCGCACCTCCCTCCACGTCCGTTCCGGGCGTCACCGCGCCGTCCGCCCGTCAGGTGGGCGGACGTGGTCAGAACTGGGAGATGAACCTCCAGGCCTCGCCCTTGGTCCAGGTCCGGACGCCGCTCTCGGCATAGGTGCCGTCGACCGGGCCGGGCATGTGGCCGTTGTCGAAGGCGGCCCACTGGACCGGGTAGCCCGCCCGGCACGAGTAGGTCGTGGTGACGTGGCTCATGCTGCCCTGCGCCGGCTCGCGCGGGTTCTGCGGCGTGCAGCCGTTGTTGGCGACGAACCGGTCCCGCAGCTGCCGTCCCATGGAGATGTTGAGGACGTTGTCGGTGAGGCCGTGCAGTCCGAAGTAGGCGATCGGCTGGCTGCCGCCGCTGCACCCGCTCAACTGGGCGCCGGCGTAGACGACCACGGCCCGGAACACGGTCGCCCGGGCGCAGGCGAGGGCGTAGCTCATGCCGCCGCCGTAGCTGAAGCCCATCGCGAAGCGCAGCTTCGGGTCGACGCACAGGTCGGCCTCGATCCGCTTGATCATGTCGTCGGTGAACGTGACGTCCTCACCGCCGGAGTTGGCCCAGCCGTTGCCCAGGCCCTGCGGCGCGACGAGGATCGCGCTGTTGTTCGACTGCTCCTGCATCCCGTAGTAGGACCACGCGGTCCCGCTGGTCCCGCCGGAGGAGACGTCGTTCATGGTGCCGCCGCGCCAGTGGAACCCGAAGATCAACCGGTACGGCCGGGTGTTGTCGTAGCCGTCGGGCACCCGCAGGATGAAGCTGCGGCTCTTGCCGCCGCTCTGGATCGTGTGCGTGCCGCTGCGCAGCGTCGGGGCCTTGCCGCAGCCGCTGCCGCCCGGGTCGCCCCCGCCGGACACCTTGGCCAGCTGCCACTGCTGGTTGGCCCCGCCGTGGTCGGCGTACTGCACGACGTTGGCGTTGTCCGCGGTGGAGGAGCCCTGCACCTCCACCGCCTTGTTGCTGTGCCGGGCGATCAACCGCACGTGGCCGCCGTCGGAGTCGGCCAGCCGGAACTGCTGGTTGGTCCCGCCGTGGTCGGCCCACTGCTGGATCGCGGCGCCGTCGGCGGTGGACGAGCCGGGCACGTCGAGGACCTTGCCGGAGTGCCGGGACTTGACGCGGTAGTAGCCGCCGCCGGAGTCCTGGAACTGCCACTGCTGGTTGGCCGCGTCGTGGCGCATCCACTGGGTGATCCGCGCACCGTCGGCAGTGGACGAACCGGACAGGTCCAGCGCCTTGCCGCTGGTGCGGTTGACCAGCACGTACCACGCGCCGGTGTCGACCGTGGCCGCCGCCGCGGGCGGCGCGTCCACCGCGGTCATCGCGCCGGCCGCGAGGAGCACCGCCGCCGCGGCGGCCGTCACGGGCCGTCGGCGTCGGGTCGGTCGGGAGGCGAGGGCCTCACCGCTGGTTCTCATCGAGCACTCCTTCGGTTCAAGGCAGGGTCCACCGTTGGTTGGCGCCGCCGTGGCAGCTCCAGATGATCAACTGCGTGCCGTCCGCCGAGCTGCCGCCGTTGGCGTCCAGGCACTTGCCCGACTGCGGGTTCACCAGCGAACCGTTGGCCCCGGCGGTCCAGTTCTGACCACCGCCGCCGTTGCAGGTCCACAACCTCGCGGCACTGCCGTTCGCCGTGCCGCCGCCCGACACCTCCAGGCACTTGTCCAGTGCGCGCAGGGTGGTGCCGTTGACCGTCCAGCGCTGGTTCGCACCGCCGTTGCACGTCCACAGCTGCACCTTCGCGCCGTCGACCGAGCTGCCGCCGTTGACGTCCACGCACTTGCCCGAGGAGCCGGTGATCGGCCCGGTGCGCGGAACCGCGCCACCCAGTTCCCTGACGCGGATGTTGCGGAACGACACGTCGTCGCCGGTGCCGTGGTTCTGGATGCCGATGTGCCCCGACACCAGGGACCGGGCCGGGTCGGTGTTGGTGAAGTCGTTGATCCGCACGCCGTTGAGGAACACCTGGAGGCGCTCGCCCTCCACCAGCAGCTCGAAGGTGTTCCACTCGCCGGGCGGGTTGAGCGCGCCGTCGCGGGCGGTCTGGTCGGCGCCCTTGAACCCGTAGACCGCGCCCGTGGTCCTGTCGGCGGTGTCGGTTGCGTCGATCTGCACCTCGTAGCCGTTGCTCATCGCGGAGGCCGGGTCGGTGCTCGGCGGGAAGCCGACGAAGACCCCGGAGTTGTCGTCGCCGGGCATCCGCCAGTCCAGCTTGAGCGAGTACGAGCGGTACTCGCGCGCGCTGTTCCAGAACAGGCCTTGGCCGCCGAACGAGGTCAGCGTGCCGTCGCCGTTGGTGAAGCCGCCCGGTCCGGCCTGCGACCAGCCGGCGGTGGAACCGTTGTACAGCGCGGTGTAGCCGTTCTCCGGCCGGCAGTCGGCCCTGGTCCGACCGGCCGCGTAGCGGATGCCGCCGAGGAGCAGGGCGCGGAACCCGGCCTCGGCGTAGCTCGCCTGGGTGTGGCCGCCGCCGGTGTAGAAGGAGCGCCCGCCCTGGACCGCCTTGCACCAGGTGTGCGGGTGGTCGGCACCCATCCGGCCGCCGCTGTAGCTCGACTCGTCGAGCGAGGCCAGCACGCGGGCGGTGGAGCGGACGCTGCCGCGGAAGTCGTACCACTCGTCGGTCCGGGTCCACGTCGGACCGAGGTGCGCGGTGGCCGCGTGCGCCCGGTCCTCCACCCGGACCGTCGCCTGCTGGACCGCCGGGTGCGAGGTGAAGTACGTGCCGACCAGTTCGCCGTAGAACGGCCAGTCGTACTCGGTGTCGGACGCCGAGTGGACGCCGACGTACCCTCCCCCGCCCCGGACGTAGGACTCGAACGCGGTCTGCTGCGTCGCGTTGAGCACGTCCCCCGTGGTGTTGAGGAACACCACGGCCTCGTACCGGGCCAGGTTGGACGCGGTGAAGTGGTTCGAGTCCTCGGTGGTGGTCACCGTGAAGCTGTTGACCGCGCCCAGGTCCCTGATCAGCTGGGTGCCGGCCGGGATCGAGTCGTGGCGGAAACCGGTGGTCTTGGAGAACACCAGCACGTCATACGGCGCGTCGGCCGCGACGGCTGGCGGGCTGGAGCCGAGTGCGGCGGCGGTCAGCGCGGCAGCGGCCACGCCGATCGCGCGCCGGATCGGTGAGCGTCTCATCTTCGGCCGTCCTCGCGTGGTCATCAGGGCAGGGTCATCAGGGCAGGGTCATCAGGGCAGGGTCCATCGCTGGTTGGCGCCGCCGTGGCAGCTCCAGATGATCAACTGCGTGCCGTCCGCCGAGCTGCCGCCGTTGGCGTCCAGGCACTTGCCCGACTGCGGGTTCACCAGCGAACCGTTGGCCCCGGCGGTCCAGTTCTGACCACCGCCGCCGTTGCAGGTCCACAACCTCGCCAGGGAGCCGTCGGCGGTCCCGGCCACCTCCAGGCACTTGTCCAGGGAGCGCAGGGTGGTGCCGTTGACCGTCCAGCGCTGGTTCGCACCGCCGTTGCACGTCCACAGCTGCACCTTCGCGCCGTCGACCGAGCTGCCGCCGTTGACGTCCACGCACTTGCCCGAGGAGCCGGTGATCGGCCCGGTCCGGGCGCCCGTCGACGTGCCGAACGTGTACGCGTCCACGTCGAACAAGGTGCCCGTGCCGCCGGCGAAGGTGAGGTACAGCGCGACGGTCCCGGTCGGCACGTTCGACAGGGTGGTGGACACCTCGGTGAAGGTCTCCCAGCTGCCGGTCACCGGCACGGTCACCGTGCCGAGCACCGGTCCGGACGGCGATCCGGTCCGCACGGACAGCGTGCCGCCGGAACCGGCCGACGACACCCGGGCGGTGAACCTGGTCGCCCCGCCGAGCGCGTACGGCTCGAACGCGATCCAGTCGCCGTTCTGGATGTCGCCGACGGTCCGGCCGCCCTCGGCGGTCGCCTTGTCGTAGAGGCCGGTGCCCGACTGGGTCGAGTGGTGCTCGGCCTGGCGGTGCCGCAGTTGGAGCACGTGCTGCGCGTGCGTGGTCACCGGCGGTTGGCCGTTGGCCCCGAGGTCGGTGTACTCGGCATCGAACACCGCGAACAGGTTCGCCGCCGTGTCGTGCTCGCCGTCGACCGGGATCTGCATCGTGCCGGAGCAGCCGGTCCGCGTGCTGATCGGGTGCCCGTGGCTGTCGTGGCCGAGCAGGTAGCTCAGCTTGACCCGGTTGCAGTCCACCGCGCCGTCCTCCGCGTCCGACACGGTGATCGTGTACGGCACGGTGTCGCCGAAGCTGAACAGGGCGCCGTTGGTCGGCGCGTCGATCCTGACCACCGGCGCCGTGTTCCCGACCGAGATCGACACGTTGGCGGCGCCGGAGCGGCCCCCGGTGTCGGTGACCGTGAGCGTCACCGCGTACTGGCCGTTGGCGGTGTAGGTGTGGCTCGGGTTGGCGGCCGCGGAGGTGGTGCCGTCACCGAAGTTCCACGAGTAGGCCAGCGCGCCGCCCTCGGGGTCCGAGGAGCCGGCGGAGGAGAAGTTCACGGTCAGCGGCGCGCTGCCGGACGTGCGGTCGGCGGCGGCCCGCGCGGTCGGCGCCTTGTTGCCCGCCGGGTTGTACTCGATGCGGTAGAGCGCGGAGCTGGCGTCCCCGCTGCCCCAGCCGGTGCCGTAGTCCAGCACGTACAGGGCGCCGTCCGGGCCGAAGGCCGCGTCCATGATCTGGGTGCCGCGCCACGGGAAGTCGCTGACCTGCCCCGCCGAGCCGTCGGCGTTGACGTCGATGGTCTTGATCCAGCGCCGCCCGAACTCGGTGGCGAACACGTGCCCGTCCAGCGCGGCCGGGAACTTGATCGACGACGGGTTGGCCGCGTCGTACCGGTACACCGGCGCGGCCATCGGGGACTCCGAACCGCAGCCGAACGCGGCGAACGAGCAGTTGTCGTACTTGATCCACGCCGCGCGCGCGGCGGGCAGGGTGCCCAGCCCGGTGTTGCGCGGGGAGTTGTTGACCGGCGCGGCGCAGTTGAACCGGTTCCCGGACGGCCCGGACGGGAACGCGTAGTCGACGTACGCCTCCGCGGTGGTGTTCGAACCGACGCAGTAGGGCCAGCCGAAGTTGCCCGCCGAGGTGATCCGGTTGAACTCCACCAGGCCGGCCGGCCCCCGCGTGCCGCTGCTCGTGCCCGCGTCCGGCCCGTACTCGCCGAGGTGGATCGCCCCGGTCGGCTTGTCCACGTTGAAGCGGAACGGGTTGCGCAGGCCCATCGCGTAGATCTCCGGCCGGGTGCGCGCGGTGCCCGGCGGGAACAGGTTGCCGGACGGGATGGAGTACGAGCCGTCAGGGTTCACCTTGATCCGCAGCACCTTGCCGCGCAGGTCGTTCGTGTTGCCGGCGCTGCGCTGCGCGTCGTAGGCGGGGTTGCGGTTGGTGCGCTCGTCGATCGGGGTGTAGCCGCCCGAGTCGAACGGGTTCGAGTCGTCGCCGGTGGACAGGTACAGGTTGCCCGCCGCGTCGAAGTCGATGTCCCCGCCGACGTGGCAGCACATGCCCCGGTCGGTGGCGACCTCCAGCACGGTCACCTGGCTGGCCGTGTTCAGCGTGAAGTCGGCGTTGAGGGTGAACCGGGACAGCCGGTTGACCCCCTTCCACGCCGAGAAGTCCGATCCGGTGGCCGGCGCGTCGCCGCCGGGGGTGGACAGCGGCGGCGCGTAGAAGAGGTAGATGAACCGGTTGGTCGCGAACCCGGGGTCCACGCCGATGCCCTGGAGGCCTTCCTCGTCGTGCGCGTAGACCGGCACCGAGCCGATCACGCCGGTGACGCCGGCGGCCGTGGTGCGGCGCACCGTCCCGTTGCGGGAGGTGTGCAGCACGGAGCGGTCGGGCAGGACGGCGAGCGTCATCGGCTCGCCCATCTCGGCGACCCCCCGGGCCAGCTCGACCTGCTGGAAGTCGGCCGGGTTGACCGCGTGCGCGGAAGCCGGTGGTGCGGAGCCGACCACCGTCGCCACCACACCGGCGGCCACGAGGAGAGCGGCGGTCGACGCCGCCCGGACTCGGTGTCCCATGGCAGGCTCACCCCTTGGTGTCATCTGGCTGATTCGGGCACGCGGGTGCGTGACGGCCGCGGTGGAGAGATCCGGTACCGCCGGGAGCACTGGTCGCCAGCGTCGCCCGGAGCGGATCAGGGAGTGCTCCCGGACAGGTGCGGGAGCGGGAACGCGGGGTCCGGACGGCACGAGGGCGCGATCCCACCGCAACGTCTTCGTCGCATCGAAGAATCTCCCTCGTCATCGTCGACGGGTGGTCCAGCCGCACTGCGGCGGGGTCCTCGTCGGCACCGTAACCAGCGACGATGTGGAGCGTCAACGCTCAAAACTGCTAAAATTGTTAGCGTTAACCAGACGGCTCAACGCTCAGACTTGGCCCTATGCCGGCAGATCGTGACTGTCGAATGTGGATTCGACCAGGTCAACGACGCGTGCATGTTATCGTTCACACGAATTCGGCGGAGGCCGGGGCGACCACGCGGTGGCCCCGAGAAGACGTCAAGACTCCCGGGGGCGGGACCGTCTCCGGTCCCACCCCCGGGAGTGCGATTCGCCGGGAGTCCGATTCCCCGGGACCCCGATCCTCGATCAGGCGACCGTGCAGGCCGCCCCGTTGAGCGCGAACGACGCGGGCGCGCCCGCGTTGCCGGTGTGGGTGGCCTGGAAGCCGATGCTCACCGAGGCGTTCGGGGCGATGTCGCCGTTGTAGGCCGCGTTCCTCGCCGTCACCTGGCCGGACGATGGGGAGTACGTCGCGTTCCAACCCGAGGTGATGGTCTGCCCGCTCGGCAGCGCGAACGCCAGCGACCAGCCGCGGACCGGCTCCGAGCCGGTGTTGGTGATCGTGATCTCCGAGGTCAGGCCGCCGTTCCAGGCGTTGACCCTGTCGGCCACCCGGCACGAGGCGTCGCCGGGCGGGTTCGTCGTGGTAGTCGTGGTGGTGGTGGTCGTCGTGGTGGTCGTGGACGTCGTGGTCGTGGTCGTGCTGCCCGGCGGGGTTCCCTCGAACTGGGAGAAGAACCTCCAGACCTCGCCCCTGGTCCACGACCTGGCGCCGTCCTCACAAGCGCACCCGTCCACGGCGCCGGGCAGGTGCCCGCCGTCGAACGCGGCCCACACCACCGGGTACCCGGCGCGGCACCCCTGGTACGTGGTCGTGATGTGCGTCAGGCTGCCCGCGGCGGGTTCCCGGGGGGTGGTGGCCGTGCAGCCGTTGTTCCGGACGAACCTGTCGCGCAGCGACCGGCCCTGCGAGATGTTGAGCACCGTGTCGCCGATGCCGTGGATGCCCAGGTAGGCGATGGGCTGCGTGCCGCCGTTGCACCCGCTCAGCTGCGCGCCCCCGAACACCGCCACCGCCCGGAAGACGTTCGCCCGCCCGCACGCCAGCGCGTAGCTCATGCCGCCGCCGTAGCTGAACCCGGTCGCGAAGCGCAGCGCCGTGTCGACGCAGAGGTCGGCCTCGATCCGCTTGATCATGTCGTCGACGAACGTGACGTCCTGGTCACCGGTGTTGGGCCACGCGTTGTCGATGCCCTGGGGCGCGACGAGGATCGCGCTGTTGTTCGACTGCCCCTGTTGCCCGTAGTAGGACCAGGCCGCGCCGCTGCTCCCACCGGAGGCGACGTCGTTGGCCGTGCCGTGCCACCAGTGGAAGGCGAAGATCAGCCGGTACGCCCTGGTGTTGGTGTAGTCGTCCGGGACGCGCAGGATGAAGGTGCGGCTCCGGCCGCCGCTCTGGATCGTGTGCGTCCCGCTCCGCAGCGCCGGGGCCTTGCCGCACCCGGCGGTCGTCGTCTGGGCGCCTATCGACGTGGGCGCCGCCGCCGCGCCGAATCCCGTGCTCAGCGCCGTGACGCTCGCCGCGAGCGCGACCAGCGCCACGGCCCCGGCGATCAACCGGGAGGTTCTCTGCCTCGACATCACGCGACTCCTTCCGCCGTTCTACCGGCGAGGTGGGTGCGCCGTCGGCGTCGGTGCCGGCCCGTCGGCGCGGGAGTTCTCCAAGGTGCACCAGTCCGGCGCGGCGGGGTGGGCGGCCCCGATGCCGGGGCGGTCCGGGGTAGGAGTGCGGCGCCACCCGGCCGCCGGTCGGGATCGAGGCGTCGCAGGGCGCGTTGCGCGCGCTCACCCGCGCCCCCGACCCGGACACCCGCGCGCCCCACGCCTGCCCGACACCGGGCACCCGAGGGCCTTCGGCTCCGGGAGCGACGCGGGTGAGGTCGACGTGCGCGGTCGCATCGAGGTCTCCCCACGTCGTCGTCGACGGTCGGCCGGCCCTGGCGGAGCCGGCCGACCGGGAGGGCGCCGGAACCGGACACAGGTCCCGACGCGAGAAATGTAACCAGGCGGACACACCGCGTCAAAGCTAAAGATGTTAGCGCTAACTTTAGCTTCTTCGAACAATCGCAACGGAATTTTCGGCCACTTGGTTGGCATATACCCTGGTAGAACGAAATATTTCGAAACGAGCCGCCATTCGGAGCAGTCGAGCGACTTTGTCTTTCTACGACGCCTTGTGAGCGTGAACAAACCGGTGGCACACTGCGTGTCACCAGGACGTCACGGGTGGCGGGGAGCGCTCGCGACGTCCCCGGGACCGCCGGCTCGAAGCGCCGTCAGGAGGACCGCACGCGCACCGAACCGCCCTCGCGCAGCGGCATCGGCACCCGGTGGACGGCCGGCGCCCTCCCCGTGCGCCGACGCCGTTCGAACAGGTCCAGCAACACGTCCACCGCGCGCGCACCCAGTTCGTGGTGCGGCAGGGCCACGGTCGTCAGCCGCGGACGCATCCAGGAGGCGATGGGATGGTCGTCGAACCCGATCACCGAGACGTCGTCCGGGACGGACAGACCGGCCTCTCCCAGCGCCTGGTAGGCGCCGAACGCCAAGCGGTCGTTGAAGCACACCAGCGCCTCGGGGCGGTGACCCCGCAGGATCGCGCGGGTGGTCTCGTAGCCGTCCTCCGGCATCCACTTGGGACAGCGGTGCGCGCCGGCCGGCTCGACGCCCGCCTCCGCGAACGCCTGGCGCAGGCCGATGAGCCGTTCCACGGCGGCGACGCTGTTGGGCGGGATGTCGTCCAGGTCCGGCCCCGCGCCGATCAGGTGGATGCCCGACCGGTGGCCCGCGCCGAGGATCGCCCGCCCGGCCGAGCGGCCCGCCCGCACCTCGTCGGGCAGCACAGAGGGGACGGTCGAGCGGGACGCGGGCACGGCGTTGAGCAGCACGGCGGGCCCGTCACCCAGCCCTTCCGGGACGGCAACCGATCTGGTGTACATGGCGGCGAAGACGATGCCGTCCACCCGCCGGTCGTGCATGGCCTCGACGAGCGCCCGCTCGACTTCCGGGTCGCCCCCGGACTCGCCGACGAAGAGCATGAAGCCGCGCCGGTGGGCGGCGTCCACCGCACCCTTGATCATGTTGCCGGCGAGGCCGGACGAGGCGACGGTGTCGGACACGAAGCCGATCGTCTGCGTGCGACCGGTGCGCAGGCCCACCGACAGGGTGTTGCGCCGGTAGCCCAGCTCCTGCGCGTTGGCCCGCACCCGGCGTTCCGCCTCTTCGGAGATGCGCAGCTCGCGCGCGCGTCCGCTGAGGATGAGCGACGCGGTCGTGCTGGACACGCCGCTCGCCGCCGCGACGTCCGCCAGCGTCACCCGCCTCCGCCCCACCGCGGACCACCTCCCGACCCACGACCCCACCACGATCCCGTCACGAGTTCGCGACGCTAACACGATTTAGCACGTACCAGTGAGGAGAACGCGATGCAGCGCCCGGACCTCCGCCGCGCCGTGGCGGCGGCGGCCGCGTTGACGTTGTCCGTCGCCGGCTGCTCCGCGCCGGGCTCCGATGTCGTGCCCACCGCGGGCACGGCGGTCACGGCCGCGGAACCCTCCTGCGGGGTCTCGCCGGTGACGTTGCGCGCCCGCTTCGAGACCGGCTTCCCGCTCGCCAGGGCGTTGGCGGACGAGTTCACCCGGCAGCACCCGAACGTCACGTGGGACATCCGGGAGGAGCCGTTCGACGTCCTCACCCGCAACGCGCCGCGCGTGCTGGCCGACGAGCCGCCGGACCTGATGCGCCTGCCGCAGATCTCCGACGTCGCGGGCGCCGGGTTGCTGCTGGGCCTCGACGGCTACGCCCGCCGGTTCGGGTGGGACGGCCGGCCGCCCTCGCAGACGCGCCCGCTGCGCGTCGGGGCGGGTGGCCGGCCGCGCGGCGAGGGTCCGCTGTACGCGACGGGGTTGTCCACCAGCGTGACGGGGTTCTTCTACAACAAGGAACTGGCGGCGCGGATCGGCGTGCGCGAGCCGGGCACCCTGGCCGAGCTGGACGACGCCCTCGCCCGCGCCGCGCGGGCGGGCATCACCCCGCTGGCGGGGTTCAACGGCGGCGCGACGGGCGGGTTGACGTTCCCCTTGCAGAGCCTGATGGGCGCGTACGGTTCGACGAGGGCGGTCGACGACTGGACGTTCCAGCGGCCCGGGGCGCGGATCGACACCCCGCCCAACACCGAGGCCGCGCGGCACCTGGCGCGCTGGCTGGCCGCCGGCTACTTCGACGCGGACCTCAACGCCACCGACTACGCGCGCATGGTGGACCGGTTCACCTCCGGCCGGGCGCTGTTCATGGTCAACGGCGACTGGGAGTCCGCCGCGCTCGACCGCCGCATGCCCGGCCGCGTCGGGTTCTTCCTCACACCGCCGCTGACCGCGGGCGCGCCCCGCGCGGCGATGGCCGGACCGCCGTCGTTCGGGATCGCGGCACGGGCCGCGCACCCCGACTGCGCGGCGGTGTTCCTGGACTGGGCCGCGTCGGACCCGGCCGCCCGGGACCTCGTGGTGCGCGTCGGCGGGGCGCGTCCCCTCGGGCCGGTCGACCCGACGCTGCCGGTGGAGCCCGGCTCGGTCACCGCCGCCACGTTCGCGGCCACCGACGAGGTGCTGGCCGACGACGCGGCGATGGACTTCATCGCGAACGCCACCGGCTCCGTGTACGCCAGGAGCTGGACACCCCGGTTGCAGCGGCTCGTGGAGGGCGACCTGACCCCCGAAGGGCTGCTCGCCGGCGTGCAGGCCGACTACGTCGCCCAGACCGGCGGCTGAGGGTGGCCGGTCGCTGGGCCGGGTGGCTGTTCGTGCTCCCGGCGCTCGCCGTGTACGGGGTGTTCGTGCTGCGACCGCTGGCGCTGACCGCCCAGTACTCGCTGTACCGGTGGGACGGCGTGGGACCGTCGACGTGGGTCGGCTGGGACAACTACGCCGCCGTGTTCACCGACCCGGACCTGGTCGCTCCCCTCGCGCACGCGCTGCTGCTGGTCGTGGCGTTCGCCGCCGGGCCGGTCCTGCTCGGCCTCGCCCTGGCCGCCGCGGTGCGGCCGGGTCCGTCGCTGGTCCTGCTCCTGCCGCAGGCCGTGCCGCCGATCGCGGCGGGGCTGGCGTGGAGCGTGCTGCTGTCGTCCACGGGCGCGGTGAACCGGTCGCTGGAGGCGGTGGGTCTCCACGGGGTGGCGCGGACGTGGCTGGGCGACTCGTCGACCGCGCTCGCCGCCGTGGGCGTGATCGGGGCGTGGGCGCTGCTCGGGACGTGCGCGCTGCTGCTGTCGGCGGGCGTGCGGCGGCTGGACCCGGCCCTGTACGAGGCCGCCCGCCTGGACGGTGCGGGGCGGTGGCGGGAGTTCCGCGCGGTGACGCTGCCGGGCGTGCGCCGGGAGGTCGGCGTGTGCGTGGTGATCACCTCGGTCGCCGCCCTGTCGAGCTTCGACGTCGTGTACGTGACGACCCTCGGCGGACCCGGCGGAGCGACGTCGGTCCCGGCGCTGGAGGTGTTCCACCTGGCCTTCACGGAGCGTCAGGTGGGCCTGGCGTCGGCCCTGGCCGTGGTGCTCGTGGTGCTGGTGCTGGCCGTGGTCGCCCCGGTGCTGCGGTGGTCGCGGTGAGGGCCGGGTTGCTCGTGCGCGTCGGGCTCGCCGTCGTGACGGTGCTGCCGCTGGCGGAGCTGTTCGTCACCGCCCTGCACCCGCCCGGCACCTATCCCCCGGGGCTGACCTGGCCGGACGACCCGCACTGGTCGAACTTCGCGCTGGCGTTCCGGACCGCGCTGGTGGACCGGGCGCTGCTGTCGGGACTGGTGGTCGTGCTCGCCGTGGTGCCCGCGGTCCTCGTGCTGTCCACCGCGGCCGGCTACGGGCTGGCGCGGCTGCCGTTCCCCGGTTCGCGCGCGGTGCTCGGCCTGTTCGTGGTCGGGCTGGTGCTGCCCCGGGAGGCGATCGTCGTCCCGCTGTACCAACTGGTCCGCGACCTGGGGCTGCTCGACACGACGGCGGGGCTGGTGCTGCCGCTGGTCGCCGTGCACCTGCCGTTCGGAGTGGTGTGGATGCGGACCCACTTCGCGTCGGCGGACGCCGAGCCGGCCGAGTGCGCCCGCGTGGACGGGGCGGGCCCGTGGGCGGTGTTCCGGCACGTGCACCTGCCCCTCGCGGGCGACGCGCTGCGGTCGTCGGCGCTGCTGCTGTCGGTGTGGACGTGGAACCACCTGCTGTTCGCCCTGGTCCTGGTCGACGACCCGCTGCGGCGGACGGCGGCGGGCGCGCTCGGCGCGTTCCAGGGCCGCTGGGGCACCGACGTGCCGCTGCTGTGCGCGGGCGCGCTGCTGATCACCGCGCCGGTGGTCGTGCCGCTCGTCCTGCTGCGCCGCCGGTTCGCCGATGCCCTGGTCGAGTGGGCCTCGGTCCGCTGACCCGATCGAAGGAGACTGCCCGTGAAGTCCACGCCCGACATCACCATCGCCCAGGTGGCCGCGCTGGCCGGGGTGTCCACCACCACGGTGTCGAAGGTGTTCAACGGACGCGGTGACGTCGCGGCGGACACCCGTGCGGCGATCGAGGAGATCATGCTGACGCACGGCTACCGGCCGCGGACGCGGTTCGTCACCGCCCCGCTGCTGGAGCTGGTCCTGCACGGGCTCGCCGGTCCGTACGCGATGGAGGTCATCCGGGGCGCCGCCCGCGCCGCCGACGCCCACCGCGTGGCCGTGGTCGTGTCGGACCCCGGTGGTCGGCCGGCACCCGGCGACACGTGGATCGAGACCGTCCTCTCCCGCCGCTCCCGGGCCGTCGTCTCGGTGCTGTGCGCCCCGACCGCCGAGCAGCGCGCCCGGCTGGCGGGCCGCGTGATCCCCGTCGTGCTGGTGGACCCGATCACCGAGCCCGGTCCGGGGGTGGCGGCGGTCCACGCGGCCAACCGGGAGGGCGGCCTGGCCGCCACCCGGCACCTGCTGGAGCTGGGGCACCGGCGCATCGCGGTGATCACCGGACCCGCGGGCGCGCTGTCCGCCCGGGAGCGCCTGATCGGCTACCGCGCCGCCCTCGACACCGCGGGCGTCCCGCTGGACCGCGCCCTGGTCCGCGCCGGCGCCTACCAGGTGGAGGACGGTCGCCGGCACGCGCACGAGCTGCTCCGCCTGCCCGACCCGCCGACCGCCGTGTTCGCCTGCAACGACGCCCAGGCGCTCGGCGTCTACCAGGCCGCCCACGACAAGGGCCTGCGCGTGCCCGACGACCTGAGCGTGGTGGGCTTCGACGACCTGCCGCCCGCGAGGTGGGCCACGCCGGGGCTCACCACGATCCGCCAGCCCTTGCGCGACATGGCCGCCGAGGCCACCCGGCTGGCGGTCCTGAGCGCCCACCACGGGTTACCGGCGCACCACCGGGTCGTCCTCCCCACCGAACTCGTCCTCCGCGCCAGCACCTCACCGCCGGCCCCCCGTCAGTTGTAGGGCATGGTCGGGAACCAGCCGAACCCGAAGATCGCCGGGACGCGGACGTCCCAGTACACGAGCAGGAAGACGCCCAGGGCGATGAGCAGCGCCGAGCTGACGACCGCCGTGCGGCGCTGGTTGCCGCCCAACCAGCGCAGGAACCGGCCCTTGGTGGCCAGGGCGAGCACCGTGAACACGATCACCGCGAGCAGGATGTTGCCGATGGACTGGAGCACGAACGTGCCCGCGCCGTACAGCGGGTTCCCGGACTCGACCGCGGAGCGGAACAGCTTGATGAACAGCGGGTAGGGGCGGCCGATCAGGAACGCGCCGACCAGCGCGCCGAGCACCACGACCCGGGCGACCGGGCGGGCTCGGAACAGGTCGGGCACGACGCCGAGGGCCGCGAGGCCGAGGTAGGTCAGCGCCAGGCCGACGACGCCGAACACGACCGCCGACTGCACCAGGCGCACCGGCATCGCGCCGACGGTCGCGGTGGACAGCTGCGGCAGGCTCGTGCCGACGAGCACGCCGACCGCGCCGTAGACCGCCGACACCCCGACCATGCCCGCGGTGAACCAGCCGAGGGGGCGCGCCAGTGCCCGCGCGGTGCCCGAGGCCGCCCCGCTCGCCTGGCTCATCGGTCCGATGGACGCGGCCATGGCGATGTTGCACGCGGTGAAGGTGCCCGCGAGGCCGGAGACGAACGCGAACGCCAGGCCCGCGGCCGTGCCCGCGATCGACGCGGTCGCGGCGTCCTCGCCGAGCAGCGCGTTGGCCACGTTCGCGCCGATCACGTGGTCGACCAGCTCGTAGGACCACAGGACGGCCAGCAGGACGCCCGCGGCCGCGCTGCCGAGCACCAGCCGTCCGGGTCTGGTGGGACGAACGGTTCCGGCGACGGCCGGGACTCGGGTCATGGCGCACACCTCACTCGACCAGCGGATTCCGTCCGATCAAGTCTGCTGGGCCGCACGCCGGTGGGACCACTCCCCGGTTGCCGTGGCTGCGGGCCGGCCTAGCGGACCGCCGGGCGTTCGGAAACACCCGTTCCGGGTACCCTGAATCGTTCGACACCGGCTCACATGGCATCCGTCACGCGTTCGTGCTGGTCGCTCGGTGTACGCGCGCGGTCGAGACGTGGACGGGGGGGTGCGGGATGGGTGGTCCGCAGGTGTCGACCCGGCGGCTGCGCGTGCTGGAGGCGATCACCGACGGCACGCTCAGGGAACTCGACCTGGACAAGTTCTTCGAGGTCCTGCTGTGGCGGGTGCGCGACCTGTTCGAGGTCGACACCGTCACCGTCCTGCTGACCGACGCCTCCGGCGAGCAGTTGGTGGCCAGGGCGGCCTCCGGCCTGGAGGAGGAGGTCTTCCAGGGCGTCCGCGTGCCGGTCGGGACGGGCTTCGCCGGGCAGGTGGCCCAGCGCAGGGAAGCGGTGCAGGTCGACCACGTCGACGAGTCCACCGTGGTCAACCCCCTGTTGTGGCAGCGCGGCCTGCGGACCCTGCTGGGCGTGCCGATGGTGACCCACGGCGACCTGAGCGGGGTCCTGCACATCGGCAGCACCACGACCCGCCGGTTCACCGACGAGGAGATCGAACTGCTCCAACTGGTCGCCGACCGGTTGGCGATGGCGGCGCACGTGCACCGCTCGCGCTCCGAGCGGGCCGCCGCCGCCATGCTCCAGGACAGCCTCCTGCCCTCGCGCCTGCCCGCCGCCGACGGGTGGGAGATGGCGGCCCGCTACGTGCCCGGCACGGACAGCGGCGTCGGCGGCGACTGGTACGACGTGTTCCCCCTCCCCGGCGGGCGCATCGGCCTGGTGATCGGCGACGTCGTGGGCAACGGGCTGCCCGCCGCGATCGTCATGGGACGCCTGCGCAGCGCGCTGCGCGCCTACGCCCTGGAGTTCGCCGACCCCGCCGAGGTGCTCGGCAAGCTCGACCGGAAGGCCAGTCACTTCGAGAGCAGCACCATGGCCACGGTCGCCTACGCGGTCATCGACACGGCGACCTGCCGCATGGACCTCGCCCTGGCCGGCCACCTGCCCCCCGTGCTCGCCGCGCCCGGCCGGCCGGCCGCCTTCGTCGACGCCCCGATCGGCCCGCCCATCGGCTACGCCCTCGCCGTCACCGGTCGCCGCGGCGCCGTCGTCGACGTGCCGGACGGCGCGCTGGTCGCGCTGTACACCGACGGCCTCGTGGAACGCCGCGGGCAGGACCTCGACGGCTGGCTGGAAGTGCTCCGGGAGGCCGTCACCCCCGTGTCGCCCGAGACGGCGTGCGCCCGGATCATGACCACCCTGGTGAACGACCGGCCCGCCACCGACGACATCGCCCTGCTGGCCATCCGGCACAGCCCCGCGGTCGACCGGTCCTGACACCTGTCCGCTTCCTCCCGTCGCGCACCCGGTGCCCGATCGGCCGGACGACGCGGCGTGGATCGACCGCCGTTCCCGGCGACACGCCCGTGGTGACGTTCCGGGCACGGGCGACCACCGTCGGTAGGTTCTGCTGGTGTGCGGTGCTCCACACCCGCGTTCGGCGCGGCGGCCTCCTGTCACCCCGCCTCGGCCGCCGGCCCGTCTGGAGGTCGGTCGATGAAGGTACGGGTAGGTCTTGTCACGGCGGCGCTGCTGCTGGTGGGAACCAGCGCGCCGGCCGCTCGACCCGACACCACGCCGTACTACTGGCAGGTCCCGGGAGCGGGTGAGCGCGCCCTGCGGGAGGCCGGGTTCGACGTCGGGCACGGCGTCGACGGCGTCGTGCAGGTGGTCGGCGACCGGCGCGTGGCCGACCGGCTGGTCGCCCTCGGCCACCAGCCGAGGAAGTCCGATGCGGTGTACAAGCAGGTGCCGCCCGGTCGGGCCGCGGACGTCGGCGCCCTGACGTACTACGGCGGCTACCGGACGGTGGCGGAGCACGAGAAGCACCTGACCGACGTGGCGGCGGCGTACCCGGCGCTGACGCAGGTGCACGACATCGGCGACAGCTGGCGCAGGACGCGCGGCCAGGGCGGTCACGACATCAAGGCCATCTGCATCACCCGCAAGCAGGCCGGCGACTGCGCGCTCGACCCCGACTCCGCCAAGCCCCGGTTCGCGTTGATCGCGCAGCTCCACGCGCGGGAGCTGGCCACCGGCGAGCTGGCGTGGCGGTGGATCGACCACGTCACCCGCGGGTACGGCACGGACGCCGAGGTGACGTCCGTCCTGGACACGACCGAGCTGTGGGTGGTGCCGATCGCCAACCCCGACGGGGTGGACATCGTCGCGTCCGGCGGCAGCAGGCCGTTGTTGCAGCGCAAGAACGCCAACAACACCGGCGCGTCGTGCTCGACGCCGAGCTACGGCGTGGACCTGAACCGCAACTCCACGTTCAAGTGGGGCAAGGCCGGCACGGACCGGTGCGACGAGACCTACCAGGGCACGGCGGCCGGTTCGGAGCCGGAGACCGAGGCGATCGAGGCGTGGTTCAGGCAGCTCTTCCCCGACCAGCGGGGCCCCGGTGACACCGAACCGGCGCCGGTGACGACCACGGGCGTGATGATCACCGTCCACAGCTACGGCAACCTGATCATGCCGCCGTGGGGCTGGACGTGGAACGCGAACCCGAACGCGGCGCAGCTGGCGGCGCTGGGCAGGAAGATGGCGGCGTCCAACGGGTACGAGGTGGTGGCCGAGGGCGACACGACCGGCACGACCGACGACTTCGCCTACGGCGACCTGGGTGTCGCGAGCTACACGTTCGAGATCGGGTCGGGCAGCGGCGACTGCGGCGGGTTCCTGCCGGAGTACTCGTGCGTGGACAGCCTGTTCTGGCCGAAGAACAAAGGAGCGTTCCTGACCGCGGCGAAGGCGGCGAAGGCCCCTTACGCGGGCTGATCCGGTCGTGCGTCACCACCCCACGCCCGGTACCTCGGCGCGGGGTGGTGGGGGACACCGCCGGGGGCGGTGGTGGCACGACGCGTGCCCCTGCCGGACTCGAACCCGGAACCTCGACGTTCGTGGCGTCGCGCTCCGCCCCGACCGAGCCGCGGGGGCGCGTGGGAAGTCATCCGCGCGGGGACGGGGAAGCTGCCCCGTGCGGTGTGGGTCGATCATGCGATCCCGCCGCCGATCGGCGCAACGGCTTTTCCGGCGGGCGGCCCACCCGGGCACGGTGCGGCCACGTCACCCGGGGTCGGACGGAGCCCCGCACGTCATCCTCTCCCCGAGCCCCCGGCGCGACCGTCGCGGAGGTGGAACCCGACCCGTCGTGACCGCGCCGACGGGTCCGACCACCCGACTTTAAGGCCACCGTAACCGCCGCCCCCATCCTGGGCACCGTGACGCCGCGGGCTCTGCCGCGGGTGAGAGGAGCAGGGGTTCGATGAGCGGGACGACGTGGTGGAAGCGGGTCGCGGTGGTCGGGTTCGCGCTGGGGGTCGCGAGCGGGGTGGTGGGCACCGCGCACGCCCGGGCCGCGGGCCAGGCCGTCGGCGTCCGACTGGTGGAGGCGGTCAGCCCGGCCACCACCTCCGGCAAGTCCGTGACGGCCTGGTGCCCGAGCGGCACGAAGCTGTACTCGGCGGGCGGGGCCGTCCGGGACGCGTCCGGGCAGGTGGCGATCGACGCCGTCCGGCCGTTGCCCGACCTGTCGGGCGTCGTGGTGAGCGCCCGGTCGTTCGGGGCCACGTCGCCCTGGGTCGTGCTCGCCCGCGCCGTCTGCGCCCGCGGCAACCCCGTGCTGGTGCGCCCGGACGGGTTCGGCGCCGCGCAGGTCGCCGTCAAGGAGGACTCGGTCTCCTGCGAGGTCCCCGGCAGCCTGACCGGCCTCGGCGGCGAGGTCGCCGGCTCCGACCCGGCGGACCCGGCGGCCCTGTACGGGCTGGTGCCCGACGCGAGCCTGACGACGGCCACCGCGAAGGCCGCCGGGCCGGCGGACGCCCCGTGGGCGGTGAAGGCGTGGGCGATCTGCGACCCGGCGAAGGCGGGCCTGCTGGTGCGCGAGGTCGCGAAGGGCGACATGTCCGGCTCGTTCGAGCAGACGGTCACCGCGACGTGCGCCGACGGCTACCAGTACACCGGCGGCGGCGCCTCGGCGTACGGCAACGCGACCGACTCGCTGACGGTCGCGGTGGCGTGGCTGCCGGACCCGGACGCGGGCACGATGACGGCGATCGGCACGAAGGGCGCCAGCCCGTGGGGCATCGAGGCGTACGCGATCTGCGCCAAGGCGTGAGTCACCCGACGCGGAGCGGCGCGGGATCGGGGAGGGGGCTCGGCTCCACGTCGATCTCGCGCATCCGCGACACGTAGGTCCGGTAGCGGCGGCGCGCCTCGCCGTGGCTGCCCGACGCGGTGAGCGCGCGCACCAGCGCCAGGTGCGCGGTCTCGTCGTAGCAGTCGCGCTCCAGGACGCGCAGGCAGTACCGGCTGGTCGCGACGTGGTCGCCGGACGCGGCGGCGTGCCCGGCCAGCGCCGAGGCGACCTGGAGGTAGGTGAGGCGGGCGTCCTCGCGCAGTTCCGCGGCCCAGTCGGCGTAGGGGTCCTCCTCCAGGAAGTCGCCGGTGTAGGCGGTCTCCGCCGAGGCCAGCAGCGCCGCCGGCCCGCCCGTCAACCCGGCCCGCGCGTCGGCGAGGAACCGGATCACGTCCACGTCGACGACGGTCGGGTCGAGGCGAACCTGGTCGTTGTCGGCGACGATGCCGTGCCCGTCGCCGCGGTCGGGGTCGAGCACCAGGCGCGCGGTGGACAGCGCCACCGAGAACCGGTTGGCGACCCGCTCCGGTGGCTCGTCCGGCCACAGCAGCGCCATCAGCGCCTCGCGGGTCGCGGGCCTCCCCCGCCGCGCGACGAGGATCTTGACGAGGTCGCGCGCCTTCTTCGACTGCCACGCCGTGGCCGGGACGGTCTCGCCCCGGCGCAGCACCCGGAACCCGCCGAGGGTGCGGATGGACACGGCGGGGCCGGTCGACCGGCCGCACGCCCCGGCGACCGAGGCGGCCTCCGCGACCAACCCGCGGGCGCCGAGCCGGGCGGCGGCCTGACCGGCCACCGTGACCAGCGCCAGGCCGTCCGCGCCGCCGAGCACCCGTGCCCTGGCGATCGACACCTCGATGCCGCCGAGGGGGTTGCCGATCCCGGCCCACGCCGCCGCGGCCTGGTCCAGCAGCGACAACGCCTCGTCGCGACCGGCCTCGTCGCGACCGGCCGCGGACCGACCGAGCAGTTCGAGCGCCGCCGCGCCGGCGGCCCGGTCGCGGCGCCGGGCGGCCACGGCCTGGGCCTGGCCCGCGTGGGCCGCCGCCTCGTCCGGTTCGCCGCGCGCGAGCGCGAGGCGCGCGGCGGCCAGCAGCGCCGCCGGGTAGCCCAGGCCGGTGCCGCAGGACAGCGCCCGGCGCACCAGGTCCTCGGCGGCCCTGGGCTGCTCGTCGGCCAGCACCCGGGCGAGCCCCGCCAGGGCGGGCACCAACTGCGGCACGGCGTCGTTCTCCTCGGCCAGCCGCACCGCCTCGGCGAAGGCGTCCCGGGCCAGCGCCCGCTCCCCCCGGAGCCGGTGGACCTCCCCGAGCGACTCCAGCGCCAGGCTGGCAAGCCGCGATCCCGTCCTGGTGTAGACCTTGCGCGCCGCGTGCAGGTCGGCGGCGGCCTCGTCCAGCCGCCCGAGGCCCAGCCACGCCGCGCCCCGGTTGTTCAGCGCCAGCGCCCGGTAGCTGGTGAACCCGGTCAGGTCGGCGAGCCGCAGCGCGGTCTCCAGCTCGGCCAGCGCCTCCCCGTGGTCCGCTTCGTGCACGAGGTGCGCCGACCGGTTGACCCTGATCCTGATCTCGGCCAGCACGTCCCCGGCGAGCTGCGCGTGCGCCAGCGCCCGCGCGTAGTGGTCGGCGACCGCCGAGCGGTCGCCCTCCGCGTCGGCGACCATGGCCAGCACGGTGTGCGTGGCCGCCAGCGCCGCGTCGTCGCCCGCCTCCTCGGCCAGCACCGTCGCGGCGGCGACCTCGGCCCGGCTGGCGGCGACGTCGCCGCGCGCCCAGTGCGCGCTCGCGGCCAGGCCGTGCACCCTGGCCTCGGCCGCCGGGTCCGCCCCGGTGGTCGAGCACTCCCCGCAGGCGGCGAGCGTCCGGTCCGGTGCGCCGCTGAAGTAGTGCATCGCGGCGATGCGGGCGGCGAGCGCCGGCGGGGTGGGCACGCCGCGCGGGGTGGCCCGCCGCAGGCACGCCAGGGCAGGTCCCCACTCGCCGCGCACCTGGTGCGCCACACCGGCCAGCTGCCACGTGACCGGGTCGCGCTCGTCGGGCGGGATGGCGTCGACGGCGGCGGTCACGGTGTCCGCGCCGCCGCGCTGGAGCAGCTCCTCGCCGTGCGCGGCCAGCAGCGCGCCGACGGCGCGGTGGTCGGCGAGCCCGGTCAGCGCGGCGAGCGCCTCCGCGAGGTGGCCCCGGTCGGCGAGCCACGCGGCGGCTGTCGCGCCGAGCCGGCGCCGTTCGGCCGGGGACGGCGGGGTGCGTCCGGCGACGAACGCGCGCGCCAGCGGGATCAGCCCCAGCCAGCCGGGGTGCGGGATCAGCCGCTCCACGAACAACCCGCGGGCCAGCAGGTCGTCCAGCACCGGCGCGGCGTCGGCGAACCCCAGCGCGGCCAGCAGGTCGGCGTCGAAGCGGTCGAACAGCGCGGCGGCGGCCAGCAGCTCGCGGACCCGGCGCGGTTCGCGGTCGAAGACCTCGTGGGCCAGGTAGTCGTACAGCGCGCGGTCGTGCGGCGCCGCCGCGGCGGGCAGCACCGGCCCGGCCGTCGGGTCCGGCACCCGAGCCCCGGCCGCCATCCGCACCGCCACCGGCCACCCGCCGGAGAGCCGGTGCAGCTCCGCGGCGGCGCGGTCGTCGGGCAGCAGCTGCCGGGTCTCCCCCTCGGTGAACGCGAGCTGCGCGGCGGAGACCTCCAGCGGTCCGCGCGGCCCGGCCGGTCGCCGCACCGGGAACGGCGGCGGCTCCCGGCTCGACAGCACCACGCGCAGCGCCGGCGGGGCCTGGAGGCACAGCGCCTCCAGCAGGCCGCACGTCCGGTCGTCGCGGCCGATGACGTGCAGGTCGTCCAGCACCAGGAGCACCTCCCGCCCACCCGCGCCGGTCGTGGCCTCGGCGACCGCCTCGCACAGGGAGGCGGCCATGGCGTGCACCCGGTCGGCCCGCCCGGCCTCGCCCGCGTCCTCGTCGTCGGCCAGCACGCCGGGCGGTCGGAAGCGCAGCGCGGGCAGGATGGAGCGCAGGGCGGCGGCGAGGTTGGCCAGCAGCGGCTGGGCGGAGCGGTCCTCCTCGGTGAGCGTGTGCCAGGCGACCGGGGCCCGCGCGGTCCAGCCGGCCAGGAACGTGGTCTTGCCGTAGCCGGCGGGCGCCACCACCGTGGTGATCCGGCTGGCGCGCGCCGCGGCCAGCAGGTAGTCCAGGCGAGGCCGCGCGACGGCGTCGGTGGTCGCGGGCGTCGTCACACGCTATCCATGCCACACCCGGGCCGGTCCGTGCGCGCTGGGCGGCGGATTCACCCGATGTGATCAACCCCGGCCGCCTTATGCCGACGCTAAGGCCACCCGAAGGTCCGTGACGACCGTGGTGCACGACCACCTGAACCGGTCTCCGGAGGGGAACATGAGGAAGCAACACGTGTCGGCACGAGCGGTGGTGCTGGTGCTGGCCGCCGCACTGGCGCCGCTCGCGACCACGTCGGTCGCCCACGCGGAGGACCCGTGCGCCGACCGGCCGGCCACCGAACTGGACCGGCGCGGCGACTGGCGCTGCGTAGGCCTGGCCACCTACACCGATCCGACCGCCGAACCGGAGGCGCCCTCGCTCGGCGACGAGGAGGCCGCGCGGCTCGACGTGGCCCGGCCGGCGGACTGGGAGCTGGGCGTCGCGGTCTCCCCCGACGGCCGGCTGTACCGGCAGACCGCGCTCGCCCCGCGCGGACCGGACGAGACCCGCCCGGTCAACCCGACCCCGACGGACGTCGTCCCCGAGGTCGGACCGCAGCGGGCGGACGGCGGGATGGGCACCCGGACGATCTTCGGCCCCGACGACCGGCTGCGGCGGTCGGCGACCACGAGCTACCCGTGGCGGGTGGTGGGGTCGATCTCCTCGCCGGGCGCCACGACGTCCAACTGCTCGGGTTCCCTGATCGGACCGCGCCACCTGCTCACCGCCGGCCACTGCATCCACCGGGGCAGCGGCGGCAAGGACGAGGGCTGGTACCCGAACCGCAAGGTGGCGCCCGGCCAGGACGGGATCGGCACGTACCCGAACGGGCTCAAGAACTCCCACTGGTACTTCAGCGTGTCCGGCTGGTTCGACCACGGTGACCCGGCGTACGACTACGCCATGGTCGTGCTGGACGACCAGCGCTCCACCGCCGGCCTGGGCTGGCTGGGGTGGCGGTCCAACGGGCACTGGGGCGAGCACTGGACGGCCGGCTACCCGATCTGGTCCCACGACTGCGCCGACTCGCCGTCCGCCGACGGCCAGTGCGACAACTACCAGTACGGCGACAGCGACCCGACGTTGCTCGTGCTGTCCAAGCAGATCAAGACCCACGTCGACGTCCAGGGCGGGCAGAGCGGGTCGCCGGTCTACGAGCGGGACGGTGACGACCGGCGCGTGACCGGGGTCATCGCCTACCACGGCGGCAACTGGGCCACGCGGGTCACGGCGGCCCGGGCGAACAACTTCTGCGACTGGATCCACGCCCACCCCAGCGCCTTCGCCGACCACCCCTGCGAGTAGGGGCCGGTACCCGCGGCGCCCTCCCCCGGGGGAGGGCGCCGCGGAACCGTCGTCGGCGCATCGGGGTGAACCGGGGTCGCGGTTCCTTGACCTCCGTCGAAACCCTTGGCAATACTGGGTTTTCCGTCAACGAGAGGGCGCGATGAAATTCCTGAGGATGCTCCTGCGCCGCCGCCGTCCCACCGACTCCGGCTACTACGCCTACCCGGCGGTGTGAGCCGCTCCCGCCCGGACCGCCTCGACCGGTGGTCCGGGCGGAGGCGTGACCGGGCGGCGGGCGGGGAGCGATGACCGACCCGCTCGACGCCCTGGTCTCGGCCGCGAGGTCCGGCGACGGCGTCACTCGGCTCGAAGGCGGCGCGTGGCTGGTGACCGACCCCGCCGAGACCGAGCGCCTGCTGGCGAGCAGGGACGCGGTCACCGGCCGGACCGACCGTCCCGCCGCGCTCACCTCGTGGGGCCCGGACGGCCCGGCCACCTGGATGGCGGTCCGACGCGCCATGCGCCCCCTCTTCACCACCGCCCGGATCACCGCGTCCCTCCCGGTGGTCGCCGAGCAGGCCGCCGGGATCGTCCCGGGTTGGCCGTCGCCCGGTGTCGTCGACGTCGGGGACGAGACCGTCCGCGTGGTGTCCGCCGTCAACACCCGGCACCTGCTGGGCGGACCGTCGCGGGTGCTCCCCCCGCTGCTGGAACGGGAACTGCTCCTCGCGGGCCCCCGGCCCGCGCCGTTCCGCCGGCACCGACTGCGCCGCGCCCAACGCGCCACCTACGACGCCATCCGCGACCACGTCCGCGATCCCCGCGCGGGCCTGCCGGCGGTCCTGCTCGACCACGGGTTCGACGAGCACGCGGTGACGCTGGCCCTGCGCGCCATGCTGCTGTCCGGCCACCACGTCCCGGCCACCGCGCTGGCCTGGGCCCTGCACGAGCTGTCCACCCACCCCGACGTCCAGCGGGACGCCCGCGCCGAAGCCGCCGCGCGCCCCGACCCGACGGCCGACCTGCCGCTGTGCCGGGCGGTGATCCGCGAGGCGCTGCGCCTGCACCCGCCGGTCTGGCGGCTGCGCCGGCGGTCGGCCGCACCGGCCCGCGGCCTGCCCGCGGGCGCGGACCTGCTCTTCAGCCCTTACCTCAACCACCGCGACCCGGGCACCTGGTCCGAGCCCGCCGAGTTCCGACCGCGGCGCTGGAGCGCCGGCTTCCGACCGGCTCCCGGCAGCTACCTCCCCTTCGCGCTCGGCCCCCGCACCTGCCCGGCCTCACGACCGGCCCTCGCGCAGCTGACCGTCGTCCTCGCGACCGTCCTGAGGACCCACCACCTCGTCCCCCACCGCTCGCCGACCCCGACCTTCGACGTCCTGCACGCCCCCCGCGGCCTCCGGCTGCGCCTGCTCCCGGTGTGACCCGGCGCGGTCAGGTCGCGTCCCCCCGGCCCGGCGCCGGGCACACGCCCGCCTCCGTCCACCGCTCCCGCAGGTCTGCGGGGATGTCGAGGGTGGTCGACTGGCCGTCGGTGAGGGTGCGGACGCTGCCCCCGAGCAGCAGCGCGCCGGCCTTGTCCAGGACCCTGGTGGCGAGGGCGCTGTTGTCCTCGGAGCGCTCCAGCGCGCGGACCAGGCGGGTGCCCGCCCGCGCGACGCCGGCCCAGGCCCGCGAGCGCGGCACCTCCATCCAGTCCGCGACCTCAGGGGCGACGACCTGGCGGACCATCGCGGCGACGATGCCGTCGAAGAGCTTGCCGGGGAACAGCTTCTCGTAGAGGGTCAGCAGGTCGCGGGTCAGGGACACGCCCTCGGGGGACGGCCCGTAGGCCGCCTCGACGAGGATGGCGCTCAGCTCGCGGGCCTCGTCCACGGACTCGGGCAGGGCCCCGACGGGGATGCCGAGCATGGCCCCGGTGACGCGCCAGACGTAGTAGTAGTCGGCGGCCTCCTGCTCGGTGACGGAGATGCCGATGCGCCGCATGCCCTCGACGACCTGCACGGAGAAGATGAGCAGCGCCCCGACCATGTCCTGCTGGCAGACCGGGACGCCGTCGGCCTCGACGTCCCACCGGCCGGAGGTGGTGAGGAAGTGGCGGACGGCGGCGTGGATGAGGCGGGTCTTCTGGATGGTGGGCACGAACGCGCCGCCCCGGCCGAAGGCGTCGCAGCCCATCATGTTCATCACGAACTGCGACGTCTCGGACAGCCGCCGGTGCGGCTGGTTCAGCCCGTGGGTCAGGGTGAGCACCCGCGAGGCCCGGGGCTGGGCGTAGCAGTTGACCATGGCGCCGAAGGTCAGCACGGAGGCGACGTGCACGCCGTCGTCGACGAAGAAGTCGTACGCCCGCGCGATGCGGTCCAGGTCCGCCCACGGTGGCGGGTCGTCGGTGGCGACCAGGAACTCCCGCACCACCTCGGGCAGGTCACCGGGGATGGGCTGGTCGTTGGCGCGGAAGTGCTCCAGCACGGCGTTGACCGCACCGACCCGGCCGGTGGCCACCAGGTCGGCCACCACGGCGTCCGCGAGGGGGTCGCCGAGGAACTTCAACTCGTCCACCGCAGCGGCGTCGATCACGCAGTACCCCCTTCACCGTCGGAGACATCAGTCCACTCCGCGTCACCGCCGAGCGCCAAGCACACGATCCGGTGATCCCCGACCGGAGCGCGGCCCCGCTGGGTGGACTTTCCGCATCGGACGGCCTCCGAGCGGGGCATCCCCCTCCGGCGGACGGGTGCACCCGCACGGGTGGACGCGGCCGGCGCGGAAGAATGCCGGGCATGGCCCACCCCGACGAGTTGGCGGCCCTGGACCTGCACCCGGTCTGGACGACGGCGGAGGACCCGGCGGGGGCGTTCGACCCGTTCCGCTTCGAGCAGCGGATGGCCGCCTACCGGCTGATGATCGACAACACCAACCCCGCCGACCGGTTCGGCGCCGACAACCGGCGCAACCCGCTGTGGGGCCTGGCGTTCCAGCACCAGTGGCAGTTCCGCACCGGTCGGCTCGGCGCCGGCACCCGGCAGGACGGCCGGATCGACCCGGACTCGCCGTGGGGCTACGGCAACTACGCGCTCTGCGTCGTGCCGTGGCTGGCCGCGGCCGCCGCCGGGGTGGTGCCGGCCCTCCCGGTCGCGGACCCGCCGGCCCGCTCGCGGTTCCGGTACGTGGTGGACGGGGTCCTGCCGGACGAGTTCGTCGGCGCCGTGGACGACTGGTGCGCCTACTTCACGCTGGTGGGCGGGGGCGGCCCGGCCGACCCGGAACCGGCGCGCAGGGCCCTGTGGAAGGCGCACAAGACGTGCCTGGACGTGGTGGTCGGCGTGCTCGCCGAGGTCGACACCGCACCGTGGCCCGAGTTGGAGGTGGAATTCCTGCGCGGCTGGTGCCGGATGGTCGACTACCTGTGGGCGGCGGCGTGGCCGACGGACTTCGACTTCATGACCGCGCACGGCCTCGACGTGCTGCCCGAGTCGGTGCTCGCCACGCGGGAGGACGTGCGCGCGCTGCCGGCCAAGGCCCGCGGCAACGTCGTGAACGTCCTCCGGCTGGCGACCACCCCGAGGTGGCGCTACCACCTCGACCTGCTGCTGTGGAAGCGGGTCATGCGCACCCGGGAGGCGCGGGACCGCGTCCTGCCGCTGCTGGACGCGGTGTTCGACCCCCGCCCGGAGAACGCCGCCGAGCGGCGCAGGCTGCTCGGCCACCTGCTGCGCCCCTGATCGGACAGCCCGGGCGGACCCGCCGGGGAGGCCCGGCCGGGTCTTCGCGGCGAACCGTGGTGCCGGGTCGGTGGCCCCGGTACTTTGGCGGCATGCCAACGGTGTCCGCGCTGACGTTGTACCCGGTCAAGGGGTGTGCCGGGGTCGTCGTGGAGCGCGCCGAGGCCACCCCGACCGGGCTGACCCACGACCGGCTGTTCGCCCCGGTCAAGCCGGATGGGACGGTCCTGTGGCAGGGCGAGGCGCCGCTGCTGGCCGCCGTCCGGGTCCGGGTGCTGCACGGGGGCGCGAAGCTCGCGCTGAGCGCGCCCGGCGCCGGCGAACTGGTGCTGGACGCGGAGGCGGACGGGCCGGTCCTGCCGGTGGACGTGGAGAAGTGGCCGGGGTCCGGGATCGACCTGGGCGACGACGTCGCGGAGTGGCTGTCCGGAGCGGTCGGCAAGGAGGTCCGCCTGGTGCGCGAGCCGGACCGGGCCGGCCGGGCCCGCGCCGGGATCGACCCGACCGCGCTGCTGGTCCTCTCCCCCGCCTCGCTGGACGGCCTGAACGCGCGGATCG